>NZ_JAPJZI010000001.1:1963975-2618633 GCF_027944115.1 Hoeflea prorocentri | reverse complement strand
GCGGCCCGCCTTGCGCTGTCGCATCTGCGGCAGGATCGCATTGGTGCAAAGCAGGACACCCTTTGCGTTAACGTCGAAATGCGCGTCCCAGGATTCTACGTCAAGCTTCTCCAGCTCCGTCGCAACAAGAATGCCTGCGTTGTTGACCAGGATATCGATCTGTCCCATGGCCGCGGTCGCTTCCGCGATACCGGCTTCCACCTTTTCCTTGTCGGTAACATCCAGCTCGACCAGTTCACACCGCCGCCCTGCAGCCTCGATGTGGCCCCGGACCTTTGCCTTGGCCTCGTCCTGACCTGGAAGGTCAGCGATAACGATATCTGCGCCCGCTGCGGCAAGTCCCTGTGCGAGCGCGGCGCCGATGCCCCGCGAAGCTCCGGTAATCAGCGCGGTCTTTCCTTCAAGGATCACTGCTTCAACTCCTTCAATGGCCAGTCGTTCATCGCCTTTTTCGTGGTATCGAAATCCTTCAGGATGCCCTGGCTTCCAAGCCCGCATGCCACATGCGCGGCGACCGTGTTTGCAAATCTTGCGCTGTCGCGCAGAGACCAGCCTTTGGACACACCGGTAATGAGACCGGCGGTGAAACTGTCTCCGCATCCGGTTGTGTCGACAACTTCGACCTGGTGCGCCGGGAGTTGAAATGCCTCTGCGTCATGAGGCAGCACGAAGACACCGTCACCCTCCAGTGTCAGTACGACATTTTTCACGCCCTTTGCCCGGAACCATTCCGCAACCGCAGCTGGCTCACTTTTGCCGGCCATGGCGCTTGCTTCCTCAATCGAGGGGACAAAATAGTCGATATGTTCCAAAAGGGGCTCGACAAGGCCGATGGTTTCTTCATTTGCCAGGATGAGATCAAAAACCGTCGTCCGGCCCAGTGACTTTGCCCGCTCCAGCAGCTTTCTGGATGGTTCGCCGTCGAAACTGGCGAGCAGGCCCGTTCCGCCCAGATGAATGATATCCGCATCGAGCGCCTGTTCCATTGCCGGTTCCGAGAGTGTGAACGTGTTTGAGGCCCCGGGAACGAAAAAGGCCGAGCGCGCGCCATCCGAGCTGATCGGCAACATGGACATGGCGGTTTGTGCGCCGGACGACCGCGACACTAGATCGACATTCATGCCCTTTGAAGCCATTTCAGAGACAAGCCAGTCGCCCATCGGGTCATGGCCGACTTCGGCTGCAATCTGAACATTCAGCCCGAGCATGGCGCAATCGAGGGCAGTCGCTCCTGCCGTTCCCGCAACGGTCATCGTCATCTGCTCGACAAATGTCGCTCCGCCCTTTGGCGGCATGGCGTCCGCATGGGCGCACAGCGTATCCAGAACAAGGAACCCGATGGCTGAGAGATCAAATTTCGGCAACGGTCATTCTCCCCGTTTCTTGAGGCCAAAGGAAAGGGCGAGCACCACAAAGATCAGGACGCCGATGCCGACCTGTTGCCAGAAGAAGTTCCAGCCTATCAGCAGAAGCCCGTTGCGCATGATCGCCAGCAGGAAGACACCCATCAGCGTGCCGAGAACCGACGGACGCCGGTCGGATGTCAGCGCGGTGCCGATGAAGGTTGCGCCGATGGCGTCAAGAAGGAACGCATCACCGGAAAGAGGAATGTAGGATTTGACCTGGGAGGACAGCAGTATGCCGGCGATACCGCACAACACGCTACAGAAAACAAAGACCTTTGACAGCTCCCTCGGCACCCTGACGCCGGAGTAGAGGGCGACGCCTGGTTTGGCTCCAAGCATCGCCACGTAACGACCGAAAACCATTTTGTGCAGGACGACATAAACCGCGATTGAGCACAGGATCAAAATCCATATCGGCAATGCCAATCCAAGGATTTGGGTGTCCGAAATGGCCCGGAAAGTGGGCGCATATTGTTCCGTTGTCAGCGTGATCGGCGTGCCACCATTCGTCGAAAGCCGCTGAACCGAGCTTCCGATGAAAAGCACACCCAGGGTCGCCAGGAAGGCATCGATTTTCAGCTTGTTGATCAGGAACGCGTTCAAGGCCCCGACACAGAACGCTGCAAAAAGCCCGCCCGCGACGCCGAATACGGCGCTGTAGCCGGCCGCGAGCAGCGTGAAGAAAACCAATGCCGACATATCAACCGACACGCCGACGGACAGGTCGATGCCGCCGGCCGCTATCACGATCGTCATGCCGAGAGAAACGATGGCAAGAAGCACGACCTTGTTTGCCACCACATTGTAGAAATTCTGGAAGGACAGAAAGCTTTCCGAAGCGATGGAAAAAATAATGATGACCGCAACAAACGCGATCGGCAGAATGAGGTTCGATAGCCTGCTCAGGCTCAGGGGCATTTTTTGTGTGTTTTCCATGATCACGATCCCTGCGCTGGTTTGGCGAACGATGTCAGCGCGACAACAAGCAGGATGAGCGCGCCTTGAACGCCGCTGACCCAGAACGAGGAAATCCCAAGCAGCTGGAACCCGTTGGCGAGAAAGCCGATGAACAGGGAGGCGATCAGCGTTCCGCCGATTGTCGGCACGAACCGGCGGGAAAAAACGGTCCCGAGCAATGCGGCCGCCAGAACCGGAAGCAGCAGGAGGCCGGTGCCCAGCGAGGCGGCGGAAAGTCTTGATACGATCATGATCGAGGCAATTGCCGCGCACAGGCCGGAGAACATGTAGCTGAAATAGACATAAAAGCCGACATTCAGACCGGCCGCGCGCGCGGCTTCGGTGAACCCGCCGACGGCATATAATTTGACGCCGAACGGTGTGAAGTGGGCGAGGGTGGCCGCAAAGGCGGTAAAGAGGAGCAGGATCCAGGCAAGGGCCGAGATGCCGAGGAAACGTCCAAATTGCAGCGCTGAGAGAAGTTCTGATTCCACGCCAACCACGGAGTTTTCCGTAATGGTCAGCTCCAGTCCGGCAGCGATGTTCATGACTGCAAGGGTTGCCAGAAGAGGCATGATGCGGAAACTGACGACGGCAATGCTGTTCAGGAAGCCCATCGCCATTCCGGTAAGCAGCGTAATCGGAATGGCGACAATCTCCGAGTAGCCGAGATTCATAACCGTTACCAGCACCGCGCCGCAAAGCCCTGCATTGGCGGCGACCGACAGATCGACGCCACCCTTTTGGATGTCCGTTCCCGTGCCGATGAAGACGAAGGTCATGCCAAACGCCAGCATGGTCAAAATGGCTGATTGCTCGACCACATTTTGCAGGTTGAAGGCCGATGTGAAGCCCCGGGCATTGAAGGCGAAGTAAAGCAGGATTGCCGCAAGTGCCGCATAAGCGCCAATGCGCACAAACAGCGCGGCAACTACCCGGCGATCGACGGAATTTTCCTGTGCGACTGTTTCATTTGCCGACATTACGAAGCTTCCCTCTGATCAACAGAAGCGCCCGATGCCACCGCCAGCAACGTATTGCTGTCTACCTCACCACGTTTGTATTCGCCCACGATTTCACCCTTGTAGATGACCAGAATGCGGTCGCACATCTCCACGGCTTCCTCCAGGTCGGAGGAAACGAAAATCAGCCCTTTGCCTTCCCCGGCCAGCCGGTTGATGAGGTTATAAATCTCGACCTTGGCGCCGACATCCACGGCAACCGTCGGATCGTCGAGCAGGTAGACAGAGCTGTCGCAGCTCAGCCACTTGGCCACGACAACCTTCTGCTGGTTGCCGCCCGAAAGGTTTTTCACCGGCAGGAACCTGTCCGGCGTCTTGATGCCGAGTTCGCCAATCAATCCGTCGACAACCTTGGCTTCTTCCTTGAAGTTGACGAAGCCCTTGTTTGAGCGCTGATCGATTGAGGCAACAGAGATGTTTTCAAAGACCGTCAGGTCGACGGCAACACCGTGGGCCCGCCTGTCTTCAGGGATCATGGCGATGCCGGCGCGCACGGCCTGAGAGGGCGCGCTGAAAGAGCGGTCCGTGCCGTTCAACCTGATGGATCCGCTGTCGGCCTGATCCAACCCGAACATGCATTTGAGCAGCTGCTTGTCGCCCGAGCCCAGGAGCCCGATCAGGCCAAGCACCTCTCCCGAATGAAGGGACATTGTGATGTCGTTGAAATGCCCCTTGCGTGTGAGGTTTTCGATCTCAAGGATCGGTTTGCCGATCTTGTGATCGCGCGGCGGGTACATCTCCGAGGCGTCGCGGTCGACCATCAGCGACACGATTTCATCAATGCTGGTGCTGGATGTTTCGACATTGCCGGCATTCTGGCCGTTCCGCAATATGGTCACGTCATCGCACACATCCATGATCTCCTGCATGTAGTGCGAGATGAAAACGATCGCGATGCCCTGGTTTTTCAGGTCCCGCAAGACCTTGAAGAGACTATTTGCTTCAGCTGAAACAAGCGCTGCCGTGGGCTCGTCGAGAACCAGAACCTTCGCGTTGTTGGCCAGCGCGCGTGTGATTTGGACGATTTTCTGTTTTGCTGCAGAGAGATCGCGAACAAGCGTGTTCGGATCGATCTCGACATCGAAATACTTCTGAATGAGGGCTGCGGCGTCGCATTTCATTTTCCTGATGTTGAGGAAAATTCCCGCCCTGGGTTCGTTGTTCAGGAAAACGGCCTCGGCGACCGTTGCTGTGGGAACCAGCAGTCGGTCCTGGTGGATGAAGTGCACGCCTTCCTTTTCAATCGACGCGGGCGTTATCGTTTCAAGGGCTTTGCCGTCGACTGTGATTGTGCCGGCGTCATTGGCGTAGATGCCCGCAAGGACCTTGATGATTGTGGACTTTCCCGCCCCGTTTGCGCCGACCAGGCCGTGAATGGAGCCTTTGCGCACCAGAAGATCGACATTATCCAGGGCTTTTACAGGGCCAAACTCCTTGGATATGCCGCGCATATCCACCGCCACGTTTGACATGCAGATCTCCTTGCCTTTGCATCGGTGACCCCACCCGTCAGGTGCGGGTAGGGTCGTATCGAGCCGTTGGCTGACTTAGTTTTTGGGCAGGAAGTCGGCAGCGACTTCCGATGCATTCGCCTTGTTGATCATCATCGCAGGAACAAAGGTCACCGGAGGAATGTCCTGGCCATTGAGATATTTGGCGACATTTTGCGCTGCGCCCTTGCCGATTTCATAGGGCTGCTGTGCAGCAACAGCCTGGGCCGGTGAATTCGGGTCCAGGATCATTTCGACGAAGTCCGGAGATCCGTCGATGCCGTAGACCTTGACCTCGTTGCGGCCGGCCTTTTCAATCGCCTGCGTTGCGCCGACGCTCGGGCGGTCCCAACAGGCCCAGACAGCTTTGAGACCCGAGTTCTCATCGAACTTGGTCAGCATGTCGGTCACGTCTGCGAATGCCTGCTGAACCGTATTGGGAGCAACATCCTTCAGCTCCGGCTCGATCATCTCGATACCGGAAAAATTGCTCATGACATACTTCAGCTGGTCATAGCGGATTTTACAGACCGGCACGGAATAGAAGCCGTTGAAAACAAGGATCTTGCCTTCGCCGCCCATATCTTCGGCAATCTGAAGGGCAAGGTCGGAACCGATGCCGTAATTGTTTGACGTCGTGTTGTTGACGGAATGCTCGGTAATCGTGTCGACCGTGAACAACGGGATGCCGGCATCGCTGATCCTCTTCAGCCACGGGTCAAGAACCTTGATGTTTCCGAGCTGCTGGATAATCGCATCAGGCTGCTGGGCGATCAGCGTCTGGATCTGGTTGATCTGTGTCTGGTCATTGCGCTCTGCATCCAGTGCGATGACCTCGGCGCCAAGCCGTTCCAGCTCCTCGATCTGCCCCTTGTAGGCCTGAAGGTCCCAGTGGTGACTTGTGCCGACGACAGTCACGCCGATGGTTTTGCCTTCGAGCGACAGCTCCTCCGCCGATGTCGCCGAAACCATAAGGGCACCTATGGCAGCTGTTGCCAGGGCTTTTGCCAGTTTTTTGAATGTCATGGATCACTCCTCCGTGTTGCGCTACTTCAATCACGCGTCGAGGCCCTTGTTTTCCGGGCTCTTAACGCTGGTCAGTCCGTATTCGCTGATCTTTGCGATGACGTCCTGAATCTGTTGTTCACTAAGCAGTGGCGGCTCTCCGAGCTGGAGGCAGCCGTGATACTGCTTCGCCAAAGCTTCAAGCTCGCCGGCAAGCCAGAAAGCCTGCTCGATTGAACTGCCGACCGCGATCATGCCGTGATGTGCAAGAAGGCAGGCCTTTCGGTCCTCAAGGGCCTTCACCGCCAGCTCGGAGAGTTCCGGTGACCCGTAGATCTCGTAAGGGGCACATCGTATTGTCGACCCGCCGAAGACGGCGAGCATGTAATGGATTGGCGGAATTGACTTGCCCATAATGGCAAGGGTTGTGCAGTACGTCGGATGGGCGTGTACGACGGCGTTCACTTCATCACGATGGAGCAAGATGTCCCGGTGAAAACGCCACTCGCTGGATGGCGCAAAATGCCCAGTCGGATTGCCCGCCTTATCAACGAAAACGACATCTTCAGGCATCAGGGAATCATAGGGTCGGCTTGTCGGCGAAATCAGCATGCCCTCTTCGTGACGGATGCTGATATTTCCGCTTGTGCCCTGATTGAGGCCCGTTCGGTTGAGCGCTTTGCAGTGCTCAACGATCGCCTCACGCTTTTGTCTCTCACCGTCTGACAAACGCGAATCCCTCCCAAAACTCGTGCCGGTATTTCTGGTAATAACCAGCACGCTAACTTTGGATATCACTCCTGTCAATCGCGTTTTTTTGGAAACAAGACTTCAAATTCTGGGTACGACTAGAACGGCGCGGGCGGGTAGAACATCGGGCTGTGACCATCGGTGTTTGGCCGGATTGATCGTGTCATCGGCTCCCGGGAGGAGGCGGGTAATCGACTATATCTACAGAAAATACAGAGACTTATCAGCGGTTGGCATCAACCGAGATATGAATGGGAGAAACCTCTGCGTTGTAATAGGATCGATAAAATTCCAGTGGAAGCTGCTCTGCATCATAGGCGATGGACTGGATATACAGCAGGGGGTGCCCCTCTTCGACTTCAAGCCGTTCAGCCAGGGTCGCATCGGCGAAGCCGCCCTTGATCCACCGGTCCGCCCGCGCGACCGTCAAGCCGAACCTTTCCCGGATGGTGCCGAAAATCGACTTGCTCTTCATGTCGAAATTTTCCATCCCGGGCAGCCGGTGTGCAGGCAGGGATATGCGCGAATGGGTGATCGGCGAGCCATCCGCCACATAGACGCGGACAAATCTCAACACCTTGAAGCCGACAGGAAGCCGCAGTGCCTTGGCTTCCTCCTCGTCAGGTTCAAACAATCCGAATTCGAATGTCCGCTCTTCGACATCCATCCCCTTGGCCGAGAGATCGTCGAATACCCCGGTGGCCGATGTCATGAAGTCAAAATCACCGCGGCGGGCTGAAACGAATATTCCCTTTCTGGCCTGTTTTGCGATCAATCCTTCGGACACAAGGGCCGACAGGGCATTGCGAACAACCGGCCTGGAAAGATTGAACATCCTGGCCATGGCAAGTTCCGACGGCAGGCGGGCATTCTCGGTCAGTGAGCCGTCACGGATTTTCTGTTCCAGAAGGTTTTTCAGCTGCACCCAAAGCGGAATTTGCGTGTCCCGGCGGAACTCGGTTGCTTCGGCAAAACGATGGAATTCCTCTGCAGCGACCGCATTCGTCACATCATATCCTGGCCGGCCACGTGGCAGGGCAGCCCGGTGTTCCAACTCGTCAGTTTCTTGCACGTAACGGGCCTTCTTCAATGGATCCAATCGCAACGCGATGTCTTTGTTGTCATCAGGTTAGACGAAATTACGCTGCTTCTGCAATCTCCGCATTCGGCTGCAACCGGTCAGCAATTGGCAAGTCGGTTCCATCAAGGGGGCCGTCATGTCCCAGTCAGTCGCGATGTCGTTCGCGCGCGATGCTGCGCTTCCCTCCTGGGGCTTAAGCTGAAGGAAGAACAGGCGGCTGACTGGGGGTGAAGCGTTGCTTTTGCGCCAGCCACCTCTCTAAAGATAAAATCAGCTACTGGAACCAGCCGCTCACCGTGTCCGCATTTTCCTCAACCCATGCCTTGGCGAACTCAGAGGGATCTTTGTTCTCAACGGATAGTGCGTAGGTCATCGCCGACAGGGTATCGGTGTCGAGCGATACATTGTTCAGCATGGCCGCGACCTTGGGATGATCGCTCTCCAGCGAGGCAGCATATCCGATATTGAGATTGGCGGTGTCCCAGGCAACACCCGCGCTCGACTTCTCGAACCAGCCCGGGGTGGGCGAGGGCTGGACGATAATCCATTTTGTGGAATCGTAGGCGGGCTCTTCCAGAACCACCAGCTCATTGACGACAAACATGTGATGGGGCGTGTAGCAGAAGAAGACGATATTCTTGTCTTCAGCCACCGCCTTTTCGACCTCGGCCAGGGCAGCGTCTTCTTCCATGATCTTCAGTGTCATGGTCTTGTCATAGCCGTAAGACTTGGCCCGCACCTGCTCGATAGGTGTCGATCCCCATCCATCCGCACCGATCCAGATATCTCCCTTGCCGTCGCCGTCGGTGTCGAATTTCTTGGCCATCTCGGGATTGCGCAGTTCCTTAAGTTCCTTGATCCCGGTTCTCTCGGCCGTTCCCTTCGTCACGCACATTGCCTGGGTGCCGGAGGCGCCGCTCGGATTGAGCTTGATGGTTTTCTTGCCGTCGACATATTGCCGCTTGAGGTGGTCAAGGTTTGGTAGCCAGGCTTCGGGGTGCACATGCATTGTTCCCGCATCAATGGCCTCAAAGACCGCCTTGTTGGACCCGTCCTGAAGCTCGACCTCAACGTCAAGATTGTTTTCAAGGGCAACCTTGAGCACATGGGCCGTTGCCTGTACGGAAGGCCAGTTTGGAACACCGATGACCACATCCGCCGCAAGAGCGGCTGAACCATAGGCCGACATGACGGCGGCGCAGCCAAGCGCCAGAAATCTGTTTGCCATTGGCTTTACTGATTGCATTTCGAACTCCTCCGTTCAGGGATGTTTCGATCACCGGGGTGACCGGGGCATGCGCACGATGTTCGTCGCCAGATCAAATATACTAACGCAAATCGCAGCACTTCACCAAAACACAGCGGTTGTGGCTGTGGTCAATACCGGTAATCCGCGCGCCCCGGCGGGCCGCCGGATAGGGCGGCACAAGGCTTTGCCGCCACTTGGCCAGCTTTGAGCTTTTCAAGGTGCCAGCACCGCGATGGCGGGAATTGAGCTGCTCATTGTGCAGGATTTCGAGCAAAACGTACCGCAAAGCGACCCGTTGGAATCGTCCGCATACGTCCTATCGAAGACCAAGTTTCTGCAACAGCCTGTCGCGTTTCATCAGCCACCATCCCGCTTCGATGGGCCACATGGCTTGACTGTCTTCGGCGCCGAGCTCGGCAGCGGCATGCAGCGGCCAGTTCGGGTCCGTCAGAAGTTCGCGGGCCAGCGCGATCATGTTTGCCTGACCGGTTTCAATGATCTTTTCGCAGTTTTGCGCATCCCAAAGAAATCCGACCGCCATTGTGGCGATGTCTGCGTCCTTGCGGATCTGACCGGCAAACGGGACCTGAAAACCCTGTTCGATCTTCATCCTGCGTGGCCGCTCCTTTCCTCCGATGCCGCCCGACGAGCAGTCGATCAGATCGACGCCTTCATTCTTCAGCGCTCTTGCGATATCCGTGACGTCCTCAATCTCCAGCCCGCCATCGAGCCAATCCGTTGACGACAGTCGGAAAGCCAGAGGGTAGGCGTCCGGCCAGTTTGCGCGAATGGATTTTGCCACCTCCAAAGCAAAGCGCCTGCGATTTTCATCACTGCCGCCCCACTTGTCCGTCCGCGTGTTCGAGATCGGCGACAGAAACTGGTGGATCAGAAATCCGTGGGCGGCATAGACCTCTATGATCTTGAAGCCGGCTTCATGGGAGCGGCGCGCCGCCGTCCCGAATGAGCGGATAACCCTTTGAATGTCGTCTTCGGACATTTCCTTCGGTGTCGGCCAGCCATCCGCATAGGGGATCGCCGAGGGGGCAATGGCTTCCCACGGCGTCTCGCCACGCACAGCGATATCTTCATCATCAATGGGTGTTTCGCCGTGCCACGGCCGTCGTTCCGAGGCCTTGCGTCCGGCATGACTCAACTGAATGCCGGGAACGGCTCCCTCCTGGCTGATGAACTCTGCGATCGGCTTGAGATTGTTGATCTGGTCGTCGTCCCAAAGCCCGAGATCGCCGATAGTTCTTCGTCCCTCCGCTTCGACAGCCGTGGCTTCCGCGTAAACCAGTCCGGCGCCGCCGATTGCGAAGCGGCCGAGATGAACCATGTGCCAATCATTGGCGTAGCCATCGCGTGCCCGATACTGGCTCATTGGCGAGACGGCCACGCGGTTCTTGAATGTTAGACTTCGAAGCGCAATGGGTGAGAAGAGATGGGACAATGGTATCTGATCCTGAAAATTTCGTGACGAAATGCAATTGGTTCCAGTCAGACTTGTAACCTATACCGTGGTCGCGGACATCACGGTTGTTACACATTTTTGGCACTGCATAAGCCGCGTTATGGAAGATGGATTGACCTGGCCGCTTTTCAAACAGTTATTAAGATCAGCTGCCGAAGGTCGTGACCACGCCACCGACAACAAGATGCACCAGACGCCATGGGCCGGTGCAGTCAAGCACGGCAAGATCGGCCCGGCGTCCGGTCTCGATCGCCCCGCGATCCTGCAATCCCATGGACGCTGCCGGATTTCTTGAAACGAGGTTCCAGGCCTCGCCGAAGCTGCACACACCGCGGGCAACAAGATGTTCAGCCGCATGCAGCAGGCTGGGATAGTAATAGTCGGAGGCAAGGACATCGCACAGGCCATTGCCTATGGCGTCCTCGGCTGACATGGCGCCGGTGTGGCTGCCCCCGCGGATCACGTTTGGAGCACCCATAATGACGTATTCACCGTTGGAAACGGCATCTTCGGCGACTTTACGCGCCAGCGGAAACTCGCATACCTTTGCGCCGAGGTTGCGGAATTGCTCGCGCTCTCCACGGGTTTTCTCGTCGTGTGACAGCATGATCGCGCCTCGACGCGAAGCGCGTTCGGCAACGTCGCGAACCTTATCCGCAACATCCGGTGCGCGGCGACCGATTTCTTCAGCCATGGCAAGGTATTCTTTTAGCGTCAGTCCTGCGCGGTGTGCCCACACTTCAAGCTTCTTGGTGTTTCCGGAACGTGCGGCTTCCAGCGTCAGCGTCGTGTGGTCGTTGAAGGCCAAAGCGGGTTTGGGATGGCGGGCAAGCCAGTGGTCTATATCGTCGATGGCATCATGGGCAAAGGTCTCCCACCGCAGCTGGACGCGGTGGTCCGCCAGAAACTGAGGCCGCAGGCCTTCAAGCCCATCCATGAAGTCGCGCCCCGCCGGAAGGCTTCGCGCGCCCGGCTCCCACGACAGTGTAAGTCCGTGGAACACCGTTGTGATGCCGTTGGCAAGCAATTGCCGGTCAACCCAGCGCATTGCGATGGGAAACGCGATGTTGACGCCGGGTCGCGGATGGAGCGCCACTTCGAACGCATCGCCGTGGACATCCACAATGCCCGGCAGGACGCAAAAGCTCCGGCAGTCGATTGCGGTTGCGCTGGGCGAGGGGGCTTCGACAATCATCCCATCGGCGATGTGAACATCCGCGGCTTCAAGCGCGCCATGCGACGTAAGCACCGTTCCGCCGATGAGGCTTACGGATGAGATCATGAACTTGCCTGTGCACTTCTGCGGTTTCCAAAAGCCGGTCTGATATACGGCCAACACAACAGCTATATGTCACACTTTCAACAGTGCGAAAACGCGCAACGCATGACCCGATGCGTGGCGCGTTCTTCGCCTTCTGGGGCACAATCAGCCGGTTGTCGGCATGCGGGCGATAACCTTGATCTCAAAATCGAAACCCGACAGCCAGGTCACGCCCACAGCGGTCCAGTTGGGGTAGGGCCTTTGTCCAATAATACCCGATCGAACGGCAAGGACTGTGTCCATCTGAGTTTGAGGATCTGTGTGGAAGGTCGTGACATCCACAATGTCTTCGAAGTCGCCGCCGGCGGCCTCCAGAACGGCAGCGCGATTGTCGAAGGCAAGCCGGACCTGTCTTTCAAAATCCGGCTCGGGCGATCCGTCCTGACGGCTGCCGACCTGCCCGGACACGAAAAGGAGATCGCCGGAACGGATGGCAGCGGAATATTGGTGGGTTTCATAGAGCGATTGTCTTCCGGCCGGGAAGACCGCATTGCGATTGGACATAGGTCAGTTCCTGTAGGTTGTTCGGGCTGAATTCGCCGATGCCGGTCTTTGCCCGGGACTGTTTCCCAACCAAACTGGAACGTCAGAAGAAATAATTCAAACTGATATCAGTTATAGTATATTATAAGTTTTATGAATTTAATGTCCATTGATCTCAACCTGCTCGTTGTGCTCGATGCCTTGCTCGACGAGGCGCATGTGAGCCGCGCGGCACAACGCCTGAACCGCTCCCAGCCTGCCGTTTCGAACGCGCTTCAGCGCTGCCGCGATCTGTTCGGTGATGAATTGCTGGAAAGAAAGCACGGCGCAATGCGCTTGACGCCACGCGCCGAAGCGATGCGCGGGCCGCTCAAATCGCTGCTTGGAAATGTGCACGATCTCGTTGATCCGCCGAAAATCAGCCTCAGCGATCTGCGGCAAACGATCCGGATTACCACTGCCGACGACCCATCCTTCATGATCGCTGGCCCGCTGATTGCTGCCCTTCATCGAACGGCCCCGGGCGTCACGGTCATCTTCGAGCCGTGGAACGGGGAAGATGCGGCTGCAAAGGATCTGTTGAACGGCGATACCGATATCACGATCTCCATTCTCCCGAGGGACATCGAGGGGCTGGAGCGCATCACGCTGTTGCAAGAGACATACATTGTGGCCATGCGCAAGGGCCATCCGGCTGCGGAGCGGTTCGATCTCGACACGTGGCTGGACTGGCCGCACATCGTCATGTCGGGCCGGGGCGAAGCCGGCTCTCCACTCGACGCTCAGCTTCGCTCCTTGGGCCGCGCCCGTCGCATCGGCGTCGTTGTGCCATCGTTTCAGCTTACTTTGTCGCTCCTGGTCCAAACGGATCATATCGCCATGGTGCCCCGGCATGGATTCATGTTGCATGGCCATCCAGGACTCGTCGGCTTCGATCCCCCGATCAGTATTGATGGCTTCCCGGTAAATCTGGCCTGGCACACACGCCGGAGCGGGGACGCCGGCATCCGACACGTTGTTGCGACAATCAAAGAGGTCTTTACTCCGCAGGGTTCCTGAGCTGTCGGCATCATGCTGCATCAAGGCAAGGCAATCCATTTGCGGTCCGCCTGCGTAAAACTGTCTGCAATCGCTTCGGGAATGTCGTTCAATGAGCAGCGGAAATCTTATCCTGATTCTTGGTGATCAACTGTCCACGGCAGTATCATCGCTTGCCGGAGCCGATCGCGGCAGGGATCGCGTATTGATGGCGGAACTGCATGAGGAGACGACTTACGTCCGCCATCACAAGAAGAAGATTGCTCTGGTCCTGTCGGCTATGCGTCATTTCGCAGCCGTGCTTGAGGAAGAAGGATGGCACATTGAATACATCCGCCTGGACGATCCGGAAAATACTAAGTCCTTTACCGGAGAGATTGAACGCGCCCTGGACCGCCAACCCGTTGAGCGCATCGTGGTCACCGAACCGGGGGAATGGCGACTTCTGGAGCAGTTCCGGCAGTGGTCGCAGCGTTTCGGTGTGCCGGTCGATATCTTGACTGATGACCGCTTCCTCTGCTCCCGGTCGGACTTTGCCGAGTGGGCGAGCGGCCGCAAGCAATTGCGCATGGAGTATTTCTATCGCGATATGCGGCGCAGGACAGGGCTGTTGATGGACGGCGACAATCCGATAGGCGGCAAGTGGAACTTCGATGCCGAGAACCGCAAACCCGCAAAGCCGGATCTCTTCATGCCGCGACCGCTGCATTTTGAACCGGACCGGACGACTGCGGACGTGCTTGGCCTGGTGGGCGAAAGGTTCGGCGGTCATTTTGGTGATCTTGAACCCTTTTGGTTCGCGACAAAGGCGCAGCAGGCAAAGGCGGCCCTTGATCAGTTCATCGAACACGCTCTGCCGTCATTCGGTGACTATCAAGACGCAATGCTCCGTGGCGAACGCTTCATCTATCACAGCGTCCTTTCGGCCTATATCAACATCGGATTGCTCGATCCGCTCAGCGTTTGCCGGGCCGTGGAGGAGGCCTATGCGAGCGGAGCCGTGCCGATCAACGCCGCTGAGGGCTTTATTCGCCAGATCATCGGCTGGCGCGAATATGTGCGGGGGATCTACTGGTTGAAGATGCCGGACTATGTGGAGGAAAACGTCTTTTCCAATACAAGGCCATTGCCCGATTTCTACTGGACCGCCGAGACGGACATGACCTGTCTGCGCGAGGCCATTACCCAGACCAAGGAAGACGCCTACGCCCATCACATACAGCGATTGATGCTCACCGGAAACTTTGCCCTGCTGGCCGGTGTTGCGCCGCGCGAGATCCATGAATGGTATCTTGCCGTTTATGCCGATGCCTATGAATGGGTTGAACTGCCCAACACGCTGGGAATGAGCCAGTTTGCCGATGGCGGCCTGCTTGGCTCCAAACCGTACGCGGCAAGCGGCAACTACATCAACAAGATGTCGGACTATTGCCGGGACTGCCGATACGATGTCCGACTGAAGACCGGTCCGGATGCCTGTCCGTTCAATGCACTTTATTGGGATTTTCTGGTTCGCAACCGTGGGACGCTTGGGGCAAATCCCCGGCTCGGACAGGTCTACCGGACCTGGGACAAAATGGATCCAGCCAAGCAGACAAGCTACCGGGAGAGTGCGCACGTGTTCCTGACGACACTCACGTGACGGACGCCCCTGTCAGCGTGTTCAAACCCGGGCAGGGGTGCGAGACAAGTCCAGCCCTAAAGCTGCTGCAGATTGGGCAGTACGACGTCGGGAGAATAATCCCGGTACTCGTCCGGATTGGAGGCTCGGTTGATCCAGACGGTCCTGAAACCGAATTTTTGCGCGCCGGCTATGTCCCATCGGTTGGAGGATTGGAACGAAACCGCATCGGGATAAAGCCGGTATGCGGTTGTGACCAGGTCATAAACCGACGGTGACGTCTTGAAGGTCTGAAGTTCATCGACCGAGAAGACGTCGTCCAGAATGGAATCAAGCGCCGCATTGCGCACCGCCGATTCAAGCATTGCCGGTGAGCCGTTGGAAAGGATGGCAAGTTTTGCGCCGCGGTCCTTCAAGGCCTTTAGGACCGTCGGCACCTCTTCATAGCAATCGAGTTTCCAATAGGCCTCCAGCAGCGTGTCGCGATGCTTCGGGTCGATGTCCGGCACAGCCTCAATGGCAAAATCCAGAGCCTGCTCCGTCAGTTGCCAGAAGTCGCAATAGGCGCCCATCAATGAGCGCACCCAGGAATATTCCAGCTGCTTGGCGCGCCAGATCTCCGACAGCAGCTGGCCGTTCGGTCCGACAACTGATGCATGACGGCGAACCGCAGCATGCACATCGAACAATGTGCCGTAAGCATCGAAAACATAAGCGGCAAAACCGTTGGCGGAAGCCATTATCCCTGTCCTTTCATTTTGCGCTGCAGCATGTTCCTGCCGATGCATTTCGTCAAGAGCGTGTAATTGCCGGTGTGCGGCATTCACATATTGACCTGAACGCCTTGATGAATTTGAGTGGGCCGCAACTGGCCGATGTAACGGAGGAATGGTCCATGGCAGTAGTTTCGAGCGTTCAATCAACCACTTGGACCTTTGTCGATGGAGATTGGCACGAGGGCAATGTTCCGCTCATCGGGCCACGCTCCCATGCAATGTGGCTCGGTACGTCGGTCTTTGATGGCGCCAGATGGTTCGAGAATGTGGCGCCCGACCTCGACCTTCACAGCGAAAGGGTCAACAATTCAGCAAAGGCGCTGGGGCTGAAGGCGACCATGGGCGCAGAAGAGATCGTCGGCCTCGCGCAGGAGGGCTTGAAAAAGTTCGATGGTGATACGGCGGTTTATATCCGGCCCATGTATTGGGCCGAACACGGTGGATACATGTCCGTTCCGGCAGACCCGGAATCGACCCGCTTTTGTCTTTGCCTTTATGAAGCGCCGATGATCCCGTCCAACGGCTTTTCGGTGTCCGTTTCACCCTTTCGCCGGCCATCCCATGAAACCATGCCGACGGACGCCAAGAGCGGTTGTCTTTATCCCAACAATGGCCGCGCGATCATGGAAGCCAAGTCACGCGGATTCGATAACGCGCTTGTTCTCGACATGCTCGGCAACGTCGCCGAAACCGCAACGTCGAATGTTTTTCTGGTCAAGGACGGGGTGGTCTTCACGCCGGCTCCAAACGGCACGTTCCTGAACGGCATTACCCGTCAGCGCATCATCGGCCTGCTGCGTGATGCTGGGCACGAAGTCATCGAAGGCAGGCTGCATGTGTCCGACTTCATGGACGCTGACGAGGTCTTTTCGACCGGCAATCACTCCAAGGTTGTTCCGATCATCAAGGTCGAGGGCCGCGAGTTGCAGGCCGGGCCGGTCGCCCGGAAGGCGCGCGAGCTCTATTGGGACTGGGCCCATTCAGGAGTGAAGATCTGAATGGCAGGCAAACCTGCCTGAAACCTGCGGCGCGAACAATTATTCCCGATCAATGCCTTGCCGCAATCGGTACTCGAACATATGTTCCAGCCCAGAACAAACGCCTTTGAAGGAGAGCGACATGGCTTTTGAACTGCCGGATCTTCCCTATGACTACGATGCACTTGCGCCCTTTATGTCGCGCGAGACACTCGAGTATCACCACGACAAACACCACAAAGCCTATGTCGACAACGGCAATAAGCTGGCCGCCGAGGCCGGCATGGACAGCCTGTCGCTTGAAGATGTCGTGCGTCAGTCATTCGGCAGCAATGCGGGGCTCTTCAACAATGCAGCGCAGCACTACAACCATGTCCATTTCTGGAAATGGATGAAGAAGGATGGCGGTGGAACGGCGCTGCCGGGCAAGCTTGCGGCGGCTGTCGACAGCGATCTCGGCGGTTATGACAAGTTCCGCGCCGATTTTATTAATGCGGGCATGACCCAGTTCGGGTCCGGCTGGGCATGGCTGGCAGTCAAGGACGGCAAGTTAGAGGTCATGAAGACACCCAACGGTGAAAACCCGCTGGTTCACGGCGCTACGCCGGTTCTCGGCGTCGATGTGTGGGAGCATTCCTATTACATTGACTACCGCAACGCCCGCCCGAAATATCTCGAAGCCTTTGTCGACAGCCTGATCAACTGGGATTACGTGCTTGAACTCTATGAGTCAGCCTGATCGATTGCAGTAAATATCAAGCCCCGGCGCAAGCCGGGGTTTTTTTGTTTTAGGCGGCTCCATCTCAAAAAGCCCATATTGTTTGCAGGTAAAGCCTTGACCGGGCAGCCCTTGATAATCTGTAGTCTGTGCCATGGTCAGAGCAATATGAGCGGAGGCGGGAATTATGCGTAGGATTATCGGCGTGTTGCTTGTTCTGGCGGTCGTTGCAGGCGTTGCGCTCTGGTTCCTGTCAGCGCCCGGAAAGCTGGACGAAAGCGCGTTTGCAGGGCTTGGTGAGCCTGACCTTGCCAACGGAGAAATGATGTTCTGGGCAGGCGGCTGCGCATCGTGCCATGCCGCGCCCGGCGCCAGGGACGACGACAAGCTCGTCCTTTCTGGAGGTCTCTCGCTCAAAAGTGATTTTGGTACGTTTCACGCGCCCAATATCTCTCCGGACGAAACCGCCGGAATTGGTAGCTGGACATTCGCTGACTTCGCCAATGCGATGAAGCACGGACGTGCGCCCAGTGGCGCGAACCTCTATCCGTCCTTTCCCTACACATCCTACACCCGCATGAACATGTCCGATCTCAACGACATGTGGGCGTATTTGAAGACCCTGCCGAAAAGCGACAATGTCGCACCTGGTCATGAACTCGGATTTCCATTCAACATCCGTCGCGCGGTTGGGCTGTGGAACCTGCTGTATCTGACTGACGAGCCGGTGGTCGCGCTCGACACCTCCGATGATGCGATAAAGCGCGGCCAGTATCTGGTCGAAGGGCCGGGGCACTGCGGCGAATGCCACACGCCACGATCTTTGATTGGCGGGCTGAAGTTGGATGCTGCGTATTCCGGCGCTCAAAACCCCGACGGGGAGGGCATCATTCCCAACATCACGCCCGATGGTAGCGTGAAGGGCTGGAGCGCCGGCGATCTAGCCTATTACCTCGAGAGCGGGTTTACACCCGATTTCGATTCCGTTGGCGGATCTATGGTGTCGGTGCAGCAGAACATGGCAAAGCTGACGGCCGAGGACAGGCAGGCAATCGCCGCCTATCTCAAGGCGATCCCGGGGCACCCGAACGGTTACTAAGCAGCCTTCGCGCGTTTTTCGATCTGGTGCTGATCCTCAACCAGGCCGATCTTCCAATAGGCGCTGATATACATGCCCTTGCGGTCAAGATTACGGATCTCGGTCAGGTGTGTTTTCAGACTTGATACAGTAGTGGATTCGCCGGCCACAAAGACACCGGGCGTGCCGTCCAGCCAGTCCAGCGCCTTGACATATTCCAGTTGTTGATCGCTGAACTCGCTGGGGTTCTCATGGATCAGCCAGTGGCACATCATGCCGGGTGGCGCATCGATGGGCTGGATATCATCGTCGCAGGTGATTTCAAGAATGGCATGTCCGACTGCTGTTGGCGGCAGCGTTTCCATCGACGCTGCTGCGGCTGGCAGCGCCGTCATATCGGCGCAGAACAAAAACCAGTCACTGACGGGATCTGGTGCCTTGATCGGGCCCGGGCCGGCTATGCCGGCAAAATCGCCCGGGCGGCTGCCCAGCGCCCAGTCACAGGCAGCGCCGCCGCCCTCGTGGATGACAAAATCAATGTCGATTTCCTGAGCGTGCGGGCGGTGATGGCGCACCGTGTAGGTTCGTGTTGTGATCTGCTTCGGGTCCGACAGCAGGCGCTGGCGGAAGCTGGCCTGGGTGGCGCCGCGCTCGGGCAGAAGCAGCTTGACATGAGCACTCTCCTGGCCGCCGGGAAAATCGGCCAATTCCATCCCGCCCAGCGTGACACGGTGCATATTGGGCGTTAGGCGGCCGCTGCGCACCACATCCAGGACACGGGTCTTTCTACTTCGTATTGAATTGCTTTCCGCCGACATAATTTCGCCCCCTCGCATGGCGTTTTCAGTTAGCTAAAACAGATAATTGTGACGGTTGAACAAGAGAACCGCTCTTCAGATAGGTCCAATCGCCGCTGTTCCAATATGGATCAGACCCTTTGCCGCAGTTCGGATCCTTTCCTATATCTTCGCCGATTTCGTGACCTTCAGTGCAAATGCATATTCAAAAGCGATTTCCTCAAGCCGCTGGAAGCGGCCGGAAGCGCCCGCATGACCGGCCTCCATATTGGTTTTCAATAGAACCGGCGCATCTCCGGTTTTCACATCCCTGAGACGGGCAACCCATTTTGCCGGTTCCCAGTAGGTCACACGCGGGTCCGTCAGTCCCGCAATCGCCAGGATCGGCGGATAGTCCTGAGCAACAACATTGTCGTAAGGCGAATAGGACGCGATATACTCGTAATCCTCACGGGACGCGATCGGATTGCCCCATTCCGGCCATTCTGGCGGCGTCAGGGGCAGTGTATCGTCCAGCATTGTTGTCAGCACGTCGACAAACGGCACCGCCGCGATGATCGCACCGAAACGGTCCGGCGCCATATTTGCCACCGCTCCCATTAACATGCCGCCGGCCGAGCCGCCTTCCGCGACAATCCTGTCGAAAGATGTGAATTTTTCCGCCGCCAGATAGTCCGCAGCAGCAATAAAATCTTTAAACGTGTTGATTTTATTGAGGTGTTTTCCGTCTTCGTACCAGGAGAAACCCTTGTCCTTACCGCCGCGTACATGCGCAATGGCGTAAATGAACCCGCGGTCGACGAGGGAGAGACAATTGGTATTGAATGCTGACGGGATCGTCGCGCCATAAGAGCCGTACCCGTAAAGCAGACAGGGCGCGCTCCCGTCGAGCGGTGTATCCTTGCGGTAAAGCAGACTGACGGGCACCGGGGTGCCGTCATGTGACGGCGCCATCACACGGCGAGTCACGTAGGCGTCCGGGTCATGTCCAGAGGGCACTTCCTGGGTTTTCAGCAAAACCCGCTCACGCGTGCGCATATTGTAGTCGAACTGCTGGCTCGGCGTTGTCATCGAAGAATAGGAGAACCGGATCACTTCGGTGTCGTATTCGTAGCTGCCTTGCAGGCCGAGGGAATAGGCCTCTTCGTCAAAGGCAATGGCATGCTCTTCCTGGCTGGCCCGGTCGCGGATGATGATACGTGGCAGGCCGTCCTGGCGTTCCAGCCAGATCAGGTGACCGGCAAAGACCATGTGGCTGAGAATCAGCCGTCCCGGCGCATGCGGCACCACATCGCGCCAGTTTTCCCGGCCGGGTGCATCGGTCGGTGCCTCGACGATCTTGAAGTCTTTTGCGCCGTCCGCATTGGTGAGGATGTAAAACACATCTCCGCCCTCATGCAGGTCGTATTCGACGCCGGTTTCGCGCGCGGCCACAAGTTTGGGGCTGGCATCGGGGTCATCCGCCGCAAGAATGTGGTATTCCGACGTCTGGTGATCGTGGATATTGATGAAGATGAAGTCGTTGAGCTTGCTTCCGCCGACGCCGACGAAGAAGCCCGGATCATTTTCCTCATAGACAAGCCGGTCCTGGTTCTGTTCGCTGCCGATCCCATGCCGGAAGACCTTGGAAGGGCGGTGGTTCTCGTCCAGAAGCGTGTAGAAGAAGCCATCCGCCTGCGCGGACCATGCCCCGCCGCCGCCGGTATTCTCAACCACATCGTCGAGGTCCTTTCCGCTTTCGATATCGCGTACTTGTAGTTTGAAGTACTCGGAGCCCTTGTCGTCATACCCCCAGATCAGCCGGCCATGGTCCGGCGAGTGATTGGCGCCGGACAGCCGGAAATAGGCGCGGCTGCCAGCCTCGGCATCACCGTCGAGCAGCAACTGCTCTTCCGCCCCGCCTCGTCGAACACGAAAAAACCGTGGATGCTCGCCGCCGGTTACAAAAGAGGTGCCATAGGCAAACGGCCCGTCGGGCGAGGGGACGGATGAATCATCTTCCTTGATTCGTCCGCGCATTTCGGAAAACAAATCCTTCTGCAAGGATTCGGTATCTGCCATGGCGGTCTGTTGATAGGCGTTCTCCGCTTCAAGATAAGCCCTGATATCGACATCAAGCACGGCGGGATCCTGAAACACCTGCTGCCAGTTTTCCGCTCTGAGCCAGGCATAGTCATCCATGCGTTTGATGCCGTGCCGGGTATCCGTGACAGGATGCTTTTTTGCGGTTGGGGCGGCGGGCAGGTTTTCGAACATGGATATCCCTTTTATGCTTGTGTCCATTCGCACATAAAGAGCGAGGACCGCGGGTTCAAGATGGCAATGAACAGTAGATGAACCGGAAACTCAGTATGGGTTCACCGGTCTTGTGCGACCGTATCGCAATTGCAACAGGCTTGCTGCCTAAGGAAGGATAAACAATGTTCAAATCGCGCACACTTCTTGCTGTCATCGCCGTGGCAGGCTCGCTTGCGGCTCCATCGGCTCACGCATCCGGCTTTGCCGCCTGGGAAGTCGCCAATGTCGATTGGAACGATGTTCTCAATGTCCGGGCGTGGCCGTCGTCGAAATCCGCCATTCGGGCCGGATATCCGAACGGCACGCCGTTGCAGATGACCGGCCGCTGCATGAACGGCGTTGATTTGAAGGACATCTCGACCTTGCCGGTGCCGGATCAGACACAAATGGTCCGCTACACATGGTGTGAGGTTTGGCATGATCCGACGGGGACCGAGGAGTTTCAGGCGGGCTGGGTCTATGGCCGCTATATCCGCCCGCAGGAATAGGGACCAGACCGTGGTCTCATTTCTGGCACTATTCCGGATGCAACTGTCGTGCTGATGTGCGCAAGCTATCGTGCTGTCGATCATCAGCGCCTCGGCATCATCCCGATGCGGGATGGCGGTAAAGATATGATCCCGGGGGCCTGCAACGCCAACGCACGAAGCGATTGCAGCAGATGGTGTGGGGCCGTATCCCGACCTTGACCCGGAAAATGCCGTTCAGGACACGCCTGTCATCCAGACCAACGACCGCTTTGGTACAACGCATGTTCAAACGCAGACCTGGGGCTGGCTTTTGAGCGTGCCGTACGCGTTAAAAAACAACTCGACACACTCGCTTGTGTGGGCACGCATCTGTGTCTTTGTTGGAAGTCCAGCTTCACCCAGGAGCATCGCAGCGTTCACAGGTTCACCCATCAACAACCAGTTGTAGTGTGTTGCTGCCTTCGCTGGATCGCATTCGATCAGCTGACCTGATAACTGATAGTGGGAAATTGCCCGGGCGAACTTGTTGATCGAAGGCTTCGGCCCATGTTTGTGCAACTCTCGCCCCAGTTCCGGAAACCGTTCAACCTCTCCGATGACCATACGGCGCAGTCTCATCAACCTTGGCGTCATCACAACGTTCAGTTGGGCCACGGAAGCAGAATAGAAATAGTCTCTAGCAGAGACCGGGTATGTGCATTCTGGTTCAATTTCCAGGAGTTCCGCAGCTGCTGCACCAGTCATTTCATGCACGACCCGAAGGAACAGGGCTTCTTTTGATCCGAAGTTGGAATACACCGTCTGCTTCGAGACCCCGGCCTGGTCGGCAACAGCGTCCATACTTGTTCCCAAAAACCCGTTATGCAGAAAGGTTGCCTCAGCGGCGGCGAGGATTTTTGCTTGACTGCGCCGCACGCGCGTCTCGGCTGCTTTTGGCATGGTTCGCATTCCTCCTCTGTCTACAATATATGCGAAGCTCTTGACTAATCAAACTGGACGGTCCAGTCTAGTTAAGGACATCTTGCTGGAATGAAAGTCGTCTTGAAATGAGCGATATAACGGCGCTTAGCTGCCACTGCGGAAATGTCTCGCTTTCGTTGGTTGGAGCGCCATTCATGGTCGTTGAGTGTTGCTGCAATTCGTGCCGCGAGGCGGGCGAACGGTTCTTGTCATTGTCTTCCGATGCGTCAACGTTTGCAGAAAACGGAACGGTTCCATTTGTTATGCAGCGCAATGACCGTACGCGCATCACGCGCGGGAAGGAGCATCTGGCGGTTCATCGGCTAGACGATAGTGCAACGACCTCACGGGTGCTGGCAACCTGCTGCAATACGCCGATATTTTTGCACATGAAGGGCGGTCACTGGGTCAGCGTGTATGGAACTTTGTGGGAAGATGAACAGCGTCCAGCGCCCGAGATGAGAACCTTGACAGTCGACTGCCCGGACTTGGCATCACTCTCAACAGATATTCCCAATCTGAAAACCCATTCATTGTCGTTCTATTGGCAACTGTTCAAGGCATGGGCGGGAATGGGCTTTCGAAGCAACGCCATAAAGATAGAAAGAAAAATTGATGCATGACGAAAAGATCGAAGTTGAGAACCCCAATACTCCGGGGCGGACGGAACGCGTGGACCGAGCCAAATATGAAGCCATGCGCGTAGCCCTACTTCCGGTTTTGCCAGATTCACCACCCGGCCTGAAAGTGGCTGACGCTAAAGAGGCGTTGCTGAAGCATCTGGATCAGAAACTGTTTCCCGGCGGCGCGAAAGCGGGATGGTGGCTGAAAGCCGTTCAGCTTGACCTTGAAGCCAAAGGAATCATCGCCCGAGCTGAGGGTAGTCCGGTTCGACTATATCGGTTGCAGTCCACGAAGCAGACGTAGAAACTCCATAGAGTATAGGCGGGAAAGTCCTGCAATGGTGACCGACGCGGTTGATTGATCGTCTTTTCAGGTTCTGCCGAAAGCAGTCACCGGCGCTCGCTCGTTTGCAGGTATATGCTTTAGTCGTCGTCCCCGCCGGCAGGTTTGAACGACAAAGCCGTTCCGTTCATGCAATAGCGCAAGCCTGTCGGCTGCGGGCCGTCATTGAAAACGTGCCCGAGATGGGCGTCGCAGTCGGCGCAACGGATTTCGGTCCGCGTCATGAAAAAAGACCGGTCCTTGTGCTCGGTCACCGCATCGGCCTCCAAAGGGGCAAAATAGCTCGGCCAGCCGGTGCCGGAATCGAACTTGGTATCGGAGTGAAAAAGCGGCTTGCCGCAACACAGGCAGCTATACGTCCCGTTGTCCTTGCTGTCCCAATTGGGGCCGGTGAAAGCCCGCTCCGTCCCGCCCTCGCGCGTAACGTGATACTCCTGAGGCGACAACTGGGCTCGCCATTCGGCGTCCGTTTTGACGATTTTCTTCTGATTTGCATCGCTCATTGCGGTTTCTCCTTCAGACCATTGTTTAGGGTCCAAGGTCGCCCGGTTCAACAATTGGAGCTGTGGAAGGCGATAAAACTGTCGCATGGCCCCGATTTGCTTGGATTTCGAAGCTTCCTGTCTTGCCGTTGATGCGGTGCATCACTAAATTCGATCAGACGTTTGCCAGGGAATTCCATCAGGGGAGGGAGAATGGTCTCCGACACGCCCAGCACGACGCTTTTCGTCTTGCTGTTGCCGTTCATCGCGGCGCTTATTGCACCAGCCCTGACACGGCGACTAGGACATAATGCGGCATGGGTGCTGGCATTGGTTCCAGTCACCATTTTCTGGCATTTTGCGACGTTTTTGCCGGAGATTTCGCGCGGCGAGGTCGTGACCGGCGGTTTTCAGTGGATTCCGGCTTTTCAGGTCAATTTTTCCTGGTTCATTGACGGCCTGTCCCTGACATTCGCGCTTCTGATCAGCGGCATCGGTGTGCTGATCGTCCTCTACAGCGGCGGCTATCTGAAGGGGCACGCCCATCTCGGGCGATTCTTCTCCTTTATCCTGATGTTCATGGGCTCCATGCTTGGGCTGGTGGCGTCGGACAGCTTCCTGATGTTCTTCGTCTTCTGGGAGCTGACATCGATCACGTCGTTCCTGCTGATCGGCTTCGACCACAAGCGCGAGGCATCGCGGCGCGCTGCCCTGCAGGCGCTGGTTGTCACCGGCGGTGGCGGACTTTTCCTGCTCGCTGGCCTTTTGATGATCTGGAACATCACCGGCATCTCAGAGCTTTCGTTGCTGCTGCTTTCCGGCAGCCCACTGGCTGACAGTCCTTTTTATATCGCCGTCTTTGTTCTGGTGCTGGGCGGCGCTTTTACCAAGTCGGCCCAGTTCCCGCTGCATTTCTGGCTGCCCAATGCCATGGAAGCACCGACACCGGTCTCCGCCTACCTGCATTCTGCAACCATGGTCAAAGCCGGCGTTTACCTGCTGATGCGGCTCAATCCGGTGCTCGGTGACACCGTTGCCTGGGAGACGGTCTTACCCATATTCGGCGGAACGACGCTGATTGTCGGTACGCTGCTTGCCATCCGGCAGACGGACCTGAAGCTGATGCTGGCCTATACCACGGTCTCGTCGCTTGGCCTCCTCGTCATGCTGACGGGTTTTGGAACGGAAAAGGCGATCGCCGCGGCGGTGCTTTACCTAGTGGCCCATTCGATGTTCAAGGGCGCACTCTTCATGGTCGCCGGCTGCATCGATCATGAGGCTGGAACGCGGGACGTGACAAAGCTGGGCGGCCTCATGGCTGCCATGCCGATTACCTTTGCCGCCGCGCTGGCATCGGCGGTTTCCATGGCCGGACTGCCGCCGTTTTTCGGTTTTCTTGCCAAGGAAGAGATTTATTACGGCCTTTGGGGTGTCGACGCCTGGCCGCTATTGCTGACGCTGGTTGCCATTGTCGGCAACGGCCTGATGTTTGTCATCGGTTTCGCAGTTGCGCTCAAACCGTTCTTCGGACAGAAGAAGCCGGAGCTCTCCCATGCCCATGAAGGCCCGGTCCTGTTGTGGCTCGGCCCTGCCGTGCTGGCTCTTGCCAGCCTTTTCACTGCGCTGTTTTCGGGTGTATCGCATGAGTTCATTTCGATCCCGATGGCCTCTGCCGTGCAGGGTGAACCCGTATCAGTGTATATCTCGTTGATCCCGCATATCGGCATGCCGCTGCTTCTTTCGGGCGTGACGGTCGCCTTCGGTATTGTCGCCTATCTGAATGTCGACCGGTTACGTGCCGTCATGGCGCGTCTGCTGGTTGCGATCGGATGGGGTCCCGACAGGGGTTTCGATCAGTTCATCCGGGGTCTGGTTCTGGCGTCGTTTTCGATAACGAAAGTGGCGCAGCCCGGGCGGATGGAAATCTATATGAGAGTTACCTTTATTCTGGTGATCATCGCGATCCTCGCGCCGATGATTTTTTTCGGCGAGCTTCCCGCCTTGCCCACATGGCCCAGCGATCCGCCATTTTATGAGCTTGCCGTTTACGAGCTTGCCATTATGGCAATTGCCGCGGTTGGCCTCGTTGCGGTGATCTATGCCAACAACCGGCTGACGGCGATCGTATCGCTCGGCATCCAGGGTTTCGCGGTTGCGCTGCTGTTCATGCTTTTTGGCGCACCGGATCTGTCATTCACGCAGTTCATGGTCGAGACGTTGTCCGTGGTTATTCTTGCCCTGGCAATGACACGGCTCAAGCTGACACCGGCGGATCATCGTCCGGTCGGCCGGCGTTACCTCGATATGACCATCGCCTGTTTTGGAGCCGGAGCGTTCATGCTCATGCTTCTGAAAGTGACTCAACAGCCCTTCGATCTGACGCTGTCGGAGTTCTTCACGACCTACTCCCTCTCGGTCGCTTATGGCGCGAACATCGTCAACGTGATCCTTGTCGATTTCCGCGGCACCGACACCTGGGGCGAGATCGGGGTCGTCATGGTCGCCGGCCTTGCCATCCTGTCACTGATCCGCATCAACAAGCGCCGCGCAGCCTATATCGCCGCCAACGATCCGTACCAAGAGGAGCGTGAATAGGAATGCGAACACTGATATTCCGCACGGTCGCTCCCTATTTGAGCAGCCTCATGGTTTTATTCTCGATTTTTGTGCTGCTGCGTGGCCACAATGAACCCGGCGGCGGATTCATCGGCGGGCTGATCGCCGCGTCCGCCTTCGCCATTTACGGCGTTGCCTGCGGTGTATCGCCGGTGCGCCGCGCCCTTCATTATCATCCGATGGGCATATCGGGAGCAGGTCTTTTGATGGCTTCGATTGCCGGGCTTGTTTCGATATTTGCCGGTGTGCCCTTTATGACGGGCCTTTGGTTCTACGTGCCGGCTTTCGGCACCGAACTGAAGCTGTCGACGGTTCTGCTCTTCGATATCGGTGTGTATCTCGTTGTCGTCGGATCAATAACGTCGATCGCGCTGGCGCTCGAGGAAAGGACAGAAGACTGATGGAAGGCCCGATGACCCTGTTGGTTGGCGTCTTCTTTGCCGTCGCCATTTATCTGTTCCTGTCCAAGCACATCATCCGTATTTTGCTTGGCGCCGCAATTTTGAGCAACGCGGTCAACCTTCTGATTTTTACATCCGGACGGCTGACGCGCGAGGTGCCGCCGATTCTGGGATCAAACGGCGCCGCGGAAGGGGTTCTCACGGCGAACCCGCTGCCGCAGGCGCTGATATTGACCGCCATTGTTATTGCGTTCTCCTTCTTTGCATTCCTCCTGGTGCTCTCCTACCGGGCCTACCAGGAACTGGAGACCGACGACACCGATGAAATGCGCTCTGCCGAGCCAAGGGAACAGAACGTTCCGCCTCTGGGATACTGAACGGAATAAGAATGGCATCGTCACAAAAGACACCCGTCGATCTCTCGGCAGCTATGATTCTGGAGCCGCCGCCGCTGGCGGACTGGCTGGTTATTGCCCCAGTATTGCTGTGCATGGGGTTGGGCGCGCTGTTGCTGATGATCCGCAAGGACACCCGCATTCAACCCTTAATCGCCATTCCCAGTCTTGTCGCTCTCGTGGTGATCAACGCGGCGCTGCTGGTCCATGTGATCCTGAACGGGCCGGTGACCATGACCATGGGCCGTTGGCTGCCGCCTTTCGGAATATCCTTTACGGTCGATATCCTTGGAGCGGTTTTGAACCTGACAGCGGCGATTGCGGCGCTGGCGGGTGGAATCTACGGCGCAGGTGACGTCAACAAGAGCGGCAGGCGCTACGGTTTCTACCCGTTTTTGCTGTTGATGATGGCCGGTGTCAGCGGCGCCTTCCTCACAGGCGACATCTTCAATCTCTACGTCTGGTTCGAGGTTCTGCTGATTGCATCCTTCGGGCTTCTGGTTCTGGGGTCGGACAAAAGGCAGATCGACGGCGCAACCAAATATGCTTTCCTCAACCTGGTTGCGACGACACTTTTCCTCATCGCCACCGGGTATCTCTACGGAATATTCGGAACGCTCAATATGGCGGATATCGCCCAGAAGGCACCGCAGATGAGCGACAAGGCGCCTTTGGTGACGCTGTTAAGCCTCTATCTGATGGCGTTCGGGATGAAGGCTGCCGCCTTTCCGGCCTATTTCTGGCTGCCAGCGTCCTACCACACGCCAAGGGTGGTGGTGTCGGCGCTCTTTGCCGGACTGCTGACCAAGGTCGGCGTCTACGCGTTGATGCGCGTTGCGTTTGTCCTTTTTCCGGCAGAACGGGACATGCTCGGCTGGGTCATTGCCGTCATTGCCGCCGCCACCATGATCTTCGGGGCGGTTGGCGCGCTCGCCCAGACCGATTCCAGAAGGCTGCTGGGCTATCTGGTGATTTCAGGCATTGGCATCATGTTTGCGGGTATCGCGCTGGCAAGTCCCGGCGGCATCACCGGAACAATATTCTATGCGGTTCATTCAATGATCGTCATGACCGCGCTTTATCTCGCATCGGGGCTGGCGGCCCGTGCTGGCGGTGGGTTCTCGATCGCAACCTCAAGCGGGATTTACAGCTCGCATGTATTCCTGGCCGCGGTCACGCTCATTCTGTTTTTTGCCGTGTCCGGCCTGCCGCCTTTCTCGGGGTTCTGGCCAAAAGTCATCCTCGTCAAGGCGTCGCTGGATGTCGGAGCCTGGTGGCTCGCAGGGGCGATCCTTGTGAGCG
Organism: Hoeflea prorocentri; assembly: GCF_027944115.1. Classification (NCBI taxonomy): domain Bacteria; kingdom Pseudomonadati; phylum Pseudomonadota; class Alphaproteobacteria; order Hyphomicrobiales; family Rhizobiaceae; genus Hoeflea; species Hoeflea prorocentri. Next base: position 2,589,500 of record NZ_JAPJZI010000001.1, on the reverse strand, counting down.
GTTTTCTGACAACGATCGCCGTCGGACGCGTTTGGGTGCTTGCCTATTGGCGGCCTGCGGTCGTTCAACGCGAAACGGCACCGGTCGACCTCAGCCCGATGATCGACTACGCGCCGGTTGTCGGCCTGACGGTGTTGGTTGTTCTTCTCGGCATTTTCCCGCAGCAAATGCTCGAACTGTCTCAGACCGGGTCGGAACAGATGCTGAACCCGATGGACTACATCAGGTCGGTCTTTCCGCAAGGAGCTCAGCCATGAAGCTGTTTCTGATCAATGTACTCCTTGCGGTGATCTGGGCCATGGTCACCGGGTTTTACAGCGTGCTCAACCTTGCGTTCGGTTTCCTGCTCGGTGCGTCCGTTCTCTATCTCATCCGCGAGCAGGTCGGCTCGGCCGGGTATTTCTCACGGGCCGGCCGGATTTTGAGGCTCGTTTTGCTGTTTTTGTATGAACTCATGATGTCGGCCATCCGTGTTGCCGTAACGGTGCTGTCGCCCAGAATGAACGTCAAGCCGGGCATCTTCGCCTACAGGCTCAAGGTCGATCGGGATTTCGAGATAACACTTCTGGCCAACATGATCACGCTGACACCCGGCACGCTTTCCGTTGACGTGTCTGACGATCGAAAATTTCTCTACATACACGCGATCGACTGTTCCGACCCTGACGCAACGCGAAAGGATATCGCAGACGGCTTTGAGCGTAGGATATTGGAGGCATTCAGATGACTTTTGCAGACACTGTCATTGAAGGCGCCATCACGCTGTCGTTGCTCCTGCTAAGCCTTTCTTTTGCCTTGACGGTCTACAGGGTCATACGCGGCCCGACACTGCCGGACAGAATCCTGGCGCTCGATATGCTGGTGGCAACGGCGATAGGCTTCATTGCCGTCATCGGCATCAAGACCGGCTACACGCTCTATGTCGACATCGCCATTGCACTCGGCCTAGTTGGATTCCTCGCAACTGTGGCGTTTGCGCGGTTCATCCTGGCACGTGGCCGTGTGCAGAGCGAAAACGAGCCGGACATTGATTCCGGCGGGGAGATGATCCGTGAGTAGTGCACTGGCTCTGATTGTTGCAGCGATGATGGTGATCGGCTCCGGCTTTACACTGGTCGCGGCCCTTGGTCTGTTGAGGTTTCCGGACGTTTATTCCCGCATGCATGCTGCTTCGAAAGCAGGCACTGTCGGCTCCGGCGTTGTGCTGATTGCGCTCGGGATACATGCGGGTGATACGGGAACCTTTACCCGGGCCTTGGCTGGCGTCGGGTTTTTGTTGCTGACAGCGCCGATCTCCGCGCATCTTCTGGCCAAGGCGTCCTACGCGGTGGGATATCGCCTGAGCGATCTATCGGTTGCAGACGAAATGCCGAATACGGCCGATACTTCCACACCAGCGGAAGATTGAAGCTTCTGCGATCAACAGGTTTGCGGATAAGCTCACTAGACTTTCAAATTTCTGCTCTTGTTTTGTGGAATGACGAAGAGCTGCAACAAGATTTTTTTGTTCAAAACGTAATTATTTAGTGATATCCCAGAATTGGGCGATTCTAAAATGTGCAACCCTAAAAGTTGCTGAGAAACTGAATTTTCCAAACAAGATGGGACCCAGGTGAAATGTAAACTTCACAATATTTGAGGCGCGAAAAAATGACTGAAGCAATCGATAATACAAGAGATGAATTGCTTGCTGAGCTGACTGCCGAGGTGGTGGCCGCTTATGTAAGTAACAATGTGGTCCAGACCAGCGATCTTCCAGGGCTGATCGCCAATGTGCACTCTGCACTCGGCTCTACCACGTCGGCTGATGCAGCCCCTGCGGAAAAACCGAAACCGGCGGTACCGATCCGCAAATCCGTTCAGGAAGACTATATTATCTGTCTTGAGGACGGGATGAAGTTCAAGTCGCTGAAGCGGCACCTCATGACCTATCATGGCCTGACGCCCGAGGAGTATCGCGAGAAGTGGGATCTGCCGGCGGACTATCCTATGGTTGCTCCGGCCTACGCGAAGGCGCGCTCTCAGCTTGCCAAGAAAATGGGGCTTGGGCAAAAGCGTAAAGATGACTGATTGGTGAAAAAGGCCGGAATGAAGGCGGGCCTTATGTGCCCGGCCTTTGACGGCAGATCAATCGCTTAAAAGGGCGCTGTTTGCACAGCGCCTTTTTCTCTTGGGATGCCCGACTTAGAGCAGCCCCTGGATAATGATCATGATCACGACACTGCAGACCAGATAACCAAGGTCCGTAACGCGCGCATATGCGCTGTTCTTTCTGAACATGCCGCCCGAATAACCGAGCAGTGCAAAGGCGATCGTGCCTAAAATGACGGTCAGCAACATCCCGGCAGCGGCCGTCACCCCGACAAACCAGCTCAGCAGAAGCAGCCCGACGATCTGACTGACCATGGCGCCGACCGGCATCTCGTTGGCTGTTCCCATTTCAACGCCGACGCCCTCGGCCCATTTCGGTCCGAACAGCTTCGGCGAATACCAGAGCCAGCCGGCCAGAAATGACACAACCGCACCAAGTATCACCGCGAGCCAATTCACTCCGCTTGCAATTTCTCCCATGGTACCAGAACCCTCGTTTCATTGATGGAATCGCCATCAATTAACATAAATGTTAATTTATGTACATTCAGGCATCATTTCACGGCTTCTGTAGCGCCGGCTTTGCCGCGCCGTCAGTCGAACCGGGTCAATCAACCAGGGGAGGGTTCAGACACAGCCTGTGCCTCGGATTTGATACGTGCGACCATAGAGCGCAGCCCGTTTGCACGCTGCGGCGTAAGGTGCTCCATGAGACCAAGCTTGGAAAACAACGCGCTTTCGTCAAAAGATACGATCTGTGAGGCCTTCCTGCCGGAGCACGCAGCCAGCATGATGGCGACGAGGCCCCGTACGATATGCGCGTCTGAATCGCCAACAAAATGCAAGACCGGATCTGATGGATCATCGGTATCGGCCGAATGGGTCAGCCAGACCTGGCTCACGCAGCCCTGTACCTTGTTTGCGTCGGTCTTGTCGGCTTCCGGCATATGGTCGAGCGTGCGCCCCAGCTCGATTACATATCTGTACCTGTCTTCCCAATCGTCGAGATAGGCGAAGTCATCGATAATCTGTTCAATCGTTGCCATAGCCGTTTTCATTTGCTGATCAAATCATCCGCGCAAGCGGGCCTTTGACCGATATAGGCAAGTTGATCTGACAAAGCACGCGAAAACAGCGCGTCGGCGCGATTGTATCTACTGTTGCGTCATGGTTGACACGACAAGAGCCCGCCCGGCCTCGCTGCGGATCAAGCGTGCAATGGCGTCGCTATCGCCCGATGCGGCCCTGCGTAAATCCGCCAATTCGTGCGATCCCGCAGCGCATGTGTCCTCATGTTCGGTGCACAAGGCACGAACGGCGTTTGCTATTGCGTGTACATCGCTCTCGGAGATTATCCGTTCGACATCGTTTGACGATGCTTGCCTCTCAGCATCCCGATCGTTTGCCGGAAGGAACACAACAACGATACCGAACCAGAACAGGGCCTTGAGGATGAAACGCATGCAATGTCTCTGGTCTTGGGGTCGACCGACCGGCAACCCTATCGGGAAATGATGGCCCTTTAAAACCGACAATGATAAAAATTGCGTTTCGCCTGCGGGTTACGCGGCATTAACCATGAACCGCAAAGTCTGTATCCAAAAGGACGCGGAAATCGCGAAACCCCTCAATTTGTCTCGAAAACGCCGCCGCTTTATCCATTCCTTAAGCAGCATTTGCCAAAGTGGGTCAGCCAGAACAACAACCGTGTATTGAGTGCAAAGTGGCGATCAGGGTGAAGCGTTATTTTTCATCGGGACTGGAATTGGTCAGTGACGGCCTGGTGACCAACTGGGTGCACCGCGACGTGGTGGACGAGCAGGAGCGCGCGGTCCAGTCAAGGCTGATCGGTTTCCTGGTCGTGGCAGGTGCGGTTCTTGCATCTGTCTTTCCGTTTTCACTCATTCCGGCATTCGGCGCGGGCGAGCTTGCCGCACCGTTACTCATTCTTGCGGCAACGTCTCTGGTTTTGGCCGGCATCGTGGTTCATACCGGCCGGCGCCGTGTTGTCGAGATCCTGGCACTGGTTGCTGGAAGTTCGGCTCTGTCTGCCGCCGCAGCTGCAAGTGGCGGTCTCGCCTCCACCCTTATGCCTCTGGCTCTTCTTGCACCGGCGGAGGCCTATCGGATACGCCAGGACCGGCCATCCATCTACACCGGCTTTGCGGCGCTGGCGCTGATCGTCGGATCGGTCGGCCTGACGCAGGCGTTTTATCCCGGCCTTGGTGCAGAACGTGCGTTCGGCACGGACATCGGATCGGTCGCCGTGATCTCGGCTCTCGGCATATATGGATTGCTGTTTGCCATTGGTCTTCAGCGTGGCGACGTGGGAAAACAAGATAACGTCACACCCGAACCAGAGGTGCGCGATGATATTCTTTCCCGTCTTCCCGGCCTCATCTCCTTTCACAATGAGCGTGCCGATGTTGTCGCTCTTGCCGGCGCAAGCAAGACAGCGATGCTCGAGCGCATCGGAGATGTTCTGGGACGCGGCTTTATCGAACACATGCACGTGTCGGATCGCATAAGTTTCCTGCAGGCCGTTGACGATCTTCGCACCGGCTGCTCCATGCGCACGGTGCGCGTTCGGTTGCGCCGGCCCGCAGAAGGCCAGGAACAGGATCAGTTCCTGCATCTGTCCGTCCATATGATCGCCGACCGTCAAGGCGGCGTTTACAATGGGTTTGTAGCGCAGGCGATGGATATTGGCGGCGATCTTGAAATGCGCCGCGCATTCGCCCGCAAGGTGGAAGAAGCCGAAACCGCAAACGAAGCCAAGACACGTTTCCTGGCAGCGGTCAGTCACGAGTTGAGAACGCCCCTGAACGCCATTCTCGGTTTTTCGGATCTCCTGTCCGGCGAGTATCTTGGCGACTCGCTTAATCCCCAGCAGCGCGAATATGTGGAGCTCATCCGCGATTCCGGACAGCACCTGCTTGCCGTTATCAACTCCATGCTGGATCTGAGCAAGATTGAGGCCGGCCGCTACGAACTCAATCTCGAGACCTTCAATGTCAAGGAAGCCATGGATACCTGCGAGGCCATGCTTTCCCGCCAGGCAGACAGTAAAGGTATTGTTCTGACTGCTCGCGTTGCAAAGGGGCAAAAGCAGATCACCGCCTGCCGCCGCGCGCTCCAGCAGATCCTTATCAATCTGATGGCCAATGCCATCAAGTTTACCGAAGAAGGTGGCATCGTCACGGTCGATGTCGCCGAAACCAACGGTCGCATCGTGATCGACGTATCCGACACCGGCATCGGCATCAGCGATGCCGACCTCGAACGGATCGGCTCGCCCTTCGTACAGGTGGAGAGTGAACTGGCTCGCCAGTATGAAGGCACCGGCCTTGGCCTGAGCCTCGTCAAGGGGCTGGTTGCCCTGCATGGCGGTGACTTCGCGATAAAGAGCGCCATCGGCGTTGGAACAACGGTTACCGTCAACCTGCCGGTGTCGGGACCGGGAACGTTGACTGGCGACGATAAAGCGGCTGACATGCGTGCGGTGGAATTTCCGCCACGATTGACGGCCAATAATAAGGATGGATTGGAGATAATGCATGACGACAAGGCGAAAACGGCCTGACCGGAAATCCGGCCGCTTTCCGGTAGTTGCCGGCCTTTTTCGTTCCGCCGGAGACGTGATTGTCCGACATCCCTCTATTGCCGGAGGGGTGGCCGCATTTGCTGTGACATTCGCCTTCGTATCCATCAATGCACTGGTTTATCAGCCCGGCGTGCATCCCGCGCCGCTCTACACCACGCGGACAATCGTAGAGGCGCAGCGATTGGTGCCGGTCGGGGAGGTGCCCGTCCCGTCAAGCCGGGTGACGACATTCAAGATCGAGCACAAAGATCCGCAAAGCACCGCAAGCATACCCAGGCGAAACGCCCAACCGGCAAATCCGACTGTCGAAAGCCTGCAGCAGGCCATGCGCAGCGGCGGGATCTATGAGGGCATCGTCGACGGCGTACTTGGGCCGAAGACTGAAAACGCTATTCGGGCTTACCAGGAAAAAGCCGGGTTGGAGCCGACCGGAAGCGCCACCGATACCCTGCTGGTTCACATGCTGATCTCCGAGCTGGACACGGTTGCCGTGCCCAAGCCCAAACCGGCACGCGACACAAGTGTTACGCAGCTCATCGCTGATGATGCCGTCAAGGCCGAACGCACCGGCCCTGCCGCCGATGATGCGGGCAGCGTCGCTCCCGCCGATCCCGTCGCGGACCTGATCACGGAAATCCAGAAAGGCCTGAGCAACATCGCCTATTCAGAGGTGAAAGTTGATGGCGTCATCGGCGAACAGACAACTTCGGCGATTGCCGATTTCCAGCGGCACTATCGCCTGCCGGTTACGGGGCAGCCCGACAAGCTTGTACTTAAGAAGCTCCATGAGATCGGCGCCCTCTAAACCCTCGGGTCCCTGTCATCTTGGCAGACAGGACATGCCGAAGACTGGCATTCACCCAATGGAACAAAGATGCGGCTGACCTCCGATCTTTGGGTGAAGGCGCTTGTAAGGCAAGTCTTCAGCAAGGGAGAATTTGCCGTTGTTGAGCGACATGGCTCGCCCGAGGCCGGGGCGATATTTGTCCGTATCCTGGGCCGTGATGGTCAGCAGGCCTTGCTGGCTCCTGCACCGCAGGCCATCTTCGATACGGCCAAGCCGGTTGATCGCACGTTTGAAACGCGCCTCGAAAACTGTCCGGGGTCTGAGATTGACACGATCCTGGCGCGGGAAAGGGACTTCGATCCGGATTTCTGGGTGGTCGAGATAGAAACCGAAAACCCGCAGGACTACCTTACACTCATGCCTGCTTGAGGGTCTTCGATCCGTGGTCCGGTCGATTGGTTCGGTGAACGCGCTCATTATCGCGTGGGCGCCTCGTTGAGGCTTCGGTTTGCGGCTGATATCCGAACCCGCTTCCCGATGAAACGTCGTTGGCGCGCGCCCAGGCCCGTACACGTTCGTCGCTGTCATCGCGATCGACTGAATGAAGCAGGAGCTCCGCATACTGGACGCCGCCAGACGTCCTTTGAAGCAGCGGGAAAAGGCCGATAAGAGTGCGGACGATCTCCGCCTCGTTCATGCCGACGGCATAGAGCGCCATGGTCAACTGGCGGCCGGAAACATCAAGCATGATCCGTTCGGCAAGCGAAACATCGGAGGACAGGGACCGGGCAAGCAGTTTGTTGAACAGCAGGGGCCTTCCGGCCTCGGCGGCTTCAACGAGCCTTGCATTGTCCGGGCGGCCGATTTCCTGTTGCACGGGCCGTGGCTCCTGGCGCGCCGCGCCGCGCCGCAATGCCATGTCCTTGATGCGGGTCCGGAGCTGTTCCTCATTGTCGTGTTTTTTTGCTTCGTCAGCTTCAAGGAGCGCAACACCGCTTCCGCGTTCGGATTCATCTCTCAGCCGCAGCGCCTCGGCAACGGTTTCATTGTCCAGCGCATTAAGTGCCTCAACAACTGTCGGCGACAGTGTTTCGCGCCTGGCAATCGCCCGTGCATGATCTTGTCCATGACGCGTGATCGTCTGCAGCAAAACCTGAGCGGTGAGGCACGGGCTGAGAGCAAGGAACGGTGCGCAAATGTGGATAGGCTGATCGGCCACGGTGAGGATAACATCCTGCGGCAGCTGCTTCAGACGCGAAAGAGAGGCGGCCGCGGTTCTGCGCGTGTCGTCCCTTGTCAGTTCGAAAAGACCGGAAAACAGATTTGAGAATTGCCGCATGTCTTGCGACGTTGGGTGCTTGAGCGCCTCAAATCCGGCAATCGCCGCAAGCAAGGCTGCGTCCTTACGACCGGTACGCCCGGCTCTTTCAAGGTCGCGGAAACGATCCAACTAACTTCACCCACACTACGCAAAACTCTGTGTTGTCTCAAAGTAGAACCAAATCTTTAGCAAACTGTTAACTATCGAGGGGGTCTAATCCGGATATTGCATTCGGGTTCGATCCTTAAGGATGCGATAGGCTTGGCGGCCTTTGTAATGCGCATGCACCGGTATGGAGTTGTGTTTGATGCTTTTAACGCGAATGGGGAACGCATAGCTGCGCAGCTTGTCGTTCCCGGCAAAGGGACGATGAAACCATGGCAGACATTATTCAACTGAACTCAAGAATGACGCCGCGGCGGCCCCGCCGTCCACGCAATTACGTGCGCCATGAAAGCGCAACCGTATTGATGTTTACCGGCGTTCGCTATGAGACCAAGCAGGGCAGCAAAGGCTTGCCGGTGAAACAATCGCGTCGCGGCAAGGCCTGACCGCGCTGCGAATCGGCTAACGCAACCGGTCACAATTACAGGGCGTCGGCAGGCTGACAGGACGCGCTGCCGAGAAACTCCCGCACGATAAGCTCCCAGCTTGCATCAGGCTGGACGGTGCGAAGGACTAGGTAACCCGTGGTTCCTGGAAATTCGATCAACACGGATTCCGCCAGTGATTCCGGCAGGCTTTTTCTAAAATTGATCATTTGCAGCGGCGTGACAATGGCGACGTCCAGCTTCCTCTCGGTCGCCGTACGGTCATTCATACTGTAGATTTCGTTGGTGCCCGGATCGAAGATCGACAGAGACCAATAGTAGGCAAGGCCGGATGCCGTCACGCGCACCGGTTGCTTATCGATATCGAACCGGCAAACGGCTGTCCGTATGAACGGGTTGGCCGAGACCAGCCCGTCGGGTTTGTTCTGCGGCAGGATGTGGAAGAAGTCGGTTGGCCCGAGCGCGTTGATCTTTGTCCAGGCGTCGCGGTCCGCATAAGCAGGCAGCGCAAGAATGATGATGATGTGCAACAGAGCTGCACCGGCGATGCCGGAAAGCACGATGTAGAGGATCCTACCCATCGCGGCACTCCCCGGCGACGATCTGCGGCATCTGCAGCTCGATCAATCGCGAACTGCCCGCCGTCGGCGTATCGAAGAGTGTAAGAACAAGTTTGAACGGTTGATCCTGACCGTCGAGGGCAAGCCAGTTGCCGGACCGGGGCAGGGTGCTTGCGGTGATCTCAAACGTGCCGTTTTGCTGCTTGAGGACATTTTGCGAGTGATAGGCCGCCGGAAAGACCTGATCGACAGGCAGCAGGCTGTCGTCATTATCAGTGACGTGCAGGGTCCAGAATCGGGCCGGCGGCGTCTGACCTTGGATCGTGTAGTCGCAGCCGGTCTGCAGCCTCGCCCCGCTGCTGTCGGCGCCGGCGATGAACACCAGGCCTTCCGCGCCGCCGAGAAGAAGTCGTCCGGCGCGGGCGCGATGGGCCTTGGCGTAAGGATCAGCCTTTTCGGTTTGCGCATGGGGCCAGGCTTTCCAGGGGCCGAGTGAGATCGAGCCGAAGCCGACCGTCGCCTTCAACGCATAGGCCGCGCTCAGCATCGCCCCGCCAAAGGCTATGACAAATATGGCTGCAATGGTCGCAGGGACGCGGAACAAGGGATCTTTACCTCAGCACATGGTCGTACCGGCTGCCAGACATAGCAGTTGGAGATCGTTTTCGCCAAACCTGTTTTTAGAGCTTATTCAACCACCGCCGGCCGGTCGCCCGGATTATAGGCAACGGACCGTTCCGGCTTGAGTGTGACGGGCGGCGCATTGGCAAAAGCGTCGGCCAATTCCCGCAAAAGACGTGTCGCATCGCGCGAAAGCACACGCGGGCGCAAGATGGGCTCGCCCCCTTCGCCGACAAGTTCACTGGCGGCAACCAGCCGGTCTTCCGCATCCTCGTCGGCATCCGGATCGTCAATTCCGGGGATAGGCCGCAACTCCACGCCCTGATGGGCAAAGGTCATCAATTGCTTGAAGGTCATGGCGGGCAGGGAGCCGCCGGTCATGCGCGCCGAAGACGTGTAGTCGTCATTCCCGAACCAGACCGCGGCCGTGTAATTGCCGGTAAAGCCGACAAACCAGCCGTCGCGGTAGGCCTGGGTCGTGCCGGTCTTTCCGCCCGTCTTGATGCCATCGAGCTTGGCGCGGCGGCCCGTTCCCCACTCAGGTATCTGGGTCAGGATCGTATTCATCGAGCGGACAGTTTCTTCGTCGAGAAGCTGTTTGCGTTCCGGTGCATCGCGCCGATGGTCGTAAAGCACCTTGCCGGAGTAGTTCATGATCTGTGTGATGCCGTGCCGCTGCGATGACAACCCGCCCGCCGGGAACACGGAATAGGCTGTCGCCATGTCCATGACGGTCACTTCCGAAGTGCCGAGCGGCATGGTCTTGTCGGTGCGCACCGGCGTTTCAACGCCGAGCCTTTGTGCCATCTCGGCGATTTTCTCGGTGCCAAGGTGATCGCGCGCAAGGCGAACCGGAACCGTGTTGATCGATTTGACCAGCGCGCGGGTCAGGTCGATGCGCCCGGCATATCCGCGCGTATAGTTGCGTGGTGACCATCCGCGCCATGTGATTGGTGCATCGCGGATGCCGGTCTCCGGTGTGAAGCCGTTTTCCATCGCCGTGGTGTAGACATAAACCTTGAAAGACGAACCGGGCTGGCGCAGCGCCCGTGTCGCCCGGTTGAACTGGCTTTCCCCGTAGTCCCGGCCGCCGACCATGGCCCGTACGGCACCGCCGTTTTCAATCAGCACAAGCGCGCCTTGTTGTACCCGGTAACGCTTGCCATATTGTCTGAGACCCGTTTCCACCGCCTCTTCTGCAGCCCGTTGCAAGCCGTTGTCGATGGTCGTGCGCACGATGAGCGAGTGCTCCGGATATCCGGCCGCTATGCGCCGGACCTCTTCAAAGGCCCAATCGAGAAAATAATCCGGTGTTTCCTGATCTCCCCGGTCGACGACATCGGCTGGATTGCGTCGCGCGCCGATGACCTGACCCTCGGTCATGAGCTGGCCCTGCACCAGATTGGTCAAAACCTCGTTGGCCCGTCCGCGTGCTGCCGGCAGGTTGATATGGGGGGCAAAGCGGGCAGGGGCCTTGAACAGCCCGGCGAGCATGGCCGACTCGGCCAGTGTGACATCGGTGATGTCCTTGCCGAAGTAGAACTGCGACGCCGCGGCGATCCCGAACGTGCCGCCGCCCATATAGGCGCGGTCGAGGTAAAGCCGCAGGATTTCGTTTTTTGTAAGGTTTGCCTCCAGCCAAAACGCCAGGAACGCTTCCTTGATCTTGCGTTGAATGGTGCGCTCATTGGTCAGGAACAGGTTCTTGGCAAGCTGCTGCGTGATGGTCGAACCACCTTGAACAACTGAGTTCGCCCGCACATTCTCCGTCATGGCGCGCACGAGGCCGAAGAGGTCGATACCGAAATGCTCGAAAAAACGCCGATCTTCCGTCGCCAGAACCGATTTCACCAGATGGTCCGGCAGTTCGTCGATCGGCACCGAATCCTCGTGGATAATGCCCCGGTGGCCGATTTCATTGCCGTAACGGTCTAGGAACGTCACCGCGAAATCGTCCTGCTCGCGCCAGTTTCCGTAGGTTTCTTCGAAAGCAGGCAAGGCAAGGGCGAGAAGGAGTACCGCGCCCGCTGTTCCAAGCGTCATGGATTCGCCGATCGCTTCGAAGAAGGCGCGTTTATAACCTCTCACATGAAAGCGGCGGAAGAAGATATTGATTTCTTCCCACTTTTCGCCAAGCCCGGATCCGGCGGACCAGAGAGAGGAATCAATCCAGGAATCCAGGCGCAGGAAAAGATGCCGTCTTTTTTTGGGTCGCTGATCCTGACTGAATGGGTCCTGCAACTTCCTGTTCCCGTCTATTGACTAGCCGCTCCGCGACGTTCAAAACGCCCCGGCTCGCAAAGGTTCCGTTCTGGCCGCGCACCCTCTCGCCTTATGCCATACTAGAGCATGAGAGCAAGCCGTGCAGCAAAAACCGTATGTCATCGTTACCGCGCAGGCCGCACATGGAGTTCACATGGCCGACAGCCCGTTCTGGAAGACCACCCGGCTCGAAGATATGAGCAAAGCAGAGTGGGAAAGCCTGTGTGACGGCTGCGGGCGGTGCTGTCTTAACAAGCTGGAGGACTGGGATACCGGCGAGATCGCCTGGACCGATGTCGCCTGCCGTTTGCTCGATCCTGAAACCTGCCGGTGTTCGGACTATGCGAACCGGCAGGAGGAAGTGCCCGAATGCATCAGCCTGACCCCGCAATCTGTCCGCAGCCTGACCTGGCTACCGCCGACCTGCGGCTACCGCCTGATTGCCGAAGGCAGGGATCTCTACTGGTGGCACCCGCTCGTATCGGGCGATCCCGAAACCGTCCATGAAGCCGGCATTTCCGTGCGCGGCCGGACCGTCCCCGAAGCCGGCCTCGAGCCGGAAGACTTCGAAGCGCGTATTGTTGAATGGCCGTTCGAACCGGTGGAGAGTTGATCTAAGGACCGTTTGCGACACTCGGGTTCTTCTGATCAATCCCAATCTACGGGTGAAAGTGATCGCGAATGTAGTAGCGTTACACCAGACAGGAGTAATCGGGCTGGTTTGTGACCAAAGCCACAGACATCGGCAGTCGCTTCTGCTTTCCGTTGGATGATCAAATTAGGCTTTGTTGAATCGTCAATCACATGAATGATCTTGTAAGCTCGCTAGCAAACAACCTTCAATTAATGCGCCGTCTTGGGGCGGGAACCGTGCTGCTTCTGATCGTTTACGTCAGCTATTTTCCGCTGAAATCATTTGAGTGGTTTCTTCAAAATGCTGAGAAGATAGATGTCCTGTCGATATACTTGTCGTTCTTTTTTTTATTGATCGTATATTTTACTGGAACCGTGATTGAGTATGCCGGCACCAAAATTATACAATCATTTTCCATCGTAGTTGCAGCGTCAGTATTTAAGCCAATCGATATGCTTAAGTGGATGCCATATCCGCTAAAGGCTGTCTTTGTCGTTTTTTGGTGGGGCTTGGTAGGTCCATTCGCAATTGTCTATTACCTGGTATTATTCGCCATCGGGCGGACCATTTACAGATATGACCTCGATGTTTTTTTGGATTCTGCATCCAAACCAAAATTGAATGGCATGCGAGATTCAATTGTCGCTGGCTTACAACAACCCAACAGTGTCCACGCTTTTCATGCACAGGAATTCGTTGTGCAAAATACCGGTTCCATGCAGCCGTCTTTGGAAAAGTACATTCAACGATCCGATGATCTTTCGGCACTGTTCTCCGCGTTTTTTTTCGGTGCCTTAATAAGTACCCCCATCCTGTTCGGATATTTGCCCGCTGAAGTGCCTGGTGACACCTCGGTTGTAGGAATTATCAAAAACTACCCGTTGTGGCTTGTACTTGCATGTTTCATTTCATTTTCTCTGTATTCGGTTGCTTATGTTCACATACAAAGAAACATAAAAATCTCTGCGATAGAATTTTATACAACCAATAGCGTGAAAGTGGGTGAGTACCAATCGGAGGTGCCTGTTTTTCGGCATCGATATAGTAAGTCCGGTAGATTCCTGGGGTTGCTGTTTATCCTGTTGTTTCTGTTTGGTTTTGTTTGGGGGTTTTTGATTTTTAACCTCACATATTCGGCGGATTTGATCCAATCTAGCTTGTTCAAGCCGATTTTGTTGGAACCCCAGAGCACTATTCGGTCGTTTGTATCCGATTTCGGACTATCGCCTTATCTATGGAGGTTTTATTGGGGATTCAGCTATACGATAGGCATCATCACCTACTGTTATGTGTTTGACCCTTTTCGCTCTGATATCGCCGACAGGCGATGGAAACTGGCCATTGGCAGCGGTTTGGCGTTTGCCATTGGATATGTTCCGGCGTCATGTTTTGTTGTGTTCCTCTCCAGAAACATCAGCCTGTCTTTATTTGACGCCTATGACCTTTGGGATTCTCTGCGGTGGGCCGCGCAGATAACTGCTGGTTTCATTTCTCTAAGCTATTGGCTTAGCAGAAACAGCAAGACCTTTCCGACGGGAACGGCTTTGCTGACCAGGTCTATTGTGATCATTGCAGTGGTTCTGTTCTTTGCGTCCGCAGCCGGGACAGCGATAGGCTTGTTCGCTATCGAAATCATTGATCTCAGACCATTCTGGGACTTTCAGAAGTACTTTCAAAACTTGGGTGAGTTGGTTGGTGTGATATTGGTGCTCGTGTTCCTTTATGGACGTCGTTACCTCAGCTCACCATCCAGGGTACGGTTCACATTAAGCGCGGTCGGCTTGTTTGCCTTGGCTTCTTGGCTAACGTCCTCGGGCTTTGGCTGGTCCTTTGGGAGTGATTCGACCGACGGCTTGAATTACTATTTCGAAAACGGTTTCTCTATTGGACTCGGCAATCAAATCAATCAGGCGCTCTTGCTGCTGATTACTGCGGAGATCGTGACTGGAATGCTCAAACGGACTGTTTACGCAACGTCGTACAAGCGGTCTGCAGAACTCGATGATCGAGAATCTTCCGCGTAACAGTCTTCCATGAGCGCAGCACCGAGCCCGCAAAGGCAAGGCCATACCCGCCCGCCACTATTTCCCTGAACGGTCCATTCATCTTTAGTTCAGCAAGGCCCGTGTAGATATTAACGACAAGATCATTCTGTCGGCCTGTCGCATGGACGAAACTGCCGGCGCGCATATATGTTGGTCGGGTTTTTCCGATCATTTGGAAGGGGTAGCGGCCAAAAGCCGCGTGAAGGCGATGATGAACGGATACTGGAAATTGTTGACGCTGACGCTGGTGGCCGTGTCGTTCATGGCGCTGGATTTCAGCGAAGCTGCAGCGCAAAATGCCGATTGCTCGGCCGCCGTTCAGCGCGTGCTTCAGCAGACCAACGGTGAATTGCTGTCGGTGCAGGTTGCGAATAATGGCGGCCAGCCGGTATGTAAGATAACGGTGCTCGCCAGCGATTCGAGCGGCAAGAGGCGGCGCAAGATGACCGTCAACGCCAGACCCTGACGCCGGCAGCTGAGAACGGACGGGGCAAAAGGCCATGCGAATACTGGTTGTCGAAGACGACAAGGACCTGAACCGCCAGCTTTGCGAGGCCCTTGAAGAGGCCGGCTACGTGGTCGACAAGGCCTTTGATGGCTCGGAAGGCCATTTTCTCGGGGATACCGAACCCTATGACACGGTGATTCTCGATATCGGCTTGCCGGAAATGGACGGTATCACAGTACTTGAGGAGTGGCGTGCCGCCGGACGCGCCATGCCGGTGCTGATCCTGACGGCCCGTGACCGCTGGAGCGACAAGGTGGCCGGTATCGATGCAGGCGCGGACGATTATGTCGCCAAACCCTTTCATGTCGAGGAAGTCCTGGCGCGGGTAAGGGCGCTGATACGCCGTGCAGCCGGCCATTCATCTTCGGAAATCATCTGCGGACCGGTGCGGCTCGACACGCGCGGCGCCAAGGCAACCGTTGACGGCTCGACACTCAAGCTGACATCGCACGAGTTCCGCCTCTTGTCCTATCTGCTTCACCACCAGGGCGAGGTTGTCTCCCGAACCGAGCTTGTCGAACATATGTACGATCAGGATTTCGACCGTGATTCCAATACGATCGAGGTGTTTGTCGGCCGCTTGCGCAAGAAGATCGGCGTTGACATGATCGAGACCATCCGCGGGCTGGGATACCGGATTCAGGCCCCGGACGATGGAAGCTGATATCCGCAAGCCGCGTTCGCTTGCCGCGCGGGTTCTGACCATTGCAACCGTCTGGGCGGTCATAGCGCTCTTTGTCATCGGTATTTTAATCCTGACCCTTTACCGCAACGGCGCCGAGCGCGGGTTCAGCGACCTGCTGCGCGCGCAGCTCTACAATGTCATCAACTCCATTTCCCTCAATGCCGCCGGCCGGCTGGATGGCACGCCGCAACTGGGCGATCTGCGCTTCAGCCAACCCGGAAGCGGCTGGTACTGGATTGTCGATATAGTCGGACAAGGGCAGGCGGGCCGCCTCGATTCCGTATCGCTGGGCGACCGGACGATTTCTGTTGTGAGCGCCGACACCGTGCCGTTCAATGACCGTTTTGAGCGCGTCTATCCATCTGAGGACAGCACCGGAGAGCAGGTGCTTGTGGCCGAGACGGAAGTGCTTCTGGGCGACAATGGGGAGATCGCACGGTTTCGCGTCACCGGAAGCATGGACGATCTGAACGCGGATGTCGGCGCATTCTCGCGCCAGCTCATTTTATTTCTGGTGGTCTTCGGGGTCGGCAGCCTCCTGGTCAATGCCATCGCAATTCTCTTCGGCCTTCGCCCCCTCGACCGGATTCGCCGCTCGCTTGAGGAAATCAGGGCCGGCAAGACCGAAGCGCTTGAGGGCAATTTCCCGCGTGAAATCGCGCCGCTGACCGGGGAAGTCAACGCGCTGATCGACAACAACCGGCGAATCATCGAACGGGCGCGCATGCAGGTCGGCAATCTGGCGCATTCGCTCAAGACACCGATAGCGGTGCTGCTCAACGAGAGCCGGTCCATGGCGCCTGATCAGGCCCGCCTTGTGAACGAGCAGGCAACGGCAATGCAGAACCAGGTCCAGCACTATCTCGACCGCGCCCGTATCGCTGCTCAACAGAACTCCGTTCTTGTACGCACGGACACGGCCAAAGTCCTGCCACGGTTGTTGCGCGTCATGGAGCGCCTCAATCCGGATATGCAGTTTGAACTTGTTGTGTCCGGCGATGTTCCAATGCTTGCAATGGAACAGCATGACGTTGAAGAAATCATGGGTAACCTCTTGGAAAACGCAGGAAAATGGGCATCGAACAAGGTCAGGGTCGTGGTGACGCCGGAGCCGGCGGCAAGCGGTGCCGATACACGGCCCATGCTTGTGATCAGCGTGGAGGATGACGGCCCTGGCATGCCGGACGACCAGCTTTCCGAAGCCATGAAACGCGGCCGCCGGCTCGATGAGAGCAAGCCGGGCACCGGGCTCGGACTGTCGATCATCAAGGAGATTTCCGAGGAATATAAGGGCTCGATCACTCTCGGCCGCAGTGAATTCGGCGGCTTGAAAGCAACAGTATCCTTGCCGGTTGCGGTTCGTTAATATTTGGGCCACATGATGGCAGCCAAAACGCTGCCACATTGCAGCCCTATCAGCAGGCTTATAAGGGGCCGAAGGGAGAAGGCGGGACGATGAGAGCCGGATATCTTGTAGTGCTTGCAGCGACATTGCTGGCTGTCACCGGGTGCACAGCCACCACCGGACAGCCTGGCTTGCTGAACTCGTTCGCGCCGCAATCCTCAGGTCAATCTTCCGTGATCGAAGCGCTTAATGGTGGCATTATCGATCCAGCTGTTTCGGCCCAGCTGACAGCTGATGATCGCAGGAAGGCGCTGGAGGCTGAATATCGGGCTCTGGAGGCTGCTCCGAGCGGACAGATCGTCGCATGGAAAGGCGCTCAGAAAGGCGTTTCAGGCGAAGTGTATGCAGCTCAGCCCTATGAGGTCGGATCCCAGAATTGCAGGCAATATGTGCATAAAATCACCCGCGACGGGCAGTCAACGACGACCCGTGGGACGGCCTGCCGAAGCGAAGACGGCAACTGGACTCCGCTTGTCTAATTCCCGGATTTACAATAGTTAAAAACTGATAACCGGTCGCCGGAATCGGCGGCCGTTTGGCATCTTTAAACAGGGTGTGACGACTAAGTCATCATGATGTTCTGGGTCCTGGCCGCCGTCTTGACCGTGGCCGCAACCGTCAGCTTGCTTCTTCCGCTTGCGCGTCTTGAAAAAAGGCGCGACGACAGGGAACACGACGCTGAGGTCTACCGTGATCAGTTGCGGGAAATCGATCGTGACATGGAAGCAGGTCTGATCGAGGCTGAAGAAGCCGACTATGCGCGTGCCGAGGTCGGACGCAGACTCCTCAAGGCGTCCAGCGAAAGCGACGAACCGGTCACCGAGCGTTCGCCGATGACGTCGATGGCTCGTTACGTCATCATCATCTTCCTGCCATTGATGGCCGTTGCCGGATATCTGGCGATCGGCAAGCCTGGGATGCCGTCGCAGCCTCTTGCCGGACGAATGGCGCCGGACGCTGAAGAAAGCGCCGACATGCAGGTCCTTGTCGCGCGTGCAGAAGCCCATCTTGCCGAAAATCCAGGCGATGGACGTGGTTGGGATGTGCTGGCGCCGATCTACATGAACCTTGGCCGCGTGCAGGAATCGGAAACGGCCTATCGCAATGCCATAAGGCTCCTGGGTTCGACCGGACCGAGGCAGGCCGGTCTCGGACAGGCGCTCTTTGCGCAATCAGGCGGCATCGTAACAGCCGACGTTCAGGCGGCATTTCAAGCCGCCGAGGAACATGAGCCGAACAACCCGCTGTCATCCTTTTTTCTGGCGCTCGGCCTGTCTCAGGAAGGCCGTTTTGAGGAGGCCAAAGCAGCCTTCGAGAAGCTTGCCGCGAATTCTCCCGCCGATGCGCCCTGGATGCCTCAGGTGCGGGCCCATCTGGCCGGCGTGGAGGCGAGCCTGGCCGCCAGCAATGCCCCGGGGCCGGACGAGGAAACCGTTGCCGCGGCGGCGGAACTCTCGCAGGATGAGCGCAGCGAGATGATCGCGGCTATGGTCGCCGGGCTTGATGAGCGTTTGAGACAGGAGCCGGACGATATCGAAGGGTGGCTCAGGCTCATACGCTCATACATGGTTTTGGGACAGACCGACCAGGCAAGTGATGCCCTCAGCCGTGCAATCGAGAATTTTGAGACCGGAACCGACGGCCGGCAGGCCTTGAACCGGACTGCTGAACAATTCGGACTATCGCCGCAAAAGGTGAAACAATGACACGCAAGCAAAAGAGATTGAGTATCATTGCCGCAGGTGTCGGTGTCATCGGCGCTGCCGTGCTTCTTGTTTTATTCGCCCTGCAGGAACAGATCGTCTATTTCCATTCGCCCACGGATGTTGCCGAAAAGACCGTAGAGCCCGGCACGCGGATCAGGCTGGGCGGGCTGGTGGCCGAGGCATCGGTTCAGCGCGGTCAGGGCACCTACGTTGAATTTGCTGTTACAGACACGGCAAACACCGTGCCGATAACCTATAATGGGATTCTGCCGGATCTTTTCCGGGAAGGGCAGGGCGTCGTGGTTGAAGGAGCTTTTCAGTCCGGTAATCCGACATTTGTCGCCGACACCGTCCTTGCCAAGCACGACGAGACATACATGCCCAAGGAGGTTGCCGAAAGCCTGAAGGCGCAAGGCGTGTGGAAGGGTGAAGGAGAGTAGCGGATCATGATTGTCGAGCTCGGCCACTATGCACTTGTCATGGCGCTCGCCATCGCGCTTTTGCAATCGGTTCTTCCGATCATAGGCTCCAGGCGCGGCGATGCGGCGCTGATGGCCGTCGCACCACCGGCAGCCGTGACATCCTTCGCGCTGGTCGCGCTGTCCTTCACCGCATTGACGATCTCCTATGTGACGTCCGATTTTTCGGTTCAGAACGTGTGGGAGAATTCCCATTCCCTAAAGCCGATGATCTACAAGATCTCCGGTGTTTGGGGGAACCACGAAGGCTCGATGCTGCTGTGGATCCTCATACTCGTCTTCTTCAGCGCCCTTGTTGCGTATTTTGGCGCCAATCTGCCGGCGGTTCTGAAGGCGAATGTGCTGGCGGTTCAGGGTTGGATCACCGCGTCGTTCCTGCTTTTCGTTCTCCTGACTTCGAACCCTTTCAACCGGCTGAATCCGGCGCCCATAGAGGGCCGCGATCTCAACCCGATCCTGCAGGATATCGGTCTCGCCATCCATCCGCCGCTGCTCTATCTCGGCTATGTCGGGTTTTCAGTCTGTTTCTCGTTTGCCGTCGCCGCTCTCATCGAGGGGCGTATCGATGCCGCCTGGGCACGCTGGGTGCGTCCCTGGACGCTTGCTGCATGGACCGCGCTGACTGCCGGTATCTCCATGGGGTCTTACTGGGCCTATTATGAACTCGGCTGGGGCGGCTGGTGGTTCTGGGACCCGGTCGAAAACGCCTCTTTCATGCCGTGGCTCGCGGGCACCGCGCTATTGCATTCCGCACTGGTGATGGAAAAGCGAGAAGCGCTGAAGATTTGGACCGTGCTGCTGGCGATCATGACGTTCTCGCTGTCACTGCTCGGTACCTTCCTCGTGCGTTCGGGCGTACTGACATCGGTGCACGCCTTTGCGACCGATCCGACACGCGGCGTCTTCATCCTGGCCATTCTCGTCATGTTCATAGGCGGAGCATTTGCACTCTTTGCCCTTCGCGCCCAGTCCCTGTCCCATGGCGGGCTGTTTGCCCCCATATCACGTGAAGGCGCGCTGGTTCTCAATAATCTTTTCCTGACGACGGCGACAGCGACTGTTCTCGTCGGCACGCTGTATCCGCTGGTGCTTGAGTCGATAACCGGGGACACGATCTCTGTTGGGCCGCCCTTCTTCAATCTCACCTTTGGACCGGTGATGGTGCCGCTGCTGCTGGCCGTGCCGTTCGGTCCGATGCTGGCATGGAAACGCGGTGATATCCTCGCCGTGACGCAGCGCCTCTATGCCGCCGCCGGGATAGCTCTTCTGACGGCGCTTGGCGTCATCTATTTTGCAACAGGCGCGCCCGTTCTGGCGGCATTGGGCATCGCCATCGGTGTCTGGCTGCTCGCCGGAAGCGTGACCGATCTTGCCTACCGCGCCGGCATAGGCCGCGTGACGGTTCCTGTATTCTGGCAGCGCCTGAAGGGTTTGCCCCGCTCGGCATTCGGCACGGCGCTGGCACATTTTGGTCTCGGCATTACGGTTATCGGTATCGTCGCCGTGACCGCGTTCTCGACCGAACTCGTTACCTCCATGAAAGCGGGAGACAAGGTTCAGAGCGGACCGTTCGAGCTCGAATTCCAGGGCCTCCAGCCGCATAACGGACCAAATTACACAGAATTGCAGGGTCGTTTTTCTGTTTCCCGGGATGGTGTTGCCTATGGCGAGGTCATGTCGGCCAAACGCGTCTACACCGCCAGGCAGATGCCGACGACCGAGGCGGGTATCATGACCACCGGGCCGAGCCAACTCTATGTTTCGCTTGGCGATGAAACGCCCGAAGGAACGTCGATCGTTCGGGTATGGTGGAAACCATGGGTCACATTTATCTGGTACGGAACCATATTCATGTCGATCGGCGGGATTGTTTCGCTTTTGGACCGTCGTCTGCGTATCGGCGCGCCGGTAGCGAGCAAGAAACGAAAGACAACCGCGGAGCAAAGCGCTTGAGCCGCGCCGCCGCCATATGGGGTGCGGTCCTGCTTGGGGCGTCGATATGGATGACGCCTGCATCGGCGGTCACGCCCGACGAGATACTGGACGATCCGGCGCTCGAGGAGCGCGCGCGCGATATCTCCGCCGGGTTGCGCTGCCTCGTGTGCCAGAATCAGTCCATCGACGAATCTGACGCCGAACTTGCCAAGGATTTGCGTGTTCTTGTGCGTCAGCGCCTGGTTGAAGGCGACAGCGATGACGAAGTTATTGGCTATGTCGTCTCGCGCTATGGCGAGTTTGTCCTGCTCAAGCCTCGCCTGTCGGTACAGACGGTACTGCTTTGGTCAACGCCGGCCATTGTCCTGCTTGGCGGCCTGGCGTACCTGTTCATGAATGCCGGGCGTGGCAAGACGGCATCCGGCGGCACGCTGCTATCCAAAGACGAGGAAGCCGATCTCAGGAAAGTTTTAAGTTCCCGTGATCACGAGACCTGATAGCCTTGTTCCCACTCAACCGGGAGCATGGATATGACGGCAACCTCCATCAAGACAGAATTCGGCGGCCATTCAGGCGCAACCCTTGCGGCAAGGCTGGATATTCCCGCGGGCCATGTGCGTGCCTATGCTCTCTTTGCCCATTGTTTTACCTGCACGAAGGACATTCTCGCCGCCAAGCGCATAGCGGCGGAACTTGCACGGGCCGGTATTGCCGTGCTTCGTTTCGACTTTACAGGCCTTGGCTCCAGTGAAGGCGAGTTTGCCTCTACCAACTTTTCCTCCAACGTTGCTGATCTGATGTCCGCGGTCGACTATATGCGCGACAATTACGAGGCCCCGTCGATTCTGATCGGTCATTCGCTCGGTGGTGCCGCCGTGCTTGCGCTGGCGGGCGATATACCCGAGGTCAAGGCAGTGGCGACCGTCGGCGCACCCGCCGACGTTGCGCATGTCGTGCACAATTTCGGTTCCAAACTGGAGGAAATCGAGGAGCGCGGTGAAGCGACGGTGCAACTTGCCGGGCGTCCCTTTACTATTCAGAAGCAGTTTCTTGACGATGTGCGCGGAAGTATTCTGAGCGAACGCATCGCGACCATGCGCAAGGCCCTTCTGGTCCTTCACTCTCCGATCGATCAGACCGTTGGCATCGAAAATGCCGCATCCATCTTCGGAGCGGCCAAACATCCCAAGAGCTTTGTTTCCCTGGATGGCGCCGACCATCTTGTCAGCCAGGCCAAGGATGCTGCCTATGCGGCAGCAACGATTGCGACCTGGGCGTCGCGATATCTGCAAGAGGACACGCCGCAGGGAGAAACGGACGTTGAGGCTGTTCGCGTATCTGAAACCGGCGAAGGCAAGTTTCAAAACACCGTCCATGCGGGCCGCCACCGCTTGTTTACCGACGAACCGGTCAGCGTCGGCGGGCTTGATTCAGGACCATCGCCCTATGACTTCCTCTCCGCCGCACTCGGCGCCTGCACTTCCATGACCCTTCGCATGTACGCAAACCACAAAAAGGCGGAGCTCGGCCGCATAACGGTCGATGTTTCACACGCCAAGATCCACGCCACCGATTGCGTGGAGTGTACGCAGGAAGAGCAGCAGAAGGGCGGACGCATCGACCGGTTCGAGCGCGTCATTCGCATTGACGGTGCGGTTTCGGAGGAATTACGCGGCAGGCTTGAGGAAATTGCCGACAAATGCCCGGTGCATCGCACTCTCGAATCATCGTCTAAGATCGCGACCAGGGTCACCCTGCCTGATGAAGAGTGACGGCGCACAGGTTGACTGACCTCCAACTCTCGTCGAATTGCACGAAATCGTGATGATACAAACCGCTTCAACCCGCTGCTGAAGCGTCGTTTTCCGGTCGATAGCCCGAAGATTACAAATTTGTCATATTTTGGATAGGCGACCGTAAGGTGCCTCTCACTATCTGTCGTTCTAGAGGGGACTGAACAGACAGTCAGAGGACGTCATTAAATGAAAAAGTTCAAATACCGCGTCTCCCGCAATGGATTGCTGACCACGACAGCCGTTCTGGGTCTTACCGCGGCGATGATGGCCAGCGGCATTCCGGCTCGCGTTCAGTCAGCATATGCTGATGCAGTCAGAGTCCAGGCACCCCAGGAACCCGGCTTTGCCGATGTTGTTGAAGCCGTAAGCCCGGCGGTCGTATCCGTTCGTGTGCGCTCGGACGTCAAACCGGTTTCATCAGACGGTTTCAACTTTGGCGGTCCAAGCTTTGAGGATCTGCCCGAGGACCACCCGATGCGCCGGTTCTTCCGTGATTTCGGCGACCGCTTCAGTCAGCGGGGTGATCAGGATCAGCCTCAGCAACGCCGTCCCAATGTCCGCCCCGTATCCCAGGGCTCCGGCTTCTTCATCTCTGATGACGGACTTGTGGTCACCAACAACCATGTTGTCGACAATGGCAGCGAGTTCACGGTGATCATGCATGACGGAACGGAGCTTGAGGCTGAGCTGATCGGCAAGGATTATCGCACGGATCTTGCTGTTCTCAAGATCATCGATGCCGACCGTAAATTTACCTATGTCGACTTCGATCAGGACGACAAGACCCGTATCGGTGATTGGGTTGTGGCTGTCGGAAATCCGTTCGGACTGGGCGGCACCGTCACCGCGGGCATCGTTTCGGCACGTGGACGTGATATCGGCTCCGGCCCCTATGATGATTTCATTCAGGTTGATGCCGCAGTGAACCGTGGCAACTCCGGAGGCCCGACCTTCAACCTTGAGGGCGAAGTCATCGGCGTCAACACGGCAATCTTTTCGCCCTCGGGCGGCAATGTCGGCATTGCCTTTGCGATCCCCGCATCACTGGCCGATGAGGTTGTTCAGGATCTGATCAAGGACGGCTCGGTGGAGCGCGGCTGGCTCGGTGTTCAGATTCAGCCACTGACTGAGGATATCGCCGAATCGCTTGGACTGAGCGAGGCAAAGGGCGCTCTGGTGACAGAACCTCAGGACGGATCGCCGGCCATCGAGGCCGGAGTGAAATCTGGTGATGTGGTGACGGCCGTCGACGGCGAACTCGTTGACAGCCCGCGCGATCTTGCACGCAAGATCGCCGCGATCGATCCGGGCAAGGATGCTGAACTCACCATCTGGCGTGACGGTGACAGCCGCACCGTCTCGGTTGAAATCGGCACTCTGGCGGAACCGCGCAAAGAGGCTGCGGTCGACGGTCCGAAAAAGACCAGCGACGGAGACTATCTGGAAGAGTTCGGCCTTACCGTGATGCCGGCGGACGATGGTCACGGCCTTCTCATCACAAAGGTCGAGCCGGACAGCGCCGCCGCAGAACGCGGCATGCGCGAAGGCGACATGATCGTCGCCGTAAACAATACGGATGTCAGGACCGCCAAGGAGCTCTCACAAGCGGTTGAAGAAGCCGCAGAGGCAGGCCGCAAGGCAGTCCTGTTCCAACTGAGCAACCAGGACAGCAGCCGGTTCGTGGCTCTGCCGGTTGCCACAGGTTAGACAGATCGGGTGGGCGGTCATTAATGTCGCCCCCGGCCAACCGCCCGATTCTGTGGACAGCGGGTCTCCCATCGACCCGCTGTCCTTCCTTTTGAGGGAGGGTCGCAGACGCGTCGGCGCGGGCTGAAATCTTATGGTTTGTTTTTCATCGGAATATGCGCCTAAAATACCGGACATGAAGATTCTGGTTATCGAAGATGATCTGGAGGCAGCCGCCTATCTGGTGAAGGCTTTCAATGAATCCGGCATCGTGACCGACCATGCGAGTGACGGCGACCTCGGCTACTACCTGGCGACTGAAAACAAATACGACGTGATGGTCATCGATCGCATGCTTCCCAAGCGCGATGGCCTTTCCATCGTCCAGGAGCTTCGCGAGAAGTCGATCGATACGCCGGTTCTGATTCTTTCCGCCCTCGGTCAGGTCGATGACCGGGTAACGGGGCTGCGTGCGGGCGGCGACGACTATCTTCCCAAACCCTATTCCTTCTCCGAGTTGCTGGCGCGTGTCGAGGTGCTGGGCCGGCGCAAGGGCATGCGTGATAACGACACGGTGTATCAAGTCGGAGATCTGGAACTCGACCGGCTGGCCCATGAAGTTCGCCGTGCCGGTAAGAAGATCAATCTTCAGCCCCGCGAGTTCAGGCTTCTCGAGTACCTCATGAAACATGCCGGGCAGGTGGTCACCCGCACCATGCTGTTGGAAAATGTCTGGGATTACCATTTCGATCCGCAGACCAATGTGATCGATGTTCACATTTCGCGCCTGAGATCGAAAATCGAAAAGGGTTTTGACAAGGCCTTGCTGCGCACGGTCAGGGGCGCGGGCTACATCCTCAAAGCCGACGGGTAGGGTATGAGCCGCTTCGGCACTCTTTTGCGGACAACCGCCGTTCGGATGTCGGCGCTTTATCTCGGATTGTTTTCAATCTGCGCCGTCGCACTGGTGTTTTACGTTACCGACCTGACCTCAAGCCTTCTGACCCAACAGACCCGCCAGATTGTTCAGGATGAGTTGAAGGTGCTTGGCAACTTCTATAACCGTGGCGGCGTTTCGATGCTGATCGGGCATATGGATCGCCGCTCCAGGGAGCCAGGAGCCAATCTCTACATCATTGCGTCGACAAACGGCCGGATTCTTGCCGGCAATGTTGAGAGCCTTGAGGCCGGTGTACTCGATATCGAGGGCTGGACGGAGAGCCCCTTTACCTACAGGCGATTCTACCAGCCGGAGGGAACACCGGGGCACGCAGCGCTCGCGCAAGTGATTTTCCTGCCCAATGGCATGCGCGTCCTGGTGGGACGGGACCTCGGCGAGCCGACGCGTTTTCGTACCATGGTCCGCAGCTCGCTCGCCATGGCGCTCGGCATCATGATGATCGGCGCTCTCGTTATCTGGTTCGTTATCGGCCGTGGCGCACTTCAAAGGATCGACCGCGTGTCGCAGGCAAGCCGCAAGATCATGGCCGGCGATCTCAGTCAGCGGCTTCCCGTCAGCGGCAGCAGGGACGAGTTCGATCGCCTGTCGGAAGCGTTGAACGCCATGCTTGGCAGGATCGAGAAACTGAACGAGGGCTTGCGCCAGGTCTCAGACAACATCGCCCACGACCTGAAAACGCCGCTGACGCGCCTGCGCAACCGCGCGGAGGCAGCGCTGGCGGGCGATAGGGACACCGAGGCCTATCGCGAGGCTATGCAGGAGATGATTGAAGAATCGGATCAGCTCATCCGGACATTCAATGCCCTGTTGATGATTTCGCGCGTCGAGGCCGGTGCCGCCGTTGCCGAAATGAGTGAGGTGGACCTCACCCAGATCGCGCACGACGTCGCGGAGCTCTATGAGCCTGTGGCTGAGGAGGCGGGTGTCGCGTTGTCGACCCGTATTGATGATGGCGTGAAGGTCACCGGCAACCGGGAACTGATTGGACAGGCGCTAACCAATCTGATCGATAACGCCATCAAATACTCAGCCGACGGCGAAGGGACGCCGCGCATTCAGGTGCGCCTTGACGCCGCAGGCAGCGGCGTTGTGCTGTCTGTTGCCGATAGCGGGCCCGGTATTCCCGAGACCATGCGTACCAATGTTGTGAAGCGTTTCGTTCGTTTGGACGAGAGCCGCTCAATACCCGGAACCGGGCTTGGTTTGAGCTTGGTCGATGCGATCATGGATCTGCATGGCGGCCGTCTTGAGCTTGTCAACTGCTGTGAGAATGAGCAATGTGGCCTTTGCGCCAGGATGGTATTTGATATGCGGAGTTAGAAGGTGAGCAATGCGCAGCCGGCGGACGCGAACACAGACAGCGATGACATATTGCCGGTCAGGCCCGCTTCACCGCAGCAATGGCAGGAGCATCTGAGCGACCTGCGCAGTGCCGCCGCCGAGCAGGACGATCTGAGCGGTTTTCTGGAAGCCGATTCACCGGAACGCACGCTTCTTTTGACAGCGATGAGCCTCTCCCCCTATCTGCGCGAGATCGCCTTGACGCATCCCGAATGCGTATTGCCGACATTCGACGGCAATCCGGAGTCCTTGCTGGATGAACTGGTGGAGCGGGCCAAGGGGGCCTGGCGCGATGATGCCGCTGAGGTGGACCTCATGCGCAGCCTGCGCCGGCTGAAGCGGCAATTTGCTTTCTCGCTCGCGCTTTTCGATCTCGGCCGCCGCCTCGACACACGCACAATCACCGCATGGCTGAGCGCCTTTGCGCGCGCCTGTGTCTCGTCGACCGTCAATCACCTGCTGCTGACGGCGCACAATGCTGGAAAAGTGCTCCTTAAGGATCTGGATGACCCCAGTCGCGGCAGTGGCCTTGCAGTGATCGGTATGGGAAAGCTGGGCTCAAGCGAACTGAACTATTCCTCCGACATCGACCTTGTTGTGATCTACGATCCCCAGGCCGCAATTGTCGTTGATCGTGACGAGGCCACCGATGTTTTGTCGCGCATGGTGCGGCGGCTCATCCACATCATGCAGGAGCGCACAGCTGACGGCTATGTGTTCCGCACCGATCTAAGGCTGCGGCCGGACCCGGGCTCGACACCGTTGGCGCTGCCTTATGATGCGGCGCTCAATTACTACGAGGGCAGGGGACAGAACTGGGAACGCGCGGCCTATATCAAGGCCGATGTCGCTGCCGGTGATCTCCAGACGGGCAGCACATTTTGCCGGGAGCTGACGCCGTTTATCTTCCGCAAATATCTCGACTATGTTGCGATTGCTGATATTCATTCGATCAAGCGCCAGATCCATGCCCACAAGGGCTTTGGAGAGATTTCGGTTTACGGGCACAACGTCAAGCTCGGCCGTGGCGGCATTCGCGAGATCGAGTTTTTTGTCCAGACCCAGCAACTGATCGCCGGCGGGCGTATGCCTGCCCTTCGCACCAAGCCCACCGAAAAGACACTTGGAGCCTTGGCGGAAGCCGGCTGGATCAACGCGACAACACAGCGCTCGCTTCGCAATGCATACTGGTTCCTGCGCGATATTGAGCACCGTATCCAGATGCGCCGCGATGAACAGACCCATGTCCTGCCGGACAATGAAGAAGAGCTGGGCGAGATTGCACAGCTCATGGGCTTCGAGACGACCGAGCGTTTCGCGCGCCGGCTGACGGCAACACTGAAGCTGGTTGAAA
Source organism: Hoeflea prorocentri (assembly GCF_027944115.1). Lineage (NCBI taxonomy): Bacteria > Pseudomonadati > Pseudomonadota > Alphaproteobacteria > Hyphomicrobiales > Rhizobiaceae > Hoeflea > Hoeflea prorocentri. Next base: position 2,561,168 of record NZ_JAPJZI010000001.1, on the reverse strand, counting down.
AACACTATGCGCGGCTGTTCGAACATGAAAAGGGTCTGAGCGCCGGCTCTGGAAATCTCGTCTTTACCGGGGACGAGGACGATCCCGATACCATTGAAACGCTGAGCAAGATGGGCTTTGAACGCCCCTCCGACATGTCGCGCGTGATCCGGACCTGGCACTATGGCCGCTACCGCGCGACCCAGACCGCGGCAGCGCGCAAGCGGTTGACGGAACTGATGCCGCAATTGCTGCAGATATTTGCCGATACCGGAAGGGCCGACGAAACCTTGCTGAAATTCGACGCTTTCCTGTCCGGCCTGCCTGCGGGAATTCAGCTCTTTTCTCTGCTCGGCAACAATTCCGGTCTCATGTCGCTTCTTGTCAGCATCATGGGATCGGCGCCGAAACTGGCCAATATCATCAGCCGAAGGCCGCATGTTTTCGACGGCATGCTCGATCCGACGCTTCTGTCGGAATTGCCGACGCGCGCGCGCCTGTCGGAGCGGCTCGAAGCATTCCTGGAGGGTGATCTTGCCCATGAGGAGGTCCTGGACCGCCTGCGGATTTTTGCGTCGGAGCAAAAGTTCCTGATCGGCGTGCGTCTGCTGACGGGCGCCATTGATGGGGCAAGGGCGGCGCGGGCCTTTTCGCACCTGGCCGATCTGTCTATTCAGGCCGCGATGAGTGCAGTCCGCTCCGAGATGGAAGCGGCTCATGGGGGTATCGCCGGCGGGCAGGCCGCGATTGTCGGTCTTGGCAAGCTCGGCAGTCTTGAGATGACCGCCGAATCCGACGTCGACATGATCCTGCTTTATGCGCATGACCCTGATTGCATGGAGTCCGATGGCGCCAAGCCGATCGATCCGGTTCGCTACTATGCCCGCTTTACCCAGCGGCTTGTGTCCGCATTGTCGGCACCGACGGCCGAGGGCGTTCTTTACGAGGTGGATTTGCGGCTGCGCCCGTCAGGAAACAAGGGACCTGTAGCAACCAGCATCAAGTCGTTCAGGAAATATCAGCAGGAAGAGGCTTGGACCTGGGAGCATATGGCGCTCACACGCGCACGTATTGTCGCTGGCGATGAGACGCTTGCGGACGAGGCGAGGGGGTTCTTTGCGGAAATATTGTCCCGCAAACGCGATATCGAAAAAACCGCCTCCGATGTCGAGGAAATGCGCCAGCGCATCGAAAAGGAAAAACCCGCTGCCAGTATCTGGGACCTGAAGCTGATCCCGGGAGGATTGATCGATATCGAGTTCATTGCCCAGTTCCTGCGTTTGCACGCCTCGCGTCTCGATCAGACGCAAGATGGGCCGGGTACGCAGACAAAAGCCGTTCTGGAAGCTCTGGCGCCGTCCATGATCGGGGGGGATGCCGGCGCAAGGCTCATCGAGGCACTCGGACTTTACACCCAGATATCGCAAATCGTCCGGCTGTGCCTTGAGGGCGCGTTCGATCCTGAGACCTCTCCTCAGGCATTCAAGGAACTGATGCTGAGGGGCGTTGACTTTCCGGACATCGGAACTCTGGAAGCAGAATTGAAGGACGTCTCGGCGGATGTGCGACACATCTTCATACAGATCGTGCATGAGCGACAACTGCTCTGACCCTACGTGTTGCGGTCAGCTGAATTTTTTCTGAGGGTTCAGCGGCAATCGCAACGAGACGATTGTTCCCACATCCGGAGTCGAGCGGATTTTCATCGCCCCGCCGTGAAGGGCGATAAGTGCCCTGGAAATGGCAAGGCCCAGCCCCGATCCGCCGCAGCTCTTGGAGAACTGGTTTTGAACCTGCTCAAAAGGTTGTCCGATGCGCTTCATGTAGCGTTTTGGAATGCCGATACCCGTGTCTTCGATCGTCAGCGTCACCGCATCTGAGTATTTGCGGGCACGAACGAGGATCCTGCCGCCGTCCTCGGTGAACTTCGTGGCATTTGAGAGCAGGTTCAAGACGACCTGCTTGATCGCTCTGCGGTCCGCATGAAGCGTCAGTCCGGCGGAGATTTTCGAATCCAGCTTGATGGACTTGGCTCCGGCCTGAACGGCAACAAGCCTCAACGTTTCCTCGATAAGCGGCGCGATATCCACACGCTCGCAGGCCAGGTTCAGCTGACCGGCCTCGATCTTGGACATGTCGAGGATATCGTTGATCAGACCGAGCAGATGCTTGCCGCTATTGTTGATATCGTCGGCATATTCGCAGTATTTGTCCGATCCGAGCGGGCCGAACATGCCGCTCTGCAGGATTTCGGAAAAGCCGATAATGGCGTTCAGCGGCGTGCGCAATTCGTGCGACATATTAGCCAGGAAGTCCGATTTGGCCTTGTTGGCCGCCTCGGCCCGGTCTTTCTCCGCCAGATATTTGGCATTGAGGTCGCTGAGTTCGACAGCCTTTTCCTCCAAGCGGCTTTGCGATGCAGAAAGGTCGCCAATGCTCGCCATCAGGCGCTTTTCGGAGTCGCGCAGCCTGTCCTGATGCCGCTTGAGCTGGGTGATATCGGTGCCGACCGACACGGAACCGCCATCGCGTGTCGCCCGTTCGTTGATCTGAAGCCAGCGGCCATCGGCAAGCTGCACTTCCATGCTCTTGGCATGTGTGGGGCCATCCGAGGCGGCGATTGTCTTTTTCACCACGGGCCGGTCGGCCGCGGCAAGAACGCTGGCCTTGTCCGCCCCGGGCAGGACGGCCTCGTCAGAAAGACCGTAAATATGCTGGAACTTCGAGTTGCACATGACCAGCCGGCTGTCCCGGTCCCAAAGGACAAAGGCTTCGGAGGTGCTTTCGACGGCTTCGAACAGGCGCTGATCTGCCTCGACGGTGCGTTGGGCGAGCCGTTGCTGCTCGCTGACATCCATGGCAATGCCGATCAGATGCCGGGCTCCTTTGGGGCCGCCGGTAATCTGCCCGCGCGCGCGCAGGACAACATAGTGTCCATCGGCATGGCGCATGCGGAACGTGTGATCCAGTTGCTGCGCATTTGTACCCGAGGAGGTACGGGCGATGTCCAGGAGGCTGCGGTCGTCCGGATGGACAAGCTTGGCGACTTCAGCGTGAGAAAGCACGCAATCGCGCGGCGCCAGACCGAGTATCTCGTACATCGATCGCGACCAGTAGAGGCCGCCGCGATCAAGATCCCAGTCCCAAAGCCCGCACCGCCCGCGCGATAGCGCGGTGTCGACGCGATGGTGGGCCTCCAGATAGATTTCGTCCGCGTTACGAGCCCGCGATGCCTGCGAGAAATAGGCGTAAAGGATGATCAGCAGGATGCTGGATGTCGCGGCAAACAGTGTCACATTCACCGAGACCTCCTGTTTCCAGGGCCCGATAACCCGCGACACCGGTGTCAGAACCGTAACGCTGCCACCGGCGGGCAGGAGCGATTGCGCCGCAAAATAGCTCTGTCCCCGGTATTCGACTTCATGAACCCCGGCGCGTACTCCGAACAGGCTCAGCGGCGAAGAGGCCGGAACGATCTGGTCAAGGCTGCGTCCCACGAAGCTGTTGCCATAGGATGTGGCGGCAAAAACCCGGCCATCGATGTTTGAGACCAATACGAAGCGACCATGGGTAATGAGGGTGGAAGGCAGGGCATTGCCCATGCGAAGCTCCACGTTCCAGCGATGCTGCGATGCAAGCGCTGACCGGTCCGGTGCCAAAATCGCCGTTGCAGCAACTGCGGTGAGCGCTGTTGCCTGCCGGGCGCCGTCTTCCAGCCGGTTGCGTTCCTCCAGCAGGTCGACCATGCGCGCCGTCGCGATGACGATAAGAAATGCAACGATCAGGATCGGGATAGACCGTTTGAGGAAGGGCTCAGCCTTCACCAGGCGGCTATGGGCAGGCTCGGCGAAGATCTTCGCATGACCCGCGAGGTCGGACCGCCAATCCTGGCCGTCGCGCACTCCGGATAGACTCCCTCGTTCAGTAGCGCCCGCTTGCCGCGCTTCTGCCATCTGTCCCACCTGCGTACTCAAAAGTGATTCGGCAGCCGCATGTCCGAACCTGCCCTAATGAATCAAAGGTGATTCGCCTTGTCCAGCCCCCTCATTAATTCTTTTTTAACCCTCTAATATCGCTGGGAAATTCAGCCTGAACGCAACACTGAACAGCGGCTGCGCCGGGTCGACCCGCCAACAGTGAGGCAAATCACCCTGTGGAAGAGGGCGTTATTGACCGAGTGTCCGGTCCGTTATGTCGCGCACATCGGGGGACAGCGACGGCTGCTCGGATATGGCGACAAGCGCGGTACGCGCTTTTTCCTGGCGCACGGGTTCAAGCGATTTCCAGGAGCGCATCGACGTCAGGATACGTGCGGCGACCTGCGGGTTGCGTGCGTCCAGTTCAATGATCAGTCCGGCAAGGAATGCAAAGGCCGCCCCGTCTGCCCTGTTGAAGCCGGTTGGATTGCCAGCGCTGAAACTGCCGATCAATGCACGGACCCTGTTGGGATTCTCGATTGAGAAATGGTTGCTGCCCATGAGCTGCTTGACGCGGGCAAGCGTTGCCTGTCCCGGGATGGTCGCCTGTATCTGAAGCCATTTATCGATCACCAGCGGATTTTCCCTGAAACGCAGTTCAAACTCCGCCAGGGCGGTTTCTGCCGCCGCGGTTTCAGGGAAGCGATGGGCGAGAATGGCCAGTACGCCGGCCATGATGGTCATGTTGTCGGCAGAACGGAAGATCGGCAGCAAAGCGTCTGCGGGAAGACTGATGCGGCTCAGGTAATCAAGCGCGGCGAGATAGAGTGCGCGCTTTCCGGCACTTTCAGCATCCGGGGTGTAGCGACCACTCGGTGTGAAGCCATCGGCGACTTTGTCAAACGCGTCCGCTCCGGTCATGGCGACAATGTCCAGAACACCGTTGCGCGCTTCGAAAATGGCATCCGGATCAATATTGTTGCCCAACTCCCGGGCAATATCGGCCTCGCCGGGCAGCAATACGGCCTGTGCACGCATCGCCGGCTCGAGCGTTCCGTCTTCAAGGCTGGCGATAATGCCCGAGACCAGTGCTTCGTCCGGTACGATATCCGTGTCGTCACGTACGGCGCCCGTGGCGGCGATAAGCCCGCGTAGAGCCAGCTCATTGAGCGCTTGCCAGCGTGAATAGGCATCCGTTTCAAAACGTGCGAGATGGAACAGGTCCTCGGTTCCCTGTTCAAAGTGGATATTGATCGGCGCGGAAAAGCTTCGGTTCAGCGAGATGACCGGCCGTTTCCTGACCTTGCTGATAACGATCTTATGGGCGCGCCGTTTGACATGCATAACGTCGCCGGTGACATCGATGCCCTCGATATCCGAGGTTTTGATTTCTGCGCCATCGGCATCGATCAGGCCAAAGCGCAAGGGAATGTGCATTGGTCTCTTCTTGGGTTGGCCGGGTGTCGCCGGAGCCGATTGCTCGATATCCAGCATCAGCTTTCTTGCACGACCGTCAAACCGCGCGCTGACCGTCAACACCGGCGTACCGGCCTGGCGGTACCACAGGGCGAACTGCGTGAGTTTGACCTGGTTCGCGTCCTCAAAGCATTTGAGAAAATCCTCGATCGTCGCCGCATCGCCATCGTGACGCGAAAAGTAAAGATCAAGACCGGCCTTGAACTCCGTCGGACCAAGAATTGTCGCCAGCATCCGCACGACTTCCGAGCCCTTCTCATAAACCGTGGCCGTGTAGAAATTATTGATTTCGCTGTAGTGCTCGGGACGCACCGGATGAGCGAGCGGTCCGCTGTCTTCAGGAAACTGGTGCGCCTTCAGAAGCCGGACCTCTGCGATGCGCTTGACCGGGCGCGAACGCATGTCGGCCGAAAACTCATGGTCCCGGTAGACCGTCAGGCCCTCCTTCAGGCACAGTTGAAACCAGTCGCGGCAGGTGATGCGGTTTCCCGTCCAGTTGTGGAAATATTCATGCGCGATAATCGCCTCGATATTGGCGTAGTCCGCGTCGGTGGCCGTATCGGAATCGGCCAGCACATATTTATCGTTGAAGATATTGAGGCCCTTGTTCTCCATGGCCCCCATGTTGAAATCCGACACGGCCACGATCATGAAAACGCTCAGGTCGTATTCGCGCCCGAAACGCTCCTCGTCCCAGCTCATGGCGCGTTTGAGAGCGTCCATTGCGTAGTTCGCGCGTATCTGCTTGCCGTGCTCGACATAGATTTCCAGCACCACCGGCTTTCCCGACCGCGTGACGAACCAGTCCCTGACAACCGCCAGATCACCCGCCACCAGCGCGAAAAGATAGGAGGGCTTGGGATGTGGATCGTGCCAGACGGCGAAATGCCAGCCGTCACCGAGTTCGCCTGTTTCGCCGGGATTGCCGTTTGAAAGCAGCAAGGGAGCGTCATTCGTCGGCGCTTCGATGCACGTCGTGAAGACGGCAAGCACGTCCGGACGATCAAGGAAATAGGTGATCCGGCGAAACCCCTCGGCTTCGCACTGCGTGCAGTAAACTCCGTTGGACCGGTAAAGTCCCATGAGCTTGGTGTTTTCCGCCGGCGCAATTTCGGTGACGATTTCCAGCGTGAAGACTTCCGTTTCCGGAAGGTCGCGGATCTCGAGGCTGGACGGCGTTGCCGCAAAGCATTCATTGTCGGCGGCCACATCATTAATCTTGAGTGCGACCAGATTGAGTTCGTCGCCATCCAGAACAAGCGGCACATCGGCTTTGGTGCCGGAGCGGCGACGAAGGGCGATTCGGCTGGTGACACGCGTTTGGGCCGGGTCGAGCCGGAAGGTCAGGTCAACCGTCTCGATCTCGAAATCGGTTGGCCTGTAATCCTCAAGGCGTACGTCCTGCCCGGTGTCGGTTTTCATGGTTTTACCCGTTTTTTTCTGCTGTCGCAGCTCATGCCATAGTCCCGCATCGGCTGCTGCGTCAATTGCAAACAACCGCACTGTGCTTAGCCCGGCAACGTGACAAGGCCGCGACCGCGCTCTATAACTGTGCAGGACGGGGCACCTGTTCCGCCTTACATTTCCTAATCGCAGGTTTTCAGATGAATATCGTGACACCGAAGTTCGGCGTTGGGGCCTCCGCGCTGCGAAAAGAAGATGATGCTCTGGTTCGTGGCCAGGGCAGGTATACCGACGACTTCAACAAACAGGATCAGCTGTACGGCTATGTTGTGCGGTCTCCCTATGCGGCAGCCGATTTCACGATCGCCTCTGTGGAAGAGGCTTTGGCCAGCGATGGTGTGCATCTTGTCATGACTGCCGCCGATGTGGCCGACCTCGGAGACATTCGCTGCCACGTGAAGGTGAAGCAGCCAGACGGCACAAAGAATGAAACGCGCGAAACACCGCTCCTTTGTAAGGATCGTGTGCGCTTCGTCGGTGACGCGATTGCCTTTGTCGTGGCCGATTCGATCAGGCAGGCGCAGGATGCCGCAGAACTGATTGAGATCGACTGGGAGGACGGCGAAGCGGTCACGGATATGGAGGCGGCGCTGTCGGAGGGTTCGCCGCTTCTGTGGCCGGAACTTGGTACAAACCGCGTCTACGCCTTCGAGCAGGGTGACAAGGCCGAAACCGACGCAGCCTTCAAAGACGCCGCGCACATCATTGAAGTCGACTATACGAACAACCGCCTCGTCGCGAACTATATGGAGCCGCGCGGTGCACTGGCCGAATGGGATTCACAGGAAGAAAGCTTCACCCTGACGACCGGCTCACAAGGCGTTCATCATATCCGTAACACGCTTGCTCGCGATATTTTTTCCATGGAAACGGAAAAGATTCGGGTGATTTCGGGCGATGTTGGCGGCGGTTTTGGAACCCGCATCCACAACTACCGCGAATACCCGCTGACAATGGAGGCCGCCCGCCGCCTGGGACGGCCGGTCAAGTGGCTCTCGGATCGTTCCGAGCACTTTGTCGCCGATGCCCATGGCAGAGACAATCTCGTCAAGGCGCAGATGGCGGTGGATGAAGATGGGCGCTTCCAGGCCCTGCGCATAGATGTCAAAGCGAATATGGGGGCTTACCTTAACGGTTTCGGTCCAATGGTGCCGCAGTTCGGCGCAATGATGGCGACCGGCGTCTATGATATCCGTATCCACCATTTGCGTATTGAAGGTGTCTATACCAACACGACCCCCGTTGATGCTTATCGCGGCGCCGGGCGGCCCGAGGCGGCCCTTCTGATCGAACGCCTTGTCGACGCATGCGCTCGGCAAACCGGGATCGATATCTCGGATCTTCGCCGCCGCAACTTCATTCAGCCCGAACAGTTTCCCTATGTCACCGCATCAGGCCGCAATTATGACGTTGGCGACTATGAGAAACATCTGGACCAAGCGCTTGAGCGCGCAGACGCGGCCGGTTTCGAGGCCCGGGCAGATGAGGCCAAGGCGCGGAGGAAAATCCGCGGCTTCGGCACTGCGGTCTATATCGAGGCCTGTGCGTTTGCCGGTTCTGAGCCGGCACATCTGCATCTGAATGGCGACGGAACCCTGACGCTTCATATCGGAACGCAATCGAACGGGCAGGGGCATGTGACGGCCTACAGCCAGTTCATTGCGGATCGGATCGGCATCGATTTCGACAAGATCATCGTCAAGCAGGGCGATACCAATGATCTCGACAGCGGCGGCGGCACCGGCGGTTCACGGTCGATACCGATTGGCGGTGTATCCGTTGACCGGGCCGGCGAGATGCTCGCCACGCAGATGCGGAAGATCGCGTCGGACCGCCTGGAAGCATCCGTGGACGATATCGAGCTTGTTGACGGCGCGGCCAAAGTCGTCGGAACCGACCAGTCGATCTCCTACAAGGAGATCGCCGCCGCTGCGGAGGATCCCGATCAGCTCAAGGCCATGGCTGACATCAAGCAGGATGAAGCGACCTATCCCAACGGCACGCATATTTGCGAGGTCGAAATCGACCCGGAAACGGGAAAGTGCGAGGTCATTGCCTACACCATCGTTGACGATTTCGGGATGGTTGTAAATCCGACCCTATTGATGGGGCAGGTGCATGGCGGCGCGGTTCAGGGCATTGGCCAATGCCTGCTCGAAGGCGTGATCTATGGCGAGGACGGACAACTCCTGACCGCCAGCCTGATGGACTACACCATGCCGCGGGCGGACGACATGCCGTCATTCGACTTTACAACGTACAACATCCCGTCGACAACCAATGCCATGGGCATGAAGGGTGCAGGCGAAGCCGGAACCATCGGCGCCTGTCCGGCAGCGCTCAATGCGGTGATCGATGCACTCGACCGGGCCTATGGTATTCGCCATATCGAGATGCCCACCACGCCGCAAAGGATATGGCAAACTATCCAGCAGGCAGCGGATGCATGATGATGGTCAACCGGTTGCTTCAGATCATCACACCGGGCGTATCCTGCGCCGCAAAGCACTGTGATGAATGAGGCTGCCGGACAAGGTGTTCGTGTCAATCAGTTGACCGGCATTGGCCTCAAGCTGGCGTCCGTTGTCTTCTTTGTTGCCATGGCAACCTGCGTCAAGGCGGCGGGCGACGGCGTTCCGCCTGGGCAGATCGTCTTTTTCCGCTCTTCGATGGCGATGATACCCGTGCTGATCTATCTGGCGGCGCGGCGGCAGCTATCAACGGCTTTTGTTACCAGGTATCCGCTTCGCCATATCTGGCGGGGCATGGTTGGTGTCGCGGCGATGGGCTTCGGTTTCTACGGGCTGACACAATTGCCGCTGCCGGATGCGATCGCTCTTGGATATGCCAGGCCGCTGCTGATGGTGGTTCTGGCCTCGCTTGTACTGGGTGAGACGATCAGGGTCTATCGCTGGTCTGCGGTCACCGTCGGCCTTGTGGGCGTCATGGTCATATCCTGGCCCTTGCTGACGATTTTCGACGGAGAGTTCTGGCAGAACGGTCAGACACGAGGCGTGGTGGCTGTTCTTGTCTCCGCCTTTCTTGTCGCATTCGCCATGATCCTCGTTCGCCGTCTCGTCGAGACCGAGCGCACGCCCACCATCGTGCTTTACTTCTCGCTGTCGGCAACCATGTTGTCATTGCTTTCGCTGCCTTTTGGCTGGGTGCCGCTTGACGCTCGCATGCTGACCCTGTTGATCATGGCGGGAGTATTGGGTGGTCTGGGACAGATCCTTCTGACTCAGAGCTATCGACATGCGGAGGTATCGACCATCGCGCCGTTCGAATACACGTCGATCGTCTTCGGCATCGTAATCGGTTATTTCCTCTTCGGCGATATACCGCAATGGTCCATGATTATCGGAACCGCCATCGTGGTTGGCGCGGGTCTCTACATCATTGTCCGTGAGCATCGTCTGGGCGTGGAGCGCAGGGCAGGGCGGCGGTTCACGACGCCGCAGGGATAGCGGTATTACTGACTATCGGGTGACTGTTCGTCTTCCGAAACAAGTTCCACGCGCGGATCGAGTTCATAGGTCTGCGGCGTTTGCGCCCGGGCGACGGGAATGGCCTGGAAATCGACGCGCTCTTCTTCCTCAGCCTGTGGTCTGCGGAACGTGCGGTAATAGGCATAGCCGCCGTAGGCCGCAAAGGACACGCCGATCACTGCAAACAGCGCGCGGCTTCCGAACTGGTCCATCAATAGGCCCGAAATCGGCGGGCCGAGCATGGTGCCCACACCATAGACAATCAGCAAGCCACTGGAGACAGAGACAAACTCGTCCGCCTGAGCGTAGTCATTGGCGTGCGCGACGACGAGCGAATAGATTGGAAAGAGCACCGAGCCGAGCAGGAACATCGACAACAAGAAGAGAAAGATACCACTTGTTCCGACAATCAGGGTGAACAGGCACATACAGGTGCCGATGATGCCAGCGACCATCATCATGTACCGACGGTCCATCCTGTCGGACAGTCGTCCGAGCGGTATCTGGAAGAGAGCGCCGCCGATCATGGCAATGGCGAGCATGGTTGCGCCGGTCGCTGTCGAAAGGCCGTTGGACTGTGCGAACACCGGTGCAAGGTTGTGCCATGCCCCGGCGATCACACCGGCCAGAACAGCGCCGACAACGGCAGCCGGTGATTTATAATAGAGGCCGCGTACGTCGACCGATACCTGCGTCAGTGGCTGCGGAGACTGGGCGCTGGAAAGGCCCGTCGGCATCAAGGCGAGGGCATAGATGATCGCGCAGACCATAAAAAGGGTCGCGGTCATCGGGTTGCCGAGGGGCACCATGAACTGACCGGCCATCAATGCGAGCATGGCAACGACCATGTAGATCGAAAAGACCGTTCCCCTGGTCTCGTTCGTCACCCTTTCGTTCAGCCAGCTTTCGATCACCATATACCCGCCGGCAATGGAGAAGCCGGCAAGGCCGCGAAAGGCGATCCAGGCCAGGCTGTCGACTATGAGCGCATGCATGAGCAACGATATGGACATCAGCGCTGCAAGCACCGCGAACACCCGGACATGGCCGACTCTCAGGACAAGACGCGGCACGATGAAGCATCCTGCGGTGAAGGCGACGGCATAGCCCGTGCCGATCATCGAGATCTCGAATGTCGACCAGCCCTCCTGCACGGCGCGCAGAGGGATCAGGTAACCTGAAAGTCCGCTGGCCAGCAGCATGAAGAACGCTGAAAGAAGAAGGCTCGCTATCGGAACGATGCTGCTTGCCATGACATCAACACTCCGCATCACCGGCGATTTATGCCGGATAGTCGAATACCGGGCGACACGCGAGTTTGACGCGTCTGCCTGATCGTCAACCATGCCAGATGGTCAAGCCGTACGCGCTCCAAATCGCGACATGGGCATCAAAAAACTTTGCCGACTTTTTTAACGCCTGCCGGTGGGCTTCGGCCCGTTCTTTTTAACCGTCAAAAGTGTCGAGACGGTCGCGAACTGACAGGAAATCCTGCCATGACAGCCGCTTCTGTGCCGGGTTGCGCAGCAGATAGGCCGGATGAAGGGTCGGCAGGGCAGGGATGCCCGTGTCGCTATTGGGATGGTATTGCGACCACGTCCCGCGCATGGAAAGAATGCCCCGGGTTGTTCCGAGCAACGCCTTGGTCGAGACATTTCCCATCAAAACCACGACCTTGGGCGCGACAAGCTCCACATGGCGCTCGATGAATGGTCGGCACAATTCGATTTCAAGCGGCGTCGGAGTGCGGTTCCCAGGCGGGCGCCAGGGGATCATGTTGGTGATGTAACATCCCGTTCGGTCAAGATCGATTGCCTTGAGCATCCGGTCTAAGAGCTGTCCGGCACGGCCGACAAAAGGCAGGCCTTGGCGATCCTCATCGCGCCCCGGTGCTTCACCGATGAACATGACCGGCGCTTGCGGATTGCCATCGGCAAAGACGGTGCTGCGTGCGCCGAAGCGCAGATTGCAGCCATTGAAAGAAGCAAGCGCGTCCTTCAGTGCTTCGATTGTCTCGGCCTTGCGCGCTGTTTCGCGGGCATCGGTGATGACAGCCTCGTCGGGCACCGTGGCTTCCACCGGCTGGCGCGCTGGTGCCGCGGGTGATTGCCGGGACTGCCCGGCCGCTTGCTTTTCCGGTTGCGGTGAAGCTTCAACAGGTGCTGAAGGCCGGGGTTTTGTTATCTCGGTAAACCGGTTGATTGCTTCGTCAGCCAACGTGCAGTCAACGCCCGCTTCGCCATAAAAATGCAAAAGCGTCGCAAGCTCGCCGTCTGAGGGCGGTTGTTTCAAGTCCGCGTCGTTTGAAACCATGATGCGTTTCTAGACCGTTTCACCTCATCTGAGAAACGGTCTTTTCCGGCCGCCTGTGGATGACGGCGCCGGACTGGTCGACCATTCGAGCGGCGACATTTCGTCTCTTTTCACGGTAAGAGATTGACGTTTACGTCAAAGTAAATAGAAGGAACGGTGGTCGGAACGATTCTAAGTGATTGCACCTGCTATCGTGAAAGGCTATTGGCGAAGGAATGGACAGCGCGCATATGCCTTGACCTGTTGGAGGAGTTGAAAATGAGCGACGAATTCGAGATGCCCGAACGCGAGAGCATGGAATTCGATGTTGTCATCGTCGGAGCAGGTCCTGCCGGGCTTTCGGCAGCAATCCGGCTGAAACAGGTCAACCCGGAATTGTCCGTCGTGGTGCTGGAGAAGGGGGCCGAAGTCGGCGCTCACATTCTTTCCGGCGCCGTTATGGATCCGGTAGGTGTCGACCGGCTTATCCCTGACTGGCGCGATGATCCGGACCACCCGTTCAAGACCGCTGTCAACAAGGACCATTTCCTGGTTCTTGGCCACTCCGGTTCCATCACACTGCCGAATTTCATGATGCCGCCGCTGATGAACAATCACGGCAATTACATCGTTTCTCTCGGTAATGTCTGCCGCTGGCTCGGAGCCAAGGCCGAGGAACTGGGAGTTGAAGTCTATCCTGGTTTTGCCGCAACCGAAGTGCTTTACAACGACGCTGGCGCCGTCATGGGTGTGGCAACCGGTGACATGGGTGTCGGACGGGATGGAAAGCCCGGCCCCAATTTTGCCCGCGGCATGGAACTTCACGGCAAATATGTGCTGATCGGCGAGGGTGTGCGCGGTTCGCTCGCGAAGCAGTTGATTGCCCGCTTTGATCTGGAAGCAGACAGAGAACCGCAGAAATTCGGTATCGGGATCAAGGAACTCTGGCATGTCGATCCGTCCAAACATCGCCAGGGTCTGGTGCAGCATTCCTTCGGCTGGCCGCTGAATGGAAAAACCGGCGGTGGCTCGTTCCTCTATCATCTTGAGGATAATCAGGTTGCTGTAGGGTTCGTGCTTCACCTGAATTACAAGAATCCCTACCTCTCACCCTTTGAGGAATTCCAGCGCTTCAAGACCCATCCGTCGATCGCGCCGACCTTCGAGGGCGGAAAGCGGATTGCCTATGGCGCCCGCGCCATTACGGAAGGCGGTTTCCAATCCGTACCCAAGCTGACGTTCCCCGGTGGCGCGCTGATCGGATGTTCAGCCGGCTTCGTCAATGTGCCCCGCATCAAGGGATCGCACAACGCGATGCTGTCGGGTATGCAGGCCGCCGAACACGTCGCCGAAGCGATCGCTGCCGGCCGCTCCGCTGACGAGATCAGCGGCTATGAAGAGGCCTGGCGCGACAGCGATATCGGCCGTGATCTGAAGAAGGTCCGCAACGTCAAGCCGCTCTGGTCGAAACTCGGCACGGTCTTGGGTGTTATGGCCGGCGGGTTCGACATGTGGTGCAATACGCTGTTCGGAGGCTCTGTCTTCGGCACAATGAAACACGGCAAGGCGGATTACGCCGCTCTCGAACCGGCCAGCAAGCACAAAAAAATTGACTATCCGAAACCGGACGGTGTTTTGACATTCGACCGTCTGTCGTCAGTGTTCCTTTCCAACACCAACCATGAGGAAGACGAGCCGGTCCATTTGCAGCTTCAGGACGCCGCGCTTCAGAAGTCTTCCGAGCACGATGTCTTTGCCGGTCCGTCGACCCGCTATTGTCCGGCCGGTGTCTATGAATGGGTTGAGGAAGACGGCGCAGAGCCGAAGTTCGTCATCAATGCGCAGAACTGCGTGCACTGCAAAACCTGCGATATCAAGGACCCGAACCAGAACATCAACTGGGTGCCGCCTCAGGGCGGTGAAGGCCCGGTCTATCCGAATATGTGATCCTTTATACTGTTCGGTGTTTGGCGCCTGTGCGCCAAACACTTTATATTATCGATTTAAGCATTAAGCTGCTCCGGCAAACAGAGCCTTGGCGTCGAACCGGAGTACGCATGAACATTTCACGATTTGCACTGCTGATGGTGGTGTTCATAGATATCATGGGTCAGGGGCTGATGTATCCGCTGATCTCATCGATCCTCCTCGATACCAGCCGGACATTCCTGCCTCACGATATGCCGGAAGCCGCCCGCGAGGTGCGCTACGGCATTGTCATCGGTCTTTTCTTCATCTCCTGGTTCTTCGGCGCGGCGTTCATATCGAAACTATCCGATTATATCGGCCGCAAGACCGGGATCATCATTTGCCTTACGGGCATGTTGACCGGTTACATGCTGACCATCCTGGCCTTGATGACGTCGAGCTTCGTTCTGCTTGTTGTCGGCCGGATTGTTGCCGGATTTACCGCGGGAAATCAGCCGATTGCGCAGGCCGCGCTCATCGATATGGCCAGCGGACCGGAGGAAAAAGGCCGCTTCATGGGCTACATCGCCGCTGCCGCCGCCGGCGGCCTGATGGGTGGCCCCATTATCGTCGGGGTTCTGGGCAGTACGGCCTTGCTTGGAAGTTTTGCCTCGCTGCAACTTCCAGCCTATTTCGCCGCTTTTATTGTCTTGATCAACCTGTTGCTCATCCAGTTCTATTTTAAGGAAACGCTGAAGAAGCGCCGCAAGATCGACTTCGGGCTATCGGAGGTGTTCCTGACGCTTTGGCGGGTTGCAAAGCACCCTGTTGTCGCAAGGCTCAGCGGTGTCTTCTTTTTCGCCGTCCTGGGGCTGAACTGCTTCTTTATCTTCCTTGATAACTATGTGCACTCAAAGTTCGGGTTTGGCACATTTTCGTCCAGCGCCATCCTGGTCGTCGCGGGTGCCGCCATGGCCTTCGGCAGCACGGTTCTCCTTGGGCCGGTTCTTGAACGCTTCTCCCAGATCAGGATCGTGACCGTCACCGTCATTATCATGGCTGCATCGCTGGCACTGTTCATATGGAATCCGGTCCCGGCGCTGTCCTTTGTCCTGGTTATTCCGATCCTGTGTGCGTTCTCCATTACCTATCCGACACTCCTGCTGATGTTTTCCGAGACGGTGGATGAAACGGAGCAGGGCTGGGTCATGGGCGTGACCATAGCACTCTTCACGCTTGGTTCGGGTTCGATTTCGCTGATTGGCGGGCTGACCATGGCCACGGACCGCGATCTTCCATTCCTGATCGGCATCGCCGCTTTTGTCGTCGCACTGATCCTGGTCGCCACGGCCTGGCGGTCTCATGCGGTCGTTCAACTCGATCCGAAAAACCGTAAGGCCTAAAGCGTCAGCCCCCGGGTTACTGGAAGGCCGGCTCAAAGAAGCTGCGCAGCTTGCGGGAATGAAGCCGTTCAGGCGGCATCGCGGCCAGTTTTTCAAGCGCCAATATGCCGATCTTCAGGTGCTGATTGACCTGTGTGCGATAAAAATCCGTCGCCATGCCAGGAAGCTTCAGTTCGCCGTGCAGCGGCTTGTCGGAGACGCAAAGCAACGTTCCATAGGGCACGCGGAAGCGGAAGCCGTTTGCCGCAATGGTTGCCGATTCCATATCCAGTGCGATGGCCCGAGACTGGGAAAGCCGGTGAACCGGCCCGCTCTGATCGCGCAGTTCCCAGTTTCTGTTGTCGATGGTCGCGACGGTGCCCGTCCGCATGATGCGCTTCAGGTCATAGCCCTCGAAGCCCGTCACCTCGGCCACAGCCTCCTGCAGCGCGACCTGGACTTCCGCAAGGGCCGGGATCGGAACCCAGACGGGCAGATCGTCGTCCAGAACGTGGTCTTCGCGCACATAGGCATGCGCAAGCACGTAGTCGCCAAGCTGCTGGCTGTTGCGCAGTCCGGCGCAATGGCCAAGCATCAGCCATGAATGCGGCCGCAGGACAGCAACATGGTCGGTGATCGTCTTGGCGTTAGACGGGCCCACGCCGATATTGATCATCGTGATGCCGGAATGGTCCTTGCGTTTGAGGTGGTAGGCCGGCATCTGCGGCAGACGGGCAGGGCCCGAGGCCGGGTTCGGCGTGATGTCCCCGGCGCGCGTGATAACATTGCCGGGTTCGACAAAGGCCTCGTATCCGCCGCCGCCATCGGCCATCAGCATCTTGGCGAGAGCGCAGAACTCCTCCACATAGAACTGGTAGTTGGTAAAGAGCACGAAGTTTTGAAAATGCTCTGCCTTGGTGGCCGTGTAGTGGGACAATCTGGCAAGCGAATAGTCGATCCGTTGCGCTGTGAAAGCCGCCAGCGGCAGCGGTCCGCCCAGATCGGGGTCATAGGTGCCATTGACGATCGTATCGTCGGTAATGTTCAGGTCGGGCGCGTCGAACACGTCGCGTAGCGGTGCTGACAGATTGTTGGCAAAGGACGCGTCAACATTTGCATCTTCACCCAATGCAAAGTGTAGAGGGATCGGCGTATCCGATTCATCGACGACGACCTCCAGGTCGTGGTTTTTGATCAGAAGCTCGAGTTGCTGCTCCAGATAGCTGCGGAAGAGCTCCGGCCGGGTGATGGTCGCCGTGTAATTTCCGGGCGCCGTCACATGGCCGTAGGAGAGCCGGCTGTCGACATGTGTAAAGCTGGAGGTTGAGACCCTGACCTGCGGATAGAAGGCGCGGTAGCGCTTGGCTGTCTGTGCGCCGGCGGTGCCGAATTCCTGGAAACGGTCCCGCAGGAAGCCGGTATTGCGGCTGTAAAGTGCGCTCAGAGCATCAACGGCGTCTTTTGCGTGCGAGAAGGATTTTTGTTTCTCAGTCGGCGGTGTGTCGACTGCCAACTGACTATTTTGTCTGATTCGAGTGTCCATGCGCTAATATAGTCATCCGCGCGTGACATGAAAACGACCGCAACCTTGTTGCACCAATATTCTCTCACGAAGCTTAACGGTTGCGCTGCAGGCTGACGAAGATCACAAGGCCGGCGCCCTTCATGCTCGCTTTGTCGGGGCCAACCTGTGTGGCGGCAAATCCGGCAACGGGGCCAATGAAAAACGTGCTGACGAGGCAGATGCGCAGCATGGTTGCGATGAAATCTGTGGCGTTGGCAAACATTTTGCTCTCCAGGGCTCAGTTGTTTTTCGGACCGGTGCAGGGGCCGTTTTCCGTGCTGATGCAGGGAACCGGCTGTCCGGCGACCCACGAAGGGCTGTGCCTTTCCTGATGTCCCACCGCATAGGCAACCAGACCTGCGCAAACAGCGAAGATCAGGCTGATCAGAATGAAGCGGCGTGTCAGGTTGGCGATCATGTCGTGGTCCTTTGTGCGTCTGTTGAAAAGACTATGCACAAACGGCGCTGAACCATTCCTGAGGGCTGCGTTCATCTGGCGTTCAAGAACGTTAAGCCAAAGAAACCAGAAGCATTGGGGCCGCCGGATAGGGACTACGGCAAAGCCAGGTTTCCATTGGGCCTCATGTGCCCTATCTCTGGTCTGTCGGAAATCGGAGACGGAAATGGCTGAACAGAAACTGCCAATTGAGCTTTACTACTGGCCAACGCCCAATGGCTGGAAAATCACGATTATGCTGGAAGAACTTGGTGTGCCTTACGACATCAGGTTTGTGAATATCGGAAAGGGGGAACAATTCGAGCCCGAGTTCCTGAAGATTGCGCCCAACAATCGCATGCCTGCAATTGTCGATCCGGAGGGGCCGGGCGGTGAACCCGTGTCGGTTTTCGAATCCGGCGCGATCCTGCAATATCTGGGCCGCAAGTTCGGCAGGTTCTATCCGACCGATGAGCGCAGCCGCATTGCGGTGGAGGAATGGCTGTTCTGGCAGATGGGCGGTCTCGGGCCTATGGCCGGGCAGGCGCATCATTTCAGGCAATATGCGCCAGAGGAAGTACCCTATGCGATTGACCGCTACACGAATGAAGTCAACCGGCTCTACGGGGTGATGAACACGCGCCTCGGCGAACACGAATACCTGGCCGGTGACTATTCGATTGCGGATATGGCCTGTATCGGATGGGTGGTTCCCTTTGAGCGCCAGGGACAGAGAATTGAGGATTTTCCAAACCTCAAGCGCTGGCACGACGCCATGATGGCGAAGCCGTCGGTGAAGAAAAGTCTTGAGATCGGCAAGGATGAGCGCGCAAGAAGCAACATCGCCGATGACAAGGAAGCCCAGAAGGTTCTCTTCGGTCAACGGGCGCGATAGGCGCACGTACAAAGATGTCAGGACGGCGGTGTTGCGTCAGGCGCACATCGCCGTAACTCTTACTTCGTGCCTCAGGTCAGGGTCTGGCAGATCAGACCGCCAGACACCCAGCCGCCGATTTTCAGTCCTCCTCCGCTCACGATGCTTCACAACGGTCAATAAAAGACCACCCCAAAACCGCAGGAATTGGAGGTTTTGGACTGGAGATGCTTGGAAAAATTTCGCCGGCAATGATCCCTTTGGTTAGCGATTGGTTGAAATCCAAAAGGTTCAATTTGAGTAAAATTCTTCGCAATACCCTGTGCGGCGGGATTTTCGATGATTAATAAAAATTCAAATTTACCAATAGTTTGAACTTTATTTGCTCGAAATTAAGCATGCCGTTTAACGCTGGATTCAATCCCCCTGGGGCAAACTCCACCCATCAGATCGAAACCGGAAAACCGGTGACGCAACAAGAGCTCTCAGAAGCTTGACAGGGTAAATGCAGTTTATTTGACGGGGACTTGAAATGGCACGTTTTGAAATCTTGGATCAGCAGTTGGCAACCATGGGCGGCGATGCCGAGGCTGACATTTTTTGCGAAATGGGACTGATGTATGCAGCCGGCCGCGATTGCGCCATGGATCATGTCGCAGCCCATAAATGGCTGAACATTGCAGCAATCAAGGGATCGCAACGCGCAGCCGAGCTCAGGGCCGACCTTGCCCTGAGCATGAGCAAGTCGGATCTTGCCGAGGCCCTCCGCTCCGCTCGTGAGTGGATGACCATGCACTGACCGGCATCGGCGACGTTGATCGAAAGAGGGTCCGCCCATGGGGTAGGGCCCTTTTTTGCGGGATGTTTTTGGTTGCAGACCTCCGAAATATGACTGGAGGTCAGAAAATGAAAATCAAGAGCCTTCTTCTCGGCTCCGCTGCGGCAATGCTCGCAGTCTCCGGCGCTTCCGCAGCAGACGCGATTATTGCTGCAGAGCCGGAGCCCGTTGAATATGTTCGCGTCTGCGACGCATTCGGCGCTGGCTACTTCTACATCCCGGGCACGGAAACCTGCCTGAAAATCAGCGGTTTCGTCCGCATGGACTTGGGCTTTGCAAGTGACACGGACAGCTACACATCGACTGTTCGTGGTCGTGTAAACTTCCAGGCTAAAGAAGACACCGAGCTCGGCGTGTTGCATGCCTATGTTCGTCTTCAGGGTGACTCAAGCCCATCAGACGGTGTGTTCGACCCGAACGATCCGATTGGACCTACGGATAACCTGAATAACGGTGCAGCTTACGATGCCGGTGTTGTCCTTGACCAGGCTTACGCTGAACTCGGCGGCCTGATCTTCGGTTACACCGAAACCACATGGGTTAGCTCCAAGAACGGCGGTGCATCGGGCTTCGGTTCGCACTCCGACAATGGTCTTGCTTACGGTTACTCGCAGGCCAACCAGATCGGTTACAACTTCACCGGTGGAAACTGGTTTGCAGCGATCTCGGCCAACGACGACGGCGATGCTTCAACCTACATGCCTGACATCACGGGTCGTGTCGGTGGCGTCTTTGCCGGCGCAACGGTCTATCTGGCCGGTGGTTATGACCAGTCTGCAGAAAACTTCGGCCTGAAACTCGGTCTGAACACCGACATCGGCCCGGCCGGCAACCTGATCGTTCAGGGTTTCTATGCTGACGGTCCGTCTCGGTACGGCGCGAATGCGTCTCCGGTTGGCGTTGCGGCAATAAACGGCCTCGGCGTAGCAACCACCCACACACCTGAGTGGTCAATCCTCGCATCCTACCAGCACCAGTTCGCTCCGAACTTCAAGGCTTCGATCGGTGGTCAGTATTCTTCTGATTACTATGTCGTACCGCTTGCTGGTACTGCGCCGCTTGGTAGCGCCAACTCCGGCATCGACTCCTGGGCAGTTGAAGGTGTTCTCGTCTGGAACCCGGTTGAGAACCTCGAGGTTCGTGGTGAAGTTCGCTACACAGATTTCCAGAGCAGCGCAGCTGTAGGATACCTGGGCGGCGACAGCACGACGGGTCTGTTCCGTCTGCAGCGTAATTTCTAAGCTGCTGACTGGCTAATCCATAGCCGCTTCGGCGGCTGTGGAAAATTTTATAAGGGAATGCCTGGTAGATTTATTCTGCCGGGCTTCTCTTTTTGTTTCAGATATTTCTTTTATTATCGATAAACTTCGATTTTTTTTAAATTAGAAAAACAACTGGAAGTCGAGGTTATCGATCAACAGTAAGTTTGATAAAATGTACGAAAATAGAAACGATACGTTAGTTGAGCTATGGGAAAGGTATTCGAGCCTTTTATGGGAGGATAGTAAGCACAAAGAAGCCTGTGGCACTTATATTGATGAAATTCATAGGTTTATGCTGAAAAGCGGACATAAAAACTATGACAATGTTCTGCTTGACAAGCTCACGGTCCATTTTCGTCAAAAAGGCAATCGCAATTCTACCATCAACCGTAAGTTTGCAAGCCTCTCGAAGATATTACGTAAGCACCATCGAAACGGCGAGCTTGGTCGTCTGCCTGAGTTCAAAAAGCTGCCTGAACGAAATGCCCGTATTCGGTTTTTTACTCCGGATGAAGAACAGAATATGCTGAACGAGCTTGAGGAAATTGATCCTCATTATGCCCAGCTAAGCAGGTTTCTGGTGGAATCCGGCGCGCGAATAGGTGAGGCGCTGAAACTAAACTGGTGCGACATAGATGGGGACTACGTCACATTCTGGGAGACAAAGTCGTCACAGCCCAGGACCATCCCGCTCAGTGAGAGAGCTCGTAAGGTGATTGCCGAGCAGCGCAAAAAGCGATCACGCAAATCGGGTCCGTTTCAGGATATTCCCTATTACAAGTTCCGTGGTGGATGGAACTCAGCCAAAGAGCGGACACATATGCGTGACGACCGTAACGTCGTGCCCCATGTATTACGACACACTTGCGCATCACGGCTTGCCCAATCCGGCGTCGATATCAAACGTATTCAGGAGTTCCTCGGGCACCGTACACTCAGCATGACGCTGCGCTACGCACACCTCTCCCCCAAACACCTCGATGTGTGTGCCGAAGCGCTTAACAACTTCAAATCCTGACTTTGGCGCTCCGCCGCGCCCGTCAATTCAGTAAGACAAAATTCTTGCAAAGAAAAAGCCCGGCAACAAAGCTGCCGGGCTTCAAGAGCTTGTTCTGTTAAGCGAACTTAGAAGTTGCGCTGCAGACGGAAGATACCGGTTGTAGCGTCGCCGCCGGCAAAAGCGCCGGATTCAGTAACGCCACTGGAGAAGTCCGTGTAGCGAACTTCACCGCGAACCTCGAGGTTTTCAACCGGGTTCCAGACCAGAACACCCTCAATCGCCCAAGAGTCGATACCTGAGTTGGCGCTTCCGAGAGTGCCAGTACCCTGCAGCGGAGTGAAGTAGTAGTCAGAAGAGTACTGACCACCAATGGAACCCTTGAAGTTCGGAGCGAACTGGTGCTGGTAGGACGCGATAACTGACCACTCGGGTGTATATGTGGTGGAGTTGTTAAACTGGAGAATTCCAGTCGGTGAGTTGTTAGCGCCCCAACGAGTCGGACCGTCAGCATAGAAGCCCTGAACAATCAGGTTGCCGGCCGGGCCGATATCGGTGTTCAGACCGAGTTTCAGCCCGAAGTTCTCCGCAGACTGGTCATAACCACCGGCCAGGTAGATCGTTGCACCGGCAAAGACGCCGCCAACACGACCCGTAATGTCAGGCATGTAGGTTGTCGTATCGCCATCGTCGTTGGCAGAGATTGCTGCAAACCAGTTGCCACCGGTGAAATTATAACCGATCTGGTTGGCCTGCGAGTAACCATAAGCAAGACCGTTGTCGGAGTGCGAACCAAAGCCCGATGCACCGCCGTTCTTGGAGCTAACCCATGTGGTTTCGGTGTAACCGAAGATCAGGCCACCGAGTTCAGCGTAAGCCTGGTCGAGGGCAGCCGGAGGATCGTAGGTGGAACCATCATTCAGATTTGCAGTGCCAGTATCGCCCTGAACACGAACATAGGCATGGAGAACGCCGAGTTCCGTGTCTTCCTTGGCCTGGATGTTCAAACGGCCACGGACATTGGTGCCGTAGCTGTCGTCGTTGCTGTTGAACTCGATGTCCATGCGGACGAAACCGCTGATTTTCAGGCAGGTTTCCGTGCCCGGGATGTAGAAGTAGCCAGCGCCGAATGCGTCGCAGACGCGAACATATTCAACGGGCTCCGGCTCTGCAGCAATAATCGCGTCTGCTGCGGAAGCGCCGGAGACTGCGAGCATTGCCGCAGCGGAGCCGAGAAGAAGGCTCTTGATTTTCATTTTCTGACCTCCAGTCAATTTCCTTTAATGGTCTGGGTGTTTGGCTGCGCTGCAGCGTTCCCTATCCCATCCCCAACTAAAAAGAAGATAAACGCCAATCCGTCCCTCTTCCGAGATTGAATTTAACCAAGGCATGTTGCGAAGCAATGAGGATTTTGGTTTCCACGGGCTTCCCGCTGGAGGTTGGGGTGTTGCTGTTGCACAAAAGACACGATTTCGACCGTCCCACCCCTAAACCCCTTAACGGCTGTTAATAAAATCCACCGGAATCGGACAAGAATCAACGGTTAGGGGAGGAGAATCGCTCTTTTCCGGTCCTTAGGGCAGATGTCGTGATTCGACTCGTTTGACGACGGACGGGCAGGGCGCGACATGGCTTTACCGGGACAATGATACCTGTCGCAGATGATCAGGATCGGACATACGGTGTGCCACAGGCCGCGCAGTTTTTGTGCTGCACGCAAAAAAACGCCACTTACTATGAAAAATTCTTGCGATGTTCCTGAACTCCCGGTAATCCGGGCGGGACCGGAGAGGTGGCCGAGTGGTCGAAGGCGCTCCCCTGCTAAGGGAGTATACCAGAGATGGTATCGAGGGTTCGAATCCCTTCCTCTCCGCCACTTCCATAGACAATTTCAATCAGACCCGTTCCGATCCGCTATGCCGTTGCTGCCAAGAGCCTTTGCGGCAAGGTGCTGGCTTAAAAAGACCCGGCCCGTCAGATGAGTGAGGAAATCGGTGCGTTCGAGCCGATCCATCACCGGTCCTTTGATTTCGCTGAGGTGGAATGAGACGCCCATGTCCTGAAGCCGGTGATTGACGGCCTCGAGCGATTCCAGCGCGCTCATATCGATCGCGTTGACAGCCGGACACATGAGGATGAAGTGCTCCAGTTCCGGTTGCCGCGAAACCAGATCAGACACGATGTCCTCCAGATAGCGGGCATTGGCGAAATAAAGGCTTTCATCCACCCGCAGTGTCAGCACCCTTGGCTCGGTGATGACCTTGTGACGCAGAATGTTTCTGAAATGCTCGGTCCCCGGCACGCGGCCAACCACCGCCATGTGCGGGCGCGAGGTCCGGTAAAGATGAACAAGGATGGAAATCAGCACGCCTGCGGTCACGCCAAGTTCGACACCAAGGCCGAGTGTAATGATCACAGTCGCCGTGACAGCGGCAAAGTCCGCTTTCGAGTAGCCCCATGCCTTCTTGATGATGGTGAAGTCCACCAGTGAGAGGACAGCGACAACGATTGTCGCGCCGAGCACGGCTTTTGGCAGGAAGAAGATGAGCGGCGTCAGGAACATGGCGGCAATGGCGAGGCCAACCGCCGTATAGGCGCCGGCAGCCGGTGTTTCGGCGCCGGCGTCGAAATTGACCACCGAACGGGCAAAGCCACCGGTCACCGGATAACCTCCGGAAAATGCGGCGCCGATATTGGCGGCGCCAAGCCCGATGAGTTCCTGGTCGGGATCAATGCGCTGGCGCCGCCGCGCCGCAAGCGTCTGGGCGACGGACACGGATTCCACGAAGCCGATCACCGATATGAGAATGGCCGCCGCTGCCAGATCGCCCCAAAGCGAAAGAGAAAAGGACGGCATGGTCAGCGGAGGCAGCCCCTGGGGAACGCTGCCGACGACCTGGACGCCGCGCTCAGCCAGGCTAAGCCCCCAGACGGCGAGAGTGGAAAGGGCGACGGCTGCAACAGGACCTGCCTTGGCGATCAGATCCGCAGGGCGTGGCTTCAGGCCAATGCGCATCAGAAGCGGCTTAAGGCCCCGCCGCGCCCAAAACAGAAAGCCGACTGCGGCAACTCCGATTACAAGAGTGAACGGATTGGTTTCGGGCAGCTTGCCGGCGATGGACAAAACAAGTTCCCAGAGATTGTGACCCGAGGCGTCGATCCCCAGAATATGCTTGATCTGGCTTGCGGCGATGATGATGCCGGTGGCCGAAATAAAGCCGGCAATGACCGGATGGGAAAGGAAGTTGGCGAGGAATCCCAACCGGAAGAGGCCGAGCAGAAGCAAAAGGCCGCCCGAAAGCAGCGCCAGCGTGAGGGCAGCCATCATGTAATCGGCAGAGCCGGGTTCGGCTATCTTGCCGACGGCGGCTGCCGTCATCAGCGAAACCACGGCCACCGGCCCCACGGCAAGGGCACGGCTGGTGCCGAAGATGGCGTAAAGAATGATGGGTGCGATCGATGCATAGATGCCCATCTGCGGCGGCAGGCCGGCTAACAGCGCATAGGCCAGCGACTGCGGAATCAGCATGATGGTGACAATGACCGCGGCCACCAGATCGTTGGTGGCCGCGTTCCAGCCATAGGACCGGCCCCAGTCAAGAAGCGGGATAAACCGGCGGAGATGTGAAAGACGGAGCTTGGCCATGCGTGGTTCCGGAGCGGGCAAAGGCTTGCGCCGCCCGGGCGAGGCGGCGCGATGGTTGTTTGGCAGTCGCGCAATCAGCCGACGGTTTCAGGTTTGGCGAGCCATTCCTTGCCGCGCAACATGGCGCGCCAGTAGATCGGCGGCAGGATCTTTTCCTTCAAGAGCCAGGCCGCACGGGACGGTTTCTTGCCGTTGATCAGCCATGTCGGCATGCTCGGCAGCAATTTGCCGCCGTAACCGAATTCCGCAAGGACGATTTTGCCGCGCTCGACGGTCAGCGGGCAGGAGCCGTAGCCATCATAATGGGCAATGGAGCTTCCAAGACCCAAATCGGTCAACACATTGTTCGCGACCGTGGGCGCCTGCTTGCGTGCTGCGGCAGCGGTCTTGGCGTTGGGCGCATTCATCACATCGCCCAGAGACCAGATGTTTTCGAACGTCTTGTGGCGCAGTGTGTTCTGGTCGACATCAACCCAGCCGGCCTCGTCGGCAAGCGGACTGACCCGGATGAAATCCGGAGCTGTTTGCGGCGGCACGACATGGATCATGTCAAATGGCATCTCGATCTCTCGGCTGCCATCTTCGCCGTCTGTTAACTCGAACCATGCCTTCTTGGCCGGGCCATCGATTCGGACCAGGCGGTGCCCGAATTTCAGGTGCGCATTGTAAAGCTCGACATAATCCATCAGAGCGGGAACATAGTCCTTCACCCCGAACAACACATTGCCCGAGTTGCAAAAGGAGATGTCGATCTTGTCGAGGATGCCCGAGCGCCGCCAGTGGTCGGCTGAGAGGTAAAGCGCTTTTTGCGGCGCGCCCGCGCATTTGATCGGCATCGGTGGCTGTGTGAAAACGGCGCGGCCGGAACGCAGGGAACTCACCAGCCTCCACGTATAGGGAGCAAGATCGTAACGGTAGTTTGAGGTGACGCCGTTTTTGCCCAGTGTTTCGACAAGACCGTCCACGCCGTTCCAGTCCAGCTTCAGCCCCGGCGCAACGATCAGACGCTTATATTTGACCACATGACAGCCGTCGAGAATGACCGCGTCGTTTGCCGGCTCGAAGGCCGAGACGGCGGCCTTGATCCAGTGCACGTCATGTGGAATGAGCGATGCCATGGTTTTTGCCGTCGTTGCCGCGTCAAAAATGCCACCGCCGACCATCGTCCATCCGGGTTGATAATAATGAATATCGGCCGGATCAATCAGGGCGATGTCCAGATCGCTCGAGCGGGCGCGCAGGCTTGATGCCACGGCAATCCCGGCTGCACCGCCGCCGATGATGACAACATCATGGCTCGTATCGGCCGTATCCGTCGGCGTCCTGCCGCCGTTCGCAATTCGCCGGACAACACCTGACATGTTATAGCCGGCCTTTGCTGTTGCTTCCAGAATGGAGGGCAGGGCGGCTCCGCGTGCCCCCTGGTCCAGAGACCACAGAGTTGCAGACCGCGTTCCCGACCGACAATAGGCGAGAACCGGTTTCGGCAGTGTGTCCATGGCGGAGCCGAACAGGGCTGCGTCTTCATCTCTCACCCTGCCGGTTTCGACAGGAATATAGCTGCATTCGAGACCACGTTTCTGCGCGGCCTTGCTGATTTCCTGGAAAGATGGTTGGTCAGCGCCTTCGCCGTCGGGCCGGTTGCATATGATTGAGCGGAAACCATGGCCAGCGATCTGTTCTATATCGCCAGGCTGAATCTGCGGGCTGACCGCCACGGTGCCGTTGATGTTCTTGATGTCCATTGATCGTATCCCGTGCCGAATGGCAAAACGCCGGGCCTTGTTGTCGGCCCGGCGGATTATTCGTTTCAGAGCGTGTTGACAGGAACCTTCAGCATGGGCCGGCCGTCCTTGTCGGTCGGCACTTCCCCGGCGCGCATATTAACCTGCAGCGATGGAATGATGAGCTTCGGCATGTCGAGCGTCGCATCGCGCTCTGTGCGGAAGCGCACAAACTCTTCCTCGGATCGGCCGCCGCCCACGTGGATGTTGTGGGCCTTTTCGTCCGCGACCGTCGTTTCCCAGCGGATTTCGCGTCCGTTGGGCCCATAATCGTGACACATGAAAAGCCGCATGTCGTCCGGCAATTCCAGAATTTTCTGGATCGACTGATAGAGCATTGCAGCGTCGCCGCCCGGGAAGTCGGCCCGGGCCGAACCGCCGTCGGGCATGAACAACGTGTCGCCCACAAAGGCCGCATTGCCCATGACGTGGGTCATGCATGCCGGCGTATGGCCAGGTGTGTAGATGACAAAAACACGCATGGATCCGACGTCATAGGAGTCGCCATCCTTGAACAAAGCATCGAACTGCGAGCCGTCGCGCTGGAATTCGGTGCCTTCGTTGAAGACTTTTCCGAACGTGTTTTGAACGACCATGATCTGATCGCCGATGCCGATCTTTCCGCCGAGCTTGTCCTGTATATAGGGTGCCGCGGAAAGATGATCGGCGTGGACATGGGTTTCGATGATCCACTCCAGATCAAGTTCGTTCTTCTGGATGAACTCGATGATGGCATCAGCATTGTCGTAGGTGATGCGGCCGGCAGCGTAGTCAATGTCCATTACGGAATCGACCACAGCGCAGGACTTGCTGGCCGGATCCTTGACGACATAGCTGATCGTGTTGGTGGCCGGGTCGAAAAAGGCTTCGACCTCAGGTTTGAGTGCCATGTTGACTTGGTAAGACATGATGATTTCCTCTGGTTCCTGCGTCGCGCTATGCGCGTACCGTGCGCGCCCGCGCATTGATGATTGTGCGCGTGACAGCAATTCCCGCGATCATGGCGCCCATAAAAAGAAATGTGCTGCCATACCCCAGGCCGATTGCCGGAATGGCTCCACCCGGGCAGAAACCGGTTATGCCCCAGCCGACGCCGAAAAGCGCTGAGCCGACAACCAGCCGGCTATCGATTTCCCTGTTTGTTGGGAGGCTGAACGCACCGGCAAGCAGGGGCTCTTTGCGCGTGCCGAATACAAATCGGTAGCCGATCGCTGTCGTAATGAGCGCGCCGCCCATGACAAAGGCGAGGCTGGGGTCCCACGTGCCTGCAAAGTCAAAAAAATTGAGGACCTTGGCAGGGTTTGCCATGCCGGACAGTGCGATACCGAGACCGAATATGATGCCGATAATCAAAGCTGTGGTGATCCGCATCGTCAGATACCTCCGGCGATGTGGCGCGTGGCGAAGACGGTGATTGCGGTCGTCGCCATGAAAACGCAAGTTGCCACAATCGAGCGCGGAGAAAGACGCGCCATTCCGCATACGCCGTGGCCACTGGTGCAGCCCGATCCGAGTGTAACGCCAACACCGACGATCACTCCGCCAATGGCAAGGGCTGCTGCGGAAACCGGTACGGCAAATGCGATTGATCCGCCGATGGCAGTATAAATGGCCGGTGCGGCTATCGCGCCAATGAGGAAGGCTGCACGCCACCCCCAGTCTGCCGAAACAGGCGGGATAACGCCCGCCAGGATTCCGGTCATCCCGGCAACCCGGCCATGCGTTGCCATCAACAGAATTGCAGCGATGCCGATGAGAACTCCGCCCGCAAGCGATAGGAAAGGGGTGAACTCTGTTGCCATATCAGTCAGCCTTGCAGGTGCGAATGCCAAGCAGGCGATAGAGTGGACAGAAGCGCACGAGCCCGGTTGCGGCAAGAATGATCCCGATAACGGGAATTCCCCACAACATGGCCGGGTTCTGCCAGATTGGCGATTGGAAGAGCCAGGGGGCGGCGATGAGGATGATGCCGACGAGCAGCCGGACAATCCGGTCGGCCGTTCCGACATTGGCTGTTTTAAACATCGGGAAACGCTCCGTTCGTTAATCTTGAAGACGATATATATGCGAAAAAACTAATATTCAATATTAGAATATTAAAACATACAAAAAATACAATGCGACAATTTTAAGATAGCCCGTCAGTCCGCACCGACCGGTGAGGGCGGCTGCGAAGCGATGATCCAGCGGGGTGATGGCTGTGGTCAGCGGTCGGGTTTGCAGTAGAGATCGTAAAGGGTCTTCACCAATGTGGAAACGGCGTCATCAGCGATGCTGTAATAGATCATGCGCCCCTCGCGCCGGGCTGCCACCATGCCGTCAAAACGAAGGCGGGCAAGTTGCTGGGAGACGGTTGCCTGCGGCATTGCCAGTGCCTTTTCAAGATCCGAAACGGACCGCTCGCCCTGCGAGAGGATACACAAAATCACCAGCCGCGTTTCATGGGCAATCGCCTTGAGTCTCTCCCTGGCCTTGCGTGCCTGCACGAGCATCGATTCGCGATCGTCCTTGCTCATATCCGCGGTGAACTTTGGTAGTGACATGAATGGTCCGGGTCCGTGTTCCAGGTGGCGCAAAAGGTATAATTCATGGCGGCGGCATGCAACACAGACCTGCGACGATGATTTTCTATGATTGAAGTGCGGACATTGAAGCAAAGGCTCGCTGCTCCATCTTGGTCTCAGTCTGGAGGACAAACATGGGATTAATGCTGAACGGGACCTACCTTGCCGAAGATCCGCAACCCGATAGCAGGGAGGATGGCGAGTTCCGCCGCGCCAAAAGCACGATCAGGAACTGGATCACCAGGGACGGTTCTGCCGGCCCGACGGGGGAGGGTGGTTTTACCCCGCAACCCGGCCGCTATCACCTTTTCCTGGCCTGGAACTGTCCCTGGGCACACCGGGCATTGCTTGCGCGTACCTTCAAAGAGCTTGATGATGCCGTCAGCGTGTCTTTTGCAGCACCTCGAAGAACCGAAGATGGCTGGATATTCGAGGCAGAAGGAGACTACGCCGAGGGCCTTTTTGGTGCGTCGGCCTTGCATGAGATCTATGCACGTGTCGCACCGGCCTATACGGGACGTGTGACGGTTCCGGTTCTTTGGGATCGTGAACGCAATATTGCTGTGAGTAATGAGTCTGCCGATATTGTGCGTATGTTCAACGAAGCCTTTGACACCGGGCTCGAACTCTTTCCGCAAGATCAATCCGAGAACATTGAGCGCTGGAACAGCCTCATTTATTCGACCGTAAACAACGGCGTCTATCGCGCCGGCTTTGCCCGTACGCAAAAGGCCTACAATGCTGCTGTGCGGGAGGTTTTCGAAACGCTTGACAAGATTGAAGACCAGCTATCGCAAAGCAGGTACCTGACGGGCGATGCATTTACGGAATGCGATTTGCGCCTTTTTCCGACACTGGCGCGGTTCGACGTTGCATATCATTACGCATTCAAGTGCAATTTGAAGCGGCTTCAGGACTATCCAAACCTTTGGGCCTATGCGCGTGACATCTACCAGATGCCAGGTGTTGCGCAGACGGTGCGTTTTGAAATCTACAAACAGGGATACTTTTCGCCGAGCCCTTTGCGAAATCCTTTGGGTATCGTGCCGGCAGGCCCGATGATTGATTGGTCCGGCCCGCACGGCCGCGGCTGACCGGCAAAGCATCGCTTACCGATCTTGACTCAGCTGGCCCGGACCGTCACACGGGAAAGGGGTTTCACTGAAGAGCGGTTGATGCGTAAGAAGGCCTTCATTATCCATCTGACACGAGCAGAGGCTCGCCGGCCCTTCGTCGATCGGCTGATTGACGCCTGTCCCATGGATGCCGCAGTTGTTGAGGGTGTCGATGGAGCTGCGCTGAAACCGGAAGACATCGAGGCCGTCTACAGTCCTGGGCTTCGCCAGCCCCACTATCCGTTTGCCTTGCGAGAAGCCGAGATTGGCTGTTTTTTGAGCCATCGCGCCTGCTGGAGGCGAATTGTCGAGGACGGCCTGGACTATGGGTTGGTTCTCGAGGACGACGCAACGATCGATGCCTCCAATATCGGGCCGGCAGTGGCTTTCGCCGAACGCCACATTGCGGAGCTTGGTTACATCCAACTGCCGGTCAGGAAGACGCCTGCGAACGCACTCGTCAGATATGAGAGTGAAGGGATGAAGCTTCTTGCGCCGCAGGTTGTTCCGTTGCGTCTTTCCGGCCAGTTGATCAGCGTAGAGGCAGCAAAACGTCTGTTGTACGTCACGGAGGTTTTTGATCGGCCGGTCGATACACTGCTTCAAATGCACTGGTTCACAGGCATCCGGCCGGTCATACTTGATCTGCCGGTCCTTCAGGACAACAGCCAGGCCGCAGGCGGCAGCACCATTGGAAGCGGCAAATCGCCGTGGGAGCGGCTGGACCGCGAGGTACGCCGTTTCATCTATCGCAGAAAGATTGCCCGGCTCTCACGCCGCAAACCTGCCTCTTCCTGAAAGAGTCGAATTGATGCCGAACGTTCACACGTCCAGCTCTTGGAGCCGCAGCGCCGCATTCTTTTCATAGTCGGCAAATGCGAGTGCCTTTTCGGCATTGCCGGTCAGAGCTTTGTGTTTCTGTTTAAAAAGCTGTGCCGAGGCTGACGTGATGGCGTTTTTGATCTCTTCTTCGCTGCGGCAAATGATCATGCCCTCCGGGTCGAAATAGCGTTCAATATCGGGTGCACCCCAGTAAATCGGCAATGTGCCGCACAGCAAGCTGTCGAGCAGTTTTTCCGTGAAATAACCCTCTTCCCGGCAGTTTTCTATAACGACGGAAAAGCGGTAGGGCAGCAGTCCTTCTTCCTTTGTATCGATCTTTCGATAGGCGAGGCCCAAAAGGTCGATATCAAGCGCGTTTTTTTCACTCCATTGCGCGATCTTGTGGCGCAGGGCGTGCCCTTCCAGTTTCGTCTTGGTCGAAGCGATCAGCGACATATGTCTTGTTTTGTCAATGCGGCCGTCCGGACTGGGTTTCACCCAGGCCCCGCCAAAAGGCATGACCAAAACATTTTTCGCCTTTGTTTCCATTAAGGGCCGGTGCGTGATGATCCGGTAAAAGCGGCGCTGCATAATGATGGCCGTCAGATATTTGCTCCACTGCAGGGCGTAGGGTTCCGCAATCAGCAGGGAGACCCGGCATCTCACGTGCTTTCGGTTGGCAAAGAAGGATTTGGAGCGCGGATAGATAATCAGATGATCCTGCGGCTCCAAATCGGCCACCGTTCCTGCTGCCGGTGGTTCGGAGAGCGGCCAGCGCAGTGCACTCAAGGGGGCGTCAGCCAGCCTGCCGCGCAGTTTGTATTCATAAGGCAGTATGGCAATCTTCATGCACAAGCCCTTGTGGTGATCACAGCGGTTCATACTGACAAATCCGGCAACCGCAAGACGAAAAGCGCTTGCACATGGATGTGTCCGCACAGGCCGGCCTGCCTGCATCGAAAAAACCGCCGACATTTCAATCGGGCCGCTGTTCCGATTAGTGAAACAGATCGGGCAGTCGGGAGGTTTCACTGGTAACAGGGCTCCAAATCAGTATTAAGAGCGCATTCTCCGATTACAAACACAAACGATCCATGGAGCAAAAGATGGGCAAGGGCGCAGGTCACGACGCACGCAGGTTGCGGTCACGGGAATGGTTCGACAATCCGGACAACCCGGACATGACCGCGCTCTATCTTGAGCGCTATCTGAATTACGGGCTGACACGCGAAGAGCTCCAGTCCGGCCGCCCCATCATCGGCATTGCTCAAACCGGATCCGATCTTTCGCCGTGCAACCGTCCACATCTGGAATTGGCGCTGAGGGTGCGCGAGGGTATCCGCGAGGCAGGCGGCATTGCCATCGAGTTTCCCGTCCATCCCATCCAGGAAACCGGCAAGCGCCCGACCGCATCTCTTGACCGCAACCTGGCATATCTCGGGCTTGTCGAGGTCCTCTACGGTTATCCGCTCGACGGTGTCGTGCTGACAACGGGATGCGACAAGACAACACCGGCCTGCCTGATGGCGGCGGCGACGGTGGATCTGCCGGCCATTGTGCTGACCGGAGGTCCGATGCTGAACGGCTGGTTCCGCGGTGAGCGCGCAGGGTCGGGAACCGTTGTATGGAAGGCCCGCGAACTGCTGTCGGAGGGCAAGATCGACTATGAGACATTTATTGAAATGGTCTCAGATTCCGCACCGTCCATCGGCTACTGCAATACGATGGGAACCGCGACGACGATGAACACGCTCGCCGAAGCGCTTGGCATGTCGCTGCCAGGATGCGCATCGATCCCGGCGCCCTATCGTGAGCGCGGCCAGATCGCTTATCAGACCGGCAAGCGGATCGTCGACATGGTGCATGAAGACCTTAAACCGTCCGACATCATGAAGCGCGAGGCATTTGAAAACGTCATCGCCGTCAATTCCGCGATCGGCGGGTCTACCAACGCGCCGATACACATCAACGCCATCGCACGTCATGTGGGTGTCGAATTGAGCGTGGATGACTGGGAAGCGCACGGGCTGGACATACCGCTGATCGTCAATCTGCAGCCCGCTGGTGAATATCTCGGCGAGGATTTCCACCGTGCGGGCGGTGCGCCGGCGGTCATCGGCGAACTGATCAGAAACGATTTGATCCATGAGGATGCGGTCACGGCCAATGGCAGGACCATCGGGGAGAACTGCCGCGGGGTGGAAAGTCAGAACGACGATGTCATCATGCGCTTCGACAAGCCGTTGAAACAAAGCGCCGGCTTCAAGGTCATGCGCGGCAATATTTTTGACGCCGCCATCATGAAGCTCAGCGTCATCTCGGAGACATTCCGGGAGCGATATCTGTCCGACCCGGAAAGCCCCAATGCATTCGAGGGCAGGGCGATTGTCTTTGACGGGCCCGAGGATTACCACGAAAAGATCGACGATCCGGCACTCGGCATCGACCAGAACTGTATCCTTTTTATCCGTGGCACCGGGCCGATCGGTTATCCGGGTGCTGCCGAAGTCGTCAATATGCGCGCGCCGGATTACCTTCTCAAAAGAGGTGTGCGCGAACTGCCCTGCATAGGCGACGGTCGCCAGTCCGGCACGTCCGGCTCTCCGTCCATTCTCAATGCTTCTCCGGAGGCTGCGGCAGGGGGCGGGCTGGCGCTGCTTGCCACCGACGACAGGGTCAGGATCGATCTGTCGGACGGAAGCGTCAACATGCTGGTGGATGAGGGCGAGCTTGAACGCCGCCGCTCCGAACTCGAAGCCGCAGGCGGCTACCAATATCCGGCATCACAGACGCCGTGGCAGGAGCTGCAGCGCGGCGATGTGGATCAATTGTCGGAAGGAATGGTTCTCAAAAGCGCGGTGAAATACCAGCGCATAGCCGCCAAGGGGATGCCGCGCGACAACCACTGACCTGTTCTATTTCTTTTCGGCCTTGCGTAGAAAGGCGGCGATGGCTCTCGGCAGCTCACCCACATGCAGAAGCGGCGCATGGCCCTGGCCCTTTGCGATATGAACCTCCATGTCCGGATTGCGCTGCGCCATTTCCTCGACCGTTTCCTGCGTCAGCAGTGACGAATTCTCGCCACGAATGGTCATCAACGGGATGTTCCTCAGCCCGTCAAACTGCGGCCAAAGGGTGGGAAGGGGAACGTTGAGATCAATGTCGTGCAGCATATCGACAAGGGCGCGGTCGAAACGGGGCACCACTTTTCCCTTCCGCTCCTCAAAGCTTCCCTCGGCAAGGTCACGCCAATCCTGGTTTGACAACGCGCTGAAAGCGGTTCCCTGCAACCCTTTCATGGTTTCGGCAACGTCCGAGAGGCTCGAGGGCTGTTTGAGCCGGTCATGATAGGCCATGATTTGCGCCAGTCCCGTTCCCTCAATAGCCGGTCCGGCATCATTCAATATCGCCGATGACATGATGCCGGGCCGCATGGCGGCCAGTACATGAATGACGAGTGCGCCGCGCGACGTTCCGATAATCGCCGCGTGGTGGATTGAAAGCGCCGCGCAACCGGCGAGCAGGTCGTCGGTCTCTACCTGTATGGAATAGTTGGATTTGTCCTTGTCCCGGTCCGACAGGCCGCGACCGCGGTAATCGAAACAGATGACCCGGCGTGGCGCCGCCTCGCTCTTTGACAGGATCAGCGCTAGATCGTGAAAATCCGCACTGTTGCGCATCATGCCGGCAAGACACACCACCGGTGCATGATTTTCCGTCCCCGGACGGCCACGGCCGTAATCCCGGGCTGCCAGGCGCAGCCCGTCACTGGCAGAATAGAAAACCTGCTCATAATCGTTGTTGGCGCCTGTTTCGGCGGCATCATTCATGGCTTGCCCCGCTATCGAACCAAAATGCGATAGTCAGATACGGCATCCGCAGCGCAATTCAAAGCAAATGTGCGATAACGGTTTAGCGCCTTCCGTAACGCAGATCCGCAACGATATCGGGATTCTGCCCGAGGCGGGCTTTGTAGACCTGATAGTTCTCCATGACCCGCTGCACATAGTTGCGCGTCTCGGTGAATGGAATCTGTTCGACCCAGTCAACCACGTAGTCGATGGATTTGCCGCGCGGGTCGCCATATTTCTCGATCCACTGGCGCGAGCGGCGCGGACCGGCATTGTAGGCAATAAAGGTCAGCACATATGATCCGTCAAAATCGGCAATATGCTCGCCTAGATAATGCGCACCGAGGGTTGCATTATACCCGGCATCACTGGTGAGCCGCGCCTTTGAGTAGGACATGCCGTTTTTGCGGGCCACCGATTTGGCGGTCGCCGGCAAAAGCTGCAGCAGACCGCGCGCATTTGCCTTGGAGATGGCAGCCTTGTCGAACGCGCTTTCCTGGCGGGCGATGGCATAGGCCAGGGCCTTTCCGGAACCCGATATGTTTGCGCTCCCGGGAATGACGCCGGTGGGAAATGCCAGCGCGGTCACGTTCAAGCCCCTGCCAAAGGCGATCTTGCCAACCTGCAGCGCCAGGCGGTGCTCTCCCTTTTTCTCAGCCATCGCTGCAAGGATTGCCAGTTCGCCGGGGTTCGTCAGTTCACGGGCGAGGGCGATGTAGAGCCTGCGGGCGCGGTGCCCATGACCGGTCTCGGTCAAACGCTGAATGGCCCGTACCGCCTGACGTGAAGCAAAATGCGTGCGTTCCGCCGCCGTTGGTTTCGGATAGCGTACCTGAAGGCCTTTGCGGTTGAGGCGCGCGGCTGCAAGCTGACCGTAATAGGTCGCCGAAAAAGAGGCCGCCTTGTTGAAATAGTCCGGGGCATTGCCGGTGCCACCGGCTTCGGCCGCTCGGCCCAGCCAGTAGTATCCACGGGAAATGGACAGCGGCCGGGTCGCGGTATCAAGCACCTTTTGGAAGTGAGCTGACGCCGTGCGCGCATTGGCGCCGCCGCGAAGTGCGTACCAACCGGCATGCCATTCAGCCTCAATAATGTCCGCCGGCCGCGTGGCGGCATGGTTGGCGGCGATCCGGTAAGCGGTTTTCATGTCGCCCGTATCGGCAATCGCACGCGAGACGATGCGGCTTTCGACCCACCACTCGCGTGTATCGACCTGCGCCTCGGGATCGCGCGGCGCCTTCAAAAGCAACTTGGCAGCGGTGTCGAAGTTCTTTTTGCGGCGATGATAGGAAATGCGCGTGAACAGGTAACTCGCGTCATTGTGCCATGTCGGATGGACCGCCTTCATCAGACTGGCGGCTTTTGAACTCTTGCGGATCACCGCGGCGCGGGCCTTGAACAAGGACTGCGCATTGGCGAGCGCATCCACCCTGTCTGCCTGGGTGATGCGGTCGCGGTAAAGCAGCATATCCATGCGCCGCTTGTGATCGGCTTTTGTCAGAACGCCCGAGAATTCCTTGAGGATCAGTTTTTCCGTCGCCCTGTCGAGAACCTTGCCCCTCCAGTGAGGTGCGATAATTGAGGCCGCTTTCGATTTCTGTCCAGTGGCCACCAGCGCCCTTGTCAGCGCGACCGCGCCCTCAAGGGTTTCCGGCTTCGTGTTGCCAAAAGCCGCAATGACCTGTTGGGCCGATGCGCCTTCGCGGGCAAGTGCACGCTCGGAGTTTTGACGCAGAACGCTGAGGCCCGGCCAATTCGGCAATTGACTGGCGGCAGCCGCAATGTCGGAGGAGGGAACACCACGTGCTCCCGAAACGGCGATGGCCCAGGTCAGGATCTGCCGATCGAGCGAGCCGGCGGGCAGGTTGTCGCGTACGGAACGCGCCCGCTCGATTTCATCGTCGGAAAGGGCATCCAGCCCCTTTTTCAGCTGTCCTGAGGGGGCGGCCGGATTGCTTGCGTGATGAATGGATGCGGTCAGCGTATTTGCTGCAACGGCCTGCTGAACCAGGGGAGCGCCGCTCGCCGGCCGGGCTTTCGGAACCGGAATCTGTGAAGGGCGGATTTCGGCATTGGCTGCGGGTGCCACAGCCATGCTTGTCGAAACGGCCAATAGTGTCGAAATCGCCAATCTGAGCATCAGGACATTATCCCTTCAATTTGGGCAGAAATCAGCCATCGCTCATCGGACAGCCGCCAAAGTCTTCGCCGACCAAATTGACAAACATCGATGAAAAGAAAGTTAAGCAAAGGTTATAGACGCATGCTGCGACAAAAAGTGATGCGAGCATAATGCGTTTGATTTTACATCCTGCGGTGCTTGCGGCTGCGGAACGGTGGGACTATGGTGCAGCGCTTTTATAAATGGGCGTCGGCCGGCTGACTGAAATGTCCGGTCATGCCCGCCCCGTCATGTCAGGAGCTCGCATGTTCAAAGGGTCCTTGCCAGCATTGGTCACACCGTTTGACGATGCCGGTGCGTTCGATGAAACCGCATTCCGCGCATTTGTGGAATGGCAGATTTCCGAGGGAAGTCACGGGCTTGTGCCGGCCGGCACGACTGGTGAATCCCCAACGCTTTCCCATGACGAACACAAACGGGTCGTCGAGCTCTGCATCGAGACAGCCTCGGGGCGCGTACCGGTGATCGCCGGCGCGGGCTCAAACAATACGGGTGAAGCGATTGACCTTGCACGCCATGCCGAACAGGCCGGTGCAGACGGGCTTCTTGTTGTCACGCCCTATTACAACAAGCCGAACCAGCGCGGTCTTTACGCCCATTATGCAGCGATTGCCGAGGCAGTATCTCTGCCGATCTTCATCTATAATATTCCCGGCCGCTCGATCATTGACATGAGCGTTGAAACCATGGCGTCGCTGTCATCGGACTTCAGCAATATCGTCGGCACCAAAGATGCGACGGCCAAGATGGACCGGGTATCGGAACAGCGTCAGCACTGCGGACCCGAGTTCATCCAGCTTTCGGGCGAAGATGCGACCGCTCTCGGCTTTAACGCCCATGGCGGCGTTGGGTGCATTTCGGTGACCGCGAATATCGCGCCGCGCCTTTGTGCGCAGTTCCAGGAAGCCATGCTCAAAGGGGACTGGGCCACCGCACTGGACTATCAGGACCGTTTGATGCCGCTGCACAAGGCTCTCTTTATCGAGCCCAACCCGGGTGCTGCGAAATACGCCCTCGGCAAGCTCGGAAAAATGTCCGACAGGCAAAGGCTGCCGCTCGTCGATATTGAGGCTGCGACGCGAACTGCTGTCGATGACGCTCTGCGTCACGCCGGCATACTGAACTGACGGCCCCGTTAACGGTCTGAAACCATGTCAAAGGCGAAGTCAGGGCGGCGTAACGTCGCCGAGAACCGCAAGGCGCGATTCAATTACGAAATCGTCGAGACGTTTGAGGCTGGTCTCGTTCTGACCGGGACCGAGGTCAAATCATTGCGTGAAGGCAAGGCCAACATTGCCGAATCCTACGCAACGGAAGAGGGCGGGGAGATCTGGCTGATCAACTCCTATCTGCCCGAATATCTTCAGGCCAACCGGTTCAATCATGAGACCCGGCGGCGGCGCAAACTGCTTCTAAACAAGCGAGAGGTGCGAAAGCTGATCGGCGCCGTTCAGCGCGAGGGCATGTCGCTCGTGCCGCTTCGTATCTATTTCAACGACCGGGGCAGGGCCAAGCTGGAGATTGCACTCGCCAAGGGCAAGAAGGTGCATGACAAGCGCGAGACCGAGAAAAAACGCGATTGGGAGCGCCAGAAGGCACGTCTTTTGCGCGAACGGGGCTGATTTCGTCTGTTTCGGGGCCGTTACCCTTTCTCAAGAAAGTCATATACATCACTGAAAACACTGGTGAACATGTCTTCCGTTAGTCGACCGGTATTGGTGTTGTAGCGCGAGCAGTGATAGCTCGAAAAAACCCTGTAGCCACCGATCTGTGTACTCGCGCCGTGCCGGAACGGATGATCGGCCAGCCGCCCGCCAAGCATGCGTATGGTCGAATCGTGCGCAATCTTGCCGAGCGTGAGCACGGCTCTCAATTGATCCATTGCTTCGAAGGATGCCGAAAGGAAGCGCCGGCACGTGTTGATTTCGGCGCCAACGGGCTTGTTTGCCGGCGGCACGCAGCGCACCGCGTTCGTGATCGCGGTCGAGACAAGCCGAACGCCGTCATCGGGTCGCGCATCGAATGTACCTTCAGAAAACCCGAAGCGGGCGAGGGTGCCGTAAAGAAGGTCGCCGGCAAAATCGCCCGTGAACGGCCTTCCCGTGCGATTCGCGCCGCGCAGGCCTGGCGCCAGGCCGACCACGAGAAAACGCACCGAACCCGGACCTTCCAACGGATAGAATGTATGAACAGGTGCGTTGTACCAGTCGGGATGGTCCCGGCGCTGTTCGGCTATAAAGGCGTGAAGCCGCGGACACAGCGGGCAATCGCTATCAGGTTCTGTCATACCGGTCATGGAGGACCGGAATAAAGCAATCCGCTAGTGTTGCAAATCGTATTCTTCTTCTTCCTCGATGGCTTGCTGGCGCTGAGGTCTGTCCGCCTCGTTGCGGCCAACTTCGGCCTTCAGGGAAGCAAGGTCGATGAAATTGTCCGCCTGCCGGCGCAGGCAGTCTGCGACCATGGCTGGCTGTGTCGCAAGCGTCGATACGATTGAGACTTTTCTTCCGCGCCTCTGCAACGCCGCAACAAGGCTTTTGAAGTCTCCGTCGCCGGAAAATATAACGAGATGATCGACGGTCTCCGACTGCTCCATGGCATCGACTGCAAGCTCGATATCCATATTGCCCTTGATCTTCCGCCTGCCTCCGGCATCGGTAAATTCCTTCGCCGGCTTTGTGACAACGCGGTAGCCGTTGTAGTCAAGCCAGTCGATGAGCGGGCGGATGGATGAGTATTCCTGATCTTCGATAAGGGCGGTGTAGTAATAAGCCCTCAAAAGGTAGCCGCGGTCATGAAATGCTTTGAGAAGTTTTCGGTAGTCGATGTCGAAGCCAAGGCTTTTGGCGGTTGCGTACAAGTTGGCTCCATCAATAAACAGAGCGATCTTTTCCCTCGGATCGAACATTATTTCACCTACGTTTTAATTGTTATGGCGAGCGTCAGAAAAA
Source organism: Hoeflea prorocentri (assembly GCF_027944115.1). Lineage (NCBI taxonomy): Bacteria > Pseudomonadati > Pseudomonadota > Alphaproteobacteria > Hyphomicrobiales > Rhizobiaceae > Hoeflea > Hoeflea prorocentri. The sequence continues at coordinate 2,520,376 of NZ_JAPJZI010000001.1, read as the reverse complement.
ATGACGGAAATAGTAAAACTGTTCATTTCTTTCAGCGCAAAGTATTTCAATGATTCATATTTCTATATTGAATATTTATATCATGTAAACAGTCGATTTAAATATTAATAAGCCAGAATACAACAAATCGTGATTGCGCTTTGATGTCCGGATCAGCAACCTCTCCGGCTCAACAGCGTGCCAACTAACAAACATGTTCACCGTTCCGCATGAAGCCTTATGTGGTGTGTCTTAACGCAAGGAACAACCCCCGGTTCCAGAAGGATTTTCAGGCAAGAACTCTTTTCGGGCCTGCGTTCTTCACCGGACAAAGCGCGAATTCGGGGCGGCGGCGAGCGGTTGTTGCGCATGTTCCTGTCCGTTGCAGAGGCGGCGTAATTGCAGGACAGGCTCTCTGGAAGGGCTTTTTGGCTTGAATTGTTCTCGTTTTGGAGGTATCGCCAACACAATCTCTGGAGAATTGTGAGAACAAAGGACAGGCTATGGCCCGTGTCACAGTCGAGGATTGCATCGACAAGGTCGACAATCGATTTGATTTGGTATTGCTGGCGAGCCACCGCGCGCGCCAGGTGTCGCAAGGTGCGATGATCACGGTTGACCGTGACAACGACAAGAACCCTGTGGTCGCCTTGCGTGAGATCGCGGATGAAACGCTTTCGCCGGGCGATCTGAAGGAAGACCTCATTCACTCGCTTCAAAAACATGTCGAGGTGGATGAGCCGGAGCCCGATCCCGCATCGCTGCTTGCGACCGAACAGGTTGAGGAAACCGTTATACTCGCAGGCGAATCCGCTGCCGAACCGGAAGGCGAAGGGGTATCCTTTGACCGGATGTCGGAAGACGATCTGCTGGCGGGGATCGAAGGACTGGTTCCGCCGGAAAAAAGCGACGATTTTTGAATCCGTTCGCCGTCCTGAAGATTTGAATGCGCCGGGTTGTGCGATCCGGCGCGTTTTTATTTTGACGAACGGCTTCGTCAAGCGGGATAATGCGTCCGTAGCGACCGGAAGCCAAGGAGAAGTCGGTCAATGATGCGCCAGTACGAGCTCGTAGAGCGCGTGCACCAGTACAAGCCCGAAGTCAATGAGGCGCTTTTGAACAAGGCCTATGTCTATGCCATGCAAAAGCACGGCAAGCAGACACGGGCCAATGGCGACCCATATATCTCGCATCCGTTGGAAGTCGCCGCTATCCTGACGGACATGCGGCTCGACGAAGCGACGGTTGCCGTGGCGCTCCTTCACGATACGATCGAGGACACCACCGCCACGCGCGATGAGATCGACGCCCTTTTCGGCGAAGAGATCGGCGGTCTCGTTGAAGGCCTGACCAAGCTTAAGAAGCTGGATCTTGTTTCCAAGCGTGCCAAACAGGCCGAAAACCTGCGCAAACTTCTGCTGGCGATTTCCGATGACGTCCGCGTGCTCCTGGTCAAGCTGGCCGACCGGCTTCACAACATGCGCACGCTGGATTTCGTGCCGCCCGAAAAGCGCGCCCGCATTGCCGAAGAAACCATGGAAATCTACGCTCCGCTTGCCGGCCGCATGGGCATGCAGGACATGCGCGAAGAGCTCGAGGAGCTCTCATTCCGGCATATGAATGCGGAAGCCCACGACACGGTGACGAGGCGGCTGAAGGAGCTGTCAGAGAAAAACAGCGGCATCATCCGCAAGATTGAAACGGAGCTGGGCGACCTGTTCGAGGAACACGGCCTCAAGGCCACGGTCACCGGCAGACAGAAAAAACCCTATTCGGTTTTCCGCAAGATGCAGTCGAAATCAATGTCTTTCGAGCAGCTGTCGGACATTTACGGCTTCCGCATTGTCGTCAACTCGATTGCGGATTGTTACCGCGCCCTCGGCATCGTGCATATGCGCTGGTCGGTGGTGCCCGGCCGCTTCAAGGACTATATCTCGACGCCCAAACAGAATGATTACCGCTCTATCCACACGACGATCATCGGCCCGTCGCGCCAGCGCGTGGAACTGCAGATTCGTACGGTGCGGATGCACGAGATCGCCGAATACGGCGTTGCCGCCCATGCGATTTACAAGGATGGCGCGGCCCAGGAAAACGGTCTGCTGCCGCATGATTCCAATGCCTATTCCTGGCTGCGCCGCACCATTGAACAACTGGCCGATGGCGATAACCCGGAAGAGTTTCTCGAGCACACCAAGCTCGAACTGTTCCACGACCAGGTGTTCTGCTTTACCCCCAAGGGCCAGTTGATTGCGCTGCCGCGCGGCGCGACACCCATCGATTTCGCCTATGCCGTCCATACGGATATCGGCGACACATGCGTGGGCGTGAAGATCAATGGCCGCATCATGCCGCTGGTCACGCAGCTCAACAATGGCGACGAGGTGGAAATTATCCGCTCCGGCGTTCAGGTGCCTCCCGCGGCGTGGGAGGAAATTGTTGTCACTGGAAAGGCACGCGCCGCCATCCGCCGCGCAACGCGGGCCGCGGTTCGCAAACAGTATTCGGGACTGGGCTACCGGATCCTCGAGCGTGCCTTCAACCGTGCGGGCGAGAACTTCACGCGCGATCAGCTTGAGCCCGTGCTGCACAGGCTCGGTTACAAGGATGTTGAGGATGCGATTGCCGCCGTCGGGCGCGGTGAGTTGTCTTCCAAGGACGTGCTGACGGCCATCCATCCCGACCATCAGCACGAGCGGGTGGCGGTCAAACAGTCGACCGCCGATGAAGGCTGGTTCAACCTGCGCAGCGCGGCTGGCATGATTTTTCGCATTCCGGGCCGCTCCAAACAGGCAAGAGCCCGTCGCGGCAAACGGTCCGGCAACGGCGCCGACGCCTTGCCCATTCGCGGCGTGGGGGACGATATGCCCGTTTCGTTCGGCGCATCAGGTGCGGTGCCGGGTGACCGGATCATCGGGATCATGGAGCCGGGCAGGGGTATCACCATCTACCCGATCCAGTCGCCCATGCTCACGCAATTCGATGACCAGCCGGAGCGCTGGATTGATGTGCGATGGGATATGGAAGAAGCCGGCAGCGAGCGTTTCCATGCCCGTATTTCCGTCAATGCCATCAATGAGCCGGGAACGCTTGCCGAGGTTGCCCAGGCCGTTGCCGCCAGCGACACCAACATACAGACCCTGTCGATGGTCCGGGTGGCAGACGATTTCACCGAGATGATCATCGATCTGGAAGTCTGGGATCTCAAACATCTCAACAAGTTGATTGCCGCACTGAGGAAATTGGCCTGCATCAGCACGGTATCTCGCCTATATGAGTAGGATCGGGTGGGAAGCCGCCCGCCTGTCGATGTGTTTTCCCTCGCTGGAACAAGCCTTTTGGCGCGCTTTGGCACTATGATTATGTGCCTTCAAATGTTCCTTATCGAGAAGCAATGTTTAAACACATTCGATATAAGGTGGACGGGGCAGAGAAAGAAAGGACGCAGGTAAGGCATGCTGTTTCGACGCCGAAAACCGATAGGCGCTCTTGAAAAGGTCCGTATTTTCTTCTGGCCCCGGCGCTCATTTTCGCGTTCGTTCCAGTATTTCGGCAAGCGAATCCTGCGTTTGACCGCGACACCTCACGCCATTGCCGCGGGCGTTGCTGCCGGTGTCATGGCGTCCTGGACACCGTTTCTCGGCTTTCACTTCATCATTGCCGCCGCGCTCGCCTATGTTTTTGCCGGTAACATCATTGCGTCTGCACTTGGCACGGCCTTCGGAAATCCGTTGACCTTCCCATTCATCTGGACCGCAACGTTCAAGGTCGGCAAGCAGCTTACCGTGGACGATTTCCACGGCGAAGTTCCGCATATCCATCTTGGCCGCCTGTTTCACGACCTCGATCTCAATCAATTGTGGGAGCCGGTTCTCAAGCCGATGCTTTTCGGTTGCGTGCCATTTATGCTGACCTTCGGCTTGCTTGCTTATGTCTTGACCTATTTCGGGGTCGTCGCCTTTCAGAATCAGCGGCGCCGTAAACTGTTGAAGCGTCGCGGAGGCGGCGACCTCAGCGGTGAGCAGACCGTTTGAGACGGAGGCAGGCGCACCGGCATGATCATCGGAATTGGAAGCGATCTCATTGACATTCGCCGTATCGAAAAGTCGATCGGGCGTTTCGGCGAACGCTTTACACACCGCATTTTTACCAGCGTCGAACGCGAAAAATCGGAAAGCCGAAAGGCCCGCATGGCATCCTATGCCAAGCGCTTTGCCGCCAAGGAGGCCTGCGCCAAGGCCCTGGGAACAGGGCTCGCCCAGGGCGTTTTCTGGCGGGACATGGGCGTGGTCAACACAACGAGCGGCATGCCGACGATGCAATTGACCGGCGGCGCGCGCGCGCGCCTTGATAAGATGGTTCCTGAAGGCCACAGGCCCTCAATTCATCTGACCATCACCGATGATTTTCCACTGGCCCAGGCTTTTGTTGTGATAGAAGCTCTGCCCGTGGACCCATAGGTCTTCATCCCCATCCAGATTGCCGGTTCCATAAAACACCGAAATGAACTAGTAAGCGGGCCTGAATGCCCAATCGAGGAAGGTCACCAGCGTGTCTGAAAAGGTAGAAAAGAAAGAATCAGCCTTTGGCGAAACACTTAAGGTCATCGTCCAGGCACTTCTTCTGGCGCTCGTGATCCGCAGTTTTCTGTTCCAGCCATTCTCGATCCCGTCCGGATCGATGATGCCGACACTGCTGGTCGGCGACTATCTGTTCGTGTCGAAATACGCCTATGGCTATTCGCGTTACTCGTTTCCGTTTTCGCCCGATCTCTTTTCCGGCCGTGTGTGGGCCGGCGAACCGAAACGCGGTGACATCGCCGTTTTCCGGCTGCCGAGCGATCCCAAGGTTGACTATATCAAGCGCGTCGTCGGGCTTCCGGGCGATCGTATCCAGATGATCAACGGCGTCCTTCACATCAACGGCACGGCGGTCAAGCGCGAGCAGGTGGGAAGTTTCAGCGCCGATGGCAGTTACGGGGACGCCGTGACCAACGCGCCGGTCTACCGTGAAACGCTGCCCAACGGCGTCAGCTACGATACGCTTGATATCAATCCCAATTCGGCAACGGACAACACCCGCGAGTTCCTCGTGCCCGCCGGGCATTATTTCATGATGGGCGACAACCGGGACAACTCGGCCGACAGCCGTCTGGCCGTTGGTTACGTTCCTTTCGAGAATCTGGTGGGCCGTGCCGAGATGATCTTCTTCTCCATCGGTGATGATGCCTCGCCGCTGGAAATCTGGAAATGGCCGACGGAGTTGCGCTTCGGGCGTTTGTTCGAGATAACTGAATGAAGCCGAAACGTGCCTTGTCAAATGCGGATCGCGACCGCCTGACGGAGATCATTGGACACACATTTTCGGACACGGCGCGACTTGAGCGCGCTCTGACTCATTCCAGCGTGCACCGCAGCGGGCAGGGCAATTACGAACGTCTGGAGTTTTTGGGCGACCGGGTGCTTGGCCTCGTCATAGCCGAGCTGCTGTTTTCGCTGTTTCCCTCGGCCAAGGAAGGTGATCTGTCCGTCCGCCTGAATCAACTCGTGAGCGCAGAAACCTGCGCCGCCGTGGCGGATGAGCTCGAACTCTACCAGTTCATCAGGACCGGCAGTGACATCAAGTCGCTGAAAGGCAAGCGCATGCAGAATGTGCGCGCCGATGTGATGGAGTCCCTGATCGCCGCCATATTCCTGGATGCGGGACTTGAGGCGGCACGCGCCTTTATCTTGAAGAACTGGGAACGCCGCGCGCGCGCATCCGAGCAGGCACGGCGCGATGCCAAGACCGAGCTTCAGGAATGGGCGCACAGCCAAACCGGCGAGGCGCCAGCCTATTCGATCATCGAACGCACCGGACCCGATCATGATCCGCTGTTCAAGGTACGGGTCGATGTCGAAGGCGAGGGCAGCGCGGTTGGAAGCGGCCGGTCACGGCGCAATGCCGAGCAGCATGCTGCAACAAAACTGCTGGAAGAACTTGGCGTTTGGGAGCCGTCATGAGGCAAGATCGGCCAACACAGTCGCAAACATCGACTCGCTCCGGCTTTGTCGCCCTGATCGGCGCACCCAATGCCGGAAAGTCCACATTGCTCAACCGCCTTGTCGGCGCCAAGGTTACGATTGTCAGCCACAAGGTCCAGACGACGCGCTCACTGGTGCGCGGCATTGTCATGCACGAAGGCGCGCAGATCGTATTTGTCGACACGCCGGGCATTTTCAAGCCGCGCCGTCGCCTCGACCGCGCGATGGTCACATCCGCCTGGAGCGGGGCCCATGATGCGGATGTCACCTGTTTCCTTGTCGATGCGGAACGCGGCCTTGTTGGCGATGCGCAGAATATCCTCGAAGGCCTGCCAAAAGTCTCCGGCACGAAAGTACTGCTGATCAACAAGATCGACCGGGTAAAGCCGGAAGCGCTCCTGGAACTGGCGGCCAAGGCCAACGAGACCGTCGATTTCGATCAGACCTTCATGATTTCGGCACTGAAGGGCCCCGGCTGCAACGATATCCTCGACTATCTTGCCCAAAAACTGCCCGAAGGTCCCTGGTACTATCCCGAGGATCAGATTTCCGACCTGCCGATGCGCCAGCTTGCAGCCGAGATCACCCGCGAGAAACTCTATCACCGTCTTCATCAGGAACTTCCCTACGCCTCCCACGTCGAGACGGAAAAATGGGAGGAGCGCAAGGATGGCAGCGTTCGCATCGAGCAGGTGATCTATGTGCAGCGCGACAGCCAGAAGAAGATCGTGCTTGGCAAAGGCGGTGAAACGATCAAGCAGATAAGCCGGTCCGCCCGCCAGGAGCTCTCAGGAATCATGGAGCAGCCCGTGCATCTCTTCCTGTTTGTCAAAGTGCGTGAGAACTGGGGCGACGACCCGGAGCGTTACCGCGAGATCGGGCTTGAATTTCCCTCCTGACGGGGACAGGTTTCCCTTATGGAATGGCAGGATGAAGGCATAATTCTCGGTGTGAGGCGTCACGGCGAGAACAATGTTATCGCTGAAATCATGACACGTGCCCGTGGCCGGCATCTTGGTCTGGTGCGTGGTGGACGTTCGCGCCGCATGCAGCCGGTGCTTCAGCCGGGTAACAGCGTTTCCGTCACCTGGCGTGCGCGGCTCGATCAGCATCTCGGGACCTATCAGGTCGAGCCGACACAGTTGCGCGCTGCCCGGTTGATGGAATCGGCGACGGCCGTTTACGGCGTTCAGGCCATGGCGGCCCTCTTGCGCCTCTTGCCCGAACGGGACTCGCATCCGCATCTTTACGAGGCGCTCGGCGTTATCCTGGAAAATCTGCACGAACCTGCAGGAGCCGGGGAACTGTTTGTCCGTTTTGAACTGGCGATGCTCGAGGATCTGGGCTTCGGCCTCGACCTTTTGCAATGCGCTGCGACAGGCCGGCGTGACGACCTTGAATATGTGTCGCCGAAATCGGGCAGGGCCGTCAGCCGCGCGGCAGGAGAGCCATGGGCCGACAAGATGCTGCCACTGCCGGCCTTTCTCGCGCAGGGCAGTCGGCTATCGGCCGATGAGGCCACTTTGAGCCAGGCCTTCGAACTGACGGGCTTCTTCCTGCGCCGCCACGTCTATGAGCCGCGCGGTCTTGATATCCCGGACGCGCGCGCCGGCTTCATCAACGCAGCGCTTAAGGCGCTGTCAGCGGAGGCCTGATACGGTCTTCCTTATTCGGCAGCGGGCACGGCCCGTGGAGCCGCTTCTTCACGGATGGGCCAGTGAATGATGGCCGCCAACAGACCCAGTACGACGCCAAGCCACCAGACCGGATCGAAACTGCCGAAGCGGTCGTAGAGCACCCCACCCAGCCAGACGCCGAGGAACGAGCCGATCTGGTGGGAAAGAAAGACGATTCCGCCAAGCATGCCGAGATGACGAACACCGAACATGACGGCCACGAGCGCATTGGTCGGCGGTACCGTCGAGAGCCAAAGAAAACCCATCCCCAGGGAAAAGATGATTACCGACGTTCCGCTCTTCGGCAGCAACAGGAAGACGGTGATAAGAGCTGCACGGCTCAGATAGATCCAAACCAGAAACATGGGCTTTGGATAGTGCTGGCCTATCACGCCTGCTGCCAGCGAGCCGATAATGTTGAAGAAGCCGATGAGCGCGATGGCAAGGACCGCATAGTTCGCCGATAAGCCGATATCGCTGACATAAGCCGGAAAGTGGGCGGCAATGAAGGCCACATGGAAGCCACAAACAAAAAAACCGGCAGTCAGGAGCACATAGCCGCGGTAAGCAAATGCCTCCCGTAAAGCTTCTCGCGCTGTCTGTTCGATATCGTCACCGGACGTGGGCGATGATTTGGCATTGCCGCGCAAAGACGCCGCCAGCACCGGCACGATGAGCATGGCAATCGCCAGGTAGATCAAGGCATCCGACCAGCCGACCGTATCAATCAAACCCTGCGTTATCGGTGCGAACACAAACATGCCTGCCGAGCCCGCCGCCGTGCCAAGCCCGAATGCAAACGATCTATCTTCCGGGGCCACATTGCGGGCAAGAGCCGCGAGCACGATGCCGAAAGAACCCGCTGCAACGCCGAGGCCGATCAAAACGCCTCCGCCGATGTGAAGCAACAGCGGTGCGTCGGCAATGGCCATCAAATAAAGGCCGGCCGCATAGAGCAAAGCCCCGATTGCAAGAACACGCCATGTGCCGAATCTATCGGCTATAGCTCCGAATATCGGTTGTCCCAGACCCCAGCACAGATTCTGTAACGCCATGGCGAGGCCGAACGTCGTACGGTCCCACCCTGTCTCCGCCAGCATCGGCAACTGAAAGAAACCCATCGCCGAACGCGGGCCGAAGGTGAGGGCCGCGATCAAACATCCGCAGGCGACGATGAGCCACGGAAAGTCTGCCCTTGCTGGTTTGCCCGTCACACATCTTCCTTTCGAACCAGGTCGAATCATTCGGTAACAGCGCGGGAAGACTGCGCCTGACCGCGCGAAGCTAGGCCCGTTTCTGGCGGTCTGTCAAAGCAGGATTTTTGAGCAACCCATCAAAAACGTTGATCAGATGGTCAGATTATATTTAGCACCATAATTGGTCCGGCGGGCCATTTCGGCTTGCAAATGGTTGCGGCGGACATTATTTAAGAGACATCCGGCGCTGCCGGTGTTTTTTCGGTCTCACTTATGCTCAGTATGAGCAAAAGTGAGAAAAATTCAGATAACCGGGCAGTTCTTGTCCGGTTGGCAAAGGAGCGGCGCGATGAATATCCTCCACACGCCAGGTCATGCATGGAAAGGGGAGCCGGCCACCACCGCGCTTGAGCGGTTTGGCGAGGTTGGCATGCCCGATCTGGACTTCACGCCCGCGGTCGCGCGTGAAACGGAGCATCTCTACGAGCGGGTCAAGGATCACATTCCGGCGATAGAATGGCCGGTATTCGCGCCTTACATCCATGCCATCAACCGGCTGAAGAAGGAACGCGGCGCGGTCATCCTCGCCCACAATTACCAGACGCCGGAAATTTTCCATTGTGTGTCCGATATTGTCGGCGACAGCCTGCAGCTTGCCCGCGAGGCCGGCAATGTCGACGCCGAGATTATCGTCCAATGCGGCGTTCATTTCATGGCCGAGACATCAAAGCTCCTCAATCCGGAAAAGACGGTTTTGATACCGGATATGAAGGCTGGTTGCTCTCTGTCGGAATCGATCACCGGTGAAGATGTACGGCGTCTGAAGCAGGCCAACCCGGGCGTCCCGGTCGTCACATATGTCAACACCTCGGCCGACGTAAAAGCCGAGACCGATATTTGCTGCACCTCGTCCAATGCGCTGGCAATTGTCGAAAGTCTTGAAGAAGACACCGTTTTTTGCATTCCCGACGAATATCTGGCGATGAATATCGCCAAGCAGACGAAAAAGAAGATCCTGACATGGAAAGGTCACTGTGAGGTGCATGAGCGCTTCACCGCCGAGGAACTGCTGGCCTACAAGGAGGCCGATCCGAACATTCAGATCATCGGCCATCCGGAATGCCATCCCGATGTGATCGACGTGTGTGATTATTCAGGTTCGACATCGGGCATGATCAACTATGTCCGGGACGAGAAGCCCAAGAAGGTGCTTCTTGTGACCGAATGTTCCATGGCGTCCAATATCGAAGCGGAGACGCCGGGTGTGGAGTTCGTCAAACCCTGTAATCTTTGCCCGCACATGAAGCGCATCACCTTGCCGAAGATCCTCGACAGCCTTGTTCATATGAAAGAGGAAGTCACAATCGATCCGGACATTGCCGAGCGGGCGCGGCGTTCGGTCGAGCGCATGGTCAATCTGGGAAAATGAACGGCCCTGCAGCCTTCTCCCCGCATTCCTGGACCGGTATTGACGATGTTGTCATCGTCGGCGGCGGTCTTGCCGGCCTATTTTGTGCGTTGAAACTTGCGCCACGGCCCGTTTCTGTCCTGGCGGCTGCGCCGGTCGGAACCGGCGCATCGTCCGGCTGGGCGCAGGCCGGAATCGCGGCGGCCGTCAGCCCCGGCGACACCATCGAAAAGCACCTTGAGGACACGATCAAGGCCGGTGCCGGCATTGTCGATGAGAAGATTGCCCGTACGATGATCGCTGAAGGTCCGGCACGCATTGACGATCTTCTCAGATATGGCGTTCCGTTCGACCGGGATCTGGAAGGCCGCCTTGCCGTCACTCGGGAAGCAGCCCACCGCGAAAGCCGGGTCGTTGGTGTACGCGGAGATATGGCCGGCAAAGCCATCATGGAAGCCCTGATTGCGGCGGTGCGAAAGACACCGTCCATTCGCCTGCTGGAAGGCTATGTCGTCGAGAAGCTGACGACTGAGGGACGCTATGTGACCGGTGTGGTCGCAAGGCCCGGCAGCGGCCGTGCAACGCACCGGCTCGCCTTTCCGACCCGTGCCGTTGTCCTGTGTACCGGCGGCATCGGGCACCTTTACGCGGTGACGACAAACCCGTCTCAGTCGAAGGGCGGCGGAACCGGCATGGCTGCACGGGCAGGCGCCGTCATCGCCGACCCGGAGTTCGTGCAGTTCCACCCGACGGCAATCGATGTGGGCGGCGATCCCGCGCCCCTGGCGACGGAGGCTCTGCGCGGCGAAGGCGCAACGCTGGTCAATGCATCCGGCCATCGCTTTATGACCGATATTCATGACGATGCCGAACTTGCACCACGCGACATCGTCGCGCGCGGAATTTTTTCGGAAGTCAAGGCGGGAAGAGGCGCCTTTCTGGATTGCACCAAGGCCATCGGACCGTCCTTTAAGGATCATTTTCCGACAGTCTATAAATCCTGCCAGGAGGCCGGGATCGACCCGGTGCGTCAGCCAATTCCGGTCATTCCGGCAGCTCATTATCACATGGGCGGCGTGCTGGTGGATGCGGATGGGCGTACATCGCTGGACGGTCTTTGGGCGGCGGGCGAGGTGACCTCGACGGGCGCCCATGGCGCCAACCGGCTGGCGTCAAACTCGCTGCTGGAAGCGGTGGTGTTCGCCGGACGCATTGCCGAGGATATACAAGGCCTGTTGCCAGCTTCGAAATGCGACAATTGGGCGAGCCCCGCGGATGAGTCGGATGACATCGTGACGGAAAACGACAGCGCTGCGATGCGGCGACTACGGCAAACGATGAGCGAATATGTGGGCGTCGTGCGTGATCTTGATGGATTGACCCGTGCCGCACGGACAATTGCCGAGCTTGAGGAAGACAATGACAAGGCCCGTTTCGGCAATATGCTGACGACCGCGAAGTTTGTCGTCGCCGGCGCACTGCTGCGCGAGGAAAGCCGTGGCGGCCATTTTCGTTCGGACAAGCCGGATACAAAACCGCAGTGGCAACGCCGAACCTATCTGACGCGGCCTGAGGCCGATGCTGTCATAAGCCGAGCATGCGAGAAGGTGGCCGGATGAACAACGCCTTATCCCTTTCTTCACTGCATATTGAGCGCAGCGTACGCAATGCCCTGGAAGAGGATTTCGGCCGTGCGGGAGACATCACCAGCAAGGCAACGATCTCCCAAGATGTGCGGGCATCGACCGTTATCGCGGCGCGTGAATCCGGTATCGTCGCCGGATTGCCGCTTGCTGCCCATGCTTTCAAGGCCATGGATTCGGGTGCCTCAGTCGAGTTGAAATTCGACGACGGGGACACGGTCGAGGCGGGCGCAACGATAGCCAAGATCGAAGGCAATGCCCGCGCTCTGCTTGGAGCCGAAAGGGTTGCGCTGAATTTCCTGATGCATCTTTCCGGCGTTGCAACGCTGACATCGCACTATGCCAAGGCAATCGCCCATACCAAGGCGCGGGTGTGCTGCACCAGGAAAACCCTGCCGGGTCTGCGCGTGCTTGAAAAATACGCCGTGCGCTGCGGCGGCGGTGTCAATCACCGTTTCGGACTGGATGATGCGGTGCTGATCAAGGACAACCATATTGCTGTTTCCGGCGGTGTCGGGCAGGCCATCCGAGCTGCAAAGGCGCACAACGGACATATGGTCCGGATCGAGGTTGAGGTCGATACGCTCGATCAGCTTGCTGAAGCGCTGGAGGCCGGGCCGGATGCGGTGCTTCTTGACAATATGCCGCCAGCAATATTGGCGCAGGCCGTGGAAATGAATGCCGGTCGGGCGGTGCTGGAAGCATCGGGCGGCATTGACCTGACGACGATCGCTGCCGTCGCCGAGACAGGTGTCGACTATATCTCGACATCCAGGATCACCATGGCCGCTCCGGCGCTTGATTTCGGACTTGATATTCACATCGGATAATCCGGCGATTATCTGCCGCCGAACTTGATCCCGGGTGCGGGGCGTTCTTCAAGGATTTCGCGTCGGAAACGATAAAGGGCAGCGGGGCGCCCACCGGTCGCGGTACTGGTTGCCCCGGTTGATTCCACCAACTGCGCACCCTCGACAAGACGGCGGAAGTTCTGCTTGTGCAGATGCCGCCCGGAAATCGCCTCGACGGTGGACTGGAGATCGGTCAGCGTGAATTCCGGCGGCATCAGCTCAAAGATGACCGGGCGGTATTTGAGCTTGCCGCGCAACCGCGCCATGGCGGTTGCGAGAATACGCCGGTGATCAAAGCGCATGGGCCGGCCGAGCGGACAATCGAGGTCGGTTGATGCAATCCGGCCGTCGCTCACGGCCTCCTCGACGAGCCCGGCTTCGTAAAGCAATTCGTAGCGCTCCAGCACGCGCTCCTCGTCCCATGGAAAATCTCCCTGACCGAAAGCAAGGCGCAGGCGGGAATGGCGGTTGGGCAGGCGGCGGGACCTATCTTTTTCAGGCCGGGTCGCCCAGGCGGAAAGCGCCGGCAAAATGGTTTCGTCCAGAATGTCCGGCCTGCCGCTTCTCCAGTCTTCCCACGGCAGATAGCCATACCAGTTGCGCCACAGGGCTCCGTTGCGTTCAAGCACGCCGGTCTGCTCCCCGTCATTGCGTGTCAGCGCAAGATAACCGACGGAGACGATGTGCAGGTCGACATCTTCCGGCTGCTTATGACGGCCACGGTCGCCGAATGTATAGAGCTGCTCCACATAGCCCAGATGCAGCGCGGTCTGCTCCTCCACCGAGGCGCGCAGTCCGGTTTCGAACGTGCCATGGCGCAAAGGGTCGAACGAGCCGAGCGGCAGGCCGTCGGGCAGGGCGGTTCCGTCATCCCCGGTGATATCCTTTGAGACGACCAATATTTGAGGCGCGCCTCCCTCGACGGTCACAATGGCCGCGTTGAGGCCGATCTCGACGGCGGTTGAGCCAGTGTCCATTGCGATCAAACCTCCAGGGGGAAGGCGAAAGGTTCCCCCTCATAGGCGTCTGCACCGCGTCCGATATCGCGTATTGCCTCAACCATGCGGCCGTCACGCGACAGGACCCGGTCAGCCAGCATGATCATGCGGGCGTTCGGCGTTGCCGATGGTGAACGTTTTCGCAGTTCCTGGGCCAAAACCACCTCATCATTGTGCGGATTGAGCGAAGCCGCGATGATATAGGCCGCAGCGGTCGACCGTGAAATCCCCATCCAGCAATGAACAAGCAGCGGTGCGGATCGGTCCCACTGGCCGGCAAATTCGATCAGCCTGGAAATATGAACAGTCTGAGGTTCCTGCAGGCCATCGACCTTGATGCTGATATCGTTCATGTCGAGGAACAGATGACGCTCCGGCAAGATGCCGGCCGGCCGGTTCATTTCATTCTGGTTCGACAGCAATGTCACCATCTCGCGGGCGCCGCTAGCCGCCGCGGTCGTTGCCAGCCTCGAGAGGGGACAGATAACGAGATTGGGCATCGCTCAACCCTTTCTCAGTTTTGCCGGTCGTTGATCGACCGGGACGCCTCAAGCATCTCGAACCGGTCGACAAAGGCCTTTTGCACATCACCGGCCGGCAGCGGATCGAGCGCTATCATATCACGGCTGATCCCGCGTGGACGTCCAAAGAGTTTGGCGGCCTCGCTCTCGGAAAAACCGGCGAGGCTTGTGGCCTCGAAAAAGGCCGAAATCCGGTCCGCGCGCTTGATCAGCGCCTTGAGGCCCTTCGGCGTCTCAGCCGCGAGCGAAAATCGAAGGTGGACGGCCTCCTCAAGGCGTTTTTCAACCTTCTTGTAGTCGCCGCCCATGATGGCCTTGAACGGAGAAATCATATCGCCGATCACATATTCCGGTGCATCGTGAAGCAAGGCGGTCAGGCATTCTTCCATGGTTGCAGCAGGTTTCAGCCGTTTAAAAATCTCTTCGACAATGAGCGAGTGCTGGGCCACGGTGAAAGCATGTTCCCCGGTTGTCTGCCCGTTCCAGCGCGCGACCCGTGCAAGGCCGTGGGCGATGTCGGCAATTTCAATATCGAGCGGCGACGGATCGATCAGATCCAGCCGGCGGCCTGAAAGCATCCTTTGCCAGGCGCGGGAATTGGGAGGGCCTGACACGTTGCCTCAGTCCCCGTTCTTGGCCGAGTCAGCCGGTTGCAGCGAGAGACCGGTCCATTCGGGAAGCCGAACCGAGACCTCGGTGTCATCGGCGAGGACCGGTGCCTTGTCCGCCAGCGCAGCGGCGACCTTATCCGTGCGCACAAGCGCAAGACCCGTTCGGGCATGAACGGTCCCGAGCGAGCCGACGGCACGTCCGTTGACCGTCAGGGGTGCGCCGGTTTCAGGCAGAGGGGAGGAGGCTTCTACGATTGCGATCCGCCGCCTTGCGGTGCCCCGGTGCTGCATGCGTGAGACCACTTCTTGTCCCACAAAACACCCCTTACTGAAGGAAACACCTTCATTAAGGTCCATCAGCACGTCATGGGGAAACGCATCGCCAAGGAGGTAATCGGAACCATCCTCGCAAACGCCGTTTTCAATACGCAGCAAATCATAGTCACTCAGCGAAGCGGTCTCTGCCAGCCCCTGGCCATAGGCGCGAAAGGCGGCCTGCGAGCCCTGGAAACGGCGGTCACGCAACCAGCCTTCCTGGTGCGCGCTGTCCCAGACGGCCTGAACGGGCCGGTCGGTCAGCTCTTCAATATCGGCTTTTACACGCAGCCGATACATGGTCATGCGCTGCATGAACGGCTGAACCGCGCCGCGATCAAGCTCGAAGACAAAACCGTCATCGCCTTCGCGGGAGATCAGGAAAGCAAACAGGATTTTACCCTGCGGGCTCAACAGCGCGCCGGGTCTGGCCTCGCCATGCGGCAAATCCTCAACGCCGCAGGACACCACATCCTGCAGGAAGTGTTGAGCATCATCGCCTGCGATGCGAACCAGTGTCCTGTCTGCAAGTGTGACGCAACGCATTGGATTTCCATTTTTGATTGCCGGGCAATTCGTAGGTAGTCCGAACACCGTCGCCGGGCAAGGGCGGTTTCGCGGTCAATCGCCCGCGACGAAAAATTTCCAGTCGCCTTCGGGGCCGATTCCGGTCCGATAGAAGATATACGCGCCGAAATCCTGCATATCCTGATAGTCGCCTGCGGTGATGATCCGGAAGAGTTCAACCTTTTGCCGGTTGTCGAGCTTGTCCAGCGGCATGGCGTAAAAATAGGGCCACAAATAAATCTCGGTCGGTTCGCCCGCATCGAGATGAACATAACCTGCGCTGAAGATATCGAGCAATATCGCAAGGACTTCCTGTCCCTCGCCATCGCCCGAGTTCTCCCTGAGATAATCAATGGGATCGCCGTCATTGCCGGTGATGGAAAGCTGCGTTCGGGTTATTCCGGTTCCAAGCAGCGGCCGCAGGCCCTCAATGTCACCCTTTACGGCGGCTTCCACGATCAGTTCGCGCATGCGCCTGACAGGCGCCGGCAGCTTGTCCATATCGTATGAAACGGTCACCTCTTGCCCGGTGTCGGGGTGGGTCTCATCAACCGTAACGCCTGTTTCGAAACTGTCTTCGGACGTCGAGTCCGGATCGATTGAGAGACCGGGTTCGACATTTTCAACTGCCGGTTCGCCCGTATCGCCGGGTTCAGCCTCACCGATCTCACTGAGGGCAAGCGTAAGGGGCGATGCTGGTGGCTGGATCGACTGCTCAGGGTCGATTGCAGTGGAGGCGAAAGAATTCGAGGCGTAGCTGCACAAGGAGATCGACAAAACCGCCAATCCTGCAAGGTGCTTGGCTCCCCGCACTTTCCCCATGCCCGATCCGGCTCCCTGTGCTTCACCGGTTGCGTCTGATCTATTGTATCAGGCGTTCCGGTGAAAATTCCCCTGTCAGCAGGCGCTGCTTCAAGTCTTCAAGCATGGCCTCCGTTGCGTCTTCGCCAAACAGTTTCACGGTTTCCCGCATAACCGTCACTATGGCTGCATCGGCAATGATCTCGGGCTCGATTCCATCGGCAAAGCCCTCCGCCCAGGCATCGTTTTGATGCTCAAGGGCAGCCTGCATTTTCTCATAGACGATCATCTCGTCAATGTCGGACAAATAGGATTCCGTCATAACACCACCTGGAGATCACATCTCCACAACTTCCCGAACCCAACGTAGCACGCATTTTATGTCCAAAGCGGTACGTCGGGTTATCAGGTTAATGGACCGTTAATTTCCGTAGCGCGCTATGATCTCCGATGCAAGCTCAAGGCCCTGCTTACGGTAGAGTTCTTCGGCTTCAATCGCCACAGTGTTGCATTTGCGATGGACCGAGGCGAAGGACCGGTATCCTTTGTTGAATGCGGCGACAAAGCGGGCGCGCCGCTCCGGATCGGTCGCCTCAAGGTCTATGAGCGCCTGCATTTTCGTGCGCCAGCCCTCGTCCGTCTTCAGGCACAGGGTGCGCAGGTAGTGCACGGAGCCGACGATTTCTGAAAGCCGGATCAGCCGCGCCTCGTAGGGCGGTTGCACCGTTTGTGCGGTAGCCGGCGTCGTTACCGCCAGGCAAAGGGCGGCAGCAAATACATATCGCAATCTGTTCGCACGGGTCATGGCGCTGCCCTAGCATGAAACGACCGGTCCGCGAAAGCACGGCTTTGCCGGTAAGGCTGCCGCTTCGGCCAAGGCCCGCTACTCGCTGTTCGCCTTTTCAATCGGGGTGTCGGGCAGAAAAGCGTTGGCGACAAATGCAAAGGTAACATCGTAGGGCACATCCTGGCCGTCCTTTTGAACGGTGATGTTGCCGACATCACGACCCTTGGCGATAACGCCGCTGTCGAGCGCGGAAGACTGACCTTCCTCCCAACTGATTGTTACGCCCCGGCGTTTCAGCGAGCCTTCTTCTCGGACCTTCAACATGGAAACGGCGATCGGCTCGCCACCGTCGCGCACCACCACGACCCTGGCCATCGGGTGAATATCCTTGGGCAACTCGCCGGAAAACAAAAACGGCCGGTTGAGCGTGTCGTAACCCTGGTAGGGATTGGCGCCGTAATTGCGCATACGCTCATTATTGGGCACCAGCACTTTACCGTCCGGATGGCGAGCCCTGAAGTTTTTCCAGGATTCCAGCCGTGACGGGACAAGGGCAAGCTTCGTTCCGGTTTTTTCTCCGGCGATGGCTTCGCCTGTAAACTGCTGCCACCAGCTCTCGCTGCCCCGGTCATACATCACCAGATCGGAGTTTCTCAGCTTGCCTGTCGTACCGAATGTGTCGGCGGAACCGTCGATCCGCCGGTCGAAGACAAGAGCGGCGTTGCACAAGGGGCAATAGGTCACGGCAACCGGCATATCGCCGACCGTGTCGTTGACGATCTCGTGCCACATCAGGATGCGCAGCGGATAGGCCCGGGCATCGCCGTTGATCTCAAGGCCCATGACGGGTTCAACATCTTCCAGATTATCGGCCTGCGATACCGTCACGAATTGCGGATCGTCGATCGAAGGAATGCCATCTTTCGGTGGGCCGCCCGATAGGATTTCGTTGTAATCAATTGAATGTTTTGAAAAATCCGTCTTCCAGCCCTCGCGGGCCCAGCTGTCCGGGTTTGCCGATGCAAAGCCTGTGGTCAGTAACAATGCCGCGACGAGGCCGCCAAGGGGCCTGATAAGGGGGAAACTGGCTGCCATGGAACCCTCCGGTTTTGTAGAGGCAATCTACCAACGCGCCGGGCGGGCAGCCATATAACGCTTCTCACAATCGCTTGATCCGGCGCACGATCCGGTCTCAGGCCTCCATCGTCAGGGCGCGCAGTTGCGCCACGGGTCCGTTGGCTTCCAGGTAATCGATGCATTCGCGCACGCTCGGCGGGACCGGCAGGGACAGCGCCTCGCTTGCCGAATACCAGCCTGCGTCGGCCGCATCGTCGGCGGCAATTGCCTCCTGGCCGTTATCGGCATCAACCAGATGGACAGCCAGGACATAATGGCTCTCCACGGAACCGTTTGTGTTGTGGGAAATCAGGTCATAGAGCCTGAAGAAGCGCGGATTCTCGCCGCAGATTCCGGTTTCTTCCTGCAACTCGCGCAGCGCCGCCTGGGACAGGGTTTCTCCCGCCTCGACCTTGCCGCCGGGGAAGGCGTAATAACCGCTCGCCTGGCCCGATGCACGCAACACGAGCAGGTAGCGCTCCGCGCGCTTGACGATGGTTGAAACAGCGATCCGGGGATAATCCATGCTCTGGTGACCTTTCAAAGCGCATGTTTCTGGTTTTCGCTCGGCGAATCATCCTATTGAATTTCTTCATAACGAAACAGTCCGGGGGTGCGCCATGAGATCGAGTGCATTGAAGCTGGCAGCGCTGATGCTGGTCCTTCCGCTGGCTCTCTCGGCTTGCGCGACCCTCAACGAAGCCGAATGTGAGACCACCAATTGGCGCGATCTCGGTGAGCGCAACGGTCAGCAGGGCAAGGCATCGTCTTTCATTGTCGAGCATCAGAAGGCCTGTTCAGCCTATGGCTTGCCGGTCGACGGCACTGCCTGGCGCGCCGGATGGGAGCAGGGCATAAGGCAATACTGCACGCCGCAAAACGGCTTGCTGGTCGGCAAAGCCGGAAAAAGCTACGCCAACGCCTGCCCGGTCGATCTGGCTCCCGGGTTCCTGCGGACCTATTCGGTGGGAAAGCGTGTTTATGACGCTGGCCAGGAGCGCGACCGGGTCAGGCGGGAAATCGAGGAACTTGAGCGCTCGCTGTCGGACGTGTCAGACCAGAAGGAACTGGTTCGCATCCAGTCGCGGCTTATCATCAAGCAAAACGACTTGTTCCAGGCACAAGCCAATCTGCGCGATGCGGAGCGAGAGGCCGACGCCATCGCCTATGCGAGGTAGGCTCTGATGTGCGGGCGCTTTTCACTCATCCATTCTGCCGACGAGATCGAAGCTCTGTTCGAGCTTCAGGAAATGGAACGTCACGAGCCGCGTTACAATATCGCTCCGACGCAACCTGTTCTTGTCGTCATTGCCGGCGACGGCACTGGACGCGAGCCCGGCAGCAACCTTCCTGACAGGCGTGTGCGCCTGGTTCGCTGGGGGCTGATACCCTCCTGGGTGAAGGATCCGAGGGACTTCCCGCTGCTGATCAACGCCCGCTCCGAAACGGCCGCGGAAAAGGCATCCTTCCGCGGTCCGATGCGCCACTGGCGGGTTCTGATCCCGGCCTCCGGTTTCTACGAATGGAAGCGGGAGGGCCGGCAGAAGCCGCAGGCCTATTGGGTGCGGCCACGAGACGGCAGCCTGATTGCATTTGCAGGGGTGATGGATTCGCTGCTTGCAGCAGACGGATCGCAAGTCGAGACCGCCGCGGTTCTGACGACCAAGGCAAATGCCGCATTGAGCCATATCCATCACCGCATGCCGGTGGTCATCCGACCCCGGGATTTCAGCCGTTGGCTGGACTGCCGCAATTTCGAGCCGCGTCACATCGCCGAGCTCCTTGCTCCGGTTGATCCGGATTTTTTCGAGGCTGTGCCTGTGTCCGACAAGGTCAACAAGGCGGCGAATATGGGCCGTGATCTGCAAGAACCGATAGAATTATCTGATGACGGATCGCAGAATTCTGCTAGAAGCGCCGATACCGACACTCAAATGTCGCTGTTCTAGAGCGTCTCTCTCAAAGCGATTGGCGGAAGAATGTTTGACCATCCGATAGCCGGGGCGGCCGCTTCAGGCTTTGTGCTCGGCGGTTCACTGATCATAGCGATCGGTGCCCAGAACGCCTTTATCCTTCGACAGGGTCTGGTGCGCTCGCATGTCTTCATTGTGTGCCTGATTGCCGCGTTCTCGGATGCGGCCTTGATTGCCGCGGGTGTTGCCGGTCTCGGCACGATTGTTGCCCGCTCTCCGTCCTTGATCAGTATCGTCACCTTGGGCGGTGCCGCGTTTCTCACCGGCTATGCGCTGCTTGCATTCCGGCGCGCCCTTCACCCGCACGGTCTTGAAGCGGCGGAACGTACGGCCGGAAGTCTCTGGGCGGCGGTGACCACATGTCTGGCGCTTACATTCCTCAACCCGCATGTCTATCTGGATACCGTTCTCCTGATCGGCGGGATTTCCGGTGGTTATGAAGGGGCGGCTCGGACGGCATTCGGCGCTGGTGCCTGCGTGGCCTCCTTCGTCTGGTTCTTTGGCCTCGGCTATGGTGCAAGGCTTCTGGCACCGGTTTTCGCCAAACCAATCGCCTGGCGCGTTCTCGACATCATCATCGGCTTGATCATGGCTGCCCTGGCCGTCGGATTGCTGTTGCGCTTCCTCAACGGGTGATGCGAGGGCTAACGACTTGACGCGACAGCCGCAAGCAGCGATAAGTTGCCGCATGAAAACGCTTCGCGGCGCCGCCGCTATTTGCATCTGCTGCATTATTATTCGCTAGCCAACCGCTGGCCTGGCCGTTTTCGTCTCATATACAACGCAAAGACAAACGCCCTGGCCTGAGGCACAAGGGAGTTCGACGCATGGGCGATAAACGCCTTTCGCTCTACAATACGCTGACACGCAGGAAGGAAGACTTCCAGCCGATCGATCCGCAGAACGTGCGCATGTATGTCTGTGGGCCGACGGTCTATGACTATGCCCATATTGGCAATGCCAGACCGGTCATCGTCTTCGATCTGCTCTTCCGGCTCCTGCGGCACCACTATGGCGCGGACAAGGTCACCTATGTGCGCAACATCACTGACGTCGATGACAAGATCAACGCGCGTGCGGCCCGCGACTATCCGGAAAAGCCGCTGAACGAGGCGATCGCGTTGGTGACGGCGAAGACCGCCGATCAGTTCCATGCCGATATCGGTCTGCTTGGCTGCCTTGAGCCGACCCACGAACCAAGGGCGACGGACAATATCGCCCAGATGCAGACGATGATCGAAACGCTGGTCGCGCGCGGCCATGCCTATGTGGCAGGCGGCGAGGTCCTTTTCGACGTCACGTCGAGCGATGACTATGGCGAGCTGTCGAACCGGAAACTGGAAGACCAGCAGGCCGGCGCCCGCGTGGCTGTTGACGATCACAAGAAGAACCCCGGCGATTTTGTCCTCTGGAAGCTCTCGTCCGGTGACGAACCCGGTTGGCCCTCGCCATGGGGCGTTGGCCGTCCCGGCTGGCACATCGAATGCTCGGCCATGAGCGAACGTTACTTGGGCAAGGTTTTCGACATTCACGGCGGTGGGCTGGATCTGATCTTCCCGCACCATGAGAACGAGATCGTTCAGTCGCGCTGTGCCCATGGCACCGACCGCATGGCCAATATATGGATGCACAACGGTTTCCTGCAGGTTGAAGGGCAGAAAATGTCCAAGAGCCTCGGCAATTTCGTGACCATCCACGAACTGCTTGCGAGCGAGAAGTTCGGCGGGCGCAGCTGGCCGGGCGAGGCGCTGCGTCTTGCCATGCTGATGACCCACTACCGCGAGCCGATCGATTTCAGCGTACGCAAGCTTGAAGAGGCCGAGCGGCTTCTGGAAAAATTTGCGAGGCGCGCAGGAGATGCCGATGACGGTGGGACGCCCGACCCCGAAGTTATCGAAGCGCTCTCGGACGACCTGAATGTATCGGCAGCCTTGCCGCGCCTTAATGCGCTGGACGGTGAGGCCCTTGCATCCTCCATGAAGATGCTGGGTTTTTTGGCCTATCGGCAGGCCAAGACCGCACTGGTCGACGAAGCGGTTATCAGCGAACGTATTGCCGCTCGCCTTGAACTGATCGGCCGGAAGGATTGGGCGGGCGCCGATGCCATTCGTGATGAATTGGCCGCGAAGGGGATCCAGTTGAAGGATGGCAAGGATCCCGAGACCGGCGACCGCACAACGACCTGGGAGGCGATGTGATGGGGATATCGATCAGCATCCAGAAGTTCCGGGGCATACAGCGATGACGCAAGAGCCGATGACAGGCGGATGCCAGTGCGGCGCAGTGCGCTATCGTGTTCGTGGCGAACTGACATGGCCGCATATTTGCCATTGCCGCATGTGCCAAAAAGCATCAGGCAACTATTTCATGCCGCTAGCCAACGCCCAGAAGAATGAGTTCGAAGTCACGCGTGGACAGATCGCGTGGTTCAACTCGACCGATGTAACCCGCAGGGGATTCTGCCGTGATTGTGGTACGCCACTGATTTTCGAGACGACAAAGGCCAAGCATCTCAACATCACCCTTGGATCTCTCGACAGACCGGCCGATATACGGCCGTCCGAACAGTTCGGATACGAAGCAAAGATGCCTTGGTTTGCAGAACTGGACGGGCTTGCGGGCCAACCAACGGATGACGCAGCACAGGATGACCCAGAGCATTTCGAGCGCATCCGCAAGACAAACCGGCAGCACCCTGACCACGACACAAAAGAATGGCCGCCAAGGCAGCATTAGACATGACACAACGCGAAAAAATCTATCTCTTTGACACCACTCTGCGCGACGGCCAGCAGACACCGGGCATCGACTTCAGCGTCGAGGACAAGATTGCGATTGCCAAGTTACTCGATGCGTTCGGCTTCGATTATGTTGAAGGCGGCTATCCCGGCGCCAACCCGACGGATACGAAGTTCTTCGAAAGAAACCGGCTGCAGAATGCTGATTTTGTCGCCTTTGGCATGACCAAGCGGGCAGGGGTGTCGGCGTCTAACGATCCGGGCCTGTCGGCCTTGCTGCAGTCAAACAGCGACGCGGTTTGCTTTGTTGCCAAGAGCTGGGATTATCATGTCGATGTCGCCCTCGGCATCAGCAATGAGGAGAATCTCGAGTGTATTGCGGCCTCGGTTGAAGCAACGGTTTCGGCCGGCAAGGAAGCAATGGTCGATTGCGAGCATTTTTTTGACGGCTACAAGGCCAATCCCGACTATGCGCTGGCCTGTGCCCGCACTGCATTCGAGGCAGGCGCGCGGTGGGTCGTGTTGTGCGACACCAATGGCGGTTCGCAGCCGGACGAGGTTTCCAGGATCGTTAGCGCCGTGATCGAGGCGGGCATACCGGGCGAGCGCCTTGGCATTCATGCACACAATGATACGGGGCAGGCCGTTGCCAATTCGCTGGCCGCAGTCGATGCAGGCGTGCGCCAGATCCAGGGCACTCTCAATGGGATCGGCGAGCGTTGCGGCAACGCCAATCTCGTCACATTGGTTCCGACACTCGTTTTGAAAACGGTCTGGAACAGCCGGTTCGAAACCGCGATTGACGAGGAAAAGCTCAAGGGCCTGACACGGCTGTCCCATGCGTTTGACGAATTGCTGAACCGTTCGCCTGAGCCACAGGCGCCTTACGTCGGCGTGTCCTCATTCGCCACCAAGGCCGGCATTCACGCATCTGCACTGCTGAAAGATCCCCAGACCTATGAGCACATTCCGCCCGAAGCCGTGGGAAACAAACGCAAGGTCATGGTCTCGGACCAGGGCGGAAAGTCGAATTTTATCAATGAGCTGCAACAACGCGGCATCGAGGTTTCCAAGGACAATCCACGGCTCGACCGGTTGATTTCAATCGTCAAGGAACATGAGGCGCAGGGCTATGCCTACGAGGCGGCGGACGCCAGTTTCGAACTGCTTGCCAGGCGCACGCTCGGACGTGTTCCGGAGTTTTTCCGCGTCGACAGTTTCCGGGTCATGGTTGAGCGCCGGTTCGACGCCAACGGCAACCTGAAGACGGTGTCGGAAGCCATTGTGAAGGTGGAGATTGACGGTGAGACCACCATGTCGGTGGCCGAGGGGCACGGTCCGGTCAATGCTCTCGATATCGCCCTGCGCAAGGATCTTGGCAAATATCAGGCCGAGATCGAAGACCTGGAATTGACGGACTACAAGGTGCGTATCCTCAATGGCGGGACCGAAGCAATAACAAGGGTGCTGATTGAATCGCGGGACCAGACCGGCAAACGCTGGTGGACCGTCGGCGTTTCAGACAACATCATCGATGCCTCCTTCCAGGCGCTCATGGATTCGGTTACCTATAAGCTGATGATGGTCCGCAAGGACTGACATTCCGGTTGATCTTCACCGTCCGATATGATTGCCTGTCGCGCCGGCGTCAGCGAACCCGGACGGTCGACATATAGCTTTAATATCGCTGACTCGATTTATCCAAAAATCGTTTCAACCCATTGATTTTATTGTAATGGAAGCATCTTGCCATGAACGGCTCAGAATCCGGTAGCGCCACGCGCGGTTTTGCTTTTGGCATATCGGCCTATCTGATGTGGGGATTGCTGCCCTTTTACATGAAAGCCGTGGATCATGTGCCGGCGATCGAAGTCGTTGCGTACCGGATCTTGTGTTCCATTCCGGTTGCCGGGATCATCATACTCTTTCTCGGCAGGACAGCCGATCTGAAACAGGCCTTGCGCACCCCGCGAACGCTGGCTCTGGCTTTCCTGACCGCAACCATGATCGCTGTGAACTGGGGCATCTACACTTGGGCGGTTGCCCATGAAAGAACGGTGGAAACCGCGCTGGGTTATTACATCAACCCGCTGGTCAGCATCATGCTGGGCGCGCTGTTTCTGGGCGAACGTTTCAACCGGGCTCAACTCATCGCAATTGCCCTTGCCGTGGTTGCCGTCATGGTTCTGACCTATGACGCGGGCGGCTTGCCCTGGGTTTCGCTGTCGCTTGCTTTCAGCTTCGGGTTTTACGGCTTTTTTCGCAAAACAATGCCCATCGGCCCATCACAGGGATTTTTCCTCGAAGTCGTCCTCCTAAGTGTTCCCGCACTTTTCATCCTGCTTGTCCTCGATGTCGAGGGGATGGGGCATTTCTTCGCCGGTGATGCGAACGACACGCTGCTTTTGCTGTTTGCCGGTCCTGCAACCGCAATTCCTCTGATTTGCTATGCGCTTGGCGCCAAGCTGCTAAGGCTCTCAACCATCGGCCTGATGCAGTATGTCGCCCCGACGCTGATTTTCCTGATCGCCGTTTTTGTCTTCCGGGAGCCGTTCTCCGGTTGGCAGCTTCTTGCCTTCTGCCTGATCTGGCTGGCGCTTGGCCTCTATAGTTGGTCAGCGATCTCCGATTTGCGCGCCGCCGCGAGGAGGGCACAGTTGGATGAAGCACGGGAGAATACACATGGCTGAGGTCGCCATCATAACCGGGGCAGGGCGAGGTATCGGCGCAGCAACGGCGGTCCTTGCCGCGCGGCAGGGCTATGACATCTGCATCAACTACGTATCAGATGAAAAAAGTGCGTCCCGGGTCGTCAAAGACTGTATAAAATCCGGTGTAAGGGCGATCGCCGTCAAGGCAGACATTGCTTCATCGGCTGAGGTGGACCGGCTGTTTGAGGCGTGCGTCCGACAGCTCGGAGCGCCGACCCTGCTGGTCAACAATGCCGGTATCATAGGCGGCGTGACCACGGTTGAGGCTCTTTCGGATGCGGTCTTGCAACGAGTTTTCGAGGTTAACGTCTTTGGAGCGTTCTACTGCGCGCGGGCGGCGATCCGGGGCATGTCGACGCAAACTGGCGGTAAGGGCGGTGTGATCGTCAACATCTCGTCCCTTGCGGCGACACTCGGCAGTCCAGGGGAATATGTGCACTATGCAGCATCAAAGGCGGCGATTGATGCAATGACAATCGGCCTGTCGAAAGAAGTCGGCCGGCACGGCATCAGGGTCAACGCCGTTCAGGCCGGAACCGTGGAAACGGACATCCATCGCACCGAGGGCAATCCGCATCGACCCGTGCAAACCGCCAAGGCTTCGCCGCTTGGGCGTGCCGGCACGCCCAAGGATATCGCCGAAGCCGTCCTTTGGCTGGCGTCGGAAAAGGCGGGATACGCCACCGGTACAGTGCTGCGGGTCGCTGGCGGTCTCTGACAACGTTTCAATCCGTATCCGGATTTGAATTGGAAAATCGCTCTGGCTGCCGCTACGGTATTGGCAGTTGATTCGCTGTGTTCCTGTTCAATGGCATGTCCAACCCAGCTTTCTTGAAGACGGCCGTCTGATGAAACCAACCCCGCAAAGCCCACACCCCTTTATGCCTTGGGTCGGCGTCACCACACTGTTTGTTGCGGCGGCCTTGACAGGCTGCACATCGGGTGGCCCCGGCGGCGGCAATGGTTCCGGCAGTGCGAGTTCCGGCGGCAACCTGCTGACAGCGCATGAAGGAACCACGCATGCCGTTACGAGCTTCGATGAAGCTGACGCGGCAACCGTGCGAAACTCCGCCGAATTTCTCGAACAGGACAATGTTTTCGGTTCAATCCTTCTCAAGAACAGTGGCCTGACGACGAGGGAAAATGCCTTTTCGGTCATCAATCTCGAATACGCACATTCATTGGGGCTGACGGGAGCGGGTAAACTGATTGCCATTGTCGATAGCGGCTTCCGCACGACGCATCAGGAATTTGCAGGCAAGTCCATCACCAGTTTCGGCACTTTTCCGTCAAGCTTTGAGGATCATGGCACCGGGGTCGCGGCAGTCGCCGCGGGAAAGAGGGACGGCGTTGGAATGATGGGCGTCGCGCCAGGCGCCGATCTTCACCTTTCACGGCTTACCTCATCGCCGACGGCGCTGGCAGCCGCAACCAATGATGCTTACGCCGCCGGTGCCGTTGTCCAGAACAATTCCTGGGGCTTTATCTGGGGTCCCGGCCCGCGCGAGGATGAAACGTTTACCGTTGACGACATCAACAGCGCCTCCGGTTTGACATTGAGTGACAGGCTCGCCAATGCGGCAGGGGGAAGCGCAAGCGATTGGGCGCAATATGTCAACGCTCTCAGGCAGTTTACGACTGAGGGTGTTGTTGTATTCGCCGCATCGAATGTTTCGACCGACACCAGTGCAAGCTTTATCGCCGCGTTGCCGTCACTGGATTCATCTTTGCAGGGTGCCTGGATCGTCGGCGTGAATGCGATTGCGGAGTATAACAGCGGCGGCGATCTGATTGGCGCTACCCGGCAGTCTGCCAGATGCATGGAGGCAGCCGCTTACTGCCTCACAGGACAGGGATATGTCTACACCGCCAGCGATGTTGGTGATGCAGCTTACAAGAATACGATAGGCACCTCCTTCGTCGCCCCCCAGATATCCGGTGCGGTGGCACTGCTGTCTGAAGCATTTCCAAACCTTTATTCCTCGGAGATCGTCGACCGGCTGCTGGCCTCGGCCAACAACTCCTTCTTCACAACCGTCAACGGGTCCGTCGATTTCGGCAACGGTGTCACGCACAACTACAATGAGGAATTCGGCCACGGCTTCATGGATTTGAAGGCGGCCCTTCTGCCGATCGGAAGTCTGGGCGTATCCACGACCTCTTTAGCAAGCGATCCGACCGTACCGGTTGCACAGGTCTCAATGGTTTCCGGCTCCGCGCAGGGCAATGCCGTTGCCAATGCGCTTGCCGGCCGCCAAATGGCGCTGTTCGATGCGCTGGGCACGGATTTTTACGTCCCGGCCAGCATCCTTGCGGCAGAGGAAGATGATAATTTCGACGAACGGCTGCGCCGCTTCGCGCGGGGCGCCGGGGAACGCCCGGCGACCAGCCCTGGCAGCTTTGGCTTCTCGACGCTCTCGGGTGGCTTGCAGGCGACCGACAGTTCCATGGTTTTCGGATGGGCCGAGGATGTCGGCGCGCAGTTCGGGCTAAGCCCGTCCGCATCACCGTCTTTTGCCGATCCGGCCTCCTTGCTCGGACTGGCTCCGAATGCCCGTGCATTTGGAACCGGCATGCAATTGCCGGGGGGCAATGCCGGTTTTTTTGCATTTTCGGATACGGCCGATGAAGATCAGCAGACCTTCGGACTGGGCGCGTCGCGGGCGTTTCGCCTTGATGGCGGGGCGGCACTCACCTTCGGTCTGACCGGAACGGCGGAATCTGGTTCTTTCCTCGGTTTGAGGCTTGCTGAGGAAAGTACGTTTGAAACGGCCTCAATGGCGTTTAACGCCGGGATCTCGATTCCGGTTGGTGGGTTCGAATTCTTCGTAAACTCGGAGTTTGGAGCCTCAAGAACGAATGATGCCGGGCTTTTGACGTCGGTCGAGCCAGCCCTGTTCAGTGGATTTGCAATCGGCACACGGATGAACGGCGTTTGGAACCGCAGGGATTCATTGACTTTTTCGGTCCAGCAGCCGTTGCGTATTGAAACCGGTCAGGCGAGCCTTCTGCTGCCAATCGGCCGCGACAAGGAAGGGCGGGTGCTGTATGACGCCGTGCCCGTCGATCTGGAGCCGGAGGCCCGGCAGATCGATTTTGGCTTCGATTATGCGACTGCCTTGTCCCCCGACACAGACCTTCGTTTTGGCGCCGCCTTTTCGTTCAACGAAGGACATGCATCCGGAAACACGGGCGGTAATGTCATGGCGGCCATGGTCCACCGGTTTTGAAGCTGTCTCAACAGTGCCTTCATAGCCCCATGCAGTTGGCGTAGTAGGTCGTCGTCGCCGGCCAATCCGAGAAGACACCTGCCACGCCGACATCCTTTGCCAGCACATCCAGCAGAACAAGTGTGTCGCTGTCGTTGTTGGTTATGTCCGCGATCGTCTGGTAATACCATCCGCCGCCGGAGGTCAGGGTGCCGGAGCGCTCCACGGTCCAGGCGATGATCTCAAGACCTGCTTTCTTCGCCGCCTTTGCGTAGGCGGACGGGGCAGGGCGGCCATCGTCTCCGGTCTTGACCAGCATCCACAGCGGCGGGGCGATATAGTTGAACCCGCCGGACTTCAACGCCTCCATTGACGGTGTCCAGGTGGCCGCATCTTCGGGGTCAATGCCGTTTCTGAAGCGGCCATCGAGATAGATGGCCTGCGCACCGAAATCAGGTTCGTTGGCGATCCAGTACGCCACGTCGGCGGGATTGAAGGATTGAGCAAAGACACGATCGGCCGGCACGCCGGCGGCCTTGTAGGCATCGATCATCTTCTGCGCGTAGTCCTCCTGGGTGAAGTCACCTTCAAAGGGCATGGCGACACCTGCGGATTTGAGCTCCGGTGTGTGCTTCGCACCGAGCTCCTCGAACAGATTGATCGACTCGGCCAGCGTCATCAAACGGCCCCGTGTCGAATAGAGGTCGGTCCGCCAGCCGGGATTGCCGCCGACATATTGTTCGACTGTCGTTGCGTCGCGGTCGGATGACTCCATTTTACCGGTCAGTTGCCGGAACTGTTCCAGCGTAATGTCCGAGGTGCAGCACTTTGCTTCCGCCTTCTTGCCGCTCGCCGCATCCGCCGGCGAGAAAGGAACGCTGCAGCTTGCAGCAATCTCGGGCTTTAAAAGGATGTCGGTCGTGGTGTGCAGATCGCACTGTGAATGGCGGCACACCAGTTCGCGGTCCTTTGTAAAGGTCACATCACACTCGAGAATACCTGCGCCCATGCGCGCCGCAGCCCGGTAGGATTCTTCCGTATGCTCCGGAAATTGAAGTGGTGCGCCGCGGTGGCCGATGGAAAAATCGCTTTTGTAGAAAGGGCCGCTTTCACATTGTTTCAGTGCTTCTTTCAGCTCTCCGTCTTCGAGGCCTTTCATCAGAAAGAATGGGCGGGGCCCAAGCTGTACGGCGCTGCCGTCCTTGGCCATAACCGGCGCCGCATCAAACGTGGAGAGTAGAATCGACAGGCTGAAGAGTGCGATTACCGGTTTCATGAAGCCCCCTCGGTATTGAAACACTTGCAGTTATGCGCTTTTGGCGTCTTGGCATCGACCATAAAGGCCCAATGCGACAATTCAATAAATGGCAGTCGCGGTCAGCTTGTCCAGTTTACCGAATAAAGATCGTGCCTGCGGTCGTTGAGATTGCGAACCGCGCCTTCCTTGCGCACCCAATCCAGGGCACCAAGGTCCAGATCAGCATAGATGATCATGTCCGCATTCGCGGTTGCCTCCGCAGCAATCCCGTCGCGTGCGAAGGGAAGATCGCTCGGTGTCAGAATAGCCGATTGCGCATATGCATCATGTTGTTCGGGGATGTTGTGAAAGCGTCCGGTCATGCCGGATGTGACGACATAACACTGGTTCTCCACCGTCCTTGCCTGGCAGCAATAGCGCACCCGCAGATGACCATGCACCGTGTCGGTGCAATAGGGAACGAACAGGATGCGCGCGCCCTGATCGATGAGGTGACGGGCAAGTTCCGGGAACTCGCTGTCGTAGCAGATCATCACGCCGACGGGACCACACGCCGTCTCGACAATGTCGGCCCTGTTGCCGCCCGCAACCCTCCACGGATCGTTTTCTGTCGGCGTCGGGTGCAGCTTGTCGCGCGCATGCAGGCTGCCGTCACGCAGGAAAACGAAGCTGCGGTTGCGCGCAATGCCGTCTTCGTCCAGCATCAGATGTGAACCGGCGACGATATTGATCTCATGCTCCTTTGCCAGAGCACGCATATGATCGATGAATGCCTGCGTATGGGCGTCGGACCGTCTTGCAATGTCGGCGGCATCCATCGGCTCTTCACCCGAAAGCAGGCAGAGCGTAAAAAGCTCGGGAAAAACAATGAAATCGGCGCTATAGTCCGCAGCTGCAGAAACGAAGCCCGAAAAGCGCTGGAAGACACCGCTCGCATCAAGCGCTGTGGCCTGCCACTGAACCGATGCAATCCGGACTTTGTCCCTCACATGATCCATATCTCGGCTGCCTCACATGCGGTCGATAACGGCTTGGTCGCCGGCGCCGACATCGCCCTTTTCCCATTCAGCCATGATCATTGGCACGATCTGTTCGACATTTGTCGCAACCAGCGGCCGCGCCAGGTGCGCGGTGTGAAGAAAGCCGGCATGCGCCATATGATTCAACAGGTCGAGCAGAGGATTCCAGAAGCCGGCCATATTGGCCAGCACCATCGGCCTGCGGTGTCTGCCAAGCTGCGACCAGGTCATGATCTCGATGATCTCTTCAAGCGTCCCGATGCCGCCCGGCAGGGCGACGAATGCTCCCGATTTTTCGAACATGGCATGTTTGCGTTCATGCATGTCCTTGGTCACGATGTGCTCATCGAACGTCAGCTTCTTGCCGTTGCCGGCCTCGCGGCTTTGCAGGAACTCCGGAATGATCCCGGTCACCAGACCTTTGCCTCCAATGACGGCCTCGGCAACGGTTCCCATGAGACCTTGTGTTCCGCCCCCGTAAACGAGCCGGATATCGTTTGCGGCAATCGATTGTCCAAGGACGCGGGCGGCGTTATCGAACTGCGGATCGTTGCCCGGCTGTGAGCCGCAATAAACACAAATTGAGCGAATCTCTGTCATGACGACGAGCAAACATGGCGGGCTGGCACAGGTCAAGCACCCAGCTTCGCGCCGCACCTGATGTATTTTTGCCAATTACCCCCAGGTTCTCGGCTTTCAGCCGTTTTTGAGCGCCGCAAATGCTTGTTTGGACCTGGCAAAAGTTCTAGTTTGACGGCGATTTTAGGGGCTCGGTGCCGCGTACCGCGTGCACGTGAGGGGACAACGGCACGGGGACGGATTGGCGTGATCCGTTTGGGGCCGCCCGCGAATTGCCGCGCCGACTGGAGCATAAAATGAACAAGAACAAATCCCTGGTTTGGGCCCTCGTCGGCTTGGTGATCATCATCCTCGTCGGCGTCTATGTCTACCAGACGGATCCGTTTGCCGAACCGCAGCAGACTGCAACCGAAGAGCAGGCGCCGGCCGGCACCGACAAGACCGCCGAGAAGAGTGATGACGCCACCGAGGAGCCGGCTGAGAGTGCCGGAACACAAGCCGCACCGGAGGTGGACGAGGCATCCGATTCCGCAAAGGCTGAACAAGCGCCGACTTTCGATGTGGTCAGGGTCGAACCCGATGGATCGACCCTCGTCGCCGGACAGGCAGTGCCGGGCACGAAGGTTCAGATCGTCAACAATGGTCAGGTGATTGCGGAAGCAGATGCTGGAGCCTCCGGGGATTTTGTCGCCGTGGTGGAGGATGCGCTGAAACCGGGCGACCATGAGATTGTCCTGCGTTCGCTCGGCAGTGATGAAACTGCCGCACAATCGGAAGAAGTGGCAACCATCAGTGTTCCGGAGGATGAACCGACGGAGCTCCTGGTCATGGTGACAAAACCGGGCGAGGCGAGCCGGATACTGACCAAACCGGAAGGTCAGCCTGAGGCGAAAGCCGAGGCAGAGGTGGCCGCTGCGCAGCCCGCTGAAACCGCTGTTCAGGAAGACGCCAATTCCGAACCGGCCGCAGACGCCGCGATGACAAAGCCTGCGCAGGAGGAGGGGCAGGAAACCGCTTCTGCTTCCACGGGCTCGAATGAACAGAGCGCGGATGAGACAGCAACTCAGGCGGCGGCAAGCGAGCCGGCCGCGAGTTCTGAAGGGACCGCGGAAGGATCCAAGGTAGCATCGGCCGAAGCCGACACCGGCAAGGAAGAAGCCGTAGATCAGGCTGCTGCACCAGCGTCGGACGGTGAGGAGAAGGTCGCGATGGCTTCCGCTGAGCCGGATCAAAAGTCCGAAGCCGTGGTTGCCGTTGAACCTGCATTGCGCATCGATGCCGTTGAAATCGAGGGCGGTCGCATGTTCGTCGCCGGTTCGGCAACGCCGGGCGCCGAAGTCAGCGTCTTTGCCAATGGTGAACCGCTCGGAACGAGCAGGGTCAGCCCGACCGGCCGTTTCCTTGTTGAAGCCGACAAGGACATTGCCGTCGGCGATCACACGATCAGTGCCGATTTGACGATGAGGGGCAATGTCGCTCCGGCAATGCGCGTCGCTGTTCCGTTCACGCGGCCGGAGGGAGAGCTGGTTGCCGCCGTTGCTGCGGCGGAAACGGCTACAAGTTCAACAGATGAGAAACAGACCGATACCGCCGGGACGGCAAGCGAAACGCAAGCAGCACAGACGCCCGCCAAGTCTGCTGATGCAGCCGCTGATATGAGCGCAAAGGCCGAAATAGAGCCGGTGCAAAACGCCGGTGCGGGCGGACAGGCTGCGACCGCTGAGCAGACGGGCGATACAGTAGCCGACGTAAAACCGGAAGCGGTTGTTGAGCAAGGCTCAGCCGATGATAGCGCCGCCTCCGCGTCAGTTGACGAACCTGCGGAGAACGTTGAGGTCGCGGCGGCTCCGGCCGAAGACGAGACCGAAACCGTGGTCCAGGCCGCGCTTGAGCCTCGTGACAGTTCGGTCATCATCCGGCGCGGTGACACGCTTTGGCAGATTTCGCGACGCATCTACGGACGTGGTGTACGTTATACGACGATCTATCTTGCCAATGCCGATCAAATCAAAAATCCCGACATGATCGAACCTGGTCAGATTTTTGCGGTGCCCGATGAACCATTGGACAATGCCGAAGAGCTTCACCGCGAGCGTATCAGGGCACGCTGACGCCGGCTTGACAACCCATGCTTGACGGCATGTCCTTAGAACCTATCTAATGTGTAGGCGTCGATTGGTCACAATCGCCGCCTTTGCGTCGGAACCGCGCAGCCGGCGACGCGCTTACTCAAAGGCGTTTTCTTGTCAGATCAGAAAAAAACAATTGCTGCCGATACCGGTAATCCGCTGCATACGTTGCGCAATCTTTGGCCCTATATGTGGCCTTCGGACAGGGCAGACCTGAAGCGCCGCGTCATCTATGCTGCATCGTTTCTTGTGCTTGCCAAGTTGGCGCAGGTGGTGGTTCCGTACTTCTTTAAGTGGGCGACCGATGCACTCAACGGCAATCATGACGGGTTGCAGTTCCTGCCGGCGATCCTGATCGCGCCGGTGATGCTGGTCGTCGCCTACAACGCTGCCCGCATCATTCAGCTCAGCTTCAACCAGTTGCGCGATGCGCTGTTTGCCCGCGTCGGACAGCATGCGGTGCACCAGCTTGCCTATAAAACGTTCGTCCACATGCACCGCCTGTCGCTGCGTTTCCATCTGGAACGGCGCACCGGCGGTCTTTCCCGCATTATAGAACGCGGCGTGAAGGGCATTGAGGCGATTGTCCGCTTTACGATCCTCAACACGCTCCCGACACTGCTCGAATTTGTCCTTGTGGCGCTCATATTCGGCTTTGCCTATGGCTGGTCCTATGTGGGCGTGACGGCGCTCGTCATATGGCTCTATATCTGGTTCACCGTTCGAGCCAGCGACTGGCGCATCGCCATCCGCCGCGACATGAATGAATCCGACACGGACGCCAATACCAAGGCCATCGATTCGCTGCTCAATTTCGAAACGGTGAAATATTTCGGCAACGAAAAAATGGAAGCCGACCGTTACGACAAGTCAATGGAGCGCTACGAGCACGCCGCCACACGGATCTGGACCTCTCTCGGGTGGCTGAACCTGGGGCAGGGGGTGATTTTCGGCGTCGGCATGGCGGTGATGATGGTCATGTCCGCGCTTGCCGTTCAGCGCGGCGAGCAGACGATCGGCGATTTTGTCTTCATCAATGTCATGTTGATGCAGCTTTCGATCCCGCTCAATTTCATTGGCTTTGTCTACCGCGAAATCCGTCAGGGACTGACAGATATCGAAAACATGTTCGACCTGCTCGATATCAGCGAAGAGGTAGTCGACAAGCCGGGCGCGGAGCCATTGAAGATGCGGTCCGGTGCGATCCGCTTCGACGATGTGCATTTTCGCTATGAACCTGACCGGCCGATTCTCAAAGGCATCAGTTTCGAGGTGCCGGACGGAAAGACCGTTGCGGTGGTCGGCCCGTCGGGAGCCGGCAAATCAACCCTGTCGCGCCTGTTATTCCGCTTCTACGATGTTCAGGAAGGCGCGATCACCATTGACGGCCAGGATGTGCGCGACGTGACGCAGGAGTCGCTGCGAAACGCCATCGGCATGGTGCCTCAGGACACCGTCCTCTTCAACGATACGCTTGCCTATAACATACGCTACGGCCGTATCGGCGCCAGTGATGACGAGGTGCGCCAGGCCGCCGACATGGCGCAGATCGGCAGCTTTATCGACAGCCTGCCGCAGGGCCTGCAAACCATGGTCGGAGAGCGCGGTCTGAAACTGTCCGGCGGCGAGAAGCAGCGGGTGGCCATTGCCCGAACCATTTTGAAAGCGCCGCCCATTCTCATCCTCGATGAAGCGACCTCGGCTCTCGATACCGCGACCGAGCAGGAAATCCAGACAGCACTCGATTTTGTCAGCCGTGGACGAACGACGCTGGTCATTGCCCACCGCCTGTCGACCGTTATCGGCGCGGACGAGATTATCGTGCTGCAGGATGGCGTCATCGCCGAACGCGGAACGCACCAGCAACTCCTGAAGCACAAGGGCCTTTATCTCGACATGTGGAATCGTCAGCGCGAAGCGCGGGAAACAGAGGAAAAGCTGAAAGACTTCCGCGAACACGACGATCTGGGCGTTGTCGTACGAAAACGGCCGCATGAGGAACCGCATTGATCGGCGCGGCCGGTGCATAGATCGGGATACCGCTCAAACAGTTGTTCAAGTCAGCCATATTTGTAGCTATATAAAAGCCTGCGGCCGTTGCTTCGTTCAGGCGAAGCAAATGCAGGCCGCCTGAGGAGTTTCCTATGAGTCTGATCGATACGATCTCAAACACGCTGGTTCCGGTGCACAAGGAGGGCTACAAATTTGTCCTTATATTCCTTGCTGCGTCGCTTATTCTCGGCTGGATTTGGGATCCGCTGTTCTGGATCGGCCTGCTGTTGACGGCATGGTGTGCCTATTTCTTTCGCGATCCGGAACGCGTTACGCCTTTGGATGATGACCTCGTCATCAGCCCGGCGGACGGCCGCGTATCCTCCATCGTACAGATGAAACCGCCGCAGGAGCTTGATCTCGGCGATGAGGAGATGCTGCGCATCTCAGTCTTCATGAATGTTTTCAACTGTCATGTGAACCGTGCGCCGATGGCAGGGACAGTCCGCGATGTGGTCTACAAGCCCGGTCAGTTCCTGAATGCCGAGCTCGACAAGGCAAGCGAGGAAAACGAGCGCAGCGGCATGGTGATCGAAACCTCGAATGGTGCAATCGGTGTCGTGCAGATTGCCGGGCTCGTTGCGCGCCGTATCCTGTGCTGGACGGCCGCAAACGACCATCTGGATGCGGGCGAACGCTTTGGTCTGATCCGTTTCGGCTCGCGCCTCGACGTGTTCCTGCCGCTAAAGGCGGTTCCACGGGTCTCGGTCGGCCAGACGGCCATCGCGGGTGAAACGGTGCTCGCTGATTTCGACACAGACAAAGGCAAGACCGTCTCGCGGCGGGCTTAGGCGTCATGGATTCCGGTTTTTCTTCTTTCGACCCGAACGGCGCCCCCGGCGACGGGGACGAGAGCAGGGGACCGCGTCTGCGCGAGATTTCCCTGCGGATGATGGTGCCCAATATCATCACCGCCCTGGCG
Organism: Hoeflea prorocentri; assembly: GCF_027944115.1. Lineage (NCBI taxonomy): Bacteria > Pseudomonadati > Pseudomonadota > Alphaproteobacteria > Hyphomicrobiales > Rhizobiaceae > Hoeflea > Hoeflea prorocentri. The sequence goes on along the minus strand of NZ_JAPJZI010000001.1, from coordinate 2,483,294 downwards.
ATCTGCGCTGGCCTCACTGGCATCAGGCTGGCATTCGAGCAACGGTTTGAACTTGCGGTCGCGATGCTTCTGCTGGCGGCTCTTCTCGACGCTGTTGACGGACGCGCGGCCCGATTGCTCAAATCGTCGAGCAAATTCGGCGCGCAGATGGATTCACTCGCCGATATCGTGAATTTCGGCGTTGCCCCTGCGCTGGTGCTTTATGCCTACCTGCTCGATCACGTGCAGTCCTTCGGCTGGATCGCCGCGATGATTTATGCCATTGCGGCTGGCCTCAGACTTGCCCGTTTCAATGTGATGGAGGACCGGAACGTCAAGGCAAGCTGGCAAACGGACTACTTTGTCGGCATCCCGGCGCCGGGCGGAGCGATCCTTGTGCTCTTGCCGGTCTATCTCGGTTTTCTCGGTATCCAGCCGGGTGTTGTCTTTGCCTATGTTGCTTCCGTCTACACGCTTCTGATCGCTTTTCTGCTGGTCAGCAGGCTGCCTGTCTATTCAGGCAAGTCCCTGGGACAGCGTATTCGTCGCGATCTCGTTTTTCCCTTGATGCTTGTTATTGTCCTCTACGTTGCCCTGCTGATGACCTACACATGGGAAACCATGACCGCGTCCACTGTGCTGTATCTGATCTCGCTGCCGTTCGGCGCGCGTGCCTGGAGCAAACGTTATGGAGCGCAAAAGCAAGCAGAAGAAGCAGAACAGGCCATCGATCCGTCCTAGACGGCTGCCCGTGAACGCAGGCCTGCCAAGCAAAGAGCCAACCCGATGAAACGATCTCCGCATGAACCCATGAAATCCACCGAAGGAATGGTGGATTACAACCGCAATTCGCGCGCTCAACAGCAGGGCGTGAACCTTGAGGCCGGTCGCATTCGCGATCTTGTTGAACGTATCGGCAGGGTTGAGCCCGAGTTTCGGATTGTCGACTATGGATGTGGACCGGGGATCAGTGCCATCAATGCCGTTCTGCCGGCGGTCGAGGTCTATGAGGATCAGTTCCCGGACGCGCAGATTGTGGTATGTCATGCGGATCAGCCGGGCAATGACTGGGACGCGCTGTTTGAACTGACGCGCGCCGGCGCCGGCTACTCATACGGCAATCCGAATATACGCACGGAAGCGTCCATCGGCTCATTCTATGACCGCATGGCCTCCGAGGGATCGGTCGCGCTCGGCACCTGTTTTGCAGCCAGCCACTGGCTCAGCCACGCGGTTGAAATTCATTCGCCGGGCGTTCTCTGGTTTGCCGACCTGACCGGGGATGCGCGGGATGAAATGGCTGAGATTGCAAGGCAGGACTGGGCTCGTTTTCTGCAGCGCCGGGCAGAAGAATTGCGCCCCGGCGGCTACCTTCTTGTTTCGACGCTCGGTTCCATCGCTCAGGAAGACGAAGTCAACGGTATCGCAGCGTCCGGACGCGGCATTTATCGCGCCTTGCAAATGGTTGCACAGCAGATGGCGGACGATGAGCTGATCAATCAGGACGTGCTCGATAATTTCGTTTTTGCGCTCTGGTTCCCGACCGCCGAGGATGCCGAAGAGCCGTTGAAAAACGATCCGGTTTTATCCGCTGCCTTCGAATTGGACTATCTCAGCGTGGGGTCGGCACCAGGACGTGCACATGACGTTTTTGCGGATTTCGTTTCCGATCCGAAGGATTATGCCAGCCACTATCGCGGCTATGTTCATGCCTTTGCGGCATCGACGCTGCGCCGTCAGCTGTTTGAACCCAGCGTTGAAGATATCGCCGAGGTGGACGCGCTGGATAAAGAGTTTTTTGACCGGCTCGAGGCACTCTATCGCGAGGAAACCAGCAAATATGCCTTCGAGCTCTGGTTCATGACAATCGTTCTGCGTCGCACGGCTCAATAAAACGGGTCGCTTCAAGCCTGCTGTTGTCGTCCGCTACGGAACACCCGCGCTTCGTGCAAAAGAGAAAAGACCTCTGCATCATCGATATTGAGAGCGATCAGATGATCGGCAAGGTTCTCGATATATTCCAGGCTTGTACCAAGTATGCCCGCGCCGGTCGCGATGTAGCGCACCTGTTCTTCCCGCGGCAGGTCGTTGCGGATGCGACTGGCATTGTGATTGGCCGCAAAGGTTACGGCCTTGACCGGCCCGTGTGCCGTTTCAGCTTCAACTACGACCGGAATATAGACACCCGTCGCCATTTCGCGGCGCCACAGGATCATGGTTTCTTCATCCAGAAGCTGTTGCTCGATGCGGAACGCAAGGCCTGTGCATCCTGGGCCACTGTCCAGCGCCGCCATCAGCCCTGGCGCCCCGCGCGTGCCACGCGCACCCATCTCGTCCTTGAGGCAAAAGGAGCGGGCATAGAGATCCACATGGGCTTTGCGAACCTCGGCAAACAGGAAACCGGGGTCCCACATGAGAGACCCATAGGCAAAGACCCATAGGTCCTCGTCCATGTGCCCACAAAGCGCCTCATGTCGCGTGGCTTCCCGTTCCTCATCGCTCAAACGCCAGTGCGCCGGAAGACCGGCCTCCTTCATGCGGGGATCGAAGTCCGACGGTTTGAAGGTTCTGAAAAACGAGGTGAGCGGATCGGTAATCTTGTCACGCAGCTCGGGGTGATGCTCGAAAGGGTCGTGCTTGGGCGTCATGCCGCCATACTAGCTGCAACGGGCTGGATCACAATCCCGGCGCCGAAAGATTGGATCAAAGAAAAACGCCGCCCGAAGGCGGCGTTTTGTTGTTATTCGGCAGCGTCCGGCCGGGCAATGGGCAGGTCGTCATTATCGGCCTGCTTGCCGGTTCCCTTGTCGTCGGCCGGCTTGCCTTCGAGATGCTCGCCATCCTTTCCGGAGTGCCGCATGCGGGAAATCCGGTTCCTGAACGAACCCCAGTTGTCCGCAATATTCAACGGCATCGTCAGCATGGCCGGAATGAGGACAAGCGTCAGCATTGTCGAAAAGGCCAGGCCGAAGATGATCGCCGTGGAAAGCTGCACCCACCAGATCGATGTGATGCCGCCGACCGAGATCGTTTGGGTAAAGAAGTTCATGTTGATCTGAAGCGCCATCGGAATCAGGCCGAGGATCGTGGTGATCGTCGTCAACATGATCGGCCGCAGTCTTTGGGCAGCCGTCTTCAGCGCCGCCTGACGGATATCCGTCACCCCTTCGGCCCGCATTCGGTTAAAGGTGTCGATGAGCACGATGGCATTGTTCACCACAATACCCGCAAGCGCCACGATACCCGTTCCCGTCATGATGATCGAGAAGCGTTGGCCGGTCACCGCCATGCCGACGAGTACGCCGGAGACAGCCAGGATCACGGTCGAGAGCGTCAGGATCGTCTGGTAGAAGGAGTTGAACTGCGTCAGCAGAATCACGAACATCATGAACAGGGCCGCAATCGCTGCATTTTGCAGGAAAGCTGCAGACTCTTCCTGTTCTTCATCCGCGCCGCGGAACTTAAGGAACACATTGTCCGGCCATTCCTGCGTATCGAGCCATGCCTGAACATCCTTGACGGCATCGTCCGGTGTCGCCGCCCGACCATCCACCATGGCTCCGTCAGCAACGCTCGCCTTGACATCCATGGCGTAGAGGCCGTCACGGCGCGTAATGGACGAGACCTTCTGCTGCGGTGACCGCTCGATGAAGTTCGACAGCGGTACCTGGCCGTTCGCCGTGCGCAGTTTCAGCAGCTCGAACTGATCGAGCGTGCGTTGCTCCTGCGGCAGCCGGACGCGGATATCCACCTCGTCCTCGGAGTCGTTCGGCCTGTAGGTGCCGATCAGAACGCCATTGGTCACAAGCTGGACCATGGAGCCGACACCGACAATACCGGCATTGTAACGGCCCGCCTGTTCGCGATCGACGTCGATCTGCCACTCAATGCCGGGCAGGGGACGTCCGTCTTCCTGGTCCGAAAGAATATCGACCGTGTCGACATAGTCACGGACACGGTCAACCGCGGCGACCATGGCATTGTAGTCGGTGGATTTGACTTCAAGCTGCAGATCCTTGCCCGTCGGCGGTCCGCCTTCGATTTTGCGCACCTCCACCTTGATGCCCGCCATGTTGGCGGTGCGTTGGCGGATGTCATCGAAAATCTCGACTGCCCGGCGCCGGCAGCAATAATCGGCCAGTTCAATCTGCAGTTCACCGACGACATCGGCAGGTTTGTCCTGCACGCCGCTGAGGAAATTGCCGCCGCCGCCGCCGCTGGACGCCTTGGCGATCATCACGACATTCTCAATGCCCGGAACCTGCAGCACTTCGGATTCGACTTCGCCGACAAGGTCGCGAATCTCGGTCGCCGACATGTTGCCGCGTGCCGACACCATGACGATGGCGACGTCCGGCTCCTCGTCGACGAAGAACTCGACGCCGTTATTGTTATTGGCAAAGTAGATGAAGCTCGCCGCCGTCATCGACAGGATCGACACGATGACAAGAACGTTGCCCCAAAGCGTGCCTGCGGCGTAACGCAGGAAGCGCAGATAACCGCCGGTTATTCCGGGCACTTTCTTGACGTCCAGTTCGGCTCTCGATGACAACATGAGAGCAACGTGATCGGCTTCCGGATCGGTCTTTTCACTTCGCCGCGAGTTGATGAAGCCGGTCACGCTGTAGGTCAGGAAGAAGGCAAGGGCAGCAATGGCGACTGCTCCGACAAACTGGATCGGAGCGCCAAGCGCGGCCATTGGTCCCGCAAACGCGAAGAAACCCGCAATCGCTCCGACCAGCAGTCCGCTGACCAGGCTCGAGTTCCTTGATGCGATCGCGGCGATCTGTGCGAACGCCGTTCCGGTCACCGGCAGGAAGACAAGGGCCGTCAGCAGCGATGCCGTCAGAACGATGATCACCATTCTGGGCAGGTAGCTCATGAATTCGCCCGGTACCCCCGGCCAAAGCAGAAGCGGCAGGAAGGCAGCAAGTGTTGTCGCCGTTGACGAGACCACTGGCCAGAACATCAGTCTGGACGCGCGTTTATAGGCGTCGGCGGGCGACATGCCCTCGGATATTTTCCGGTCCGCATATTCGGTCACGACAATCGCGCCGTCCACCAGCATGCCGACCGTCAGAACCATGCCGAACATGACCATCATGTTGACGGTCATGCCAAGACCGCCGAGGATCAGGAAGGCGAGCATGAACGAGCCCGGTATCGCCAGGCCGACAAGCAGGCCGGAACGCAGGCCAAGCGTCCCCACAACACAGATCATCACCAGCACGATTGCCGTCATGATCGACGATTGCAGCGAACCCAGCACCTCGAAGATGAAGCTCGACTGATCGAGCAGATAATTCACATGGATGGCTTTCGGCCAGTCCTTGGTGAAATCCTGCACGACCGCACGCACCTGATCATTGTTCTCGATGATGTTGGTGCCGATGCGCTTGGTCACCTCGATGGAGATGGCCGGCTGCCCGTTGACGCGTGTGAAGGCGGAGGGATCCTTATAGGTCCGCCGGATTTCCGCCAGTTCGCCAAGCGTGACAACACCTTCGCCGCTTTGTTTGATCGGGATTTCGAAGACATCCTGCGCCGTCTCGACAAGGCCGGGAACCTTGACATTGAAGCGGCCGTTGCCGTCATCGATGAAGCCTGCGGCCACCAGCTGGTTGTTCTGGGTCAGCGCATTCAGCAACTCGTCCTGCGTGACGTCGTAGGATTCCATTTTCATGAGGTCGACAATGACCTCAAGCATCTCTTCACGGTTGCCCGTCAGGCTGGCTTCCCGGACCGATGAGATCGCCTCGATCTCGTCCTTGAGCCGCCGCGCATGTGTCGTCAGCGTGCGTTCCGGTACATCGCCGGAAAGCGTCACGATGATCGTCGGCTGCAGCGCGAAATTGGTCTCGGTGATGGTCGGCTCGTCGGCCTCGGCGGGCAGCTCCGCCTTTGCCTCATCCACCTTGTCACGCACATCGGCGAGAACCTGGTCGCTGTCCGTCTCAATGTTGAACTCCAGGACGATGCCGGCGTGACCTTCCGAGGCGACGGCCGTCAATTCCTTCAGCCCGTCAAGCCCGCGAAGCGATGTTTCCATCGGCCGTATGAGCAGCCGCTCGGCATCCCGCGGCGAGATGCCCTGTTGGCTGATCGAGACGTAATAGACGGGAACGTCAATATCCGGATTGGCTTCCTTGGGGATGCCGATATAGGACATGATCCCGGCCGCCACCATGAAGATCATCAATGTCAGGACGGTCTTCGGGCGTGAGATGATTGTTTGCAGCGCGGAAGTCATGAGCGAACGTCATCCTTGCTCATTGTGGCAGCTATATCGGCCGCCACCGGCTCTACGGTTTGGCCGGGGACCACGTAGTCCTGGCCGACTGAGATGACCCTGGTGCCGGGCTCAAGTCCCGTAACCCACATCGTATCCGGCGTGTGTGAAATGATTTTCAGTTGCCTGAACGAAACCGAATTGTCTTCGTCGACAACGCGCACACCGACGGAACCTTCATCATTAAGCGTCAGCCAGGACGGGCGTATCTGATAGGCTTCCGAGCCGTCCAGTTCAATCTGGGCGGCCGCCGTCACTCCGTCCCGCAAGGCATTGTCAGGGTTGTCGATCTCGACCTCGATCAGGAAGGTGCGTGTCGCCTCGTCGGCCGAGGAGGCGACGTAGCGGATGGTGCCTGACACGAGCTCGCCGGAAATCAGTTGCACCTGGGCCCGGTTTCCGACATCGACCTGTCCGACCTGTCGTTCCGACACCTGCCCGATAAAGAGAAGGGGGTCGGCGTTGATCAGGGTGACGCAGACATCGCCGCCGGAGAGATTGTCGCCTATTTCGGCGATCGGGTCCTGCACCACGCCATCGGCAGTCGCCGTGATGTCGGTACGGTCAAGTTCAAGCCTGGTTTCCGCAAGCGTTGCCGCTGCACCGTCCATTGCCGCCTTGAGCGCCTTCATGCGCGTCTCAGAGGCAAAGCCCTGCTTTTGTAGGGAGGCGGAGCCTTCATAGTCGAAAACGGCTTGCTCATACGCCGCAAGCGCCCGGTCCACGGCTGCCTGCCGTACGCCGCGGTCAAGCTGGCAAACCAGATCGCCCTGTTCGACGCGGTCGCCTTTGGAAACCAGCCGTTTCTCAAGCGTTCCCGATGTTTCCGCCCGAACGGGCACGATTGCATCGGCCTTGGTGCGGCCTCTTACAAGGAGAATGTTGGGCCGCGTTTCCGGATTGACGGTCACGAAACGAACCTTGAACAGCTCGTCGCGATTTTCCTCGCGTTCGGCCGGCGGTAAAACGGCGTTTTCCGAATTGGCCTGGCCGCCGACAACGATATTGCCCGTGCCCATCCAACCAATCACCGCGCCTGCAATCACCAATGCGGCGATATGAGATCCCTTGATGCGAAATGCCATAACATGGCTCCTGTCTTTTTATTCGGCCGCTTCGCTTGGGCGGTCGGGGGCAAGTGTCAACGCTTCCAGTCTGCCCCGGTGTTCCAGAAGATACTGAAGGCTCGCTTCGTGCACGAAGCGACCGTAGTCGGCGACCCAGCTCAATCCTGCCGGTCCGTTTTCGGCGCATGACTGAGCTTCATCGAACATTTCAAAGTCCTTTTTCAGGTCACTGATTCGCTTGTCGATTGCTCGCACAATGGTGTCCCGGTCGAGCAGACCCGCGCAAAGGGCGATCAGCAAAAACTCGGACTTGAAGGTGTCGGGGCGTGGCAGCACTTGAAGCGATTCAATCAGCTCCTCGCGGCCTTTGTCTGTGATGGAGTAGACCTTTCGGGGCGGTTTGCCGGATTCATATTCCTCGCGCACCGTCACGCAACCGTCCTCCTGCAGCCGCGAAAGCGCCGGATAAATCGATCCGAAACTCGCGTCGATGAAGTAGGAGAATTGCTCCTCCGTCGACATTTTTTTGATTTCGTAGCCTGTGGCGTCGGAAAACTGCAAAATCGCCAGGCATACCGTACGAACGTTCATCAATAACCCCTTGCCCTTCGATGACAGATACGGGCAGGGGAACTGACCGGATCAGCGCGAAGCAATATATTTCGTGAGCATATAGTCATTCTATATATATCAAACAAGAATACTGCCCAAAATATATCTTACATCGCGAATTTTTCGTGAATGTTCCCGCTAGTGCAGAGAGTAAATCAACTGGGATGTTCATAAGGCGTATAAAAAAATATATAAATATCAGAATCTTAAAGGCGGGCCGCCTCCAAGGTGCGTCACCTGTGAAAACTATCGGCAAAAACTCCATGGGTGGCCCGCATAAAGATTGACGACGTCACGTTGTAGCTTCAAGTCCGATCCAGGCCTGCAGCAAGCACAGTTTCCGTACCTTGGGAAGCAGAGCCATTTCGGGGCGGATTGAGACAAAAATCCAAGAAAGAACGAGATGGGCATCCAACGGTAGGTTGCGGCGAATCTGCTAGCCTTGGTTTTCGTCACGTGGGTGCCGACATACAGCCAACAGACCTGCCGGCTGTTTGCGGTTCTCCCTTGAAGTGCAGTCAATGCGGTGGTCAGGGCGGACTTGAGATAACACAGATACGTGTCGTGAAAACTGCGGGTTTTCCGCATTGGTCTTGTTCGATGGTGGCAAGATCGCTGCCGTGCGAACACGGACAACGGCCTCTCATTCGATCTTTGGTGCGCGGTGCTGTCGGCGGCTTCTTTGTGGCCGCGATCACATTGGTCCACTTGCCTGTCGCAAACGCAGATTGCTCCACCGCGGATTCCACGTTCACGTGTACAGGCAACTTTTCGTCCGGCCTGTCGCTAGGCCTGACCAACGAAACGCAGGTCACCATTCAGGATCTCAACACCGACGCCGGTGCGATAGCCATAGTGGCGGGCGGAGCTGACGGCACCGGCACCGGTGACGCCGGCGGCGACACCACCGCCTTCGATATAGATTTCGATGGATCGAACGCGTACGGGATCAATGCCACCTCTGCAGGCGACACGGCGCTGTCAGTGACACTTACAGGCGGGAACGGAGCCATCGGCAAAGAGAAGACCGGTAATGCCGATAGCGGTGGCGATGGCGGCTCAACAGGCGCTGTGTCCCTGACGGTTACGAACACGACCACTGTGACCGGTGTCGCGGCGCTTGTCTTCACCAGTGATGGTGGGGACGGTGGCACAGGTGGAAAGGGCAAGAACGCCGCTTTTAACTCCGGGCGGGGCGGCACCGGCGGGGCAGGCGGAAGCGCCGGCGGTATAACGGTCAAGATCGACAGCGGTGAGCTTGCCAACCTGACCTCGACTGCCGGGTCGATTGTCAGCGTGTTGTTGCAAGGCGGCGATGGCGGCGAAGGCGGAGAGGGCGCGGGACAAGGTGGAAGCAGCACAAATATTCACGGTGGAAACGGCGGCGATGGCGGTGTGAGCGGCAATATAGACGTCCGGATTCATTCGACCGTATCAGGAGCCACCATTGCGAATTCGACGCCGGCTGTGTTTCTGGAGACGCTCGGAGGCGCAGGAGGAAAGGGTGGCAAGGGGTCAGGAACAGACCTGAGCCATGTGACCGGAGGCAATGGTGGCAAGGGAGGTTCGGCAGGCACCATTACATTCATAATGGATGCGGCCACGATCACCACCAGCGGTGAAACAGCATCCGGCCTGTTTGCAAGAAGCTATGGCGGCGCCGGCGGGAATGGCGGTGACGCCGGTGGTGGGGCCAGTGGGTCCGGAGGAAGCGCAAAAGGCGCTGGCAATGGCGACGATGTATCCGTCACAATCACCGCAAACATAACGACAACTGGCCGCGATGCGGATGGAATTCTGATTCAGAGTGTCGGCGGATTTGCCGGCGACGGCGGCTCTGCCGCTGAGGTGCTCGACAGCTACGGAGCCGCTTCGGAAAGCGCCGGTACTGCGGGAACGGCCGGACTGACGCTCGGCAGCGGCAGTATCATTCAAACGTCGGGTGAAGGAGCCGCCGGTGTTTTCGTGCAAAGTGTCGGAGGTGGTGGCGGCAAAGGCGGATCAGGTGAAGCATTCGCTTCGCTCGGAGGCAGTGGCTCGGCCGGCGGCGACGCCGATTCAGTGACGATTGTCTTTGACAGCAACGTGACGGTCAAAACAGCCGGCATCAAGGCGCCCGCAGTGGTCGCGCAAAGCATGGGCGGCGGCGGTGGCAGCGGCGGCTCTTCAGACGGTGTCGAAGCGCTCGGCGGTTCCGGGGGAAGCGGAGGGGCCGGCAAAGATGTGACCGTTACGCTCGACGGAAGCAAGATTTCTTCCGACGGCGTGTTTTCAGATGCGCTCGTGTTGCAGTCCATAGGCGGCGGTGGTGGTATTGGCGGCTCTGTCGAAACCTTCAATCTGGATGTCGGCTTTTCCACCGGCGGCACTGGTGGCACCGCCGGAAATGGCGGCACGGTGACGCTTAAGAGTGCTTCGACAACTGTCGGCAGCGTTGAGGCGCTTGGCTATCGGTCGCATGGTGTGCTGCTTCAGTCCATTGGCGGCGGCGGCGGAAACAGCAGTAATGATCTCACGCTCGCCGCCGGTATCGGTGTTGACATCAATCTTGGGCAAGGCGGTAACGCCGGCAGTGGCGGCGCCGGAGACACGGTCACCGCAGTGCAAAACTATTTCACTGTAAAAACTCAAGAGGACCTCTCCCACGGATTTGTTGCGCAATCCATTGGTGGCGGTGGCGGTATGTCGGGCAGCACCATCAACTACGATGCCATCGACGCCGGGGTCAGTTTTACGCAAACGGTCGGCGGATCGGCTGGCGATGGCGGTGCCGGCGGCGCGGTTAAGGTCGTCCTGTTTGAAAGTGTGACCACCGGCGGTGTCCACTCACCCGCCGTCGTGGCCCATTCCGTGGGTGGCGGCGGCGGTATTGCCGGATCGACCTTCGGCGGCAGCGGTCTCACCTTCGGCTCGGTCGACAACACCGTTGGCGGCAGTGGCGGCCGCGGTGGCGACGGAGGCACGGTTACGCTGACAACGAATTCCGACATGACGACGACCGGCCTTGTATCGCACGCAATTGTTGCGCAGAGCATTGGCGGCGGTGGCGGCATGGGCGGTTGGACATCGACGATCGACGTTGCCAGCAGTGGAAACATCGAGCTGACGTCCGGAGGAAACTCAGGAACTGGCGGCAGCGGCGGAAACGTCACTGTCAACCAGCAGGGTGACGCATCCGTCATCCATGCCAGCGGAAACAACTCCAGCGCGATTGTGGCACATAGCATCGGCGGCGGCGGCGGTATGAGCGATATGACGCTCACGGGAGATCTGGCATCCGTCGGCGAAGTTTCAATCACAGCCGGCGGCAGTGGTGGCGGGGCGGGTAATGCCGGCGCGGTCCTGGTCACCACAGCCGGTCAGATCATCGTCGACGGCGACAACGGGATCGGCGTTACCGCGCAAAGCATTGCCGGTTCCGGGGGCACATCGTCCTTCAGCATCAATGCCGATCTCTTCAATGGCGGGTCCTACTCGCAAACGGTGTCTGGCAACGGCGGCACCGGCGGGATGGCCGCCACTGTTGAGATCGACAACGAGGCGGACATAACAACGTCTGGTGACAACGGCACGGCGCTTCTGGCGCAGAGCGTTGGTGGTGGCGGTGGTAATGCTCTCGGTGTGATTTCCGTTGAGGCCATGACGGTGGGTGAGGTTTCCATGGCCCTGGGTGGCGACGGTGGCGCCTCGGGTTCGGGTGGAGCTGTAACCGTCACGAATGGAGCATCGCTCGCGACAACTGGCGAATATGCCTATGGCATCATGGCTCAATCCGTCGGCGGTGAGGGCGGCAGCGCCTGGCTGGCGGTTGATGCGGGCCTGTCGGCCGGAGAATACACGGCCGATATCGATGTCACACTCGGCGGAACCGGCGGCAGCGGCAGCAAGGGCGGAACGGTCAACGTTAACAATGGCGGTGCCATTAGCACCCAGGACTTCAGCGCAGTCGGTCTCCTGGCGCAGTCCGTGGGCGGAGCAGGCGGTAGCGGAGGCACGGCGCTGTCAGGCGTTATGTCATTCTCCAGCAACTCTTCGCTGACGGTCGACGTGGGCATCGGCGGTGAAGGCGGCGGCGGTGGAGCTGGCGGTGATGTTTCGGTCGTAAACCTGGGTAGCATTACAACAGGTCGCTTTTACTCCAGCGCCGTCTTGGCTCAATCTATTGGCGGCAACGGCGGCAGCGGTGGCAGCTCCTTCGTCTTTGCTTCAGATTCGTCGACAAGCGGAACGTTGGGAGCAACGGTCACGGTTGGTGGCGCTGCCGGGAATGGAGGCATTGGCGGCGATGTAGACGTCTTCAATCTGGCCTCGCTTTCCACCACAAGGGGCGGATCAAAGGGTATCTATGCCCAATCCATCGGTGGCAATGGCGGTCAGGGCGGGACGGCGGCCAACATCCTGCTCGATTTCACATCCGCGTCTGCCTCCTCAGTCGAAGTCAGTGCAGCCGTAAGTGTTGGTGGAAAGGGCGGAACGGGTGCCAATGCCGGTGGCGTGACGGTCAACAATTTCGGTTCGATTACGACCGGTGGTGACGTCTCATCGGCGATTTTCGCACAGTCTGTTGGCGGCGGCGGCGGCGACGGAGGGTCGGCCGAGTCCTTTCCGTTGCTCCAGTTTTTCTCGTCTGCTTCCGACGGCGCATCGACCGGCTCGTACAGTCTGACCTTCGATCTGGGCGGCAATGGCGGTGTCGGCGGAACCGGCGGTGCCGTCGATGTCACCAATGTGGCAGACATTTCGACTTCCGGCGTGGCCTCCTATGGCATATTTGCCCATTCTGTGGGCGGCGGTGGAGGTAGCGGCGGCAATGGCGAATACGCCGCGAACGATTTTGCCGATGCCCTGACCGAGGCGTTGGAGTCCCAGACGGGTGACCCACAAGACATCTTCGAGGAATATATCTACGCCGGTATCGATGATGCGCTCTCTGCCTATTACTGGTATCTCGCCATTCAGGGCCTGAGTGGCTTTAAGATCAAATCAGAACTGACCAATTGGGTCATTGATATCGGCGGCTACGGCGGTGCCGCCGGTGATGGTGGCGACCTGACGGTCGATAATTTCAGAACCATTACAACCACCGGCGCCAGCGGGACGGCGATTTTTGCTCAGTCCGTCGGTGGTGGCGGAGGTGTTGGCGGTGATGGCGCAGCTGGTTCGATCTCACAGGTCACTGTCGGCGGCAGGGGCAGCGGCGGCGGTAATGGCGGCCACATATTGATTGACAACCGTGGAGCCATCAACACCTCGGGCCTCGGCGCCATGGGCATGTTTGTGCAGTCAGTCGGCGGTGGCGGCGGTGCCGCAGGCGATGTGGAACTTTCCTTTGGCTCGCCCGTATATACCGCGAGTTTCGGGCTTGGTGTCGTTGCGCAGGAGGATTCCGGCGCGGGTGGAAATGGCGGCAATATCGACATCAGCTCGATTGCCGCCATCACAACGAGCGGGCAGTTCGCCCACGGTATATGGGCACAATCAACCGGTGGAAGTGGTGGCGCGGTCGGTGTCACCGCCAACACGCCGAACACCTATATCGGCAATGTGGGAGACCCCGGGTCGGGCGGCACGATAAACATCGAAACAGTCGATGCGATCACCATGACGGGTGATTATTCGACAGGGATTTTTGCTCAAAGCCTTGGTGGTTCCGGCGACGACGGGGGAGCCATCACGCTTGATATCCACGGAGACATCATCTCCTCGGGAACACAAGGCTACGGCATTGTGGCTCAAAGCGACGGATACAACTCAGCCGGCAATGTGACGATCAACATCGGAAGACTCTCCACGGTTTCGACGGGCGGAACAGCCAACAATGGCTATCAGGCGATCGATATCCTGGGCGCAGACACAGCAACCATCAACAACGAGGGCACGATCAGCACGGCACAGGCTTTTGCCTCGTCGAGTGATTATTCCACGGTCATCACGATGAAAGGCGATAAGAACACAATCAACAACAGGGGTACGATCAGCGGCGGCCTCGCCATGAAGGGCGGGAGTACCAATCTGTTTGACAACAAAGACGGTGGTGTCTTCGAGATGGGCTACACGGTAGATCTCAGCAGCAGCGGAAATCTCGTCAATGCCGGAACACTGTCTCCGGGTGGAACCGGCAACATCATAACCACTTCGCTAAAGGGCAAGCTGTCTTCGCAGTTCCACTCTGACGGCATATATCTGTTCGATCTTGAGATGGGCCGCCGTTCAGATGGAAAGAGCGATGAAATCCTGCTGGCAAACTCGTCCGGTTCACAAACGCCCAAGGCGACTGTGAGCGCCAATCCGACCGGTACCAATCTGCTCAACTCGGGTGATAGCGGTTCCAGCACAATCATTTACAGCGACGATGTCACCCTTAGCATTAAAAATCTCGCGGCCGCCGACACAGCAACGGTGGATTATTCCCTTGTCCTAAAGAACAGCAAAACAATCGACCTTGAATATACGGTCGACTATTCCAGCGACGATCTGGCGTTAAGCCAGAACCAGCAGAAGGCCGCTGCACTGATTGAAGAACTGATCGCTGCGCGCAATGCAGAACTGTCGGGAGGCAGTGTGGCAACAACAAGCCTGTTGGGTTCGGGCGATGATGCAAGCGCCGTTCCGCTTGCGAGCGATGTCGCTTTGGCCAGCGTCGCGGACAACTATGAATTCGTTGAGGATGCCGCAAGTATCATCTTGGGACTTGCGACTGTCGAAGAGCTCAAAGGCGCCTATGACAAACTGGCGCCGGGCGATGTTTTTGCGGCTGTGGACGCGGCTTACTTCTCCGCCTTTGGCTTTTCCGGCGCCCTTAACGCCTGTGCCGGGGGGCAGAATATTGCGACCGCCGATCTCGGTGCGCACGGCACCTGTGCCTGGCTGAGCATTGGGGCCAGCCATCACCACCGTGACAAGAACCCGGACGCGGTTGGCTACAATGAAAATGTCTTCGCCATCGCTGGTGGTCTGGAATACGAATTCACGCCGGGCTGGTTTGCCGGCCTCGGGCTTGGATACGAATTTTTCAACCAGTCCAGCTCCACCTTCAGCTCCAACGGCGGGCGCGTCCAGCTTGGCGGGTCGCTGCGGGCGGAAATCGGCAAGACATCAATTTCGGGGTCCGTGTTAGGTGGCTATGGCCACTACGATTTTACCCGCGAGGCGTTTTCGTCAAGCGGCGGGGTTTTTGCCAATTCAAATCCGAATTTGTGGTGGGTTTCGGGCCAGGCAACTATCGGACATGAGTTCGCCGTGACCGATACGAGCTCGATCAAGCCCTCCTTCGGTGTCGGGGTCACGCATTACTATCAAGGCGGGTTCACCGAAGCCGAAGGCGGCGACTTCAAGCTCGCTATCGGGTCCATTTCAGGGACAGTCTTCAACTTCAATCCGGCCGTGGATATCTCGACCGAGTTTGATTTATCGGGATCCACCGCAAAGGCGACTTTCCACCTTGGTATGCTCGCTCTTTCCGGCGGTCAGAACCGCAGTACGACCGCACAGCTCCAGGCAGCAGGTTTTGGCAGTTCAAGCTACACGCTTGTCGATGAGGCAGATAGCATGTTTGCCGATATCGGCGCGTCCATTGAGACACATTTTGGCGAAAGGGCAATGTTTGAAGCTGGCGTGGGCGCGCTGTTTTCAGCCGATGTCCAGGAATTCGGCGGACAGGCTCGTCTGAAAATACCGTTCTGACATCTTCCCGCCTGGTCAGTCCGGGTGCCGGTAGCTCTTCCAGCGGTCTTCCGGAAAATCGTAGAGCATACCGGTATGTTCCAGAGCCGGGGCCGCCAGCAGAGCAATCTTGGCGGCAACCTCGGAGGGGTGGGGGACGGTCATCGGATCCTCACCCGGTATCGCCTGGGCGCGCATGGCAGTCCGCGTGCCGCCGGGATTGACACAATTGACCCGCAGCGCCGTGTTGACGGTTTCGGCGGCCCAGCAGCGCGCCAGCGCTTCAAGAGCAGCCTTGCTCGCCGAATAGGCGCCCCAGAAGGCACGGCAATTGTGAGCCGCTCCGGATGAGATGATGATGGCCCGGCCCGCGTCAGACTTGTGCAGCAGCGTTTCGACCGATCGGATCACCCGCCATGTGGAGACGATGTTCTTGTTCATCACCTTCTCGAATGCCTTGGCCTCGATATGGCCGACGGGGGAAAGCGGACCGAGGATTCCCGAATTGGCCACAAGGATATCGAGTTTCTCCCAGCGCTCATTGATGGCCGCGCCCAGCCGGTCCACTGCCTTCATATCGAGCAGGTCCTGCGGCACCAGGGTAGCGGAACCGCCGGCGGCATTGATTGCATCGTCGAGTTCTTCCAAACCGCCAACGGTGCGCGCGACGGCAACCACATGGGCGCCGGCCTTGGCAAGCTCAAGAGCCGTGAAATAGCCGATGCCGCGTGATGCGCCGGTGACCAGCGCGATGCGGCCGCTGAGATCCATCATTATTTTATCCGTGTTTGGCGAGCAAAGAGAGTGTGCGTGTTCCGTCGTCACTGTCGCGGTCTGTCAGGTCTGTCGGGTATTCGCCGGAAAAACAGGCGTCGCAGAATTGTGGACATTCCTTGTTGCGCGACGGCTCGGCAACGGCCCGGTACAGCCCGTCCATGGAAAGAAAGGCCAGCGAATCCACCTTGATATAGTCGCGCATTTCCTCGGTCGACATACGCGATGCAAGCAGCTTTGACGTTTCCGGCGTGTCGACCCCGTAAAAGCACGAGGCGACGGTGGGCGGAGAAGCGATGCGCATATGCACCTCCGCGGCTCCCGCGTCGCGGACCATCTGCACGATTTTCTGCGACGTGGTTCCGCGCACGATGGAATCGTCGACAAGAACCACGCGTTTGCCCTCAATGGCAGTCCGGTTGGCGTTGTGCTTGAGCTTGACGCCCATATGCCGGATCGATGCGGTCGGCTGGATAAATGTGCGTCCCACATAGTGATTGCGGATGATGCCGAGGTCGAAGGGCAGGCCGGCCTGATGCGCAAACCCTATGGCTGCCGGGGTGCCCGAATCCGGTACGGGCACCACCATGTCAGCCTCCACCGGGCTTTCCTTGGCAAGCTCGATACCGATATTCTTTCGCGTCTCGTAGACGTTACGCCCCTCCACATTGGAATCGGGACGCGCGAAATAGACATATTCGAAAATGCAGAAACGCGGCTTGATCTCACCCCAGGGGAAATAGCTGCGCAGCCCCTTCTCGGTGATCACAATCACCTCTCCGGGCCTGACATCGCGCACGAAGCGGGCGCCGATAATGTCGAGCGCGCACGTTTCCGAGCAAAGGATATAGGCGCCGTCGAGATCGCCGAGTACCAACGGGCGAATCCCAAGCGGATCGCGTGCGCCGATCATTTTTTTGCCGGAAAGCCCGACAAGTGAAAACGCGCCTTCGAGCTGCGTCACGGCATCGATGAATTTCTCGATGAAATACTCGCGATCGCTCATGGCGATCAGATGAAGCAGCGTTTCCGTGTCCGAGGTGGACGAGAAAATAGCACCGCGCTTTTGCAGTTCGCGCTGCATGGTCAGCGCATTGGTGATGTTGCCGTTGTGCGAAATGGCAAAACCGCCGCCATCAAATTCGGCAAAGAACGGCTGCACGTTGCGCAGGCCTTCGCCGCCGGTTGTCGAATAGCGCGTATGGCCGATAGCGCGACTGCCGGGCAGGCGTGCAAGGACAGAGGGTTTGGTGAATGTATCGCCGATCAGGCCGACATGGCGCTCGACGGAAAACTGGCTGCCGTCATAGGAAACGATGCCTGCGGCTTCCTGGCCGCGATGCTGGAGAGCATGCAGACCGAGTGTGACAACGGCTGCCGCGTCAGCCTTGCCGAAAATTCCAAAGACGCCGCACTCGTCACGGAAGGCGTCAGCTTCGCAGTCAGGTTCTGTGATCGTTTTGTGTGCCACGGATACGGGCCTCCTGGTCACTTCCTGCATCATCGCCGCTCAGCCCTTTCAGCCGGTCGAGGATCGTGGTGTCCACATCCTCAGGCAAAATGGCCACGAGCTGCTCGCCGAGAGAATCCAGCAACGGTTTGGATTTTGCCTGCGCCACCCAGGCCGGTTGCTGTGGCCCCAGGACCAGCCAATTGAAAAACAACATCGCGACGGTCACGAGCAGGATGCCGCGGGCGGCTCCGAACAGGAAGCCGAGCGTGCGATCGAGCGCGCCGATCCGGCTGTCGATGACAAAGTCCGCGATGCGCATAGTCAGCACGGTGACGAGGATCAGCGCGATCAGGAAAATTATCCCCGCGGAGGCCACATTCGCGATGGCTTCGCGGTCCGTATATTCCAGCGCGTAGGGCGCGAGCAGTGGATAGAAATAGTAGGCGGCAAAGGCCGCTGCGATCCAGGAGGCAACGGAAAGCACCTCCCTGGAAAAGCCCCGGACCATGGCGAGCACGGCCGAGAACAGCGTCACGCCGATAAGGATTCCATCAAGTATGGTGATTGGCATAGCGTATAACCTTACGGTCTGCCGGTAGCCGGCCTGTGTTTGAGTTTATTCGCCTTCATCGAGCTTTGCTCGCGATCCGGCGATTTCGACGACAAGATCGGCCAGGGCATCGACGGTTTTCCAACTCCCATTGGCGCTTTTCGGAAGATCCGCCGAACCTTTCGGCAGGACGGCATGACCGAACCCCAATTTCTCAGCCTCTTTGAGGCGTTGCGCGGTATGGGCGACGGGCCGGACCGCGCCGGACAGGCTTATCTCGCCGAAATAGACGCAATCGGCCGCAAGAGCAAGACCGGCGAGTGATGAAACCAGTGCAGAAGCAACCGCAAGGTCGGCCGCAGGCTCTGAAATCCTGTAACCGCCTGCAACATTGAGATAGACGTCGTGCTGGCCGAGCCGCACGCCACAATGGGCCTCCAATACGGCAATGATCATGGAAAGCCGGGCTGAATCCCAGCCGACGACAGCGCGGCGCGGGGTCCCGAGAGGCGAGGGGGCGACCAGCGCCTGCACTTCGACCAGAACCGGTCGTGTTCCTTCCATGCCGGCAAAAACCGAAGCGCCGGGGGCTTTTTCGTTGCGTTCTCCAAGGAAAAGCTCTGACGGATTGGCGACTTCACGCAAACCCTTGCTGGACATTTCGAAAACGCCGATTTCGTCGGTCGGGCCGAACCGGTTCTTCACGGTCCTCAGGATCCGGTAATGGTGTCCGCGGTCGCCCTCGAAATAGAGCACTGCATCGACCATATGCTCGACGACCCGCGGACCGGCGATCTGACCTTCCTTGGTCACATGGCCGACCAGGACAACCGCCGCGCCGGTTTTCTTGGCGAATCGGATCATCGCCTGAGCGCCGGTACGCACCTGGGTCACCGTCCCGGGGGCCGATTCGGCCATGTCGCTCCACAACGTCTGGATGGAATCGATAATGACGAGATCGGGGCGCTTTTCCTTTGTCATTGTCGCGAGGATATCCTCAACATTGGTTTCGGCCGCCAGCTTGACGTCGGTGTCGGCTGCGCCCAGCCGCTGCGCTCGCAGGCGGATCTGCGCCACCGCCTCCTCGCCGGACACATAGATAACCTTGTGGGACTTTCGCGCCAGGGCTGCTGCTGCCTGCATTAAAAGCGTCGACTTGCCGATGCCTGGGTCGCCCCCCACGAGGAGAGCCGAACCGCGAACGAAGCCGCCGCCGGTGACACGGTCCAGCTCCGCAATGCCTGTTTCGATGCGCGGTGCGTCCTCAATGTCGCCCGACAAAGAGGTAAGGGCCACCGGTTTGCCCTTCGTGCGCGGCTTTCCCGGACCGCTGGCAATGCCGCCCGTCGTATCTTCCTCGACGATCGTATTCCATTCGCCGCAGCCGTCGCACTTGCCGGCCCAGCGGGTGTGGACTGTGCCGCAGTTCTGGCAGATGAATTGGGGTTTCGAGCGCGCCATGACCGTCCGTCAATCCTCGTTTTCAGCCGGCAGGCAATGCCGCCGATAGCGCTGACCAAGCGACGTCAGGAGTTCATAGCCGATGGTGCCGCCGGCCCGTGCCACGTCGTCGAGAGCGACATTCTTGCCGAACAGTTCAACGAAATCGCCCGCTCGCAGCGTGTTGTCCGGCAGGTCGGTAATGTCAAAGGCCGTCATGTCCATCGTTACACGGCCCAGAAGGGGCAGGCGCTGCCCTGCGGCAAAAGCGTGGGCGCCGTCACGCACCGCATTGCGCAAGGGCACGCCGCTGCCGGAGAGTGAGCGCGGATATCCGTCCGCATAGCCGATCGAACAGATGGCGATACGACTGTCGCGCTCAAGCGTCACGGTGGCGCCGTAACTGACCGTTTCTCCACGTTTGGCATGGCGGATCGTTATGATGCGGGCCTCCGCAGTGACCACCGGTCGTGTGATCGTATTGACGCCGTCACCAACTGATCCTCCGAAGAGCATTATACCGGGCCGGGTCAGATCAAACCTGTATTCAGGGCCCAGCAGAACGCCGGCGGAGTTGCTCAGGCTTGCCTCGACGCCGTCGAAAGCACCGACGGCAGCCCGAAACGCTTCAAGCTGATGATGGTTGAGCGGATGATCGGGCGTGTCCCCGCAGGCAAGGTGACTCATCAGCAAGACCGGGGAAAAGCCAGCCGGGCGGGTGACGTCACCGGCGATCGACAGTGCCTCCTCGCTGGTGATGCCCAATCGGTTCATACCGGTATCGACCTGCAGCGCGCACGGATGGTCGCCGTTGGCGATACAGGCATTGGTCCAGATCGCGACATGTTCCATGGATGCCAGAACCGGAACGAGTTCGGCGGCCCGGCAGGTCTCCTCGATCCCGGGCAAAATACAGTTCATCACGAATATGCGCGCCTGCGGAGCATAGACCCTGATGATGGCTCCCTCGCGCGCCGTTGCAACGAAGAAATCCCGGCATCCGGCGGCGTAAAGCGTGGTGGCCACCTCCGGTGCGCCAATCCCGTAACCATCGGCCTTGATGACAGCCGCGCAGCGGGCAGGGTGGGACCGGTCGCGCATCACACGCCAGTTGTCTGCAAGCGCCTGCAGGTCAATCGTCAGGCGCGCGCCGTACCCTTCATCGATGTCGTGGTCTTTATCGTTGTGCCGTTCGTTCAATGCGCCGGTCAATTCTGCTGTTTACGTCACTCTTGGCTGTATTGCAGGTAGGAATTGTCCGCAAGGTCGGAAAAGCGGGTAAATTCGGCCTGGAAGCCCAGCGTAACGGTTCCGGTTGGACCGTGGCGCTGTTTGGCGACAATGACATCGGCCATGCCGCGCACCTTGACCATCTTTTCTTCCCAGCGCAGATATTCTTCGGTCTTGATGTCGCCGGCGACCTCTTCGGGCGTGCGGCGCGGCTCGGTATTCTTGACGTAATACTCCTCGCGATAGACGAAGAGCACAACGTCGGCGTCCTGCTCGATCGAGCCGGATTCGCGAAGGTCCGAGAGCTGCGGCCGCTTGTCGTCGCGGTTTTCGACCTGGCGCGAAAGCTGTGAAAGCGCGACGATCGGCACATTGAGTTCTTTCGCCAACGCTTTCAGACCGGTGGTGATTTCGGTGATTTCCTGCACCCGGTTGTCGCCGGCTTTTTTTGAGCCGGTCATGAGCTGAACATAGTCCACGACAAGCAGATCCAGGCCGCGCTGGCGCTTGAGCCGCCGCGCCCGGGCCGCCAACTGGGCGATGGAGATGCCGCCCGTCTGGTCGATATAGAAGGGAATCTTCTGCATTTCCTGCGAGCAGCCGACCAGCAGCTCGAAATCCGCCTCGGAAATCTCGCCGCGACGGATTTTGGAGGACGATATTTCCGTCTGTTCGGAAATGATGCGGGTCGCCAGCTGTTCAGACGACATTTCCAGCGAATAAAAGCCCACAACCCCGCCATTGACCGCCTTGGTCGTGCCGTCCGCCTGAACCTCCGGCTGATAGGCCTTGGCAATATTATAGGCGATGTTCGTCGCCAGCGATGTCTTTCCCATGCCCGGACGGCCGGCAAGAATGATCAGGTCGGACTGCTGCAGCCCACCCATGCGCAGGTCGAGTTGCGAGATGCCGGTGGATATGCCCGAAAGCCCGCCGTCCCGTTGATAGGCGGCGCCGGCCATGTCGATGGCGAGCGCAACCGCATCGTTGAACGACTGGAAGCCGCCATCGTAACGCCCGGTTTCGGCAAGCTCGAAAAGCCGCCTTTCTGCGTCCTCGATCTGATTCTGCGGCGGCATATCAAGCGGCGCGTCAAAGGCGATATTGACCATGTCCTCGCCGATGGTGATCAGTGACCGGCGTAGCGCGAGATCGTAGATCGCGCGACCGTAGTCTTCCGCGTTGATGATCGTCACGGCTTCGGCGGCAAGACGCGCCAGATACTGGGCGACGGTCATGTCACCCACCTTTTCATCCGCCGGCAGGAAGGTCTTTATCGTGACCGGGTTGGCCGTCTTGCCCATGCGAATGATGTCGCCAGCCACCTCGAAGATCTTGCGGTGCAGCGGCTCATGCAGATGCTGGGGCTTGAGGAAATCCGACACCCGGTAATAGGCGTCATTATTGACGAGGATCGCGCCGAGCAGCGCCTGTTCGGCCTCGATATTGCCCGGCGCCTCGCGGTAGAGCCCGCCGCCATCATTGCTGTCAGAATCGCCAATCGGGCGTGCCGGATCGCTCATCGCCTGCTTTCTGTATTGAATCCCCTCAGCGCGCTTGCGCGCCGGGCATGTATAACGCCATCGCAAACGATGCGCGCGCAAAACGCGCGACCATGCTCAATCTCCACAAGCGAAATGTGGAAAGGGGAATACTATCTGATTCTGTTTGACTTCCGAACACGAATCAAGTTGCGCAGTCGAACTTACTTGGCCGCAGCCCGGCGTTTCTTGCGCGCTGATTCGCTCGCCTTCTTGGCCCGGTGCGGTGCATGCTCGTTCCTGCCGATATAGTCGCGGGTGAGGGGAACCGCATCGGGCCTGTGGGCGAGCTGTATCTGAAAGACGACCAGGTCCTGCCAACGGAAGGCGATCTCAGAACCGGCGAGATAGAATTCCCACATGCGGCAGAACCGCTCGTCATAGAGCTCTTTCGCCTTGTCCCAGTTTTCAAGGAAATTTGTCCGCCAGGCTTTGAGCGTTTCCGCGTAATGAATGCGCAGGACTTCAATATCGGTGACAACAAGACCGGATCGCTCAATGGGGGGCAGCATTTCCGACAGTGACGGTATATATCCGCCCGGAAAAATATGCTTCTTGATGAACGGATTGGTCGGGGTCGGCGGCTCGGACTGGCCGATCGTGTGCAAAAGCATCACGCCGTCTTCATCCAGCATTTCGGCGCATTTGTTGAAGTAGGTTGAGTAATGCCTGCGTCCGACATGCTCGAACATGCCCACCGAAACGATCCGGTCAAAGCTCTGATGAAGTTTGCGGTAATCCAGCAGTCTGAACTCAACCTGACCGGCAAATCCGTCCTCGCGGGCACGTTGGGTCGATATGGCATGTTGCTCGTCTGACAGTGTGACGCCCGTTACCTTGGCATTGAACTGACTGGCCAGATGCAGGCCCATGCCACCCCATCCCGAGCCGATATCGAGAACACGCAGCCCCTCGCGATCCATGATCAGTTTCGAGGAGATAAGGCGCTTCTTGGCGAGTTGTGCATGTTCCAGGTCTACCGAGGGGTCCTCGAAATAGGCACAGGAATATTGCCGGTCCGGATCGAGAAAGAGGTCGTAAAGTTCACCCGAAAGATCGTAGTGATGCTGGACATTGGAGCGCGAACGGCGAAGCGTATTCCATTCCAGAAGATGCGCCGGGATGCGGCGCAGGTGCTCCAGCGCCTTGACCCACCGGGCCGGGGTCGATTTATGCCGGCGGACATTTTTGAAAACCAGCTCGAGAAACTGGTAGATGCTGCCGTCCTCAAGCTCGAAATCGCCATCCATATAGCACTCGCCGAGCTTCAGATTGGGATCGAGCGCCACGGCCCGTTCGGCCTCTGCAGTCTTAAAACGGAGATGGACGGGTGAACCTGTACCATCGCCAAGGCGCAGCTTGGTACCGTCGGCGGACGTAACAGTCAGATCGCCGGTTTTAATGAGCTTGCGTACAAGATGCGCAAGAAAACGGTTCACGGTGAAAACCTCAAAGTACCAAGACTAACAGAGCTTTCCGTCTTCACGAAAAGTTTAGCAGCCTTTGCCCAATAGTCCAGCCGCATGTGTCCCGGTCAGGTTTTGAGTGATCCGTTTGAATATGCGCTCCCCTGGTCGCCGAGCCGCTTTTGGACGCGGCAGCTAGAAAAAAAGCCCGGCGCAAGGGCCGGGCTTTCTGTTTTCGATGGCTGCTTCTTTTAAGCCTTGGGCTCTTCCGCCTCAGCCGTCTCAACTGGCTCCGCGCCGGCGTCTGCGGTGGCGTCTTCCTCCGCAACCGCTTCTGCTTCCGCCTCAGTCTCTTCGGCAGCGTCTGATTCCGCCGTATCGAATTCGACACCTTCCTCGAACATGTCCTCTGCCTGCACTTCCTCTTCTTCGTCCGTGCCGTAGATGGCATCGGCCGATGTCAGATCCTCGCCCTTGGCCTGGCGTTCGGCTTCATCGGCCGAACGGGCAACGTTGAGCTCAACCTTGACCTCGACCTCGGCATGAAGCGAGATGATGACTTCGTGCATTCCGATCGCCTTGATGGGCGTGCGAAGCTCCACCTGACTGCGGCCGATCGAGAAACCTTCTTCCTCAAGAATGGTGACGACGTCGCGCGCGGCGACCGAACCGTAGAGCTGACCCGTTTCGCCGGCGGCGCGCACGACGATGAAGGACTTGCCGTCAAGCTTGTCGGCGATCTGCTGGGCTTCGCCGCGGCGCTCCAGGTTTCGTGCCTCAAGCTGGGTGCGTTCGCTTTCAAAACGTGCCTTGTTGGCATCATTGGCGCGCAGCGCCTTACCCTTGGGCAGCAGGTAGTTGCGGGCATATCCGTCGCGTACTTTCACGACATCGCCCATCTGCCCGAGCTTTGCTACGCGTTCGAGAAGAATGACATCCATCGGGGTTTCCTTTCAGATTTCGTCAGTTCGTTTGATCGTTGGAATTGTCCGGCCCTGGGCCGGACGTGGATAAGGGGGCCGTGCGCGCGGTCTCGAAAAGTCCTGCAAAGAGGAAAACAATCAGCGGCAGCGGAAACAAAAAGATTATGGCGGTGTAGGTCATCCACAGCGCCGCGAACTTCCAGGCGCGGTTCATGACCCGGTGGTGCAGCATGGCAAGGCCGGCCAGCATGAAGCCGCCGGCAAAGGCGCCGGAGATAACCGAGCCCACGAGGCCGATTTTGCCGCCGGCAAAGCTGAGCGCCAGACCGGCGCCGAATATCAAGAGGCCCAGCCGCGACATGCGCAGACCTGTCGGGATGACATCCGCGGGCCGCTTGGCGCGCCCGGAGAGCCGGGCGATGCCGCATGCGATATACCAGGCGGTGAAAAGGATGATGACCCATAAAAAAGCATGCAAGGCCGGCAACACCCGAGTCACGGGGGTGATCATTTCAAGCATGCGGGTTTTGTCGAACTGTATCTCTGGATTCTGTTCGTCGAGTACTGTGACCACACTGTCGACAATCTCGGACACAAGGGCCTCGCCATAGCCCACCGCGTAGCCGACGATGATTACCGATGCCGACACAAGTCCGCAGATATGCAGCATGATGTCCGACAGCGGATACCACGCAAGCTTGCCTTGCGGCCCGCCAAGTTCCTCGGCCGGCCGCGCAAGGTTTGACAGATGAGCAATCCATGCAGCCGGAGCCAGTGTCGTCACCGCAACCATCGCGGCGGCGAGCGGTGAAAGTGCGGCGGCGATGACAAGAGTGCCCGTCGCTGCGGCAGCGGCACCTGCGAGGTTTGACCAGCCAAGCCCTGCAATCAGCACGGGCAAAACCGCGGCGGCTGACAGCATGACGGAAAGCGCGGACATGGAACCCGAACCCATAACGAGAAGGGCAGAGGCAAGTCCGGCGACAATGCCGACGATCAGTGACTGCGTAGAGCTGTTCATTTAAGCGCTGTCCTGCTCATCGAAGCAGTTAGAGGCGTTCCGGCCCGTTTGCCGTTTCGCCCCAACTCGGGGTTTTTCGTGTCCGCACCGTGCCCATCACGGCGGGCTGTGGCCGGAACATCCGGCCACTAAAGGTTCAGGCCTTTACTTGACCAGATAGGGCAGCAGGCCGAGGAAACGGGCACGTTTGATGGCCTTGGCCAGTTCACGTTGTTTCTTCTGGCTGACCGCTGTGATGCGGGACGGAACGATCTTGCCGCGTTCCGAAACGTAGCGCTGCAAAAGGCGTACGTCCTTGTAGTCGATCTTCGGCGCATTGGCGCCGGAGAAGGGGCAAGTCTTGCGGCGGCGATGGAACGGACGCCGCGTCGGGATCTGATTGATATCAACCATTGCTGTTCTCCCTAACTGCGATCTTCACGCAGACGGCGCGGGCGGTCGTCACGGTCGCCACGGCGCGGGCGGTCATCGCGTTTCTGCATCATGACCGAAGGGCCTTCTTCGTGCTCGTCGACACGGATGGTCATGTAGCGCAGGATGTCTTCGTTGATGCGCATCTGCCGTTCCATTTCCTGCACGGCGGCGGACGGAGCATCGATGTCCATCAGCGTGTAATGCGCTTTGCGGTTTTTGTTCATGCGGTAAGACAGGGATTTCAGTCCCCAGTTCTCAACGCGCCCGACCGATCCGCCATTTGCTTCGAGAATTCCCTTGAACTGCTCAACAAGGGCCTCGACCTGCTGGCTGGAAACGTCCTGCCGGGCAAGAAACACATGTTCGTATAAAGCCATGATTCAGCTTGCCTTTCCTGGTCTGTCTTCGTTCCAACACCACGGATACCGGCGGCTAAGCCTCAACAACCCTCTGGGACCGGTGTACGGTCTGCAGGAAAGGCGTTGAATTCGAGACGGTCGAGAGCGGAGACACGGGAGGCCGGAAACCTTTATTTCCTGTCGCCCTTTCGGGCGGCCCTCCGTTCAGCCCCCAGCCAGGTGACCGGGTGTTTCGAACAGCGCGCTTATACGCCTTTTTTGCGGTGATGCAAGCGAATTCGCCCGCGATCTCAGATCCGGTGACACCATTCGTTGATGGCTCCGCATTGGCGCAAAAGGAAAAGGTTGGACCGGACCAACGATGGGGCTAATCTCACCATCATACCGGGAGAGCCGTCAAATGACCGAAAGCCGTAAGGATACCGATCTCATAATGGTGGTCACCAGCGATATCGCCGGCCAGTTGCGTGGCAAGGCGATGCCGCACAGCGCCCGCGAGGAACGCAGCAGCATCGGCGTGGGCTGGACCCCGACGAATGTGTTCCAGACTAGCCTCGGACCGATTGCGGACACGCCCTGGGGTGCTCTCGGCGACCTGATCCTCAGGCCGGACTTTTCCACACTCGTGGATCTGAAAATCCCGCAATACGGTGTGGACGAGTGTTTTGTCATGGGCAACGTTCTCACGCTGGACGAGCGGCGTTGGGAATGCTGCCTGCGCGGCCAACTCGCCAGCGCCGTCGAAACACTGCGCCGGACCCATGGCCTGTCCGTAAGCGCCGCGTTCGAACACGAGTTTCACTATTCGGGTGCAGAAGGTCAGGAGGGGCTTGGCTATTCGCTTGAAGCCTTGCGGCGACTGGGCTCCTTTCCCAACCGCCTGATGGATGCGTTGAACTGGGCCGGCCTTGTGCCGGATACATTTTCGCCGGAATTCGGTCCCGCTCAGTGCGAGGTCACAGTCAAACCCAATGAAGCCCTGCGCGCGGCTGACGATGCGGTTGTCCTGCGTGAAATCACGAGAGCCGTTGCGGTTGGTCTTGATGCACGCGCGAGCTTTACCCCGATTGTCGATCCCAAGACGGTCGGCAATGGCGTTCATGTTCATTTCTCCTTGTTTGATCTCGACGGGCAGCCCGTGGACCACGATGCACGACGGCCGAACGGCGTTTCGGACAAGGCGGGTTCATTCCTTGCCGGAGTTCTCAAATACATGCCTGACTTTCTGTGCATGACGGCGCCCTCCGTTGCCTCCTACATGCGCCTGACCCCGCACCGCTGGAGTGCAGCGTTCAACAATCTCGGTGTTCAGGATCGTGAAGCGGCGGTAAGGATCTGCCCGGTCTTCAAATCCGGCGCCGATGAAGACGTGTCGGCAAAATTTCATTTCGAGTATCGCGCGTCGGACGCCGCCGCGAGCCCCTATCTTCTCTTGGCGGCCATAGTCAGAGCCGGGACGAGCGGCCTTGATGAGGCTTTGCAGCCGCCCCAGGCAACCGGCATGGACCTGACCGAGGCAGGGGAGGCGGAGCTTTTCGAAATCTCGGTGAGCCGGCTGCCGGGCTCGCTGGCAGAAGCGCTGGACGGTCTGGAATCCAGTGACTGGGCGCGCAGCGCGTTCGGGGACGTGCTTGTCGACACATATCTGCGTCACAAACGCTGCGAGGTCGAATTGATGCAGGACCTTTCGGATGATGAGATATGCGCCAGATATGCCGCTGTCTACTGATGGCGCGGCGTACCGGTCGCATTCATTGACGCCGTGTCATTTCCGGTAAAGCAGCCAATCCTTGAAGGCGGTGCCATTGCCTGCCGGGATTTCGGAAAAACGCGTCACCCGATTGCGGCCGCTGTTTTTCGAAGCATAAAGCGCCTGGTCCGTCTTGCGATAGAGATCTGCCGAGTCGTCCGCCTCCGAGCCCATGCAGATGCCGAGTGAGAGGGTAACCGGCCCGTAGTTGACGCCGGACTTGTTGTTGATGAACTCCTTGCTCTCAACGGCCGCACGAACCTTTTCCGCCAGGTCGCAGGCTTCCTGCTCGGTGGTGCCTTGCATGAGAATGGCGAATTCTTCCCCACCGATACGGGCAACGAACGCATCCTCACCGGTTTCCTTTCGCATGATCCCCGCCACATAGGACAGGATCTTGTCTCCGACGATATGTCCGAAACTGTCGTTGATACGCTTGAAATGATCGATATCGGCAAAAACCAGGCTGGAATACATCGCGTTTTTCCTGTCGCCTTGCACATCTGCAATGTGGGAGTCAAAAGCGCGCCGATTGGCCAGCTGTGTCAGGGGGTCCGTATTGGCCAGCTTCTTGTAACGTTCCAGTTCCGAGTTGATCTTGGTGATCTCAGCGGACTTCTCGTTCATCGAGTTCACAACCTTCTTGCCGTGATCGATGGTCGAACCGGTTGCGTCGGAAAGCAGGCTGACAATCCGGCTGAGCAGCGCTCCGCTACCCTGGTTCGGGGCCGTGATTTTGCCGGACGTGTCATCCAGTATTTGGCCATATTGCCGAAGAGACTGCTGTTCGTCACGCAACAGCTTGAGCACACCCTTTATCTGCTCGCTCATCCGGTCATGGGCATCTTCGAAGAAGCCCTGGCGGTGGTGATGGACAAGGTACTTCTTGCCAAGCGCGTCAAGCTCGTTCTGATCTGCAGAGCGACCAAGTTTGGCAAGGTCCTTTGTGAGCTGCTGATTGGTGCCTGTTACGGCCTCGTAGAACAGCTCGTAATTGCGTGGCAGGCCCGCAACGCCCTGCTCGCTCATCATTTCCACGATTTTTTTGGCAATGTCGGTCATATGAGGGCGCTTTATTGATACTCGGGGTCTTATATCGGCGTTTTATGCCGCCTGCAGTTATGACAGTTTGTCTTAAATTTTCACAAATATCGATGAAATTGTTACCGGTTACATCGTGGACCGGACTTTCAATTTATCAGTGAAGTTCACTTTCGTTTTTGAATTGGAAAAAATGACGCATTGCCTGTGTCCGACCAACGTACTAGACAGTTGGAGTGTGCGTGAAGATTCCTTTTTGAATAAAATTTTATCTAATTAATCAACAGCTTAAAAATTAACGTTAACTTAACCTGATAATTGATCGTGCGTTAAAAATTCATTAGCTAATTTCCTGAGCGTTACTTGGAAGCCCGCTATTGTCGGTCCGTGACCGCCGGTGGGGCAACGCTGTCAGACAGAAACTGGTGATGTGGTGGAGACCAGTATTCACCGAGGAGACTACTAATGAACGCAACAACGAGCAATGTGATCCGCGCAACGCGCACCGTCGACAGTGAGGAAAAGGCCGTCAGCAGTCTGAACGACGTTGTCGAGCGGATGATGACGACCAACCGCACCATGCCGACGAGCAAGTCGGATCACGCCATCAACCTCTATGACGCGGCGATCCGCGACGCTGTCGCCGATATGGAGCGTATGGAAGCCGAACGCGAAGCATCCCAGCAGGTTCTTGAGGAAAGCTTTGCCGAGCGCGAAGCCAAGGTGCGCAGCGACATCCAGTTCCACGAACAGGGACTTGAGGCCGCTCGCGAAGAACTCAAGCA
Organism: Hoeflea prorocentri; assembly: GCF_027944115.1. Classification (NCBI taxonomy): domain Bacteria; kingdom Pseudomonadati; phylum Pseudomonadota; class Alphaproteobacteria; order Hyphomicrobiales; family Rhizobiaceae; genus Hoeflea; species Hoeflea prorocentri. The sequence goes on along the minus strand of NZ_JAPJZI010000001.1, from coordinate 2,452,998 downwards.
GCTCGGCACCGAGCACAAGCAGCAAAGCGAGGAGCTCGTTGCCCGCTACAACAGCCAGATCGGCGCGGCAATGCGCATGAAGGAAGCCAACAAGGCTGCACGCGACATTCTCCTGGGCGACCTGTAGAATTCGCACGGGCGCCGCACAGGGCGGCGATCCATACTACGAAGTTTTGCAGACGGGTGCGGTCACCGCACCCGTTTCCTTTTGACCTGTGCTCTCCGCAGATGCCTTCAGGCGACATTTTCCCCAATGTCTCGGATTTTCTCCATAAAACTTGACTTGCGGTCCATTCGGTGGTGATAGCCCGTTCCAGGAGCGGCAATCGAATTGGGGCTTTCATATGAGCACGGCGTTTACATTTCCGGGGCAGGGCAGCCAAAGTGTCGGCATGGGCAAGGACCTTGCGGATGCATTTCCTGCCGCCCGGGCGGTCTTTGAAGAAATTGACGATGCTCTGGATCAGAAGCTTTCTGCATTGATGTGGGAAGGCCCGGAAGACGAGTTGACGTTGACGGCAAACGCCCAACCGGCCTTGATGGCGGTTTCGATGGCCGCAATGCGTGCGCTTGAAGCTGGCGGGTTTTCACTCAAGGACAAGGTTGCATATGTTGCCGGTCACTCTTTGGGGGAATATTCCGCACTGGCCGCCGCCGGCGCGCTGACGGTCGGCGATACCGCAAGACTCCTGCGCATTCGCGGTAATGCGATGCAGCAGGCTGTGCCGGTCGGTAAGGGGGCCATGGCCGCAATCATCGGGCTCGAGGAAGATGCGGTGGAAGCCGTGTGCATCGAGTGTTCCGATGCCGGTGTTTGCCAGATCGCCAACGACAATGGTGGCGGGCAGATTGTCATTTCCGGAGCGCGCGAAAGCATTGAAAAGGCTGTCACCGCTGCCGGAGAAAAGGGCGCCAAGCGCGCACTGCTCCTTCCCGTATCGGCGCCTTTCCATTCCGAATTGATGCAACCGGCCGCCGATGCCATGCGTTCTGCGCTCGATGATGTGACGTTGAATGCGCCGGCAGTGCCACTGGTCGCCAACGTCGTTGCGGCACCGATCGGCGATCCGGACAAGATAAAACAATTGCTGGTCGAGCAGGTAACCGGCCGCGTGCGCTGGCGCGAGACGGTTTCCTGGTTTGCTGCAAACGGCGTAACCGAGCTTTACGAGGTCGGCGCCGGAAAGGTGCTGACCGGCCTGGCGCGCCGTATCGATCGCTCAGTTGCCGGCAAAGCCATCAACACACCGCAAGACATCGAGGCGTATCTGGGCGGATGACAACAGATCCGGTGGCCGAAAGCAGCCTGGACCGGCAGAAGGGATAAACATGTTTGAACTCAACGGACGCAAGGCACTCATCACCGGTGCTTCGGGCGGGATCGGCGAAGAGATTGCCCGTGTTCTGCACGCCAACGGCGCAATCGTCGGACTTCACGGCACGCGTGTTGAAAAGCTCGAAACGCTTGCAGCGGAGCTGGGAACGAATGCCCATATTTTCCCGGCAAATCTTTCAGATCGCGATGAGGTCAAGGCACTGGGCGAGGCGGCGGAAGAAAGGCTCGAGGGTGTCGATATCCTCGTCAACAATGCAGGCATAACAAGGGACGGGCTTTTCGTGCGTATGACGGATGAGGACTGGGATTCGGTCATCAACGTCAACCTGACGGCCGTCTTCAATCTGACACGGCAGTTGACCCATCCGATGATGCGCCGTCGTGGCGGACGCATTATCAACATAACCTCGGTCGTCGGTGTGACGGGAAATCCGGGACAGGCCAATTACTGCGCATCGAAGGCAGGCATGATCGGCTTCTCCAAATCGCTTGCCGCGGAGATTGCGCCGCGCAATGTGACGGTGAACTGCGTTGCGCCCGGTTTCATCGAATCGGCCATGACTGAAAAACTGAACGACAAACAGAAAGACGCCATTATGGGTGCCATTCCCATGAAACGCATGGGCACCGGCGTCGAGGTCGCATCGGCCGTGGCGTATCTTGCCTCGGACGAGGCGGCTTACGTCACCGGTCAAACCATTCATGTCAATGGCGGAATGGCCATGATCTGACCCGCTTGCGGGCGAATTTGATGTTTCTTGGCAACTTTGGCGGCGTTAGACGCTTACCCGGAAAAATTCAGGCTTTGCGGCTGGGATAAACCGTGTTAAGGCCCGCAACCAATGCAGTCTGGAGCCGACCGGCAAGGACCGCAGACTCCGGTAAACCGGGAAATCCACAGGGCTCGCTTTTTGACGGGTCAAAAGCGCCCAATTATAAAGCGCTTGAACTTGATTGAGTGACTGCATGCCGCTATCCAAGGCATTGCAAAAGGATAAGGGTCGAGGATAACGACATGAGCGATATCGCAGAACGCGTTAAGAATATTGTTGTCGAGCATCTTGGCGTCGACGCTGAGAAAGTATCGGACGGCGCAAGCTTCATTGATGATCTTGGTGCCGATTCTCTCGACACGGTTGAGCTTGTCATGGCGTTCGAGGAAGAATTTGGTGTCGAGATCCCCGATGATGCCGCAGATACCATCCTCACTGTCGGGGATGCAGTAAAGTACATCGAGAAAGCTCAGGCCTGAGTTGAATTTCGGGGCTGCCCAGCTCCCGCGCAGCCAGATTGGCATGTGGACCTTCGATCACACAGACGAAATGCGCCAGCCCGGGAGTTTTCCGGGCTGTTTGGTTGTGTGAAACCGGTGCTGTGATCGTCCGCCGTGAATGGTTGCGACAGGCGGTAGGAACCGGGCGCTGTTATTAGGACAGGAACGGCATGAGGCGTGTAGTAATCACGGGAATCGGAATGGTTTCTCCTCTCGGCAATGGTGCCGAGGTAACCTGGGAGAGGCTTGTGGCCGGTGGTAATGCGGCCGATCGGATCAAAGAGTTCGAAATTGAGGATCTTGCTGCAAAAATCGCCTGCCGCATTCCGGTTGGCGATGGCAGTGATGGTACCTTCGATGCCGACGTCCACATGGAGCCGAAAGAGCAGCGTAAGGTCGACCCCTACATCACCTACGCCATGGCCGCTGCGGACCACGCGCTCGAGGATGCCGGATGGAAGCCTGAGAGCGATGAAGACCAGATCGCGACAGGTGTGATGATCGGGTCGGGTATCGGCGGACTGCAGGGCATCGTCGACGCCGGCTACACCCTGCAGGACAGGGGACCGCGCCGTATTTCTCCGTTTTTCATACCGGGCAGGCTCATCAATCTCGCCGCCGGTCAGGTGTCGATCCGCCACAATTTGCGCGGGCCCAACCATTCCGTGGTCACGGCTTGTTCGACCGGTGCGCATGCAATCGGAGACGCCAGCCGGCTGATCGGGCTGGGCGATGCCGATGTGATGGTTGCTGGCGGAACCGAATCGCCGATCTGCCGTATCGCCATGGCCGGATTTGCCGCCTGCAAGGCGCTCTCGACAGGCTATAACGACGATCCGAAGAGCGCTTCGCGCCCCTATGACGAAGCGCGGGACGGGTTTGTCATGGGAGAGGGAGCCGGCGTGGTCGTTCTGGAGGAGTTGGAACACGCCAAGGCGCGCGGTGCCAAAATCTACGCGGAAATCATCGGCTACGGATTGTCTGGCGATGCATTTCACATCACAGCGCCTTCCGAAGATGGAGACGGCGCCTATCGCTGCATGCAGTCCGCCATGAAACGGGCAGGGGTCTCTGCGTCCGATATCGACTATATCAATGCGCATGGCACATCGACCATGGCCGATACGATCGAGCTGGCGGCGGTTGAGCGGCTGGTTGGCGATGCGGCCTCGGGCATATCGATGTCCTCGACGAAATCGGCAATCGGTCATCTGTTGGGTGCGGCGGGAGCTGTGGAGGCGATATTCTGCACGCTCGCCATCCGGGATAATATCGCACCACCGACACTTAATCTCGATAATCCTTCGGTTGAGACCGCGATCGATCTCGTGCCGAAAGTGGCGCGTGAGCGTGAGATTAATGTTGCATTGTCGAATTCCTTCGGTTTCGGCGGCACCAATGCTTCACTGGTGCTCAGAAAGTTCGACGGATAAAATGCACGGATGTGAACCGGGCAGCCATCTGTTGCCATATTCATGCCCATAGTGGCGAATGGCGGCTGGATACGCGAATTGGGGTAGGTTGTGAGCGACGGTAATATTTCTGGTGATCAGGGTGGCGCGGGCCGGCCGAGATCCAACGGTCCAATCATACCGCAATCGGCGAGACAGGCGCTGAAACCTGAAGAGGCGCCTCAGCCACCGAAACGATCTGAGCGTGCGCGCAGCCAGTTTGTTGTTTTTCTTAACTTCATCATGTCGTTCGTGGTGATTTTGACGCTGGCGGCGGCCGGTGCCGTTTACTTCGGCAAGATCAAGTTTGACGGCGAGGGGCCGCTGACCCGCAACATCTATGTCATGGTGCCTGAAGGCATGGGCGTAAGCGGAATTGCCAACAGGCTCCAGCGCCGCGAGGCCATCGACAGCGCAACGATCTTCAGGTTTGGCGTCAGCGCCTATATGCCGAACGATACGCTCAAGGCCGGCGAATATGAGATCAAGGCCGGTTCATCCATGCGGGATATTATGGAGCTGCTGCGCTCCGGCAAATCGATTTTGCACTCCGTAACCATTGCCGAGGGCCTGACCGTCGAGCAGATCTTCGAGCGCCTTGCCCGCAGTCCGGAACTGACCGGCGATCTGCCGCAGGAAATGCCGCCTGAAGGATCTCTGAGGCCGGAGACATACAAATTCACGCGTGGCACCACCCGTGCAGAAATCGTCGAGCAGATGCGCGCCTCACAGGATGCGCTGGTCAACCAGATTTGGACGTCTCGCGATAACGACTTGCCGATTGAGACAAAGGAAGAATTTGTCACGCTGGCATCCATTGTCGAAAAGGAAACGGGCCGCGCTGACGAGCGGACCCTTGTCGCGTCCGTTTTCATGAACCGTCTTGAGCGCGGCATGCGCCTGCAGAGCGATCCAACCATCATCTATGGTATATTCGGTGGAAAGGGTAAGCCGTCCGACAGGCCGATATACAAGTCGGATATCGAGAAGCCGACCCCGTATAACACCTATGTTATCAACGGACTGCCGCCCACGCCGATTGCAAATCCCGGGCGGGCGGCCCTGGAGGCGGTTGCAAAGCCATCGCGCACGAACAATGTCTATTTCGTGGCGGACGGAACCGGCGGTCATGTGTTCGCGGAAACGCTGGAGCAACATAACCGCAATGTCCGGCGCTGGCGCCAGATCGAGGCTGAGCGCGCCAAGCAGAAGGAAGAGGCGGCCGAGTAATACTTTGAGGCTGCCGGAAAGTGCGTTTGATAACGCACGGGGGGTTGGCGTGGCACTACAGTCAATGACGGGCTATGCCCATCAGGAAGGGACATACGAAGCTCTGCGCTGGACCTGGGAAATGCGCAGCGTCAATGGTCGTGGCCTTGATGCGCGCATACGGGTGCCGACCGGCTTCGAGCGGCTGGAACAGGCCGTAAGGGACAAGCTGTCTTCGGTTTTTACCAGGGGCAATATCCAGATCACACTGACCGTCACGCGTGAGGAGCGCCGTGTCGATGCAAGGGTGAACAGCGACGTGCTCGATGCCATCCTCGCGCTGGCGGATGAACTGCGCGAGCGCACGGATGGGCAACCACCCAGGATCGACGGTCTGCTGAATATCCGTGGCGTCCTTGAGTTTCACGAGCCGGTTCCGGATGAAAATGCGGCAAAGGCCGAACAGGTTGCGATATTGAGCAGTCTTGATTCAACCATTGCCGCTCTGCACACGATGCGTCAGGCAGAGGGCGAGCGGATCGGTAAAATCATCGCCGGTCAGATTGATCGCTTCGAAACCCTCGCGCGTCAGGTTGAGGCGGATCCTTCCCTCGAACCGGAAGCTATCCGTCAACGCCTGAAGTCACAGGTGCAGGCTGTTCTTGAGTCCGCAACGGAACTTGATGAAGACCGTTTGCACATGGAGGCTGCAATCCTCGCGGCCAAAGCGGATATCCGCGAAGAGATCGACCGTATCCTTGCTCATGTGGAGGCAAGCCGCGCGCTTATGGGAGAAGGCGGGGCAGTCGGCCGGCGTCTCGATTTTTTGGCACAGGAATTCAACCGGGAATCAAATACTATCTGTTCCAAGTCGAACGCCTCGTCAGTGACGGCGATCGGACTTGAGCTCAAAGTGCTTATCGATCAGTTTCGAGAGCAGATTCAGAACCTGGAGTAATCGAGTGTCAGACGACAAGTCGTCAACGGTCATTAAACGTCGCGGTTTGATGCTGGTGCTTTCATCGCCATCAGGCGCCGGAAAATCCACCATCGCGCGGAGCCTTCTGGAAAACGACAAGGAACTGAGCCTGTCCGTCAGCGTGACAACGCGTAAGCGTCGCGGCAGCGAGATAGATGGCGTGCATTACCGCTTCCTCTCGGACGTGGAATTCGAGCGGCTGCGGGATACCGATGCGCTTCTGGAATGGGCGGAAGTGCACGGCAACTTCTATGGAACGCCGCGCGAAGCAGTGGAAAAAAACATGGCCGACGGCCGTGACATGTTGTTCGACATCGATTGGCAGGGCGCCGTTCAACTGCAGGAAAAGATGGCTGCCGACGTTGTCTCCGTCTTCATCCTTCCGCCGTCACTGGCGGAGCTGAAATCGCGCCTCCACCGGCGCGCCGAAGACAGCCAAGAGGTCATCGAAATGCGCCTCGAAAACTCCAGGGCAGAGATGGAACACTGGCGCGACTACGATTACGTCGTCATCAATGACGACCTCGACCGGGCTTATTCGGCGGTCCGCTCCATCGTTCTTGCGGAACGATTGCGGCGTGACCGACGTCCCGGTCTTTTTGATTTCGTTTCCGGACTGCTGGACGAAAAGCTGCCGTAACGCCACCCAGTTGAGTGAAATCGCAGCTCAACGCGCCACCGCCTGGGTCGTGGTGTCCATATTGCCCCGTTGCAGCACCATCGGATCATCCGTAAGAACCGACTGAACGCCCGAATCGATCAGATAATTTGCCCGATCCGGATCATTGACGGTTGCGACCGCGAATTCGACACTGGATCTGCGAATGCGCTCAAGAGCCGCATCATCGACAAAACAGTCCTGAACATGAATGATACTCGCGCCCACATCCCGGGCATAGCCGTCCGGATCGTCCGGTACGCAAACAAGTGCAATCGCCCCCGGCACATCCGGCAGGTTCTGCTTTGCCCGCATGAGGCAACGCGGAGAGAACCCTGAGATAAAAAGGCCGTTCTCGCCGAACGGCCAGTACTCCCGCAGCAAAGCGCATACCGCGTCGGCAAGTTCATATTCCCGGCCCGGAAGGTCCTTGAGTTCGAGCTGCAGGCTTAAGTCATTGTCGAGAATGCAAGCAAGGAACTCCTCCAGCGTCGGAACACGGCAATTGCAAAAGGAAGGGTCAAACCAGCTTCCCGCATCCAGTGAGCGGATGTGATCGGTTGGCGTGAGCCCGACAAACCCGTTACCGCTCGTTGTTCTGTCAAGCTCCAGGTCATGAATGATCACCAATCCGCCGTCTGCAGTTATTTGCACATCCGTCTCGATCCATTTGGCTCCCATCTCGGCCGCCAGTTCCACAGCGCGCAAGGTGTTTTCTGGCGCAAAGGCCGATGCTCCCCTGTGGGCGAGAACGGGCTGATCTACAATTGGACGGTCTGACGGCATATTTGCTTCCTGCAATCGGCCTATGACGATTCGAATTCACTTCAACCCGGCCCCACAATGATCGAGCGACACCGGGAAGCCAAGGTGATACGACAGGTATTACCCATAGATTGTGATGGGAACACGAAGAATGTTTGTGCGGATGAACCGCAGTTTCTGTCCAGGCCGTATTGAATTCAGGTTGTGGCCAAATATTATTATACCCTGGGTTTTGTCCCTGATGTTTAGCTGCTTGCCGCATCGGCGCGCTGATCAGATTGTATGCGGAATGTGAAGCCCGGGTTGCATCCCGGCGCGCATGAAAGGAATCGGAAATTGGGTGGGACCGCCGGGCAGGGTCGTTACCGGCTCTCGGACAGCGAATGCGAGATTATGAACATTGTGCGTCGGCACGGTTCGATTTCTCGTGCCGCAATCGCTGACTTCACAGATCTGGCGCAGCAATCCATCCACCGGATTGTTGACGGGTTGATTACGCTACGGCTCTTGAGGCCACAAAAGGCGATCATAAGGGGCAGGGGAAAGCCGAGTCCCCAGATTGTGCTTGATACCGATACGACCGCGACGATAGGAATATCCATAAGCGTTGCCGGAATAACCTATTGTGCGGCTGATCTGGCCGGCTCCGAACTGTGCGCCGGAGCGCTGGATGCGCCGCCGGACGACCGGGAAGCCGTACTTGGTGAAATCACAGATGTCCTGTCCGCTCTGCAACGCAAAGGGCCGCTGTCGGGGCGTGATATTATCGGCGTAGGAGCTTCAATTCAGGGTTTCCGTACCCTGGAATCCAACAGTTTTGTTACACCGAAAGACATCGGCAATTGGTCTCTTATCCCGCTCGGCGAGTTGTTTGGGAACCGCTTCGCTCCATCGTTCTTCTTTGAAAACAATGCGACCTGCGCTGCCCTTGCGGAATTGTATTGCGGTGGCGGTGAGGAGTTCAGATGTTTTGCCTATCTGTCATTCACCAGCGGGTTTGGATGCGGCCTGATATGGGATGAAAAACCCCTCTATGGCGGGCATGGCAATGCCGGTGAAATCGGAACCATCTTCACACCCGACAATTTGGTTCATCGACCGGCTCTCATCGAACTCCACAAGAGGCTGACGGACAGGGGCATGAAGATTACCTATCGCCAGTTGCTCGATGAGTTTGACCCTGAATGGCCAGGCGTTCCTGATTGGATTGAGGAGGTGATGCCGAGCCTTAACCTTTGCATACGGGCATTCACCGCGATCCTGGATCCGAATGCGGTATTCTTTGGCGGCGAGGCCCCACGGCAACTTCGTCAGATGCTCATCAATGCCTGTGAACCGGCCCAGAAGGATACTCATTGCGGCCCAAAACCGTTTCCCAAACTTCTCCTGAGCCGCATCGACGGCGATGCCGCGATATTGGGAGCGACCATGCTGCCCCTTCAACACACCGTCTTCCGGCCGCGGTGCGGCTAGAGCGTCAGGTCTTGCGCATGAGAGTTGCGATCCGGCAGAACTCCTCGACGCTCAAGGTTTCCGCACGCCGCCGCGCGTCGATTCCAGCCGCTTCCAGCAATGCCTCTCCGCCTAGGCTCTTCAGGCTCTGGCGAAGCATTTTGCGCCGTTGGCCGAAGGCCGCCTGTGTGAGCATCGAAAGCGCGGTTGCCGAACACTCAAAAGGCGCGGCCCGCGGCGTAAGATGCACAACGGATGAAGTTACTTTCGGTGGGGGTGTAAACGCCTGACGCGGAACGTCAAACACTAGCTTTGCCTCCGCTCGCCAGCCTGAAAGAACACTGAGGCGGCCATACGCTCCTGAACCGGGCGCGGCGACAATGCGCTGTGCGACTTCCTTCTGAAACATCAGTGTGAGCGAGGCGAAATAGGGTGGCCAGGGCTCTGACAGAAGCCAGCCGACGAGCAGGGGCGTTCCGATATTATAGGGAAGGTTGGAGACGACCTTGACCGTCTCCTTTCCCGCGAGCGCCGCGAAATCCGTCTCCAACGCATCCGCTTCAACGATATCGAGACGGTCGTGATAGTGCTCTTCTATTTCCTTCAGGGCGGGAATACAGCGCTGGTCCCGTTCTATGACAATGACTTTCCTGACCCCGTTTGCCAGCAGCGCGCGCGTAAGGCCGCCTGGGCCTGGGCCGACCTCCAGAATGGTTGCGCCCTCCAGGTCTCCGGCGGCTCTTGCAATCTTCTGGGTCAGATTGAGGTCAAGAAGGAAATTCTGACCTAGGCTTTTGCGTGCATCCAGGCCGAAGCGTTTGATGACGTCGCGCAGTGGCGGCAGCCCATCGATCGCGGTCATTCCGGGTCGGCTTTCAGTCGGGGGGACGCTATCATCATTGCAGCCATCTCAATGGCTGCTATCAGGCTATCGGCACGCGCCTTGCCGGTACCTGCAATGTCGAAAGCTGTCCCGTGATCGGGCGATGTGCGCACAAAGGGAAGACCAAGGGTCGTGTTGACTGTTTGATCGAAGTCCAGCGCCTTTGCCGGAATAAGGGCCTGGTCATGATACATGCAGATGGCCGCGTCATATTGGCTGCGAGCGGCCTCGTGGAACATGGTATCGGCCGGTAGGGGCCCGACAGCGTTCACGCCGCCGGATTTCAGCCGGCTTACTGCCGGGGCGACAATATCGGCATCTTCTTGACCGAGCGCGCCTTTTTCGCCGGCATGCGGATTGAGGCCAGCCACTGCGATCCGTGGTCGGTCGATGCCGAACCGAGTGCGCAGATCGTCCACGACAATTGTAACCGTTTCGACAATCGCCTCTTCGGAAAGAACATCCGGTACATCACGCAGCGGAATATGGATGGTCACCGGAACGGCTCTCAAGCGCGGGCCAGCCAGCATCATCACCGGACGCCGGCAGGACCCGAAATGACGCTCCGCCAATTCAGCCAGAAACTCGGTGTGACCGGCAAACGCGAAGCCTGCCGAATAAAGCTGTTCCTTGGCAATAGGGCAGGTGACAACGGCAGCAGCCTCTTCACCTGCAGTGAGTGCAACGGCGCGTTCAATCGACTCAATAACTGCCGGAGAGTTTGCCGGATCGGGAGCCCCCGCTATCGCCCCGACGGGGTTCTCAAGCGTCATGACGGGCAAGTGATCGCCGCATGCGAGCGCTTCGTGAGGAGCCCGGATTTTGCTTATATTGACATCGATCCCAAGGGCTGAGGCGCGTTCGTCAAGTAGGGCAGGGCAGGATACCGCAAAAAGCGGCGGAAGCTGCCTGTCGTTGCGCTGCTTCCACATTGCCAATGTGATATCCGGGCCAATTCCGGCCGGGTCACCCATGGTAAGGGCGATCGGTTTTGGTTTGCTTCCCGAGCCCGGCATCACGTCGCGCCTATCGGCTCAATTGTTGTACTGGATGCGTGCGCGTTCCCGCAGTTCCTTCAGGTATTTCTGGCTGTTCTGGTTCTGACCGGGGTCTTCAGAGGCCTGTTCGGAGCGAAACACCATTTCTGCCGCCAGATCGTCAGACACCTGCCTGCTCGTGCATACGGCGATAAACTCCACGCCGCGATCCGTCACCCGGGTCTTTGTCGTTTTGCCTTCCTGGGTCTTTTCCACCAGCGCCTTCCATTCACCTGGCAATGCCGGCTGCATGATGCGCCCCAGATCCCTGACGGAAACATCCTTCAGCCCCTTTGCAAACTGGCGGGTGCTGTTGCAGTCGACAAATCGTCCACGCATCGCCTCGGCTTCCCGTTTCCGTTTGCCGAGAATCGCCTTTCGTTTTGACTGAGGCACAACAAAGATGACCTGCTGCAGGATATATTCTGTTGTCGTCGGCTTTTCACCGCCGCGCTCGAGCATTTTGGATACAAGATCTTCTGTGCTCATCCTGCCGCCCGAACTGAAGCGTGCGTTCACGACGCGCGGCCATGACATCTGCACCCGGATGAACTCCTTGAAATGATTGGCGCCCACACCGGCCTGGCTCAGCATCTGTGACATTTGTTTGGTGGACAGCTTGTTTGCAGAAGCAAAGCGCGCAAAGGACTGGTTGACCTGGGCATCGGATGCGCTGGCGCGCAGCCGCCGCACCTCTGACATCTTTATGGCTTCCTCGATGAGCTGCTCTTGCGCCTTCTTCTTCAGGTTTCCGCGTTCCCGCTGCAATTGCAGGAGCTTCACCCGACGGTTGACATCTCCGGATGTGATGGCGCTGCCGTTGACGACGATCGCAACCCGGTTCGCCATTGCCGGCGCAACATGTGTTGAAATCGTGACAATAGCCAGCATCATCATGGCTGCAATTTTTGCTGCTACCGCGATATGTTTCGTTGCAGGACCGCTCATCATGTTTCCAGTTCCTCGCTCCCCCTGAAGTGATATTCTCGCAAAACTCAATACTGCGGTAAATCCCACCCATAATTTGGCAAAATAAAGGCCCGTTTCTTCACATACGGCTCTTGTATGCCCGGTGGCAAGATATTGTATTCAATTGTTAGTTATTGCGGAAATCACTGATCGTGTTCGAGCCGAGATTGATGTCGCCCAATGTGCGCAGGCTAATTCTCGCGCCGACTGTCCAGTCGACGGCCTGATTGATATCACGCTGCTGCGAGTAGGAGAATGTGATCGCAATACACTCGTCATGGTAGCCGAAGCCGACTGTATTGTCCGTCATCGTTCGTGTCTCGATATTGTAGGCAACTGACCCGAAAGCTTTCCAGTACTCCGCGAATTTGATGGACGCGCCACCTTTCAGCTCGCTTCGTTTTGTTGTCGAGCCATATCCGGGCTGAGGTTGCACGGAGGTGTGGGCGAAGTTCGTGCTCAGATAACGACCTGTGTAGGAAATACCTACATCGGATCGCTGCAGATCGAGGGTTTCTTCATCAAACCGTCCTTCCGCCGTCATGGAAAAACCCCGCGGAAGATCGACGCCGATGCTGCCGACATAATCCGAACGCTTGGTTTCAAGGCCGGAGAAGGTGCCGACATTCACCAGATCGGGTGTGGCGAATGAATTGAGTCCGGCAACCTGATAGGACTGACCGAAAACACCCCGCAGCGATACGCCATTGTAAAAGGTGCCGGTGTAGCGCACGCCAAAATTGGCCCTTGTTCCACCTTCGACTCGGTCATAGCCGGAGAACTTATCGCGCTGGAAAAGCGTGCTGGTATCGAATACGAAGCTTTGGGCATCCTCGTTCGGAAGTCCGCCGGCAAGCTGTTCGTCATTGCGCGCAAATATCTGCGCAATGGGCTCGATGATATGTGACGCTGTGGGCGCGGTGATCTGGATCGGGTAGCGCGCCTCGAGCCCGGCCGTCAGCAGGCCGCGCGCCGGTGTTGTCTGCGTTGTAAACGGGCCGGTATATCCCACCGGTGCATCGACATCGAGATAGTAGACGTCGCCGCGTGCTGCGGCGAGGGGGGTCAGAACCAGACCCGCATCCGTTACGAATGTACGCTGCCACTCCAATTCGGTTGTCAGGCGGTTGCTGGTGCCCTCGACACCGGGGAACCTGCCATTGACAGTATCCGCCTCAGCCTCGTCTCGCGTCAGGCTCAGCAGATTGACGTTCAGGTTAAGCTCGCCGCCGGCAACGGGCCTGTCAAATGTGCGCGAATAGTCCAGCGAAGGGTGGACAATGGGCTGTTCTTCTTCGTCCGTGCTGGACGGGTTGATCGATTGAATATCGAAATAGAAACCGCGCAGATCGAAGAAATTCCGCCCCGACAAACCCGTCAGATAAACCTCAGACGCCTGCGTGACGGCGTTGTAGCCGCCAATGCCATAGGTGTTGGAGAAACTGTTGTCGCTCTGCACCATGACATCCCAGCCGAATGTCCAGCGCGGGTTGATCTGAAACTCCGCGCGCGATGCAATCATGCCCCGGTTCTCAACGCCCGCATCAACGGTGCCGGCATCGAACGCATCGGGTGAGAGTTGGTGTATTCCGGCGATTTTCAGGACATGTTGTCCGGAATGAAAACGTTGGCGGAATTCAGCCTCTCCGAGAAAACCCTGGCGCGTATAGCCGGAAACCGTGACGGTCAGGTCGTAGTGAGGGTTCAGTGCAAAATAGTAGGGCACGCCGACTTTGGCGCCGAGCTCTTTTGAATAGCTGACCGATGGGAGCAGGAAGCCGCTTTTGCGTTTGACGGAGTGATCCGGCACCACCAGAAAGGGCAGATAGGCAATCGGTCGTCCGAACAGCTCGAATTGCGCGCCCTCGAGCCTTATTGTCTTCGTTGTGCCGTCTTGGGTAACGCGCCGGGCCTTGATCTGCCAGAGCGGTGGCTTTGACGGGTCTTCCTCGCAGATTTCGCAAGCCGTGTAGACGCCGTTATTCAGCGTGGTGCGTTCTCCGTCGAAACGTTGAGCGCTGTCGGCGACAATACGTGTGTTGTCGGGACGTTCAATACGCAGCGCATTGACAAACCCGTCTGCAAAATCATCCGTGACGTCCAATTCCTGGGCGTAGATGACATTGCCGTCCGGCTCCACCATCTCAATATCGCCGAATGCCTTTAGGCGGCCCGTTGCCTGGTGATATTCAAGCCGGCGGGCAACCATCTGGTAGCCGTCATATTCAACCTGCACCGCGCCACGGGCCACGACGGTCTGGTTGTCCTGGTTGAAGGTCAGTTCGTTGGCTGTCAGGAGAAGCTGCGCATCGGGCGAAGTTTGCAGGTCAATTCCTGGCACATTCGTTGTCTGCGCCGATGCCACCGGCGTCAGTGCAAGCACTGCCGTACAGGCAGCCAAGGCCGCAATCAGACCTGCGATACGCAAACGATTCCTTTCGCAGATCGCCCCAGACCCCACTAGCCATCCTCCTTGTGGAGAAGCACGGTAACCCCCATCGCAGACGCGACAATCGCAGGAAGCCATGCAGCCACGAATGGAGGCACAGCACCGGCGGTTCCAAACGATTTCGCCAACACAGTCACGACATAAAGCAGAAAGCCGGCCAAGATGCCAGCCAAAATAACCGTTCCGGACTGTCCAAAACGGATAAACTTTAAAGACACGGTTGCTGCGATAAGGGTCATCGCAACCAGAAGCAGCGGTAAGGCAAGAAGTGATTGGTACTGCATCGCAAATGCGTTGGCGCCGAGCCCGAATGAGCGGGCCACTTCAATTTTGCGCGGCAACTCGAAGAACGAAATCGATTGTGGAGATGCCAGTGATTCTTCGACAAATTCCGGCCGCAGATTTGTCTTTATGACGATTTCGTCGACATCTGCGGGCAATCCATCGTCGCCGAACCGGGTGACATCGCTTAAAATCCACCGTCCGGGCTCCAGGGACGCCTGTTCGGCATCCAGCCGCTCGGTGATCGATCCGTCGTTATCGAAACGCACAAATGTCGCGCCGCCAAGCAGCAGGCCTCTTCGGGCGACCTTGTCGGCGCCGATAATTGTGATGCCTTCTTCTGTCCTTTGCCGTAACCAGGGAGGGCGCTCTATCGTGCCGACCGTCCCGCGCTTGATTCCAAGTCCAAGCTCCAGTTCCTGCACCTTTGAAAGGGCATAGGACGAGAACGGGTTGACCATCGTGGCCATCACGACGCCCATGAGAAAACTCGCAGCGCAAAGCGGCATCAGGAACTGCCAGGCGGAGATCCCGGCCGATCGGGCAACCACGAGTTCATATTTGCGGTTGAGAACAAGCAGGACCGACATGGACGAAAACAGGATGATGAACGGCACAGTCTCCTGCATGATATTCGGCAGGCGCAAGAGCGACAGGAAAGCGCCGAGCCCGATCGTATAACCGGGAAGTCGCGACGCCCGGCTGGAGAATTCAGTGAAATCAACCATGTAGATGATTGCGAGGACACCGAGGATGAACCAAAACGTCATCACCACATAGCGGCGAAACAGGTAGCGCCAGAGCGTAATGCCTATCATTGCGCGCCCTTCCGTCTCGTGCCGGGCAGATCGCTGATCCATTGTCGCAAGACCCGCAGGAAGGGCTCATCACCCGACAAAAGCCGTGATGACTGGTCAACCAGATATCGCGGCGCCCTGAATGTCCAGTTCGTGATCATCAGCAAAGAGAATATTGCTATCCCGCCAAGGGGAACCGCGAAGCACAAGATGCCAAACAAACGGCTCGTTGCCGATTCGTCGATGGCATAGAAGCTGAAGCCTCTCATGAGGAAAGCTATGGTGGCCGCAGTCAGCACGCTCCAGACCTGTTCGTGCCGGTTGGAATGGGCCTTTCCGAGGAAATAAACCGTAATGAACCCGAAAACGAGCGGATACAGCCATTCCGACAGGCGTTTGTGGATACGCATGCGGAATTCTTGGGGTGCGTGCTGGTAATAGGGGTCTTCAAGGTCGGGATTAAAAAGATAGCTTGTCGGCTGCTCCTTCGGTTTTAAGCCGCCGCCACCGCCGGCCTGCCCGCCGATCAGACTCAGATCCAGCGCATAGGTGGCATAGCGGATAACCGACACGTTTCCGCTGCTGACTTCCTTGCGATGCAGCTCGCCGTCGGAAAGAACCAGAATGTCCCTGCCTGCAGTTTCGGTGAACGTTCCGTATTTGGCGTAATAAAGCAGATCACTGTCTTCGTCGCGCTGGTCGGAAAGAAAGATCCCGCCAAGCCGGCCGCCCGGCAGCTTCTCCGCCACGCTCACATAGAGATTGTTTTCAATCTTGTGGAAGGTGCCCGATTGCACCGCCGCCGAAAACAGGTCGGCTGATGCGCGATCAATGAGAGCCCTGATCTGGCGGTTGGCCCAGGGCTCCACATAATTGCTCTCCAGGAGGCTGGCGAAGGACATGAGCGCGGCGATGATCAGGATAGGCCTTGCGATCAGCGCCCGTGAACCGCCGGATGCCTCGATGACTGCAAGCTCCGAATCGGTATTCATTGTGCTCAGTGTCTGTGAGGCGCCGATCATCAGAGCGAACGGCATCACGATCACGAACATTGACGGCATGACAAGACCGGCTAACTCAAGAAAAGTCAGAAGGGATTGGCCGGTCGAGCTAAGCAGGTTGACGCGCAGCAGCACCTGCGTGGTCATTGCTATCGTCGCCGTGGTTAGCAGGGTGCCGACCGAAAGCACGAAGACACGGTGGAATATGTAGCGTTCCAATAACTTCATTCGGTACGGGATCCGGCAAACCAGCGCTCCGGTTGCATGTGTTGCGACCGGAATCTCTTTGTATTCAGTTTATACCTAATATGGCGCAAATCAGGATAGTAAACATTTCTTTAACTCATAAGATCGTCTTGGCGGTGCGGGTGAGCAGCTTTGGGATCGTTTTGTCAGCCGACAAACCATCAATGTCGCTGCTTCGCCAAATTCTGGACTTGTTATTGCGCTGGAAAAAGCCAATCTGTCCCGTAGACCTCCTCCAGGGTCCGGATTTTTGCCCGTCTTCTTTGCCCACCGACAACCGGAGCTCCCATGTCGCAGAAAATAAACATTACATTTTCCAAATCCTCCGCGATCAAGGGTGGATTGGCCATCTTGCTTTGTCGCGACGAAGCCCGGCTTTCCCCCAGCGCACCGTCGGCAGACCCGAGCGGTGTCGCGACAAGGGCGATGGAAATCGCCGAATTTAAGGGCAAGAAACTTTCAACGCTCGATGTGCTGGTGCCGGAGGGAAGTCCTGCGGATCGCCTTGCCATTCTCGGGATTGGCGATCCGGCCGATCTTGAGCAGCGCGACTGGCTGCGGCTTGGTGGCGCCGCGCTCGGTCTTGCAAAGAAATCCCCTCAGATTACCATTTTTATCGATGCAGACGAGGCCGATATCACAGCCGATGCAGTGTCCGATTTCGCTCTTGGTTTGCTGCTCAGAAGTTACACATTCGATGCCTACAAGACGCGCAAGAACGGCAACGGTGAGGGCAATGACAAAAAAAGCCTGTCGGTTATTCTTGTCTCACCGAACGCGACCGCCGCCAAGAAGGCTTTCCAGTCCGCTCAGGCCGTGGCCGGGGGCGTGACCCTGGCGCGCGACCTTGTCAATGAACCTGCAAACATCCTCGGACCGGTGGAATTTGCAAAAAAAGCCAGCGCGCTTGAAAAGCTCGGTGTCGAGGTTGAGATCCTCACCGAGAAGGAAATGAAGAAGCTCGGTATGGGCGCTCTGCTCGGCGTCGCTCAGGGCTCCGTGCGCCCGCCGCGCCTTGCAATCATGCAGTGGAAGGGTGGTAAGGCAAAGCAGAAACCGGTTGCCTTTATCGGAAAGGGCGTCGTTTTCGATACCGGCGGCATCTCCCTAAAACCGGGTGCCGGCATGGAAGACATGAAGGGCGATATGGGCGGTGCCGCGTCAGTAATCGGACTGATGCATGCACTGGCCGCCCGCAAGGCCAAGGCCAATGTCATCGGGATAATCGGCCTCGTTGAAAATATGCCTGATGGCAACGCGCAGCGCCCCGGTGATATCGTGACATCAATGTCCGGGCAGACAATCGAGGTCATCAATACGGATGCCGAGGGCCGGCTCGTCCTGTGCGATGCGCTTTGGTATTGTCAGCACCGTTTCTCACCGCAATGCATGATCAACCTGGCAACCTTGACCGGAGCGGTTATTGTCGCCCTCGGGCATCATCATGCAGGCCTTTTTTCAAATGATGATGAGTTGTGCACGCAGCTCACGGCCGCCGGACATGTGACGGACGAGAAGGTGTGGCGCATGCCTCTGGCACCCGAATACGACAAGCTCATCGATTCGAAATTCGCCGACATGAAGAATGTCGGAGGCCGGTGGGCCGGCTCGATCACCGCCGGGCAGTTCCTGCAGCGCTTCGTCAACGATGTTCCCTGGGCTCATCTCGATATCGCCGGAACTGCGATGGGGTCTCCGCAAACCGAAATCAACCGCTCCTGGGCGTCGGGCTTCGGTGTGCGGCTGCTCGATGAGTTCATCCGCGCCAACCATGAAGGCTGAGGATTGCCGCCGCTTGTCGCGCCGGCAATTCCCGGTGTAGCGTGATGCGATGACCGAGGTCCTGTTTTATCATTTGACCGAATCCCGCCTTGAAGACGCCTTGCCGCCCCTGCTGGAAAAGAGTCTGGAACGCGGCTGGCGGGTTGTGGTGCAAACCGGCAGCGAGGAGCGGCGGGACGCACTCGATCAACATTTGTGGACCTATCGCGACGAAAGCTTTCTTCCGCACGGCACCGACAGCGCGGCGCATCCCGATCGTCAGCCGGTGCTGATCTGCGCCACGCAGGGCAACGCAAATGCCGCGCAAGTGCGGTTCATTGTCGACGGCGCCGACCCGTCGGAGCTTGAGGCCTACGAGCGGGCGGTCTTCATGTTCGACGGCCACGATCAGGTGCAGGTCGAGGCGGCCCGGTCCCAATGGAAAGCGCTGAAAGAGGAGGGCCATGAACTGACCTATTGGCAGCAAACCCAGGATCGCCGATGGGAAAAGAAAGCCTGAAACTGATCTGTGCCCGCGCTGGCGTGGCGACTTGCATCACCTTCAATACCTGCTAAGAGCCTTAGCAATTACGAAAGAGAGCCGGGCAGAACTGGTGCATTCCATCCTCAATCCGTTCAGGAAAAATGAGCTTAGCCCGGTCTCAAGCGACTGGTTTGCTGCGGGATTTGCCGCCTGTGCTCTGCTCACGTTTTACAGGGTGTTTTTCCTCTGGTTCGACCAGACGGATCTTTTTGTCGACGAGTCGCAATACTGGCTCTGGGGGCAGGATCTCGACTTCGGATATTATTCGAAGCCGCCGTTGATTGCGTGGGTTATCCGGCTGTTCACAGAAGTCGCCGGCAGTGATGCAATATTCTGGGTGCGGCTGCCGGCGCCACTTTTCCATTTGGCCACAGCCTGCATACTCGGCTCACTTGCCAGGTATCTCTTCGATGCGCGCATCGCGTTCTGGGTGATGATCTCCTATGTCACCATGCCCGCCGTCACGCTCGGCAGCGCGGTGATCTCAACCGACACGATCATGGCGCCGTTCTTTTCGCTGGCACTCCTGTTTTATTTCCGGCTCTTGAAGGAAGGCTCGGGGATTTACGCAGCGCTTGCCGGTCTTGCGGCGGGTCTGGCGTTTCTGGCGAAGTATGCCGGCATCTACTTCATCCTCGGCGTTGTTTTGGCCGCGGTCTTCATGCCGGCGGCGCGACCCTCCTGGCGTCATGCGCTGACGATGTTTGTGGTTTTCGTAGTTGTCGCAATGCCAAACATCGTCTGGAATTTTCTCAACGATCTGTCGACATTCGAGCATACTTTGGACAATGCAGACTGGGTGCGACGTGATGCCAGCGAGTTCAGTTTGAAATATCTCAAACTGGCGGAGTTCTTCTTCAGCCAGTTCGGTGTATTCGGGCCTATCCTGTTCGGATCGCTCCTTGCCGCCATCTTCCGGGCGCGGCATACAGATGCGCGCATCCTTCTTTTCTTTTCGATCCCCGTCATCGCAATCGTCTGTATTCAGGCGCTTCTGTCCAAGGCCTATGCGAACTGGGCTGTCGCTGCCTATTTTGGTGGAACCGTTCTGGTCATCGTCGGCCTGATCGAAGAACGGTATTTCCGCCTTTTGAGGCTGTCGGTGTGGATCGGCGTTGTTATGGCGATCGGACTTCCGGTCATCACGGTTATGGCCAAGCACGTTAGCATCGACGGAGAAAAGCCGGCCATGAAACGCCTTCTTGGCCGTGAGGCCATCAGCCTCCAGGCCATTGACGTTGCCAGGGACAACAATGTCGACATTATCTTGTCCGGAAACCGCGATGTTGTCGCCGATCTGTTCTACACCGGACGCGATAGCGGCTTCGATATCCGCACCGTGAACCCTGACGGGCGACCGCAGAATTACTACCAGCTCAAATTTCCCATCGGCCGGGATCAGGCAGGCCAGAAGGTGTTGCGTGTGGAACCGGGCTGGAAGCTGGCAAAATGCGATGGCCAAGAGATAGAACCCGTCGCGACCCTGAACGCCGATGGCGGTTTCCAGCATGGCAATCCGGTTGGTGCGTTCATATTGGACGGCAGGTGTTTCGACGATGCAAGATGATTACCGAAATATGTCGCTGGCGGTTGTCGGTGCGCTCGCCGTGGTCTTTGTTCTGTTCAACCTGTTTCCGGGGATCGACATTTGGGTGTCGGAACGTTTCTTCGATTCCCAAACCCGACAGTGGACAGCGCAAACCGGCTTTTTCAACGCTTATCGTGAACTCTTCAATATTGTCAGCATCGGCTTGAGTGTCACCTGCCTGATTCTTTGGGGTGTCGCCTTGTGGCGTGGTCCCGTGTTCACCGTGCCGCGGGAAGTATGGGGCTTTGTTCCGCTGTTGTACATTCTCGGCCCCGGACTTCTGGTCAATGCCGTTTTGAAAAACAACTGGGGCAGGGCGCGCCCGGCCAATGTGACGGAGTTCGGTGGCGACCGGACTTTTTCACCGCCATTTATCATGTCGGATCAGTGTGAACGCAATTGCTCCTTCGTCTCGGGAGAAGGCTCCGGAGCAGCGGCATTCTTCATCTCCGTTCTCGTGCTGAGTGCCTACATAGCCAACAAGACGCTGCGCCGCACCATCCTGACCGCAGCGTTTCTGGCCGCCGGGCTGGCGGCGGCATTGCGGGTTTTCAAGGGGCGCCACTTCCTGTCGGACACGATCGGAGCGATCCTGTTTGTCTCGCTGGTCGCCGTTCTGCTTCATTGGCTGCTGATAGGCCGCATCAACAGTCAGGCTTCAAGACGCGGCAATCACGCCTGATTGCTCAGTCCGTCAGCACGATGAAGTCTGTTCCCTTGTGGGATTCGGAGCTGAGGCCGCCATCCGTAATCACAAGAGACGATCCCGGCACCATCATGGTCGTCAGCCGTTTGCGCACGTATTGCGGCATGACGATACGGTTGAGTGCAGACTGAGCCGTTGTTGTCCGGTAGCCGTAACTCTCCTTGATATCCAGAAGCGCGCTTGCGCTGATATTGTCTGACAAGGTTACGTAAACCCATTGCAGTCTTTCCTGCTCATCCCGGTGGGGAAGGGCCGTCAGGAAATGGGTTCCCAGCGGTTGCTCGGCGTCATTGAGAAACACCGGCGCATCGAAAAGAGGCTTAAACCCCTGGCGCACGTAAATGTGCCCGGTCGAAAACGCACCGCGTCCGGTGTCGAGATGCAGTTGGCGCGCAAGCGCGACAGAGACAGCGCCGGTCGGCTGCTCGCCGCGGCTTTTCTGGTAACGCAGAATAGCGGCACCCGTATCCGCACCGATCAGCCCGTCTGCCTCTCCGGCGTCGAAGCCAAGCTGATTGAGCATCATTTGAATGTCGCGAACCAGTTCCCGCCCGGTTCGTTGCGTGACCAGAATACGGATCGGCTCTTTGGATTGCGGAAACTCGAAACCGTCATCCTCACCGACCGGGGTCAAAGACGGATCGAAGCCTGTCCGCATAACATATCCGTCCGAAACCGGAAGACTGACGCCTATCGGATTTGCGGCCACGTCTTCTTGCGGTTCCCCGAAGGTCAGAAGAGAGCCGCTGTCCTTGCGCTGCATGGGCTTGACGGTCGCGGAGACCACCGAGGCTGCCGGGTTGGCGATGTCGGCAGGCCTGCCACCAGGATAAAAAAGCTTGTCGTGCGATATCGGCCGCGGCGATACTTCATCGTCCGCGATCAGAACATGGGCTCCGATCCCGGTAAATCCGAACAGCTTTTTTGCAAATCCGGCGGGAAGACGGACACAGCCATGCGAGGCTGGATAATCGGGCACATCACCCGATTCATGCAGCGCTATTCCTGACCAGGTCAGCCTTTGCATAAAAGGCATCGGGGCTTGGCTGTAGATATTGGATTCGTGGTAGCGCCGCTTTTCCAGGACGCTGAAGATGCCCGTTGGCGTATCGTTGCCCGGTTTACCAGTCGACACATCGGATCGGTAGACCAGTTCGCTGCCTGCAAAGACGCGCATGGTCTGATTGTCGATGGAGACCAGCATCAGCACCGGACGCTCCGGCCGGGCTTTCGGGAGGACCTTTGTTTCTTCTACGGCGTCAGCCGTCCCTTTAGACGCTTGGGCGGGAAAGGTGCTTGCGCCCGAAAGTGCGGTCGCAAGGATCAGTGGCAGAACCAGTCGTGGGAAAGACAGTATACGCATAACACAAGGTCCGTCTTACATCGAAGCCGCTATTATGCGCAAACCGGATTAGAAATCAGTAAATCTCTTGCCCGACAGTCTTGATAGCCGTGTCGGACGAAAGTGCGTGTTGTCTTTTACGTAAACGTCATTTACCCATTGGGCTGCGATACATCTTCCAGCCATCGATAAGGCGTAATCAAAACCGGGGAAAAGAAATTGTCGAAACCTGTTGATTTTTATTATGATTTTGTAAGCAGCGCGTCCTATGTCGCGCATAAGCGGTTGCCGAAGATGGTGCAGGATGCAGGCGGCGCGATCAACTGGAAACCGATGCTCCTCGGTGGTGTGTTCAAGGCAGTCGGAAATACCGGCCCGGCAACCATCGCGGCGAAAGGCAAATGGATGTTCGACGATCTGAACCGTATCTGCGCAAGGCATGGCTTACCGTTTTCGGTCAACCCGAAGTTCCCGCTCAACACGGTAATGGCTCTGCGCGGTGCGATCGCCGCAGGCCGGATCAGCGAAGAGGTTCGCGACAAATATATGGATGTCATGTTCGACGGTGCATGGGCGAATGATGATGATATCTCCGATCCGCAAGTTGTCATGGAACTCATGGACAATGCCGGTCTGCCCGCTCAGGAAATCGCAAACATGGTCCAGGATCAGGCGATCAAGGACGAGTTGCGTGCAAATACGGAAGAGGCGGTTGAAAGAGGCGTCTTTGGCGCACCCACATTCTTCGTCAATGACGAAATGCATTGGGGGCAGGACCGGGTTGATGACGTGATCGAGGCGCTTAACAGGAATGGCTGAAGCAGGCTTGCTCTATCCTCGGCCTGGCAAGAGCGACAACGCTGAATGACGACGCCACCGGCTTCCGTTCGAGCCGGAAAGATCCAAATCGAATTGCCGGTGCCGCTTCAGTCAAGGCATGCTGCATTGATGGTCAAAGGTTTTCGTCAGGAGTACGATCTTCCAACAGGTTTTGGCCGTGCGAAATCTGTTTCACGGTTCCGATGACAGGGATTGAAGGTCGCATTCGTAAAGCACCAGCAAATGGGCTGGTCCTGGCGCGGTACCCTTCTGCGAAAAGCCCGACCTTAGCATCAGTCGGTGCGAGCGGGTGTTCGGTTTGTCGACGGCCGCAACGAGCCGGGAAAGACCCAATGTCGAGCGGGCGTAATCTATGATCGCGTCCATGGCTTCGCTGGCCAGGCCGCGCCCGCACATATCCGGTAAAACCGCAATGGTCGGTTCAACCCCGTTGGTCATTTTGGGCGACACCGATGCCTCAGCCGACACAGGCGTAAGACCGACGATACCGGCAAAGCCTTTCTGCGCATGCTCGATCACCCAGTAGCCCATGCCCTTGGCATCCAGTCTTTCGCCTTCGGTGACAATGTCGGCGACCTCGGCGCGGGTCAGGACCTTGTCGTCGCAAAGGAAACGACGCACGTTCTTCTCCTGCAACAGACCCAGAATGTTACCGGCATCGCCGGACAAGGTCGGACGTAGCGTTCCGGAGGGGATCGGTAGTTTTGTTTTCATCTTCCGGTACTCTAACCTGAACATCCGCCTGGGTCATGACCCGAACCATGTCCGGCATGACAACAAGTCACGGGCGACCGTCCCGCAAATCCTGAAGAAGATCTGAAGGAGCTGTAGAACCGGATCAGGCTGTGCAAACCGCTCAGTCCGGCAGTCTGCGGGCGATAAAGAAGCCGTAACTGACAAAGGCTGCATATTGTTCGTAGAGGTCAATTTCCCGTTGCTCCGCTGCAACGAACGACCGGGCCATCTCCGAACGATCGTATTTTTCCAGGAGCGCCTTGAGATTCTCTTGCATGGGGCGATAGTAATTATCCAGCCAGCAGTGCTCGGGCAGGACGAAATAGCCGATCGGCGTGTAGCCGTTGGCTTCCAGTTGCGCGATCTTTGTCGATGCCGTCGCGACCTCCGGATACTCCCGGGACCAGTGCTCATTCAGTTCTGCCGGCCGTTCCTGCGTCAGCCATGTGAGTTCGGAAACTGCAAGGATTCCACCTGGCTTGAGAAAGGAGCGCCAGCTCCGTATGCCGTTTTCGAAGCCGATATTGTATATAGCGCCTTCCGACCAGATGGCGTCGAGGGATGATGGTTCGAAACTCAAACCGTCCATGGAAGCGGCCAGTGTCGTTATATGCTGCAAAACACCTGCGGCATCGGCGCGTTTTTCCAGTTCGCTCAGGAAATCGGGCAAGAAATCTACCGCCGTGATATCCGCTTTGAGGGACTTTGCGAGCGCGATTGTCGATGCGCCCGTGCCGCATCCGATGTCGGCAATCTTCAGACCCGGACGGCCGGAAAGCCCCGAAAGCGAAATGGCGCGTTTCGTTTCCGCATCGCCGCCCGGACCCTGCCTGAATGCCGGCTTGTGCAGGTCTATCAACAGATCCATTTCGTCCATTTGCGGCTCCTGTGATCGTGGCTTGGGAAGGTCTTTTCAGAGGTGGTGATCGCCATACGCATCGGCCCATAGCGCACCGGTGCGAAGGTAATGACGTGATGATAGCGTCCGGGCCTTCCGGCGTCGACCTGCCACCGTGTCGCGTCTGATGCGTAATCTGCCGCGATTGCGTTTGACCCGCATGGGCGCATTGCCTACAAAGACTGACAGCGTGTGACGGCGCCCGATTCCAGCGGGCTGAGAGAAATTCCGGTGCAGCCGACCCAATCAGGGGGCTTATTCCGGAGCTGTCCAGACCGGTCCGGCGAAGGTCGTCCTTCGCGGCGTTTCGTGCACGATAAATGCCAGCGGAGTGGTTGCCATGACACGCATGATTTTATTTTCGATCGTATCTGTTTTCCTGCCATCATCAGCCTATGCCCATATGGGGCATGTCGGAGAAGTTGCCGGTCATTCGCACTGGGTCGGCATCGCCGCCGTCCTGGGTGCTGCGGCTCTTGCTGTCCTTGTTGCCAAGGCTGCCAAGCGTAAGCAACGCGCCGACGATGAGACGAAAGCCGAGGAAGAGACCGAAGAGCAGACCGAAGGCGGCGCAGCATGAGTGCGGACGGCAAAACCGGGATCATGGTTTGCGGTCACGGCAGTCGCAATCAGAACGCAGCCCGTGAATTCGCCAAGGTCGCCGAAGGGCTCAAAGAACGTTATCCCGACACGCCCGTAGAATATGGCTACCTCGAATTCTGCAATCCCGTGATCCATGCCGGGCTGGACCGGTTGAAGGAGCAGGGGGTGACCCGTGTCCTTGCGGTGCCGGGGATGCTCTTTGCCGCCGGTCACGCCAAGAACGATATCCCCTCGGTGCTCAATACGTACCAGGCGCAAAATCCCGGTATGGCGATCGAATATGGCCGTGAACTCGGCGTCGATCTGAAGATGATCCGCGCCGCCGGCGCACGCATTGAGGAGGCCGTGGCAAAGGCGAATGCGGAAAATGGCGAGGTGCCGCCGCTGGAAACGCTCCTTATGGTGGTCGGCCGCGGCTCGTCTGATCCGGACGCAAACTCGAACGTTTCCAAGGTCACCCGCATGCTGTGGGAAGGGATGGGTTTCGGCTGGGCCGAGACCTGCTATTCGGGCGTGACCTTTCCCCTCGTCGAGCCGGGCCTCCGTCACGCCGCCAAACTTGGCTATCGCCGGATCATTGTCTTTCCCTATTTCCTGTTTACCGGTGTCCTGGTGAAGCGGATTTACAGCCATACCGATCTCGTGGCCGCTGATTTTCCGGAAATCGACTTCGTCAAGGCAGGTTACCTTAACGATCATGCGCTGGTGATCGATACGTTTCAGGACCGGGTCGAGGAAACCCGTGAAGGTTTGGCGCTGATGAACTGCCAGATGTGCAAATACCGCGAACAGGTGCTCGGGTTCGAGGCCGAGGTCGGTCTGGCGCAGGAGAGCCACCATCATCACGTCGAGGGCATTGGCGGCGGGCTGGAGAACTGCCCATGCGGTGGCGATTGTGATGCATCCTGCCGCGATGAAGCCTTCTGCCGTGAACACGGCCTGCCATGGACGCCGCTTCATGATCACAGTCACGATCATGCGGATGGTCACCACCACCATCATGGCGACGATCATCACCACCACCACCATCATCATCCCTATCCGCATGCGGATCACCCGCATGGACCGGCCTCGATGAAGAAGCGGTGAGTGACGGCGATGCCGTACAGCTACATCAGAGATCCCGCCGAGATTTATCGGCAAAGCTTTGAAACCATCTGCAACGAGGCGGATTTTTCAAAGTTTGCCGAGGGCTCGCATGACATTGTCGTGCGGCTGATCCATGCGTGCGGCATGGTCGATATTGTCGACAATCTGGAAATCTCCGACGGCGCTGTCGAAGCCGGCTGCGAGGCGCTCAAACGCAACCGTCCGATTGTCTGCGACGTGGACATGGTGCGTCAGGGCATCATACGTCGCCTGTTGCCGCCGGACCTTCCGGTACTGTGCGGCGTTTCCGATGAAGAGACGGCAATACTTGCAAGGCAAAATGAAACAACGCGGTCGGCTGCGGCCTTTGAGCGATTGTCCGGGGATTGGGCCGGCGGGATCGCCGTTATCGGAAATGCGCCGACGGCGCTCTTTCATCTGCTTGATCTGATTGAAGATGGCGCGGAACCGCCTGCGCTGATCGTTGGCATTCCGGTTGGCTTTGTCGGGGCGGTAGAATCTAAGGATGCGCTGGTGCAGAACTCACACAATGTGCCGTATATCACCGTACGCGGTCGGCGTGGCGGCAGCGCGATGGCTGCAGCCGCTGTCAATGCAATCGCCGGTGGGCTTGGCGCATGACGACGCAGGCACCATGGCTGACCATCCTTGGCATCGGCGACGATGGCATCAATACGCTGACACCGCCGGCCCTTGCGCTTATGCAGCAGGCAACAACGCTTGTTGCACCGGAGCGCGTGCTTTCCTGTCTCGATCTCGAAACACTTGGTCTGGAGGACTGTGAGGTGGTTCCCTGGACGATGGGTGTCGGCCCGACGCTTGAGTTTCTGAATGAACGGCGCGGCACCCCGGTCACCATTCTGGCGACGGGTGACCCCATGCATTTCGGCATCGGCGCCACCATGCGGCGAACGATTGAAGCCGACGAGATGATCGTTATCCCGTCACCCTCCGGTTTCTCGCTGGCGGCGGCACGCATGGGCTGGAGCCTTTCCGATGTCGCCTGCATCTCGCTGCATGGCCGTGCCGTTGCCGGGCTGGAGCCGCATGTGCTTCCTGAAAACCGCATCCTGTCGCTGACATCTGTTGGGCGCACGATCCACGAGGTCGCAAACATATTGGTGGAGCGCGGCTACGGCGGCTCCCGCCTGACGATCCTTGAACATATGGGTGGACAAACCGAAAAGCTCGTGGAGAAACGGGCCCGTGATGTCGGCGACTATGACCGTGAACATCCGGCCTTTGCGGATTTCAATGTTCTGGCCATTGAATGTGTGGCAGGCGAGGGCGCGGACATCCTGCCGCCGCTTCCGGGGCTGCCCGATGATGTGTTTGTCAATGACGGGCAATTGACCAAACGGGAGGTGCGCGCCGCAACAGTCTGCGCCTTGCGGCCCTGCCCCGGCGCGCTCCTGTGGGATGTCGGCGCCGGCTGTGGCTCCATCTCGATCGAATGGATGCGTGCAGCCCGTTCCGCCAGGGCGATTGCGATTGAACCTTCCGGTGACCGCCGTGCCATGATCGCCCAGAACGCGACGCGGCTTGGAACGCCGCGTATCCGCATCGAGGAAGGCGCTGCGCCGGCCGCATTGTCCGGTCTTGAGCAGCCGGATGCGGTGTTCATCGGCGGTGGGCTGGCGACAGATGGCGTATTCGATGCCTGCTGGCAGGCGCTGAAACCTGGCGGCAGGATGGTCGCCAATGTGGTGACACTCGAAGGTGAGGCACGCCTTTCAGCGCTTTATGATAATCACGGCGGAGAGCTGACACGCCTGTCGGTTGCCCGGGCGCAACCGGTTGGCGGCATGTCCGGTTGGAAGCCGTTGATGCCAGTCACGCAGTGGCAAAAGACAAAATCTCGGGGGCAGCAATGACCGGCCGGCTGTACGGGCTCGGCGTCGGGCCGGGCGACCCGGAACTCTTGACCCTCAAGGCACACCGGCTGCTGCAGTCCTGCAAGGTGATTGCCTTTCCCGCACCAGATACGGGCCCCAGCTTCGCGCGGTCCATTGTTGAGCAGTTTGTTGTTTCGGGACAGGTGGAATATCCGATCATTATTCCCATGCGGACCGAGCGGTTCCCCGCACAGGCAATCTACGATGAAGCGGCAAAGCACCTCGCAGGTCACCTTGAAGCCGGAGAAGACGTCGCTGTTCTTTGCGAGGGCGATCCGTTTTTCTACGGCTCATTCATGTATCTTTACGAGCGCCTCGCGGGGCGTTTCGATTGTGAAATCGTTCCCGGCGTGTCCTCGATCATGGCGGGCGCAGCCGCGCTCCGCCGTCCGCTTGCCGCACGCAACGATGTGCTCGTGGTTATTCCAGGGCCTTTGCTGGATGAGGCCATTGCGGAGAAACTGTCGACGGCCGATGCTGCCGTGATCATCAAGGTCGGCCGTCATTTTGACCGGATAAGAACCCTGATCGCAGAGCTCGGGCTGACCGGACACGCCGGATATCTGGAGCGCGTGTCGCTTGCCGATGAGCGCATCCTGCCGCTTTCGGCAGCGACCGGAACAGCTCCTTATTTTTCGATGATCCTTGTCTACAAGGGTGCCGAGGACTGGGTGTCGAGCCTTCCGGTCATCGAGCGGGATTCGGCAAGGGCCGGTGAAGAGGAAGTGCACAATGTCTGAACCGCGACCCGCCATTGTTGTCCTCAGCCAAACCCATCTGCAACTTGCGCGGCGCCTGGTGGGCTTGGTTGACGCTGAGCTTCACGGCCTGCGCGGGCGCGTCGGAACGGCGGATGTGCTGTTTGATTCAACGGCACGGCATGTCGGTGACCTGTTTCGCTCGGGCCGCCCGATTATCGGTGTCATGGCGAGCGGAGCGCTCATCAGATTGCTGGCGCCGCAGCTGACTGACAAGCATAACGAGCCGCCGGTGCTGTCGGTATCGCAGGACGGGAGCAGCATTGTTCCGCTGCTCGGCGGTCATCACGGCGCCAATGATCTGGCGCGGCTGATCGCAGACGGGATCGGTGGGCATGCGGCGATCACAACCGCCGGCGACCTGCAATTCGGCATCGCACTCGATGCGCCGCCGCAGGGCTACGTCCTGATCAATCCGCAAGCCGCCAAACCGGTCATGGCGGCGTTGATCGGCGGCGAAACTGCCAAGCTTTCAGGGGCGAACGACTGGCTTGAACAATCAACCATTGCTTTTTCGGACAATGGTTCGGTGGTGCTGACGACGACTGCCTTGGCCACCGTGCCGCGTGAAAACGAACTTGTCTTCGCACCCCGGGTGCTGTGTCTCGGTATCGGCTGTGAGCGCGGCGCACCAGCTGAAGAGGTCATCGCACTTGCCGAGGAAACGCTGGCGCAAGCCGGTCTTACGGCTAAAGCGCTGACCGGTGTGTTCTCGATCGATCTGAAGGCGGATGAAACGGCAATCCATGCCGTCGCGGGTCACTTTGGTGTGCCGGCCCGCTTCTTCGATGCCGGAAGGCTGGAACAGGAGGCCGATCGGCTGGAAAACCCGTCCGATATCGTCTTCGCCGAAGTCGGCTGCCATGGTGTTGCGGAGGGCGCGGCCCTGGCCGCAGCCGGTGCTGATGGCGACCTTGTTGTTGCCAAGCGCAAGTCGCGGCGCGCCACCTGCGCAGTCGCCAAGGCCTTGCAGCCGGTCGCTGCGACGCTGCCGGGCAAGGCGCGCGGAACGCTGTATATTGTCGGCATCGGGCCGGGCAGCGATGGCTGGCGCTCACCGGAAGTCAGCGACATGATCGGCCGCTCGACAGACCTTGTCGGCTATTCGCTCTATCTCGATCTGGTCGCCGGTCTTTCGCACGGCAAGGCGCGTCACGATTTCGATCTCGGAAAAGAAGAAGCCCGCGTGCGTCATGCCATGGAACTTGCGGGCGAGGGCCGTACGGTTTCGCTTGTGTGCTCAGGCGATGCCGGCATCTATGCGATGGCAACGCTTGCTTTCGAGCTTCTGGACAAAGGCCGTACGGGCCGGGATGCCGATGGCGGCTTGAGCGATGCCGCCGGGCGCGTTGAGATATCGGTTTCGCCAGGTATCTCCGCATTGCAGGCCGCCGCCGCGCGCACGGGTGCGCCTCTCGGGCATGATTTCTGCACCATCTCGCTGTCTGACTTGTTGACGCCCTGGCCGGATATCGAGCGGCGTGTGCGGGCAGCCGCCGAAGGTGACTTCGTGATTGCCTTCTACAATCCGGTGTCGCGTCGCCGGCGCACCCAGCTTGCCTTTGCGAAGGAAGAATTGCTCAAGCACCGGCCCGGCGACACGCCGGTTGTGCTGGCCACCAATCTCGGCCGCGAGGGTGAAAACGTCCGTATCGTACCGCTCGCCTCCTTGAATGTTGACGATGTGGACATGCTCACCGTCGTCATTGCCGGCTCATCGCAGAGCCGCACGGTCCGCACCGGAGACGGACGGGAGTGGGTCTATACACCCCGCGGCTATGCCGCGAAGGAAGGAAGTGTGCTTGACGGGAAGGAGGCGGCGGAATGACCGTTTATTTCATTGGTGCCGGGCCCGGCGCCGCCGATCTGATTACCGTGCGCGGACAACGGCTTGTCGAGAAATGCCCGGTCTGCCTTTTTGCCGGATCGCTGGTGCCGCAGGAGATCGTCACCGCCGCTCCGGATGATGCATTGGTGCTCGATACCGCCCCCATGCATCTCGACACCATCATCGAAGAAATCGAAAAGGCACACCGGGAAGGCAAGGACGTGGCCCGGGTGCATTCGGGCGATCCATCCATTTATGGCGCCATCGCGGAACAGATGCGCCGTCTCGACAGTCTCGGTATCGACTATGAGGTCGTACCCGGTGTTCCCGCCTTTGCTGGTGTGGCGGCACAGCTCAAGACCGAATTGACCCTGCCGGAGATCGCGCAGACAGTTATCATTACGCGAACGGGCATGAAGGCCTCATCCATGCCCGATGGCGAGCAACTGGAACTCCTCGGCCAGTCCGGCGCCACGCTGGCCATCCATCTGTCGATCCGCAATCTGGATTATGTGCGCAACGCGCTCTCACCGCATTATGGCGAGGATTGCCCGGTGGTGATTGCCTATCGCGCGACCTGGCCGGACGAACTCTACATCAAGACGACGCTTGCCGAGATGAAGCAGGAAGTGCGCAAGGCAAAACTGACACGAACAGCGTTGATCATGGTCGGGCCCGTGCTTGGCGACGTCGCATTTCGCGATTCCGCACTTTATGACGCCGACTATTCTCACGTGCTTCGCAATGCCGGCAAGAAAAAGAACCGTGAGGCCGTCTAGCTTATGGCCGCCATCAACGCATCCACGGTCTCAAACGCGCCATTGTCGTTCCCTCGCGGGCGTTCGACCATGATGACGGGCAGGCCAAGGGCGCGAGCGGCGAGGATTTTGGCATATGCGCCTGTGCCGCCGGAATTGCGGCACACGATGTGGCTGACGGAAGAATCGCGAAGCATCCGTGCTTCTTCCTCCGGATCGGTCGACGGCTTTCCGCCTATGAGATCGAAAGACGTGAAAGATGGCAGGTCCAAAGGAGGGTCCACCATACGCAAGATGAAATGCACATCATCGCGGGTGGAAAAGACGCCAATGTGCTGGCTGCCAAGTGCGAGCAGAACACGAGATCGTGCCGGAATGGTGCTGCAAGCCGCCTCGAGCGTTTCGACGCATGTCCATTGGTCACCCAGCTGTGCCTGCCAGAGCGGGCGTTGGAGCGACACCAGCCGGACGCCCGCCTTTTCGGCCGCCGCGTGGGCATTGGCGGATATCGTTTCCGCAAAGGGATGGGTTGCATCAATGAGCAGATCAAATCCCTCATCGCGCAGATATGCCGCAAGGCCGTCAACGCCGCCAAAACCGCCAATGCGATGGTCTCCCGCCGGCAGCTTCGGCTCAACCGTGCGGCCTGCAAGGGACGTCACCACTCTTGTTGAGCCGTCCTTTGCGATCCGGTCGGCAAGGTCGACCGCTTCACCTGTGCCGCCGAGGATCAGCACGGATTTAAGGGTATCGGGCAAGCACATTTCCCTTTCTGTCGGTCACGATGATATCGACCGAAACCGGTGCTCCGCGCAAAGCTTCCACCGCTGTTTCGCAGGCCTTGCAGGCAACAGGTCCTGCGATATCGAATTTGTTTTGTTTTGCGATTTCAAGAACTTCCAGAGCAGTGTTTGCAGACAGTATCCGGTCTTCAACATTGATTCCCCGATGGCTTTGCGGCAACAGGCCTGCAAGGAATTCCATGTCGACCTGACTGCGGCCGGAATGAAGGTCGAGCGCCCCTTGCGCCAGCTTTGTAAGCTTGGCGAAACCGCCGGCGATGGTCAGCCTGTCGACCGGATGACGGCGCAGATATTTCAGCAGTCCTCCGGCAAAGTCGCCCATGTCGAGAAGCGCGATGTCGGGCAGATCATAGATTTTCCGGGCAGTTGCCTCCGAGGTGGAGCCCGTTGTGCTCATGACATGTGTGAGGCCGGCCGCGCGAGCCACATCAATGCCGCGATGAATGGAATGAATCCACGCGGAACAGGAAAAGGGCTGTACGATGCCCGTTGTGCCGAGAACGGACAGACCGCCGACAATGCCAAGCCGCGGGTTCCACGTTTTTTCGGCCAATTCTTCGCCGCCCGGGATCGAAATGGTGATTTCGATGTCCGCGGATTGGCCGAACCCGGCGCAGACGTCGTCCACCACATTTTGCATCATCTCGCGTGGAACCGGGTTGATCGCCGGCTCGCCAACGGCGAGCGGCAGACCCGGCAGGGTAACCCTGCCTACGCCGGAGCCAGCGGTAAACCGAATGCCGGCGCCGTCCGGCAGTTTGCGCACTGTCGAAACGACGGTCGCGCCGTGCGTCACATCGGGATCGTCTCCGGCATCCTTGACGATGCCGGCGGAGGCGTATCCATCGGCACTGCTTTCGAAGGCAAGGGCAAAGGACGGCTCTTGTCCCTTCGGCAGCCGGATCGTGACCGGATCGGGGAACGTACCGCTGAAAAGCGCGGTCAGCGCGGCCTTGGTCGCTGCCGTCGCACAGGCGCCGGTGGTCCAGCCGCGGCGCAGCGGAGAGGGTTCGCTCTTGGTTTCCGTCGGCGTTGCAGTCATGCTGTGCTTATAGGCGAGAGGCTGCGGGAGCGGAAGTCGGAGGCCCTGTCATGACGGACGGACTTTTCAGGGGATTGCCGGCAATCGAGCCGGGAACCGTCTGGCTTGTCGGCGCAGGGCCCGGCGACCCCGGACTTTTGACCCTTCATGCCGTGCATGCCATCGGCCAGGCCGATGTGATTGTCTATGATGCGCTGGTCAACGCCACCTGCCTTGAGCTTGCGAGGCCTGGCGCAAAACTCGAATATGCCGGAAAACGGGGCGGCAAACCCTCTGCCAAGCAGCGCGATATTTCCTTGCGCCTGGTTGAACTTGCCCGTGCCGGAAAGAGGGTTGTGCGGCTTAAGGGCGGCGACCCGTTTGTCTTTGGTCGCGGCGGCGAAGAAGCCAAAGCTCTGTTCGATCACGGCATTGCGTTCCGCATTGTGCCGGGGGTGACGGCCGGAATTGGCGGTCTTGCCTATGCGGGCATTCCGGTGACGCACCGGGACGTCAATCACTGCGTTACCTTTCTGACCGGCCACGATTCCGGCGGCGTCGTGCCCGATCAGATCGACTGGGATGCGATCGCCAGGGGTTCACCGGTTATTGTGATGTATATGGCGATGAAGCACATCGCTTCGATTGTTGATAATCTGATGCGGGCAGGGCGGTCCGTGGATGAACCCGTGGCGATTGTCTGCAATGCGACGACCGATCAGCAGCAGGTGCTTGAAACCACCCTTGGCCAGGCCGAGCAGGACCTGATCGTTGCCGGCCTGTCGCCCCCCGCCATTGTTGTCGTCGGCGGCGTTGTCCCGATGCGTCAGATGCTGGACTGGATGGGGCACGGGCTTTTCGAACGCATGGGACGTGCAGCCGAATGAATGGCCTCCTGATCGCTTCGCCAATGTCCGGATCAGGCAAGACCACCGTTACGCTCGGATTGCTAAGAGCGTTGAGCCGGGCAGGCCATGCGGTTGCTTCCGGAAAAGCCGGACCGGACTACATCGATCCGGCATTTCACGCGGCCGCCTGCGGTCAGACCTGCATGAACTTCGATCCCTGGGCGATGCGGCGGGACCTGCTTTTGGCAAATGCCGGCCTTGTATCGGGCGGCGACCGGCTTCTTGTCATTGAGGCGATGATGGGGCTTTTCGATGCGGCGGCGGACGGAACCGGCGCTGCTGGCGATCTTGCAGCCCTGTTGCGGTTACCGGTGGTGTTTGTGGTCAATTGCGCAAAACTGTCCCACTCTGTGGCCGCGCTTGTGCAGGGATTTGCGCGGTTCGATCCGAATGTGATGATTGCCGGCGTCATCTTGAACAACGTTGCCAGCGAGCGGCACGAGGTAATGTTGCGCGATGCCCTTGATGTCATCGGCATGGATGTGTTCGGAGCCGTACGCCGCAAAGAGGCGCTGCAGCTTCCCGAGCGTCATCTCGGCCTGGTACAGGCCGGTGAGCATGAGGCCCTTGAAGCCTTTATCGAAGCGGCTGCCGACACAGTTGAAAGCGGATGCGATCTTGAGACAATTATGTCGGCAGCAAACACGTTTGGTTCCGTCGAAACCATGTCGAATGTCGATCGCCTGCCGCCTCCGGGACAACGGATCGCGGTTGCACGCGATGAGGCGTTTGCTTTCAGTTACGAACATATGCTTTTGGGCTGGCGGCGGCGGGGCGCGGAAATCTCCTTCTTCTCCCCTCTGGCTGCTGAGGCGCCGGCCGATGATTGTGATGCCGTCTATCTTCCCGGCGGATATCCGGAGCTTCACGCCGCACGACTGTCGGCAGCGAGCCGGTTTCGGGCAGGCATTGTGGCGGCGGCCGACCGGGATATTCCGATTTATGGCGAGTGCGGCGGCTACATGGTTCTTGGCGAAAGCCTGATAGACGGTGAGGGCGAGGGTCATGCGATGCTAGGTCTGCTTCCGCTGACAACAAGCTTCGCCGAACGCAGGCTTCATCTCGGTTACAGGCGCGCGGTGCCGTGCGACGGGTTTTTCTGCAGCAAACCCATGACCGCTCACGAGTTCCACTACGCAACGGTCAAGGCGGAAGGTGAGGCTGAAGGTCTTTTTGACGTTGAGGATGCCCGCGGGACCTCTCTTGGATCCGTCGGCCTGCGTCGTGGGAGCGTGTGCGGTTCCTTCATGCACCTGATCGACCTGGCGGATACCGAATGACCGGCACGACAGAAATTGAAACCATTGAGCATGGCGGTGCGCTGTCGCGTGCGTGTTCGCGATATGGCGGGGTTCCCGGCGAATGGCTCGATCTTTCGACCGGTATCAATCCGAACCCGGTCCCGCTGCCGGCAATCAGTGCCGGGGCATGGGCACGACTGCCGGATGAGGATCTGTTGAGCAGCGCCGCAGATACGGCAGGGATTCGCTATGGCGCAGCTGACGGCATCAGCCCTCTGCCGGTTGCCGGCACCCAAAGCGTCATTCAACGTTTGCCGGATATCTTCAGCGGCAAAGTTGCCGTGATCGGTCCGACCTATGAGGAATACCGGGTGCGGTTTGAAAGGGCAGGGCGCTCCGTCGACCTTGTGCCGGGCATGGATGCGCTGAGCGATGATTACGGCCTGGTCGTGCTGGTCAATCCGAACAATCCGGATGGCAGGACATATTCGCCCGGGGATGTACGCACACTGGCCCGTGATCTTTCAGGCCGAGGTGCTTTTCTGCTGGTCGATGAAGCCTTTGGCGACCTCCAGCCGCAGATCAGTGTTGCGTCGCAGGCCGGCGATGTCGAAAATCTCGTTGTGTTGCGGTCTTTCGGAAAGTTCTACGGTCTTGCCGGCCTTCGGTTGGGCTTCGTACTGGCCTCGCCGGCTGTTCGCAGCGTATTGGAAAACCTACTGGGAACATGGCCTGTGTCCGGTCCGGCCCTGGAAATTGCCCGTCACGTGCTCGCGGATGACGATCTGCACCGGCAGACAATCGCGTCAATAGGTGAGAGGAGCAGGAGCCTCAATGGCATACTTTATGAGGCAGGGTTGGCAATCGCTGGTAACACCGCTCTCTTTTCGCTTGTCGAAGATCCGCGCGCGGCGAAACTGCACGACCATCTCTGCCGGCACCGGATTCTGACGCGTAAGTTCAGCTATATGCCGCATTGGCTGCGCTTCGGCCTGTGTGCGAACGGGGACGATGACGAACGCCTGCGTGTGGCATTGCGTGCGTTTGTCGATAGCTGACGGGGCCGGGCAGTACCGTGGAACTCAACCTGGCAATATTGGTTCTGGCGCTTCTGGCTGATCGATTTGTCGGTGATCCGGACTGGCTGTGGCGACGCATTCCCCATCCCGTTGTGCTGTTTGGATGGGCCATTGATCAGGCGGAACGCTACGGTAACGGCGCATCGGCACCCGCCACGGAACGTTCACGTAACGGTCTGATTGCGACTGTTTTTCTCCTAATTGTATCTGCCTTTGCGGGCGGCCTGTTGATGCTGATGTTGCGTTCATTGGGTGTGGTCGGCTTGCTGATCGAGATTGCCATCGTTGCCGTGTTCATCGCGCAAAAAAGTCTTTCCGATCATGTCGGACGCGTCGTCACGGGCCTGCAGGAGCGCGGTCTGGCCGGCGGTCGCGAGGCGGTTTCGCAAATTGTCGGGCGTGATCCACAGAGCCTTGATGAACCGGGTGTATGCCGCGCCGCGATCGAAAGCCTGGCGGAAAATTTCTCCGACGGGGTCGTGGCGCCGGCCTTCTGGTATGCGGTGCTCGGCCTGCCGGGACTGCTTGCCTACAAAATGCTCAATACCGCCGATTCCATGATCGGGCACAAAAACGAGCGCTATCTCCACTTCGGCCGGGCATCGGCAAAGGCGGACGACCTGGCCAACTGGCTGCCGGCGCGGCTTTCCGCCCTTCTGATTGCTGCTGCGGCCTTCGTCAAACGGGGAGGGCGTGCAGCAGGGCACGCGCTGGACGTTGCCTTGCGGGATGCGGGTCTGCACCGTTCTCCGAATGCAGGCTGGCCCGAATGTGCCATGGCCGGAGCGCTTGATCTGGCGCTTGCCGGCAACCGCACCTATGGCGGCACGGTCGTGCGCGAGCCGGTGCTGAACGGGCCCGGCAATGCCGCAGCCGGTGCAAAGGACATTGCCGCCGCCATCGGCCTGTTTCAGGCCAGTTGCAGCCTGCTGACAGTGTTGGCGGCGGTCTTGTTCCTGCTATTGTGATTTTTCTTACATTCAAAAAAGCCACGAACTCAGAGATTGCATCTATCGACGCTGTAGTGCCCGACATATCACGCAGTCGATTGTGTTCATACTTGCCCCTCTGTGAGCAAAACCCGGTCAAATCGGTGATTGCTCGGTTGGGGAAGAGTGCGAGGCGCGCGATTTCCGTTGCGCGCTTAAGGGGGTGGAAATGAAACGTGTGCTTTCAGTCTTCATATTGAGTGTGGTGATACTGGCGCTGCTGCCGCTTGCGGCAGAGGCCGCTACGCTGACCGCCCGGATTGATCTTTCGAGCCAGACGATGGTCGTGACCCATCGCGGCAAGGTCAAATACCATTGGAAAGTGTCGACCGGCCGGCGTGGCTATTACACGCCGACAGGCTCCTACAGCCCGAAATGGTTGTCGAAACATCATCGTTCGCGCAAGTACAACAACGCGCCGATGCCGTTTGCCATCTTCTTTCGCGGCGGGTATGCGGTTCACGGCACCAATGAGATCAGCAGGCTTGGCCGCCCGGCCTCGCACGGATGCGTACGGCTTGATCCGCGCAACGCCGCGACGCTGTTTTCTCTCGTGCAGCGAGAAGGCTTCAAGAACACCCGGATCATCATCCGCAAGTAAGTTACTTGAGGATGATGTGTTTCATATTCCAGCGGTCATGAAACCATTGCCATTGGCCGGGATATTCGCGCACCCAGCTCTCGACCTTGTCATTGAGAAGCTGGGCTGTGCCGTTGATATCGATCTGTCCCTTGTCATTGCGCGGTAACTCGATCGCCGGCTCCATCTCCAGCCGGAACTTGCCGTTGGGCAGGCGGATCGACCGGGCCGGATAAACCTCGCAATCGTAGTTCCGCGCCAGTTTGACGAGCAGGGAGTTGGTCTGAACATCCATGCCGAAGAATTTGGTCTTCGCGCCCTTGTGGAACTTCTGATCGACCAGAAGACCAACGCCCTGACCCTGTTCCAGCACGCTGGCGAGGTTCCAGGATGCGCCTACGCGGGACGGGATCAATTGACCCATGTGGGTGCGCCGGGCCGCCATGAGCTGCTTGGCAATATAGGGATTGTTGGGCGGCCGGAAGAGGGCGGTAACATGCAGACCGTATTTCGCCCCAATGATCGGCAACAGCTCAAAATTGCCCGTATGGGCCGTGAACACGATGAACGGGCGCGGATTGTCGCGCAGGTCGAGGAAGCGCTCGATCCCGTCGACTTCGATCAGTCCGCCTTCGCCGTCACGCAGATCATGATCGATCAACTGCTCGACAAACACATACTCCACCATCAGCCGGGACATGTTGGCCCACATCTCGACCGCGATCTTTTCCCGTTCTTCTTCGGATTTCTCCGGGAATGCCCTGGACAGGTTGAAAAGAGCCAGCCGATGACGCTTGGTTTTTGGACCGATAAACGCCGCCGCCTTTTCGGTGAAGCGAAGAGCGGTCTGGACCGGAATGAGCCTGAGCAGCCTCAAAGCAGTGAAGACAATCT
This sequence comes from Hoeflea prorocentri, assembly GCF_027944115.1. Lineage (NCBI taxonomy): Bacteria > Pseudomonadati > Pseudomonadota > Alphaproteobacteria > Hyphomicrobiales > Rhizobiaceae > Hoeflea > Hoeflea prorocentri. The sequence goes on along the minus strand of NZ_JAPJZI010000001.1, from coordinate 2,413,330 downwards.
GGGCGACAATCCAGTTCTTGGCCTTATAGAGGCGGAAAAAGAATCGGTATGCGAACGGACTCACGTCTGTCAGTCCATCTTCAGTATGATCTTCCCGAACACCTGACGGCCTTCCATGCGCGCAAGCGCCGTGTCGATATCGTCAAGTCCCACTTCGGTGTCGATGACCGGATGAACCAGCCCGCGCCCCATTTTCTGCATGGCGTCAGCCATGTTTTCCATGCGGCAACCAAAGGAGCCGATGAGGCGCAATTGCTGCTGGAAGAGTTGCATCAGGTTCATTTGTGTGGAAACGCCCGAGGTTGATCCGCATGTGACCAGCCTGCCGCCGCGTTTCATGCACAGCATGGAGCCGGCCCAGGTGTCAGCGCCGACATGCTCAAAAACCACATCGACACCCTTTTTCTTCGTCAGCTTGCGCACGACACCTTCGAAGCGGTCTTCGCGGTAGTTGATCACGTGATCGGCGCCAAGAGCCTTGGCCTTTTCTATCTTGTCGTCGGACCCGACCGTGGTGATCACCGTGCAACCATGTTTCTTGGCCAACTGGATCGCCGCCGTTCCGATGCCTGAGCCGCCGGCCTGAACAAGGATCGTCTCGCCCGGTTCCAGGCGTGCATTGTCGAAGAGCATATGCTCAACCGTTCCAAAGGTGACGGGAGCAAGCGCCGCACCCACCGCGTCAACGCCGGGAGGGGCGGGGACGAGCAGCCGCGCGGGCAGGTTGATCTTTTCCTGTGCGAAGCCGTCCAGATGAAAACCATGTACGCCGGAAACATGTTCGCAAAGATTGTCGCGGCCCTCGCGGCACGCGCGGCAAAGGCCGCAGGTGCGCGCGCCATAGACCGATACCAACTGACCGGGAAGGACGTTTGAGACGCCCGGGCCAATCTCTTCGACGGTTCCCGATGCCTCGGCGCCGATGACAAGCGGCAGTTTGCGCTTGGCAAAGGCCATGCCGCGCCATCCCCATACATCGATATGATTGAGCGCTACCGCGTTAACGCGCAACGTAACTTCGCCCGCGGAAGGCGGGGCGGGCGGTTCAATATCCGCCAGCTCCAGCTTGCGGTCTTCAATGAGCTGCAATGCGCGCATGATGGTGCTGTCTTCCTGTCTACACTCGGTTCACAGCCGTTTAGGCCGGTTCAGCCGTCATGACAAGACAGGCGTTCTGTCCGCCGAAACCGAAGGAGTTGGAAAGTACCGATGTAACAGCGTGCTCGCGTTTGACGTTCGGCACGACATCCAGCTCGATGGCCGGATCCGGATTCTCGTAATTGATCGTCGGCGGCAGTGTTCCCGTTTCAATGGTCATCAGCGAAAAGATTGCTTCGACGGCGCCCGCAGCTGTCAGCGTGTGGCCGATCATCGATTTATTCGATGAAACCGGGATTTGAGGCAATTGTTCTCCGAAGACCGTTGATAGCGACAGATATTCCATCTTGTCGTTTTCGGGCGTCGATGTGCCGTGCGCATTGATGTAGCCGATGCCGGTTTCGTCGAGCCCGGCATCTTCCAGTGCGGCCTGTATGGTTGCTATGGCCGGACCGCCATCCGGCGACGAGCGCGTGCGGTGGAAGTGATCGGCCTTCTCGCCATAACCTTTCAGGATACCAAGGATCGGCACGCCCCGCGCCACGGCGGCTTCAAGCGACTCAAGCACCAGCGCCGCTCCGCCCTCAGCGATCACGAAGCCGTCGCGATCCTTGTTGAAGGGTTTTGAGGCTTTGTCGGGCGGGTCGTTCTGTGTGGAGAGTGCGGAAAGAAGCGAGAACCGGATCAAAGCCTCGGCATTGACGGATCCGTCGGATGCCACCGTCAGGGCGCGGTCCGTCCGTCCCTGGCGTATCGCGTCGACACCGAGCTGGATGGCCGTTGCGCCGGAGGCGCAGGCTGTCGATAGCGTGATCGGCAGGCCGCGGGTCCCGTACCGGTCCGCGAGCCGCTCGGCGACACCGCCGAACAGTGCAACATCGGTAAATTCGGGATGAGGGGCCTTGCGCAGGACCTCAAGGAAACCGTCATAGGCATTGTCCCAGTCTCCTGCCGTCCCGGCTTCGTCCGCGAGTGCGAAGCGGTTGGCCCATTCGTACTCAACGGGTGGCGCGGCAACAAAGAGAGGGCCGCCGAAATCCCCGCTGATGCCGGCTTGCGCAACTGCTTCGCTTGTGGCCGCGTCCGCCAGGGAAAAGGACAGCTCGCTGGCGACATTCGGAACATCCATGAAGTCGACCGTTCCGCAAATTCGTGTGGAAAGGCCGTCGGTCGGGAAGCGGGTGATCTCGTGAATGCCGGACGTGCCGCTGGTCAGCGCCCGCCAATTGTCTTCTTTTCCCTGACCAAGCGAGGTGACGATGCCCATGCCGGTGACCGCGATAAGAGGGCGTCCGAGATGGTCCTTATATGCGCTGTTGCTCATGTCAGTTTTCCACTTTGTCCGCTTCTTCGCTCCGCAGCGCGGCCATGCCTTCACCGTGAATGAAGCCGATCGTTGTCACCAGTGCCGTACGGACGGTTCCATTCATGGCCGTCTCATGATCGGGATCGAACGCAGCCGGCGCAGCGCCGGATTTCAACGCCAGTGCGGCCAGTGCCACGCCAACGGGAAACTGGGCTTCCAGCGTATGCCCGATCACTCCGGAATAGCCACGCAAACCCGCGGTCGGCCAGGTTCCGTCGACAAATTCACGTTCGATATCGCGCAGTTCGTAACGTCCCGAGGTTCCTGAAAGGATGAGCGAGTCTGCCTGATCTGCAACACCGCACCGGTCCGCCATGGTTTTCAGCCGTTCACCAATCGCATCGGCCTCACGGCCACCGCGGTCGCCCTCGACGGCCTGAAGCATCGCGTAAATCCTGGCGCCGCGCGCCTCGGCATGTGCCCGCGATTCAAGAACCAGAAAAGCTGCTGCAGAGCCGGTGACAATGCCGCCGCCCGGTCCCTCGCGGGACCAGACCGGTTGCCACTCACCCTGCGAAAGGGATTGTACGCCTTCGTAAAGCGTCTGCATGTCCTGGCGCTCGGCGTTATATGCGCCGCCCACCAGAACATGAGTCGACTGACCGGCCCGAATCCGCTCGAAAGCGGTCGATAGAGCTGAGATGCCGGCGGCTTCCTCACCCATAAATGTTTTCGACGAGCCGGTGACCTTGTGCACGATAGAAATGTTTCCGGCCAAAAGGTTGGAAAGCTGTGCAAGGAACAACGTCGGACGCAGTTCGGTCGTCAGTTTTTCATTCAGGACAATGTCCCGGTCGTTGCGTTTTGCGGCTTCGTTGACGATCAGCGTGTCGACGGCCACATCCCGCTCTCCGCCGCTGGCGGCGACGATCATGTCCATCGTCGAACAGGCCTCTTCGTTTTCCTTCAGGCCCGCATCGTCCAGCGCCAGACCGGCTGTGAACACGCCGAGGCGCTGCCAGTTTTCCATCTGACGCTGGTCCCCGCGCCGCGCGATCTGCTCGGACCAGTCAATTTCGGGCAGCGGATGGACGGGGTAGGGAGCAAAGCGCTCCGTATCGATAACAAGCTTGGGTGAGCTGGGCGAAGCCAGAAGCTCCTCATGGATTTCGCGGCCAACGCCATGACAACTGACAATGCCAATCCCCGTGATCACCACGTCGTTCGGTGTCTTACCCATGATCATAAGTCCTTAAGCGCCGGTGTTTTGGGGCTGGGCCGCAAACAGGCCGACATCGTGTGCCCGTTGTTTGACGAGCTCGGCGAGTTTTCTTGTGTCGGGTTCCGTTGACGCATCGAAGGCAACGGTTCGGAATTTCAGTTGCGCATCGCAGATCTTCTTGCCGTCGATCTCTGTGCGAGCCTTCGTGACGGCAAAGCCGGAGCCTTCATGTTCAAGGGCAACATTTGTTCTAAGCTCGGCGCCCGGTTCGACAAATGTCCTGAGCTTGGCGCTGTCAACCGACATCAGGAACGGCATGGCGGCAAAACCATTGCCGGCCAGAAGCAAAAAGCCGCTAGCCTGTGCCATGGTTTCAATGAGCAGCACGCCGGGCACAAGGGGCAGGCCTGGAAAGTGCCCCTCGAAGACCGGGCTTGCATCGGGAACGTTCGAAACGGCGGCAAGATGGCCCGTCTCCAGCTCGATGCTTTCAATGCGATCGATCATCTGGAAATATTCAAGGAGCATCTGCCACCTTCATGCCGCTGATGAGCGGACTGGCCGTTTCCCGGTCAGGCCTTTGCGGCTCTCAATTCGTCAATTTTCAGGCAGAGGTTCTTAAGCACAAAGTACTCTTCGGTCGCGACCTTGCCGTCATTGACCTCCTGGGTCCACTGCTCAAGCGGAATCTTGATGCCGAATTCCTTGTCGATAGCAAACACAATATCGAGGAAATCGAGGCTGTCGATACCCAGATCATCGATGGTGTGGCTGTCGGGTGTGATGGTATCCCGATCGATTTCGCTTGTTTCGGCGATGATGTCGGCAACTTTGTCGAATGTGGCTGACACGCTCTTATCCTTGTGCTTTGTCTGTTTCGCGGAGAGCTATAGAAAAATCCATTGCAAAAGCCAATGGTCTCTACACTGTTTCCCAATGGATTGCCATGACGGACCCGGTAACGTTCGTGAAGGAAAGCAAATAGTGTGACATGTCGTCCATTGTAAGGGGGGCAGGCCTGCGCTATTTGCCAAACAACTTTCGCCGGGGAATGCGTCAAACATGTCGAACGTCAGCAAAGAACAGGTCCTCAAGCGGCTTGAAAGCGTCAGCCATCCTGCCATTGGCGGCAACATTGTCGAAAAGGGGTTGGTCTCGGACGTTTTCGTTGCCGACGGCAAGGTCTATTTCTCCATAACGGTTGCTGCCGAAATGGCTCAGAAGCTCGAACCCCTGCGTCAGGCCGCGGAGCAGTCCGTCAAAACGATGGACGGGGTCAAAAGCGCCATGGTCGCCCTGACCGCCGAAAAGAAGCCCGGTTCCGCTCCGCAACCTGCCAGCGCTCCACCGCCGGCGGCCGCTCAGGCACAGCCACCGCAGAAGGCCGGCGTTCCTGGCGTCGGGGCAATTATCGCTGTGGCATCGGGCAAGGGCGGCGTCGGCAAGTCGACGACATCCGTCAACCTTGCACTTGGGCTACAGGCAACGGGCCTGAAGGTCGGGCTTCTGGATGCCGATATTTATGGCCCGTCTATCCCGCGTCTTTTGAAAGTGGGCGGTCAGCCTGAACAAACCGGCGAGCGGCTTCTCAAGCCCAAGGAAGCCTACGGACTCAAGGTCATGTCCATGGGTTTCCTGGTGGCTGAAGAGACGCCGATGATCTGGCGCGGCCCCATGGTGGTGTCGGCGCTTACGCAGATGCTGCGCGAGGTGGCGTGGGGCGAGCTTGACGTGATTGTGGTTGATATGCCGCCGGGCACCGGTGATGCCCAGCTGACAATGGCGCAAAAGGTGCCGCTCGCTGGCGCGGTGATTGTTTCGACCCCGCAGGACCTAGCGCTCATCGACGCCCGCAAGGGCCTCAACATGTTCAAGAAGGTCGACGTTCCGCTTCTCGGCCTGATTGAGAATATGAGCTATTTCCAATGCCCGTCCTGCGGCACACGGTCGGATATATTCGGTCACGGCGGTGCGCGCGACGAGGCAGCGAGGATTGGCGTTCCGTTTCTCGGTGAAGTTCCGCTGCACATGAGCATCCGCGAACAGTCCGATGCCGGAAAGCCAGTGGTGGTATCGGAGCCGGACGGGCCGCATGCGAAGATCTATGTGGAGATAGCGTCGAAAATCCACACGGTATTGTCTTCCGCCGGAAGCGGCGAAGATACGGCGCAGCCGCGCATCGTCTTCGAGTAATCTGCCATTTCAGTCAGACGTGTCATGTGAGCAATCCTGCCCGTTTAACGGCAGGGGGGCCGGATGAGTGCGTCCGAGGTCCGGATCATTCGAATAAAATTGACCATATGATAAAAAATTTGACCTTGTGAGAAAATCAGGTCATTCTGTCGTCCTAAGAGGAACATGGCCGCTCAAGAGCCGGCTTCACGGCCCGCGGCTGTTGCGATCAAGGAGGACTGCATGGCGAGCGAAGCGACGCGTGACATCAAGGGTGGGCGGCTTGAAAAAGACGCCTACAGCGAAAACTTCTCTGATATCCATCCGCCGCTCAATGCGCACGAAGCGGCCGTCGAGGCCGACCGCTGCTATTTTTGTTATGACGCACCGTGCATGACAGCCTGTCCGACCAGCATCGATGTACCCTTGTTTATTCGCCAGATCTCATCCGGCAATCCAAAGGGCGCCGCCAAGACGATCTTTGAGCAGAATATTCTCGGCGGCATGTGCGCGCGCGTGTGCCCAACCGAAACTTTATGCGAAGAAGCCTGCGTGCGCGAAGTCGCAGAAGGCAAACCGGTCAAAATCGGCCAGCTCCAGCGTTATGCGACCGATGTTTTGATGCGCGAGGCCCCGGAGCATCCTTTTGAGCGTGCAGCGGAGACCGGCAAGAAGATTGCCGTGGTGGGCGCCGGCCCGGCCGGGCTTTCATGTGCGCATCGTCTTGCCATGTACGGACATGACGTCACGGTCTTCGAGGCGCGCGAAAAGGGCGGGGGGCTCAGCGAATACGGCATTGCAGCCTATAAATCCGTCGACGGTTTTGCTCAAAAGGAGCTGCAGTTCATCCTCGATATCGGCGGCATCACGATGGAAGCTGGCAAGAAGCTGGGTTCCGACATCAACCTCTCCGACCTGTCTTCATCGTTTGAGGCGGTTTTCCTCGCTATAGGCCTTGCCAACGTCAATGCGCTCGGCGTGGAAGGCGAAGATGCGGATGGATGCGAGGACGCGGTCGACTACATCGCGCGTCTGCGGCAGACCGCGGATCTCTCGACCTTGCCGATCGGGCGCCGTGTTGTTGTCATCGGCGGCGGCATGACCGCAATCGATATGGCGACTCAGGCAAAGCTCCTCGGCGCGGAAGAGGTGACGATCGCCTACAGGCGCGGCAAGGACGGCATGAACGCCAGCGACTACGAGCAGGAGGTTGCGCAGACCAGCGGTGTCACCATCCGTCACTGGCTGCAGCCCAAACGGCTGATTGCCGACGATGCCGGCGCTGTCTCCGGCATAGAACTCGAATATACCAGCCAAAGCAACGGAACGCTTTCCGGCACTGGCGAAACGGTGACCATTGCCGCCGACCAGGTGTTCAAGGCGATTGGCCAGAGCTTTGACGACGATCCGCTTGAAGGCAGCGGTCTCGATCTCGACCGGGGTCGAATCCGGACGGATGATAACCGCAAGACAAATCTTGCAAATGTGTGGGCCGGCGGTGACTGTGTCAGGAGCGGCGAAGATCTGACGGTCGTTTCCGTGGAGGACGGGAAAATCGCAGCCGAATCCATCCACGCAACCCTCAGTGCTTAAGCCCGGGAGGACAACATGGCAGACATCTCAACCAATTTCGTCGGTATCCAGTCTCCGAACCCTTTCTGGCTCGCTTCAGCGCCGCCGACAGACAAGGCCTATAATGTCGAACGCGCATTTGACGAAGGCTGGGGCGGCGTGGTCTGGAAGACGCTCGGCGAGGCCGGGCCGCCCGTCGTTAACGTCAACGGTCCGCGATACGGGGCCATTCACGGTTCAGATCGGCGGCTTCTCGGATTCAACAATATCGAGCTGATCACCGACCGCGATCTGGACGTCAACCTGAAGGAAATCTACGAGGTCAAGAAGCGCTGGCCGGATCGGGCCATGATCGTTTCGCTGATGGTGCCTTGCGAAGAACAGTGCTGGAAGGCCATCCTGGAGCGGGTTGACGACACAGGTGCCGATGGTATCGAACTCAATTTCGGTTGCCCGCATGGCATGAGCGAACGGGGCATGGGTTCGGCTGTCGGCCAGGTGCCGGAATATATTGAAATGGTGGCGTCCTGGTGCAAGCAGTACAGCCGGTTGCCGGTCATCGTTAAGCTGACTCCCAACATCACGGATATTCGCTATCCGGCGCGGGCTGCCAAGAAGGGCGGGGCGGACGCCGTCTCCCTGATCAATACGATCAATTCCATCGTGGCCGTCGATCTCGACAACTTCGCCCCGGTTCCGACCATTGACGGCAAAGGCTCCCACGGTGGCTATTGCGGGCCGGCGGTGAAACCGATCGCCATGAACATGGTCGCGGAAATCGCGCGCGATCCCGAAACCAAGGGCCTGCCCATCTCCGGTATCGGCGGCATTGAAACCTGGCGCGACGCGGCCGAATTCATTTCCCTGGGCTGCGGATCTGTCCAGGTCTGCACGGCTGCTATGACCTATGGTTTCAAGATTGTCCGCGAGATGATCGAGGGCCTTTCGGACTGGATGGACGACAAGGGTTATCAGTCCATCGGCGAATTTCAGGGCATGGCGGTGCCGAATGTGTCGGACTGGCAGCACTTGAACCTCAACTATGTGACAAAAGCCCGGATCGACCAGGATTCCTGCATCAAGTGCGGCCGGTGCCACATTGCCTGTGAGGACACGTCGCACCAGGCGATCACCAACATGGTCAATGGCGAGCGGGTGTTTGAAGTCATCGACGAGGAGTGCGTCGGCTGCAATCTGTGCGTCAATGTCTGCCCGGTCGAGAACTGCATCACCATGGAGCAGATCAGCGGCGTTGATCCAAGGACCAAGGAGCCGATCGATCCGGATTACGCGAACTGGACGACGCATCCGAACAATCCGATGGCCGCCAAGGACGCCGCCGAGTAGGGGCAGCACTGCTGAGGCGGTGCTGCTGGCCAGCCGGGTAAGAACAGTGTAGACGTGCCGTCTCGGCGAACGGGCCGGCGGCACATCTTGCCGACTGAAATACCGGAACTGGACAGCGTATGAGCAAGCCGAGCGAACCGGCTTTCCTGGGGACAATGGAGCTTGCCAGCGGGCAGGAAAAACTGCGCGGTCATCTGGCCATGCTCCTATTCGCCGCGCTTATATCGGGTTCGTTCTCTCTTGGATCCATGGCGATGCCCCATATGGAGCCGGCCGCGCTCAATTCGGTCCGCTTCATGTTGGCCTCGTTTGTGATGGGAGCCATTGCATTCGCTCTCTACCGACGCCTGCCGCTTCCTGAGGCCGCATCCTGGCGCTTTGGTGTGCTCGGCTTGCTGATGGCGATCTACTTTGTGTCCATGTTCACGGCCTTGAAACTGACCGATCCCGTTTCAGCCGGAGCTGTCTTCACGCTCATACCGATCATGAGTGCGGGTTTCGGTTTCGTGTTCTTGCGCCAGACTGTTCAGCCGATTGTGTTTCTTAGCCTGCTTATCGCGGGCTGCGGGTCGGTCTGGGTCATATTTCGCGCCGACATTGACGCAATCCGTTCTTTTGACGTCGGCCTTGGCGAAACGATCTTCTTTTTCGGCTGCATCTGCCATGCGGCCTATGCGCCGCTGGTGAAGAAATTCAACCGGCGCGAACCGGTCGTTCTGACAACTTACTGGACGACAGTCGCAACCTTCCTGGCGATTGCTCTTTTCGGGGCAGGGGAGATTGTGTCGACCGATTGGGCCGGTCTGCCGCCGATCGTGTGGATAACGATCCTTTATCTCGCGGTCTTCACGTCGGCCGGGACGTTTTTCATGGTGCAATACGCATCGATGCGGCTGCCGGCCTCCAAGGTGCTCTCCTATGGTTACCTCATTCCGGTATACATTATCTTTTATGAGGGTCTTCTCGGCCACGGATGGGCGAATATGGCAGTTCTGGCCGGTGCTGTCGTCACCGTGCTTGGTCTTCTCGTGGTTGCCTTCGGGCCTGATCTTTGATCGCGTTCTTTGCGTGGTCGCCGGCCGGCGCTCCTTTTAGCCCTGACGCGGCCTGATACCGTCCAGCAATATGGCGAGGATCGCCTGGCTTGCCTTGTTGAAGAAACCGTCATTTGCGGTTTCATCGGGCAAAATGGCTCGAACCTGCACATCGAAATCGGAGTAGTGTTGTGTCGTCGCCCAGATCATGAAGATCAGGTGATGCGGATCAACCGGTGCGAGTTTTCCCTGTTCGATCCAGTGGCGGATCACAGCCGCCTTTTCATCCACCAGCCGTTTCAGATTGGTCTTCAGGAAATCCTGGATTGCCGGGGCGCCGTGCAGGATCTCGTTGGCAAACAGCCGGGAGCTTTCCGGCTTTGATGCAGAGAGCTTCATCTTCAGCATGATGTATTTGCGCAGTTCCTCGACCGGGTCGCCATCCGGGTCGATGTCGCGGAACGGGGCGAGCCAATCCTCAAGCGTCTTTTCAAGGACGGTGACGTAGATGTCTTCCTTGCGCGGGAAATAATAAAGCAGGTTCGGTTTGGACATCCCCGCTTTCTCGGCGATCTGATCGATCGTCGAGCCGCGGAAGCCGTATGCGGAAAAGACTTCAAGGGCTGCGTCAAGAATGATGCCGCGGTTAATTCCCTGAATGCGTGTCCGTTTGTTGCCGGAGCTTGCCATGAACTTCAAATTTCGCTCGTTGATTGGGCAGTTTGCCTCTTTTATGGGCTATAAGGCTTGCAACAGCTACGCGCGATGCGCAAGTGCCTTGCATTATTCCGTAGCTGTAACAATTGCCCTTGACCGCCTCCCGATGCTCTTTTAGCCTGCATTTTGACCATTCAGTCAAGTTTTTCAGCTTGCCGTCAGGGGGCATTGGACGTTACCCGTCTTGTGTGTTCGTCAAATTGGGAGGTCGTGGTTATGAATGCGCCGGTAGGAACGAATAATCTTGACGCTTTCTGGATGCCGTTTACGGCAAACCGTCAGTTCAAGAAGGCGCCGCGCATGTTCGTGGCAGCCGACCGGATGCATTACACGACGGCCGAGGGCAACAAGGTGCTCGACGCCACTGCTGGCCTTTGGTGTGTGAATGCCGGCCATAACCGCCCGAAGATCGTCGAGGCGATCCGCCAGCAGGCCGGCGAGTTGGATTACGCTCCCGCCTTTCAGATGGGCCATCCAAAGGCTTTTGAGCTCGCTTCGAAGCTGGTGCAGCTCACACCGCCGGGCCTCGACCATGTCATGTTCACCAATTCCGGGTCCGAATCGGTAGAAACGGCGCTGAAGACCGCGCTTGCATACCACCGGGTCAAGGGCGATGGCTCACGCTTCCGCCTGATCGGCCGCGAACGCGGCTACCACGGCGTCAATTTCGGCGGGATTTCGGTCGGCGGTATCGTTGCGAACCGCAAAATGTTCGGCACGCTCCTGACCGGTGTTGACCATCTGCCCCACACCCACGATCTTGAGCGCAATGCCTTTACGCGGCTGCAGCCTGAACATGGAGCCGAACGCGCCGATGAGCTGGAGCGCATCATCACGCTGCACGACCCTTCAACGATTGCCGCGGTGATCGTCGAGCCCGTTGCCGGTTCGACCGGTGTTCTGCTGCCGCCCAAGGGGTATCTCCAAAAGCTTCGCGATATCTGCGACAAGCACGGGATCCTGTTGATATTCGACGAGGTTATTACCGGGTTCGGACGCCTGGGAACGCCTTTCGGTGCAGACTATTTTGGCGTCACACCGGATATCATCGTAACCGCCAAGGGATTGACCAATGGCGTCATTCCCATGGGTGCTGTGTTCGTGAAAAGCGAAATCCATGATGCGTTCATGCATGGTCCTGAACACATGATCGAGTTCTTTCACGGCTATACCTATTCCGGCAATCCGATGGCATCAGCGGCTGCGCTCGGCACGCTTGAGACCTATCAGGAAGAAGGACTGTTGACCCGCGGTGCCGAACTCGCGTCCTACTGGGAAGAGGCTCTGCATTCGCTCAAGGGCCTGCCGCATGTCATCGATATCCGCAATATCGGCCTGATCGGTGCGATCGAGCTGGATCCGATTGCCGGTGAGCCGACGCGGCGTGCATTCTCGGCCTTCCTGGATGCCTACAATAAAGGCCTGCTGATCAGGACGACGGGCGATATCATTGCCATGTCGCCGCCGCTCATCATTGAGAAGGGCGAGATAGATTTCATCATCGAAACCCTCGGCAGCGTTTTGAAATCACTGGACTGAGGCAAGGCATGACAATCCACGGAGGACACCGATGACACTGGCTGGAAATATGAGGATCAACGGTGACCGGTTGTGGGATGCCCTGATGGAAATGGCCAAGATCGGACCGGGTGTGCGCGGTGGAAACAACCGTCAGACGCTGACCGACGAGGATGCCGAGGGTCGCGCCCTGTTCCAGAAATGGTGTGAAGACGCCGGCATGACGATGGGCGTCGACCAGATGGGCAATATGTTTTTCCGTCGCGAGGGAACTGACCCGGATGCACTTCCGGTCTATGTGGGCAGCCATCTCGATACCCAGCCGACGGGCGGCAAATATGACGGTATCCTGGGCGTGCTCGGCGGCTTGGAGATCGTTCGAACGCTCAATGACCTGAACATCAAGACCAAACATCCGATTGTTGTCGTGAACTGGACAAACGAGGAGGGAACGCGCTTTGCCCCGGCAATGCTCGCTTCCGGGGTCTTTGCCGGTATGCACACGCAGGACTGGGCCTATGAGCGGGTGGACGCCGACGGCAAGAAATTCGGCGATGAACTCGTCAGGATCGGCTGGCGTGGCGATGAAGAAGTCGGCGCGCGCAAGATGCATGCATTTTATGAGTTGCACATCGAGCAAGGACCGATCCTTGAAGCCGAAAACAAGGATATCGGCGTTGTCACCCATGGCCAGGGGCTTTGGTGGATACAGATCACGCTGACCGGCAAGGAAAGCCACACCGGCTCCACACCGATGCCGATGCGCAAGAATGCCGGCCTTGGCATGGCGCGCATCACCGAGCTGGTGCACGAAACGGCCATGAGCCATCAGCCCGAAGCGGTCGGCGCGATTGGTCATTGCGACGTCTATCCCAATTCGCGCAACGTTATTCCCGGCAAGGTGGTCTTCACCGTCGATATCCGCTCGCCGCATCAAACCGTGCTCGATGATATGAAGGAGCGCATCGAGACCGGAGCAGGCAAAATCGCCGCCGATCTCGGTCTTGAGATCGAAATCGAGGAGGCCGGGCACTTCGATCCGGTCGCCTTTAACGAAGATTGCGTTGCCGCCGTGCGGGATGCGGCCGAGCGTCTCGGCTACTCGCATCGCAACCTGGTGTCGGGCGCCGGCCACGACGCCTGCTGGATCAATCGTATGGCGCCGACGGCGATGGTCATGTGTCCGTGCGTAGACGGGCTGAGCCACAATGAAGATGAAGAAATCTCGCCGGAATGGGCACGTGCGGGTGCCGATGTCCTGTTCCACGCGGTCGTGGAGACGGCACAAATCATAGAATAGAGCACCCGATCCCGCGTTGCTCGGCGCATGGAGGAAGCTATGGGAAGCACAGTTATAAAGGGCGGTCAGATCGTCACAGCCGACCTGACTTATTCGGCGGACGTAAAGATCGAGGGCGGTGTCATCACCGAGATCGGTCCTGACCTTTCGGGTGACACGGTCCTCGATGCTGCAGGCTGCTACGTGATGCCGGGTGGCATCGATCCGCACACGCATCTGGAAATGCCGTTCATGGGCACCTATTCGTCGGACGACTTTGAAAGTGGAACGCGCGCGGCCCTGTCTGGCGGGACCACAATGGTCGTGGACTTTGCTCTGCCGTCGCCCGGCCAGTCTCTTCTGGAAGCAATCCAGATGTGGGACAACAAATCGACCCGGGCAAATTGCGACTATTCCTTCCACATGGCGATAACCTGGTGGGGCGAACAGGTTTTCAATGAAATGGAACAGGTGGTGCGTGAAAAAGGCATCAATACCTTCAAGCATTTCATGGCCTATAAGGGCGCCCTGATGGTCGATGACGACGAGATGTTCTCATCGTTCCAGCGCTGCGCGGAACTGGGTGCGCTGCCGCTTGTGCATGCTGAAAATGGCGACGTCGTTGCCCAGCTTCAGGAAAAGCTGCTTGCCGAGGGCAACAACGGACCGGAGGCTCACGCCTATTCGCGGCCTGCGGAGGTGGAAGGCGAAGCCACCAACCGCGCCATTATGATTGCCGACATGGCAGGTGTACCGCTCTATGTTGTCCACACGTCCTCCGAACAGGCGCATGAGGCGATCCGCAGGGCCCGTCAGAACGGCATTCGCGTTTACGGTGAGCCGCTCATTCAGCACCTGACGCTCGACGACAGCGAATACAAACACAAGGATTGGGATCATGCGGCGCGCCGGGTGATGTCGCCGCCATTCCGCAACAAAAAGCATCAGGATTCGCTCTGGCATGGCCTTGCCGCCGGTTCGCTTCAGGTCGTGGCGACGGATCACTGCGCCTTTACAACGGAGCAGAAGCGTTACGGCGTCGGTGATTTCACCAAGATCCCGAACGGGACCGGCGGACTTGAAGACCGCATGCCGATGCTGTGGACCTACGGCGTCGTGACCGGCCGGCTGACCATGAACGAATTTGTCGCCGTTACTTCAACAAATATCGCCAAGATATTGCATATGTACCCGAAAAAGGGCGCGATCCTCGTGGGCTCCGATGCCGATATCGTTGTCTGGGATCCGAACAAGGAAAAGACGATAGCTGCCTCCAGCCAGCAATCTGCGATCGACTACAACGTCTTTGAGGGCAAGGAAGTCAAAGGCCTGCCGCGTTTCACCTTGACGCGCGGACATCTTTCGATCGACGACGGAGAGGTCAAGACCAAAGAGGGGCATGGCGAATATGTGGCGCGTGAACCGTTCCATGCGGTCAACAGGGCGCTTTCAACGTGGAAGGATGTCACTGCGCCCAGAAAGGTCCAGCGCACCGGCATTCCGGCAAGCGGGGTCTAGGGGGATGGTTGTGAATTCCGGTTCCATCAGGCGCCGGTCGCCTGTTGCAGGGCGTAGCGGATGAGTATTGTTATCGACGCCGAGGGTCTGGATCTGACGTTTCAGACCAATGACGGGCCGGTGCATGCCTTGTCCGACATCGATCTGAAGGTGCTGACCGGCGAGTTTGTCTCGCTGATCGGCCCGTCCGGGTGCGGAAAGACCACATTGCTGCGTGTCATTGCCGACCTTGAAAAGCCGACAGGCGGTTCGATCTCGGTCAATGGAGTCTCACCCGAGGAGGCGAGGCTGTCACGAGCTTACGGCTATGTTTTCCAGGCCGCGGCGCTTTATCCCTGGCGGACGATCGGTGGCAACATCTCGCTGCCGCTGGAGGTCATGGGGTATCCGAAGGCTGAACGGGCCGAACTGATCAGCCGCAATCTGGACCTCGTCAACCTGACCGGCTTTGAGAAGAAATTCCCCTGGCAGCTCTCGGGCGGCATGCAGCAGCGGGCATCGATCGCGCGCGCGCTGTCCTTCGATCCCGACATGTTGCTGATGGACGAGCCGTTCGGCGCTCTCGACGAGATTGTCCGGGACCATCTCAACGAACAGCTTCTGAAGCTCTGGGCCAAGACGAAGAAGACCGTGGTCTTCGTGACTCACTCCATTCCTGAGGCGGTTTTCCTGTCAACGCGCATTGTTGTCATGAGCCCGCGTCCGGGACGGATCCACGAGATTATCGATTGCGAACTGGGCCATGATCGGTCGCTTGATATCCGGGAGACGCCGGAGTTCCTCGAAATTGCGCATCGGGTGCGCGAGGGGCTGAGGCAGGGACACTCCTATGACGATTGATCGCGCAACACATTCTGGGCCGGTCTTGATCGGGGCGGAGGGCTGATGGCGCAATCCGGGGGGCTAAATAGATGGTTTGTGGATCGCGTCCTGCCGGTCGGCACGATGGTCGTGGCGATTGTGGTCATCTGGTACGGGTTTGCTGTGATCCTCAACGCGCCGTTTGAGCGCGATCAGGCGGCGAGGGCCGACACATCGCTGACGACCATGCAGTTGGTCAACAAGACGCTGGCGCAGGAAAGACCGGTTCTGCCGGCGCCGCATCAGGTCGCCGATGAAATCTGGAAGACAACGGCACTCAAGAAGGTCACCTCCAAGCGCAGTCTGATCTATCACACATGGATTACCATGTCGTCGACGCTGCTCGGCTTCGCCATGGGCTCGATGCTGGGCATTTTGCTGGCGGTGCTGATCGTGCACTCCGCCGTCCTGGACAAAAGCCTGATGCCCTGGGTTATCACCAGTCAGACCATTCCGATCCTCGCCATAGCCCCCATGATCATCGTTGTCCTGAACGCTGTCGGCATTTCGGGCCTGTTACCCAAAGCGTTTATCTCGGCCTACCTGTCCTTCTTTCCTGTGACGGTCGGCATGGTGAAAGGCCTGCGATCGCCGGATCCAAGACATCTCGACCTGATGCGGACCTACAACGCCAGCAACCAGCAGACCTTCTGGAAATTGCGCTGGCCGTCGGCGGTTCCGTTCCTGTTCACGTCCATGAAGGTTGCCGTGGCCATCAGTCTTGTCGGGGCAATTGTTGGTGAGTTGCCGACCGGGGCGGTTGCCGGTCTCGGCGCCCGCCTGCTGACGGGATCCTATTACGGCCAGACGATCCAGATATGGTCGGCATTGATCGCCGCTGCGGTTCTGGCGGCTCTTCTGGTCATGCTGGTTGACATCATCGCGCGCATCGTCATGAGCCGAATGGGGATGGCGCGATGAACAATGGCGCGATCGTAGCAGCGACGTTCTTCTGGATGGTGGCATGGTTCGCCAACAGTTGGCTGGTGAAGCTCAATCCCTCAAATCAGGTGCTGGCCCGCGGCATCAATCTGCTGATTCCCCTGATCTTCGGTGTGACACTGATCGTCATCTGGGAAGGCATTACGGTCGGCTTCAACATTTCGCCCGTCCTGCTGCCGTCCCCGTCAATGATCTGGGCGCGAATTGCCGCCTCGACTGATATTCTCTGGGCCGATTTTACCCAGACCTTCCTTAAGGCGGTGCTGGCCGGTTACGCGATGGGGTGTATTTCCGGTTTCGCGGTTGCCGTGGCAGTGGATCGCGTGCCGTTCCTGCGCAAGGGCCTCTTACCTATCGGCAATCTTGTTGCGGCGCTGCCGATCGTTGGTATCGCCCCGATCATGGTCATGTGGTTCGGTTTCGACTGGCAGTCGAAAGCCGCTGTTGTTGTCGTCATGACGTTTTTCCCCATGCTGGTGAACACCGTGGCCGGTCTTGCCGCGAGCGGTGCCATGGAGCGGGACCTGATGCAGACCTATGCATCCGGCTATTGGCAGACGCTCTTGAAGCTGCGGCTTCCCGCCGCAATGCCGTTCATTTTCAATGCCCTTAAGATCAATTCCACGCTGGCTTTGATCGGAGCGATTGTCGCCGAATTCTTCGGTACGCCGATCGTCGGTATGGGTTTTCGAATTTCAACCGAGGTCGGTCGCATGAATATCGACATGGTCTGGGCTGAAATCTTTGTTGCAGCGCTGGCAGGTTCGTTGTCCTATGGACTTATTGCCCTGTTGGAACGCGCCGTGACATTCTGGCATCCGTCCTACAGGAGCTGACACAACGAAGAGACGGAGCCTCAACCAGAGGAGTGAATTGAAATGAAGAAACTATTGGCATTGGCGCTCGGCCTGTCCATGGCCCTTGCTTCAGGCGTGGCCATGGCGAAGGACAAGCTTGTCCTGCAGCTTAAATGGGTAACGCAGGCCCAGTTTGCCGGCTACTACGTGGCCAAGGACAAGGGCTTTTATGACGCCGTTGATCTCGATGTCGAGATCAAACCCGGCGGACCGGATATCGCACCGGCGCAGGTGATTGCCGGCGGCGGCGCCGACGTGATCATTGACTGGATGCCGTCTGCGCTTGCCTCGCGTGAAAAAGGTGTGCCGATTGTCAACATCGCCCAACCTTTCAAGCGTTCCGGCATGATGCTGACCTGCCTGAAGGAAAGCGGTATCAAATCGCCGGAAGATTTCCGTGGCCGCACGCTCGGCGTCTGGTTCTTCGGTAACGAGTATCCGTTCCTGTCCTGGATGAGCCAGCTTGGCATTCCGACCGATGGTTCGGACAATGGTGTGAAGGTCCTCAAGCAGGGCTTCAACGTCGACCCGCTGCTGCAGAAGCAGGCCGACTGCATTTCGACCATGACCTACAACGAGTACTGGCAGATCATCGATGCGGGCATCGCCGCGGAGGATCTGATCACCTTCCAGTATGAGGATCAGGGCGTCGCAACGCTTGAAGACGGCATCTATGTCATGGAAGCCGATCTCGATGATCCGAAGAAGGTCGATATGTTCCAGCGTTTCGTCAAAGCCTCTATGCAGGGCTGGAACTATGCCGCTGAGAACCCGGCTGAGGCCGCTGACATCGTGCTTGAAAACGATGCAACCGGCGCGCAGACGGAAAAGCACCAGAAGCGGATGATGGGCGAGATCAACAAGCTTGTCGCCGGTTCCGATGGATCGCTTAATGTTGCCGACTATGACCGCACGGTTAAATCACTGCTGTCCGGCGGTTCCGATCCGGTGATTTCCAAAGAGCCCGAAGGTGCTCATACCGACAAGATCACCAAAGGAATGTAAGCGACATTCCGATGTGAAAAAGGGGCCGTCCGGCCCCTTTTTTATTTTGCGTCGGCCCTGATCATGTCGGCTGCCTTTTCAGCGATCATGATCGCCGGTGCATTGGTGTTGCCGCCGATGATGGTCGGCATGATGGAGGCATCGACAACGCGCAGGCCTTCCAGCCCTCTCACTTTGAGCCGCGGATCGACGACCGCCATATTGTCGGTGCCCATTTTGCAGGTGCCGACCGGATGATAGACCGTATCGGCCCGTGCGCGGATATCCTCGCGCAGCTCCTCGTCGCTCAAACCGGAGTAGGGATAGATGTCCCGCTTGCGATAGGGCTGGAGGGCAGGGGCTTCAAGAATCTGACGTGTCAGTTTGACACCGCCAAGCAAAGCGTCCTCGTCGCGCTTGTCGGCAAGAAAGCACGGGTCGATGCGCGGTTGGCTGATCGGGTTGGAGTCCGACAGGCCAACGGAGCCGCGCGAATGCGGACGCAGAACACAGACGTGACAGGAATAGCCATGGCCAAAATGCAGCGTCCGGCTATGGTTATCAAGCATAGCCACAACAAAGTGGAGCTGGATATCAGGCCGCTCAAGCCGCGGGTCGGTCTTTAGGAATGCCCCGGCCTCTGAGAACGGCGAGGCGAGGAGGCCATGTCCGGTTTTCGCCCACTCGGCCGCCGCGGCGATCTTCTTGCCCAGCGCCCTGAATGACAGGCCGACAAGATCGGTGTCTCCACTTTCCGTCAGGAACACATAGTCGAGATGATCCTGCAGGTTCCGACCGACACCTGGCAGTTCGTGCACTACGCCTATTCCATGGTTGCGAAGCTCGTCAGCCGGCCCGATCCCCGACAGCATGAGCAGTTGCGGTGAGTTAAACGCGCCGCCGCTCAAGATGACCTCCTGTCTTGCGCGTACCGTTAGCTGCTTGCTGCCTTGGCTGTACGCGACGCCGATCGCGCGCTTGCCGTCAAAAAGGACGCGGGTGGCATGTGCCCTGGTGATCACCGTCAGGTTCGGCCTGTTCTTGTTCGGATAAACATAGGCTGCGGCCGCTGAGCAGCGCTCACCATTGCGGTCCCGGTCATGGAATTGGGTGACCTGATAGAGCCCCACGCCTTCCTGCTCTTCACCGTTGAAATCATCGGTGTACTTGTGCTGGCAAGCAATCGCGGCTTCCAGGAATGCGCTGCTGATGGGCCTTGGCGAGCGCTGGTCGCACACATGGAGCGGGCCGTCCGCGCCGTGGCTGACGTCGCCGCCACGCTCATTGTTCTCCGCCACCCGGAAATAGGGCAGGACGTCTTCAAATGACCAGCCGTCGCAGCCGATATCTGCCCAATGGTCATAATCCGTACGGTGACCGCGAACATAAAGCATGGCGTTTATGCCGCTTGATCCACCAAGCGCCTTTCCGCGCGGCTGGTATCCTTTCCGGCCATTGAGACCCGGTTGCGGGACTGTTTCGTAAGCCCAGTTGTTGATCTTGAACGGCCAGCCTGACAGCATCGCAGCAGCTCCGACCGGCATTCGGAACAGCAACCCCTTGCTGTCGCCACCGGCCTCAAGAAGACAGACTGTCTTGTTCGGATCCTCGCTCAGTCGTGCCGCAAGTGCGCAGCCCGCTGAACCCCCGCCGACGATTACATAATCATACATCGCCGATTTCTCCCGATGCCGGTCCGAATGGTCCGGTAGCACGATCCTCCGGATACGGATCTAGCACACCGGGCGGGCCCAATGACATAAGGATCGGACATTTTGATGGTCACACAAGAAACATCGGCCAGCCTGACAGGGCGTGTTTGAAGGCAGGGTGCAGCAGGCGTATCGGCCGGCGGTCCGGTGTATGCTTGACTGGTTAAACGGAGACCGAGTGCCTGCCGGTGCCGCGCTTCAGATACCGGTCAAACTCGGCGGCAATGGTGCGCACATAGGGGCGTCCGCTTTCCGTGACCTTGAACGTATCGCAATCCTGGACAAAAAGCCGGTCCTCATCCGCTGCTGCGATGGCACAGGCTTCGCTGATCACCGAATTGGCACACGCTCCGAACCGGGATGTCAGCTCCGACGATGAGAACTGAAAATCACACATCAGTCTCTCGATCAGCCAGGCGCGCATACGGTCGTCCCCGGTCAGTTCGAGACCGCGTACAACTGCCAGGCCGCCATCTTGATCGACCCGGCGCTGGTAGTCGTGCGTGGACGGGGTGTTCTGGACGTAACCCTGCGGCAGACGGCCGATAGAGGAGGCGCCAAGACCGATCAGCGCATCCGCATTGTCCACGGTATAACCTTGAAAATTCCGGTTCAGCGCCCCGCTTTTGTCGGCTTTGCTCAGCGTATCGTGCGGCCGCGCGAAATGGTCCATTCCGATGCTGTGATAGCCGTTTTCGGCAAGCAGCCGGGCCGCATGACTGGCCTGTTCAAACCGTTCCTTCACGCCGGGCAGGCGGGTTTCGTCGATCATCTTCTGGTGTTTTTTCATCCACGGCACATGGGCATATCCGAAGAGCGCGATGCGATCCGGGTCGAGTTCGATGATCTTGGCGACGGTGTCGTCGATGGTTTCAAGGCTCTGATGCGGCAGCCCGTAAAGCATGTCGAGATTGACAGAGCCGACGCCACGGGCGCGCATCGCATCCACCACCTCCCGGGTCTGCTCAAATGTTTGCGGGCGATTGATGGCCGCCTGAACCCGTTCGTCGAAATCCTGGACGCCGAGGCTCGCACGCGTGACACCAAAAGCCGCCATCGCGTCGTATTTATCCTCGTCAAGGTCGTTCGGGTCCATCTCAATGCTGATTTCAGCATTTGCCGTGAACTCGAAATGCGCATCGATGATCGCCCGCAAGCGCTCGAAGTCCTCGGGCGAAAGCATGGTTGGCGAACCGCCGCCCAGATGCAGGGCGTTGACTTTCGCGCGGGACCCCGTCAGGCGCCCGATGGTCCCGATCTCCCGATACAGGGACTGAAGATAGCGTTCTACCGGTTTGTATTTATTGGTTTGTTTGGTCGTGCATCCACAGAACCAGCACAAACGGTCGCAAAACGGAATGTGGACATAGAGCGAAAGCGTACTGCCGTGCGCAAGCGCCTTGAGCCAGCCTTCGTACTGCTCGGGACCGATACCGTCGTGGAAATGCGGCGCGGTCGGATAGCTGGTATAGCGTGGGGTCGGCTTTTTCAGCCTTTCGACCAGTATGTCCTGCATTGCAGAGTCCCTCGTCTTGCGTTCGTAGGCGGTCTGTCACCGCTCTTAAGGCCCGATTGTCCGTATCTACCGCGCCCACTGTTTTTGCGATTTGATCTTGGTCAAGGGTGAGGCGAATTGAAGCAACCACTGAAAGCCGCGAAAAAACCCTTGTCTTGCAGGGGAACAAGGGGTTTTGGGGGGCTTTGCTCAAATGTGGACAATAGGTCGCATTTTTGCTGAAAGTGTATTAATTAGGTGCAGGACGATTGCTCGTCGAACCGGATAAAAATGACAGAAAAACGCAGGGATATTCACAATTCGGAAATGCCGGCTCTTTGCCAGGCATGCGAAGCGCGTCATCACGGCATGTGCGGTTCACTCACGCCGGATGAATTGACGCAACTGAACAAGATCGCGAGCCGTAAGGAGGTTTCGGCCGGTACGGCCCTTGTTGCCGACAGTGAGGCCGTGACCCACTATTCCAATATCCTGTCCGGCGTGGTCAAACTGACCAAGATCTTGTCCGATGGCCGTCAGCAGATTGTCGGTCTGCAGTTTGCTCCCGACTTCCTCGGTCGGCCGTTCAAGACATCGAGTGAAACCAATGCCGAATCGGCGACGACGGTGCGCCTGTGCAGCTTTCCCCGCAGTGCCGTGGACCGGATGATAGAGGACAGCCCGTCCCTTGAGCACCGTCTTCTTCAGCAGACGCTGAACGAGCTGGACGAGGCGAGGGGGTGGATGGTGACGCTTGGCCGTAAAACCGCCGCCGAAAAGGTGGCGAGTTTCCTCTATCTGATCGCGACCCATATCAATCCGGAATCAGATGCCGTCGACGGCGTGTCCTTTGAATTGCCGCTGACCCGCGCAGACATTGCCGACTTCCTCGGGCTGACGATCGAAACGGTCAGCCGGCAGATGACAAAGCTGCGCAAAGACGGTGTGGTCGAGATTGAAAACAACCGTCATGTCACCGTTCCCGACCTTGAACGCCTTGCTCATCGGGCCAGCATTTAGGCAGCCTCGTGCCGGGTAGTTGATGTGCGCTGGAGGCGGTCATACCGATTTTAGCCATGATCGTGCCTTTAAAACAAAGGTTTGAGCCGCCGCATTTCCGTATGTGATGCCGGCGAGCAGCCGGGACGATTGTAGATGGTACGTTCAAATCGACTGGGCCGCCTGTTGCCCGATCTGTCGCAGACCCTTTACCGCTTTCCTGTGCCGGTTGCGTTCAGCGTGTCGGTTTTTATCATCGGTACGCTTCAAATCGCCGGCGTGATAAGTCCCGGCAGTATTTACGAACCGAACGATCATTCGCATCGGCTATTTGCCGAACCGCTCTATGGCGCGCTGGCCTCCGCGTTTCTTGCCTCCGGCGCCGCGCATCTTTATGCCGAGAGCCGTCATTGGAACGCAGTGCGCGGTATTGCCGTTGCCGTAGCAACCGGTCTGATTGCCACGGCGCCATTCTGGTTGGCCGCGGCGCTCAACATGACCGTCCTGTTCATGTTCTGGATGCCCGGGCTGGTGCTCTGCGTCATGGTCGCCGGCTATCTGTCGAACAACGACGACAATGCCATGTGGATGTTCAATGCGCGTCTGGCCATGGCGATTGTCCTGGCCGTCATTGTCGCCCTGGTGTTTTTTCTCGGCCTCGCCGCGGTCGTGGAAAGCGTCGAATACTTGTTTGCCGTCAATTTCGGCTCCGACAGCATGTCATATCTCATTTGTGCCGCCGTAACACTCGTCGGGCCGCTCTTTGGCCTTTCAATGGTCTCAAGCGACCTTGATGAAAGCTTCGATCCGCAATTGGAATCCGGGCTGCTGATCTCCGGGTCCAGGCTGCTGCTCAACTATCTTCTCGTTCCGCTCGTGCTTGTTTATGTGGCCATCCTTTATCTGTACGCCGGGCGGATTCTTCTGGAATGGGATTTGCCGCGCGGTCAGATCGGTCTCATGGTTCTTCTGTTCTCGATCGGCGGGACCGCGGTTTGGCTGATCGCCAAGCCGTGGGCAGAATCGGGATCCAGGCTTCTTGGAACCTTTGGCAGGCTTTGGTTTTTCCTGCTTATCGTGCCTCTGTGCCTATTGGCAATCGGGCTTTATCGGCGGGTTAGCGATTACGGCCTTACACCTGAGCGCTACGGGCTGGCGATTGTCGGCATCTGGCTGCTTTTGACCCTGTTGTGGCGCTCGGTTCGCCCGTCGGCCGTCCGGCCGCGTTTCATTGTAGGGTCCCTTGCAATTCTGCTCGTCGCGGCCTCGTTCGGTCCCTGGGGTGCGGTGTCGATGACGGTTCAGAGCCAGTTTTCGCGGCTTGCATCGCTCATGGAAGAGGCAGGACATCTGGAAAACGGCAAGATCGATCACGAGGCACAATTCGATCCGGCTGTTTCTAACGAAGGGTATTCCATTGTCACGTTGCTTTCGCGGGCCGGACGCCTTGATCTTCTCGCATCGTGGTTTGATGGCCATCCCGAGAACCCGTTTGAGGGCGATACCCGGCAGGCCCGGTTGAATGCGACATTGCAGGTTCTCAACTTTGTCCGCTCCGCAACCGGGACGGCCGAAAGCGGACACCCGATTCCCGTTTATTTTTCCGCGCAATATCCCATAGAACTCAACTCCGGCGCCGATGCCATCCTTTCCGGCGTGCATCGCTTCGGTGACGGTTGGACGGGCGGCCTGCCCGCCGGCAGAGAGAGGCCCGCCATCATCGTCGAAGGGGGCAAGCTGATCATTGCCTATGATGGCGACGCGTGGGAGATCGCGTCGGCGGCTCTGCTGGAGAAGGCAAGGGCGTCCCAGGATGAGAGCCTGTCGAAGCCACTGGTATTCGTTCTTCCGGGTGACCGGGGTACGGCACAACTCGCTTTGATTGAGATTGACGGGCGTATCGACCCGGATCGCACGGTGATCAATTTCGGGCGCGCCAATCTGGTGCTGCCGCGTGGCGACTAGCTTGTTCTAGCCGGTTACCAAACCTTGCTGGCCATCCGTTGCCGTCTGCCGCAGCAGGCGCACAAGGTGTTCGTGCTCGAAGGCGATATGACGGCGCATCGCTTCAAAGAAACCGCGAAGCATGTAGCCGATGGCTTCTGGGTTGCGCGGGGCCTTGCCTGTCCCGAGTTCATAGAGGGCGTCGGCCAGCTCCTCGGCAAAGCACTCGTCTTCGCAGTGCTCGTATCGCAATCGTCTGATGGTTGATTCGATCTCGGGTGCCGTCCCCAGGCGATCAAGCGCCTGTGGATAGAGTATTTCCTCTTCAAACTGATGGATGTCTCGAATCAGCGGTAGCAATCCGGCTGCGAGCCGGCTGCAGACTTCACGGTTGATCTGTCCCGGGATCGAATCAGCGATCTGCTCCAGCATGTCGCAAAGCGTAAGCTGTGTCAGGTGAGCTTTTTCCAATGCAACCAGCGGATCACCGGCTGGTTCGCTGAAGAAACGGGCCGATTCATCAATCAAATCAAGCGCAGCCGGCTGGTTCATCAAAACCTCCTGCCAGTCCATGTGTTAGACCCTCGCTGGTGGGGTTCGGTCGAATTGGCTATTGTCAAACAGACGTTCTGCATAACGGAGAGATATGCGTCGAAAGGTCAACTGGTGCATTGATCGAGATCAAGGAATATCTGGACACATTTTGAAATAAGCCGTTCTGATCGGTAGGACCGTGAGTCCTGCCCGCACGGACAAGCTGCCTAATTGGGGGTCATTTATGAAATTTGGAGTTGAAACCGTCGCTGTGGGGATCGGAGCGTTTCTTGCTCTGCTCGGCGCAGCATTCGCGGCGGACAGCCTGTTTGAAGCCCATATGTGGGTGCTGTTCTTCGTGTTGCTCGTTTCTGTGGTGCTGTTGCTGCGCAAAGCATCTTTCGGCGCGGTAAAAGCCGCGTCAGGGGAGGCGACTGAATCGGAATATTTCGATGAGGTGGTCAAATACGGCGCCGTCGCGACGATGTTTTGGGGTGTCGTCGGTTTTTTGGTTGGCGTCGTCATCGCGGCGCAGATGGCCTTTCCCGATCTCAACATCGAGCCGTGGTTCAATTTTGGCCGCATGCGGCCGCTGCACACATCAGCAGTGGTCTTTGCATTTGGCGGAAATGCGCTGCTGGCGACATCGTTTTACGTGGTCCAGCGCACGACGCGGGCGCGCCTTTGGGGTGGCAACGCTGCGTGGTTCGTGTTCTGGGGTTATCAGCTTTTCATCATCATGGCCGCGACGGGCTACCTCCTGGGCATCACGCAGAGCCGTGAATACGCAGAGCCCGAGTGGTATGTCGACCTTTGGCTGACGATTGTCTGGGTTGTTTACCTGCTCGTCTTCCTTGGCACGTTGTTCAAGCGCAAGGAGCCGCATATCTATGTGGCCAACTGGTTCTATCTTGCCTTCATCGTGACGATTGCAATGCTGCATATCGTCAACAATCTGGCGGTTCCGGTTTCATTCCTTGGTGTTAAGAGCTACTCGGCCTTCGCCGGAGTACAGGATGCGCTGACGCAGTGGTGGTACGGCCACAACGCCGTGGGCTTCTTCCTGACGGCCGGCTTCCTTGGGATGATGTACTACTTCATTCCGAAGCAGGTCGGACGGCCGGTCTATTCGTATCGCCTGTCGATCGTTCACTTCTGGTCGCTGATCTTCCTTTACATCTGGGCGGGTCCGCATCACCTCCACTACACCGCACTTCCCGATTGGGCGCAGACCCTCGGCATGGTCTTCTCTGTCATGCTGTGGATGCCGAGCTGGGGCGGTATGATCAACGGTCTGATGACCCTTTCGGGGGCCTGGGACAAGATCCGCACCGATCCGATCGTCCGGATGATGGTGATTGCGGTCGCTTTCTACGGCATGTCCACCTTCGAGGGGCCGGTTATGTCGATCAAGGCGGTCAACAGCCTGAGCCACTACACCGATTGGACCATCGGTCACGTGCACTCCGGTGCATTGGGCTGGGTCGGTATGATCTCGTTTGGCGCGATCTACTATCTGGTGCCGAAACTGTGGCATCGCGAGCGGCTCTATTCGCTGCGGCTGGTCAACTGGCACTTCTGGCTCGCAACCCTCGGCATCGTCGTCTATGCGGCTGTCATGTGGGTGGCTGGTATCCAGCAGGGCCTGATGTGGCGTGAGTACGACGATCAGGGCTTCCTGGTCTACTCCTTCGCCGAGTCCGTTGCTGCGATGAAACCTTACTACATCCTCAGGACCATCGGCGGCGCGCTGTATCTCGTTGGCGGTCTCGTCATGGCTTACAACATCTTCATGACGATCCGCGGTCACGAGCGCAAAGAGGCTCCCATTCCGGGCAGCCAACCTGCAATGCAGCCGGCTGAATAGGGGACAATAACAATGGCATTCATTGATAAACACAGAATCCTCGAAAAGAACGCGACCCTTCTTCTGGTCTCGTCTCTCGTGGTCGTCAGCATCGGCGGTATCGTGGAGATTGCGCCCCTGTTCTACCTTGAAAACACCATCGAGAAGGTGAAGGGCATGCGACCCTACTCACCTCTCGAGCTGGCGGGCCGGAACATCTACATCCGTGAGGGCTGCTATGTCTGTCACAGTCAGATGATCCGTCCCTTCCGCGATGAGGTGGAGCGCTACGGACCTTATTCACTGGCGGCGGAGTCGATGTACGACCATCCGTTCCAGTGGGGCTCCAAGCGTACGGGGCCCGATCTGGCGCGTGTTGGCGGGCGTTACTCAAACGAGTGGCATGTGCAGCACCTCATTGAGCCGCGCTCGGTTGTTCCTGAATCGATCATGCCCAGCTACGCGTTCCTGGCGGATGCGCCGCTGGAATACGCCAATATCGAGATGGAGCTGAAAGCCAACATCGCGGTCGGCGTGCCTTATGACGAGGCGATGGTCACCAATGCCAAGGCCGATCTTGAGGCCCAGGCTGATCCGGATGCCGACTGGTCGGGTATCGAGGAGCGTTATCCAAAAGCCGTTCTCGGCGATTTCGATGGCGATCCAACCCGGTTGACGGAGATGGATGCTCTCGTTGCGTATCTGCAGATGCTCGGCACGCTCGTCGACTTCTCCAGCTACGACCCAACGTCAGGTTACCGATAGGGGACCGGTCATGGATTACCAAACCATGCGGACCTTTGCCGACAGTTGGGGTCTGCTTTTCCTGGTGATCGTTTTTGTGGTGGTGGTGGTCTACACCTTCCGGCCCGGCAGCAAGAAGAAGGCTGACGAGATTGCCCGGATACCACTGGAAGACGATGGCGACCGGAAAGAGGATAACAAGGATTAAGTGATGTCCGAGAAGCAAATTGACGAAATCAGCGGCGTTGAGACCACCGGTCACGAATGGGACGGCATCAAGGAACTCAACACACCGATGCCCCGTTGGTGGGTCTGGACCTTCTATGCCACGATCGTCTGGGCGGTCGGCTATATGATTGCCTACCCGGCCATACCACTCATCAATAGTGCGACAACGGGGCTGCTGGGTTACTCCAGCCGCGCCAATGTCGACCGTGATATTGCGGCGGCGAAAGCCGATCAGTCGCAATATCTGGACCGCATTGCGCAAATGCCGGTCGAGGAGATCTCCGGTCACCCCG
Source organism: Hoeflea prorocentri (assembly GCF_027944115.1). Lineage (NCBI taxonomy): Bacteria > Pseudomonadati > Pseudomonadota > Alphaproteobacteria > Hyphomicrobiales > Rhizobiaceae > Hoeflea > Hoeflea prorocentri. The sequence goes on along the minus strand of NZ_JAPJZI010000001.1, from coordinate 2,385,108 downwards.
ATCTGCTGCAGTTCGCCGTTGCGGGCGGTTCGGCCGCCTTCAAGGTCAACTGCGTTCAGTGTCACGGTTCCGGCGCGCAAGGCTCGCCCGGCTATCCGAACCTGAATGACGATGGCTGGCTGTGGGGTGGTGATATCAACGCCATCTACGATACGATCGCCCATGGAGTACGCTGGGAGGCGGATGATGACTCGCGGTTCTCCGACATGCCGGTCTATGCCGATCTGCTGGAGCCAGGCGAGATCCGGCAGGTGGCTGCCTATGTCTACGGCTTGTCGGGCACACCTTCCGACCCGGCATTGGCCGAAGCCGGTGCAACGATCTATGCTGAACAATGCGCCGCCTGTCATTCTGACGACGGAACCGGTGATGTCGAGTTCGGAGCTCCCAATCTGGCCGATGCGATCTGGCTTTATGGCGGCACCGAAGACGAGATTGCACAGCAGGTCGCCAATCCACAGCACGGCGTGATGCCTGGCTGGGCGGATCGCCTTGGTGATCCGGTCATCAAGCAGCTCGCGGTGTTTGTCCACTCGCTCGGCGGTGGCCAATAGGCTGAAAAATGCGGCTGCGGCGATATACCCCGTGCCTCTGAACCATTTGAATTCAATGGGTTTTGGGGCAGATCGCCGCGCTGCTTCGTTCGGTCGCATAGCGGCCGGATCAACAAAGGGGTGGTTTGGTGTAGGCCTTATACAGCCTGCTATTGACGCGACACACTGACAAGAAGCCAGGGCCGCGTCTCAACCCAACCGCAACCAAAGATGAAACGATGACGGATACACGTTCTCAAAGCACCAATGTCGAGCAGTTCGATGCCGAAGCCGTCAATGCGGCGTGGGCACGCAAACCGCTTTACGAAGCACGCAAGAAGATCTTTCCGAAGCGCGCCAGCGGCCAGTTTCGGCGCTTCAAGTGGCTGATCATGCTGGTAACGCTCGGTATCTACTACCTGACGCCGTGGCTGCGTTGGGACCGTGGCCCGTTTGCGCCGGACCAGGCGGTTCTCGTGGACATTGCCAATCGTCGTTTCTACTTCTTCTTCATTGAAATCTGGCCCCAGGAGTTTTTCTTTGTCGCCGGTCTCCTCGTGATGGCAGGGCTTGGGCTGTTCCTGGTGACGACGGCGGTCGGGCGGGCGTGGTGCGGATATACCTGTCCGCAAACCGTCTGGGTTGATCTGTTCCTGGTGGTTGAGCGTGCTATCGAGGGTGAGCGGAACCAGCGCATGAAACTGGACGCGGCCCCGTGGAGCTTCAACAAAGTCGCCAAACGCGTCTCCAAACACGCGATCTGGTTGATGATTGCCGTTGCAACCGGCGGTGCATGGATTTTCTATTTTGCCGATGCGCCGACGCTCTTGGTCAATTTCGTTACCGGCAACTCCCAGCCGATCGCCTACATCACCGTCGCAATTCTGACAGCAACGACCTACGTTTTCGGTGGTTTGCTGCGCGAGCAGGTCTGCACCTATATGTGTCCCTGGCCGCGCATTCAGGCCGCGATGCTCGACGAAAATTCGCTGGTGGTCACCTACAATGACTGGCGCGGCGAGCCGCGCTCGCGCCATGCCAAGAAGGCCAAGGCCGAAGGTAAGGTTGTCGGTGATTGCGTGGACTGCAACGCCTGTGTGGTCGTGTGTCCGATGGGCATTGATATTCGCGATGGCCAGCAACTCGAATGTATCACCTGCGCCCTGTGCATCGATGCCTGCGATGCGGTGATGGACAAGTTGAACAAACCGCGCGGGCTGATTGCCTACGCCACACTGAGCGAATACGCCGACAACATGAGCCTGGCGACTGCCGGGGGCACCGAGCCGATCAATCCGTCACTCGTTCGCAATGCCGACGGGTCTTTCCTCGACAAGGTTCAGCACTTCAACTGGAAGATCCTCCTGCGTTTCCGCACCGTGCTCTATTTTTCCATCTGGGCTTTGGTCGGTATCGGGTTGCTCGTGGCGCTCGGCGCACGGGATCGGCTGGGGGTCAATGTCCTCCACGACCGCAATCCGCAATACGTCACCTTGTCGGACGGTTCGATACGCAACGGCTACACGGTCAAACTGCTCAATATGATTGCCAAACCAAGGGTCATATCCGTCTCGATCGAAGGGCTGCCGGGGGCAACGATGGCGATTACCGGCATTGATCAGCCCGAGGGGCGTTCTTTCGCCATCCCGGTCGAGCCTGACAGGCTGCGCAATTTGAAAGTCTACATCAAGCAACCGCCGGAACTGGTCGAGCCCGGCAAGACGGCGTTCAAGATCATTGCTGAGGACAAGAACAGCAACGAGAAAGATGTCTACAACGCGACTTTTGATGCTCCGGAGGATAAGTGATGCAAGGAATACAGGGCGTTTTTCGCGGCCCGTTTACGGGTTGGCACATGCTCGGCTTCATGGGTCTGTTTTACGGCGTCATCATTTCAGTCAATCTGACACTGGCCTATTTCGCCGGCTCAAGCTGGAGCGGGCTGATTGTCAAAAACACCTATGTTGCAAGTCAGCAATTCGATGACGAAGTCGCGCGGGTCGAAGCGATGAAGGCGCGTGGCTGGTCTTCGGCTCTGGAAGTCGATGCCGGCTCGGTGCGATACCAGCTCACCAATGCCCTTGGAACGCCGATTGAAGCGGACAGTGTCAGCGTTGTCATCAGCAGTCCGGTCGAAGAAAACAGCGACCGTACGCTGGAACTCGACCGCCAGGGAGACGGCAGCTATTATGCCGCTCACGAGGTCAATCCGGGCCAATGGCTGATCAAGATAAAGGCCATGCGCGATTCCGACGTGCTCTACAGTGACGTCCAGCGTGTCTTTATCAAGGCTGACGAGGAAAGCTGATGAGCTGCTGCGCGCCTGGAACGGAATCTGCGGTTGAGCTGGAAAAAGCCCTGCATGCGGGGCCGTCCAGCGAGGAGTTGCGGCTGACCAGCCGGTCGGTAGGCGAGGGGCTTCGGCAATCGGATCTGAGCGTGCCCGGCATTCATTGCGGCGCCTGCATCAGAACCATAGAAAACGGCCTTGGCACATTGGACTTCGTGAAAAGCGCGCGCGTCAACATGTCGACAAAGCGGGTCAGCGTTGTCTGGTCCGAAAATGCCGAAAAACCCGATGTCATCGTTGAGGCGCTTCATGGCCTTGGATACGAGGCGCACCTTTTCGACTTTTCCAGCGAGAATGAGGACTCAACCCTCCCTCTGATGTTGCGTTCGCTCGCAGTCGCAGGTTTTGCGGCGGCAAATATCATGCTGCTGTCGGTGTCGGTCTGGTCAGGCGCCGAGGCTGCGACACGGGATCTGTTCCATTGGATTTCCGCGCTGATTGCCGCTCCGGCGCTCGCCTATTCAGGACGCGTTTTCTTCCATTCGGCCTATAATGCGCTGAGCCACAAACGGCTGAATATGGACGTTCCCATTTCGCTCGCGGTGATTTTGGCTTTCGCGATGAGCCTCTACGAGACGGCCAACTCCGGTGACCATGTCTATTTCGATGCGTCCGTTACGCTTCTGTTCTTCCTGTTGATTGGCCGCACGCTCGACCATCTCATGCGCGAAAGGGCAAGGTCAGCGGTCAAGGGCCTGGCGCAGCTGGCGCCGCGCGGTGCGATGACTCTCAAAGCCGACGGCTCGCGTGAATTTGTTGCGGTCGACGATATCACCGCTGGAAGCATGATCCTGCTTGCCGCAGGAGACCGCATTCCGGTCGACGCGCGCGTTGTCTCGGGAACCAGCGATCTGGACTGTTCTCTCGTCAATGGGGAAAGTGCGCCGCAAACGGTTTCACAGGGCAATATCGTGCGGGCAGGTACGCTCAACCTGACGGGTGCGCTGCAGATCGAGGCAATGGCCCCGGCCAGTCAGTCCTTCCTTGCGGAAATGATGGAGCTGATGGAAAGGGCGGAGGGCGGAAAGGCCAGGTACCGGCGTATCGCCGACCGGGCCGCCGAGCTCTATGCGCCTATCGTGCATCTTGTTGCGCTCTTCACTTTTATCGGCTGGACGATCATTTCCGGCGATTGGCAGCAATCGCTCTACACGGCGATCGCCGTACTGATCATCACCTGCCCATGTGCGTTGGCACTGGCGGTTCCCGTTGTGCAGGTTGTTGCCGCAGGACGGCTTTTTGAAAACGGCGTCATGGTCAAGGAAGGCTCCGCCATGGAGCGCATGGCCCAAGCCGACATGGTGGTCTTCGACAAGACCGGAACGTTGACGCTCGGCCAGCCCCGCTTGCTGAACGGCGATGAGATCGATCCGGCCCATCTGAAACTTGCCGCCCAGATGGGGGTGCATTCCCGCCACCCATTGTCGCGGGCGCTTGCGCGTTCCGCCGGTCGGGTTGAAGACGATCAGGCGTTCAACGATATCAAGGAAACGCCGGGTGCCGGCCTCGAGGCACGGCGTGACGGTGTCACTTACCGGCTGGGACGGGCCGATTGGGCCTTGTCAGGAAACGTTCAGGGTGGCGGAGAGACCAACTCCGACAAGGGGCAGGCGGTCCTGAGTGCGGATGGGCGCTTCCTCGCAGCCTTCGTGTTTGAAGACCGCTTGCGCAGCGATGCAGCCGCAACGGTGGCCGCTCTGAAAGCGACCGGGCCGGTTGAGATGATTTCCGGGGACCGGGCCGGAGTGGTTCGCCGGCTTGCAGAAGCGCTTGGTATCGACAAGTTCAGGGCCGGCGCGCTGCCAAAAGACAAAGCGCGCTACGTCTCGCGGCTGAGCGATGACGGCAAAAAGGTCCTGATGGTCGGCGATGGGTTGAATGATGCCCCGGCGCTGGTCAGCGCCCATGTGTCGATGGCGCCGGCCACAGCGGCGGATGTCGGCCGCAACGCTGCTGATTTTGTATTCCTGCACGAAAGCCTGACTGCGGTGACGAAGGCTATCGAGATCTCGAAAAAATCAGGTCAGCTGATCCGGCAGAATCTCGGACTTGCGGTTATTTACAATATGATCGCCATCCCGTCCGCTATCCTCGGTTATGCCTCGCCGCTCGTTGCGGCGCTGGCCATGTCGTCGTCCTCGCTGGTTGTGGTCGCCAACGCACTGAGATTGCGCGCCGGCGCCAAGGCGGATGCCGAAAAAATCAAACGTGACATCGCCGTCGCGAGGCAAGGTGCGGCCGGACTTGAGCCGGCGACCGTGGAGCAGGGCAGGTGAACAATCTGCTCTATCTGATACCTGTGGCGCTGTTTTTGGGCGCCATGGGGTTGGTGGCCTTCCTGTGGTCCTTGCGATCAGGCCAATATGACGATCTCGACGGCGCCGCCCACCGTATCCTTGACGACAGCGACGGGCCGCTTCCCGATGAGGACGTCACGCGCAAAGTGCACACGTCAAAGGATGGTCGGCCTCCTGAAGGCCGTCAATGACATTGAAGTGATGCCGGTCCGGCTCATCGATCGCGACGGTGGCCGCGCCAAGCCCCTTCCAGACACTAGCGAGCAAGGCATTTTGACGCAGGAACTCGGCCCGCTCGCCGCCGCCCACCCAGCAAATCAGCCTTGTGTCACCAACCGGCTCCAACAGCGCCGGGCTTTCGGTGAGCGCTTCCATACGGTCGATATTGAGCGTCTTGTTCATCTCGGTCCGCATCAGGGGTCTGAGATCATGCACGCCGCTGATCGACACCACCCGCCTGATGCGCTCCAGGACATCCGCGGCGAGCGGCGTATTGCGGCAGACCATACGCGTAGCCAGGTGGCCGCCAGCGGAATGGCCCGTCAGGTGGATCGGGCCGGGAACGATTCTTGAAATTTCCGTCACCGCCGCCGCTATCTCCTCGGTAATGCCCGAGATGCGAATATCGGGGCAAAGCGTGTAGGATGGCATGGCAACACTGTAGCCGTGTTCCAGGGCGCCGGCAGCAAGATGCGACCAGGAGGATTTGTCAAAGGCGCGCCAGAAACCCCCGTGAATGAAGATCACCAGCCCTTTGGATGCTGCTGCCGGATGATACACATCGTACCGGTTTCGATCGCCATTTGCGTATTCGACATCGAATTGCGCCTGATCCGAGCCGCGAAACCGTGACCGGAACGCTTCGGCCAGTTTCGTCCATTTTTCCGGAAAATCGGCACCGCCCGGAATGTGCGCGGCGTTGGCATAGGCATCGTCCCAATCGGTAATCTGATGCATCAGCATGGAGTACTGCCCTTTTCTTTCTTCTCTTGCAGCCATTCACTGTGACCTGAAAGCCTTGTTTTGTGCAAGTGTGGGAGGCAGCGACATAGATGCACGCCCTTGGCGTGCATGCTTGCTTATGCGCAGTTGCCTGCGGCCATGAAGAGTGCAATAGACTTTAGCAAAACCAGCCTGGCGGGCAAAATCCCCGCCGGCGGACAACAGCCTTCAATCCGCGCCTGCAGGGGTGCCGGAACCGTGACGGGGAATGCCATGACATGTGTGTTCGTTCAACTTCAATGCCAACCGGGAAAGGCCTATGCCGTTGCCGACAAGATCTATGATCGCGAGATCGTATCCGAACTCTATTCAACCTCCGGAGAGTTCGACCTGATGATGAAGATCTATGTCCCGAAGGACGAGGACATTGGAAAATACATTCACGACAATGTTCTGAATATCCCGGGCATCGCGCGGTCACTGACGACGATGACTTTTACAGCCTTCTGATCAATCTCGAAAGACCTGCTGAATGACTACTGATCCCATCATCATCATCGGAGCCGGGCAGTGCGGACTGAAGGCTGCTGAAACTCTGCGCCAAAAGGGATATGAGGACGGCCTCATGCTCATTGGCGACGAGCCGCATGCGCCTTATCAGCGGCCACCCCTGTCCAAGGCGTTCCTCAAGGGGGAATTGCCGCTCAAAGGGCTGATGCTGAAAGGGTCGGATTTTTTCGAAAAGTTCGATATCGATGCGCGTCTGTCCTGTCCGATTCAATCCATCGATCCGGCGGCAAGAACAATTTCGCCCGCGGACGCGGAACCGATCGCTTATTCAAGGCTGTTGCTTGCCACCGGTACGAGATCACGAAGGATACCGGTCCCTGGTCTCGAACTGGATAATGTTTTTTACATGCGCACGATCGCCGATGTCGAGGCGATCACAGCGGCTTTGGCCCTCGTGCCCACCAGCCGCGTCACAATCATCGGCGGCGGCTATATTGGCCTGGAAGTGGCGTCCGCGCTGCGCTCCTTCAGCAGTGAGGTAACCGTTGTCGAGGGCATGGAGCGGGTTCTGCAGCGTGTCGTCAGCCCGCAGATGTCAGCCTATTTCCACAATCTGCACACGGGCCATGGCGTGAATATTCTCGTCAATGCGCGCCTTGAGGCCCTTGAAGGCGACGGGTCCGTCGAGCGGGTGAGGCTTGGCGATGGTCAGGTCATTGAAACCGATATGGTGTTGATGGCGGTCGGCGCCGAACCGGTCTGCGATCTGGCGGCCGATGCGGGCGTGAAGATCAACAACGGCATCGAGACCGACACCGACTGCCTGACGTCCGATCCGCACATCTACGCCGCGGGCGATTGCGCCAGTTTCTATTCCGCCCGCTATGACCGGCATATAAGGCTGGAGAGCGTCCAGAACGCGATCGACCAGGGCAAACACGCCGCAAACGCAATGCTCGGAACAAAGGAGCCTTACGATCCCGTCCCGTGGTTCTGGTCGGACCAGTATGAAATCAAGCTGCAGATCGCCGGGTTGTCACAAGGCTATGACCGCACGGAGACCGAGGGCGACGAGGCGCAAAACTCCTTCGCTGTCCGCTACTACAAGGATGACCGCCTGATTTGCGTGGATGCGGTCAACATGCCGAGAGCGCACATGATGGCGAGGCGTGAACTGGCGGGGCAGGCGGGTTAAACCGTTGGGTAAACCGCTTTTGCAGATCAAGATTATGGGTCGCGCCGGCACTCATACAAATCAATAAACAACGTAGGTGAAATGGGTGCCGTTTTGCCCGGTTCCGGCATATTTGCCTGTTGCCTTGTCGCGGGTCATTCCATCCTCATCGACATAGATATGGGCTTCGATGAACTCATCCGGCCCGGTCACGGTCCAACTGCCGCATGGGCAAGAATTCACTTATCAGATCGATAGCGCGAATGATGCTTGACCCGTGGTTTGTAGCGTATCTACCCCTTGGGATCGGCACGCTGGAAGGCTCGCGCTCATACCGGCGCCTTTTCTTGACTGACCCGACAGTGTTGCGGCAATCGGCCATACCCGTGAAAAAAACTGTTGATTTTTCATTTGGCTTGAACGAAGTTCAGGAATGCGTTCGGGCTGGTTGCCGTGCGCGCTCCACGTGATTTGGGAAAGCCAATGACATCTGGTGCCACCGACCAGGCGGAACAGGAAAAATCCGGTAATCTTTCGGCCGATATCGGGCGTGACCTGAGGGCCGTGCGTCAGTCCAAGGGCATGACGCTGGCGGAGATGTCCGAAAGGCTTGGCCGCTCCGTCGGATATCTCAGTCAGGTCGAGCGCGGCATTTCGGTGCTGTCGACGGAGGAGCTGCGGCAGGTCGCGAAACTCTTTGACGTTCCGGTAAGCTGGTTTCTGGTCCTCTCCGATGTCCCGGAGGAGGAGCGGGGGCTGATCACCCGCGCCGGTCTCAGGCGCATGAGCGGTGAAGATGGCGAAGGGCTTTCGGAAGAACTCCTGTCGCCCGATCTGTCCGGATCCTACGAGGTCATGCGCAGCGTTTTTGCGCCAGGCGCCAGATCATCCAAGCCGCATCTGCGCATGACGGAGGAGACCGCCTATATGGTCTCCGGTCAATTGGATGTGCATATCGGGAAGCGGAGTTTTACCGTCCATGCGGGCGATTGCTTTCGCTTCCAGGAAGAAGAATTCTACTGGGAAAACAACTCAACCAAACCGGCTGTGGCCATCTGGGTTGTTTCTCCGCCGATCTATTGAACCATAACCAGGGAGGTTACCATGGCTGAACTCGCTTCCCATGCTCGTATTGTCATCATCGGCGGCGGCGCCGTCGGCGCAAGCTGCCTTTATCATCTGGCGATTGCCGGAATAACGGACGCGGTGCTTATCGAAAAGAACGAACTGACATCCGGTTCCACATGGCACGCCGCCGGCAACACGCCGAATTTTTCAGGCAATCTCAACCTGATGAAGCTGCAGAATTACGGCAACCGCCTCTACAACCGTCTTGGCGAAGAGGTGGATTACCCGATCAACCGTCATATGACGGGGGCTGTGCGGCTTGCCCACAGCAAGGAGCGTGTCCAGGAGTTCGAACACGTGGCGGCCATGGCGAACGCAGCCGGCATGACGATGGAGACCATGTCGCCCGAGGAAATGAAGGACCGGTTCTTCCCCTGGATGGAGATCCACGACCTTCAGGGCGGATTGTGGGATCCGGAAGACGGCGATATTGACCCGGCGCAGCTCACCCAGGCCTTTGCCAAGGGCGCGCGCGATCTGGGAGCGAAAATCGTCCGCTTCACCAAGGTGACCGGCATCAGCCAGCGGCCGGACAGCACATGGGATGTCGAGACAGACAAGGGCTCGATCAACGCCGAGATCGTCATCAACGCCGCCGGCTATTACGCCGACGAGATTGGCCGGATGGTGGGCCGCAATGTCCCCATGGTGACCATGTCGCACCAGTATCTGGTCACCGAAGCCGTTGGCCAACTGGAAGCCATGGACAAAAAAATCCCGATGCTGCGCGACCCGGATGACAGCTACTATCTGCGCCAGGAAGGCAAGGGCTTTATCCTCGGCCCCTACGAATGGCAGGCGACGCCCCATTGGCTGACGGAAGGCACACCTGAAGATTTCGCCTTCCAGCTTTATCCGGACGATCTGGAGCGGCTGGAATGGTACATCAACGCCGCCTGCGAGCGGGTGCCGATGCTGATGGAAGGCGGTGTCCAGAAGGTGATCAACGGACCGATCCCTTATGCACCGGACGGATTGCCGCTGATCGGGCCGGCACCGGGCCTGACGAATTTCTACGAGGCCTGCGTCTTCACATTCGGCATCTGCCAGGCCGGTGGCGCCGGCAAGGTCATTGCCGAACACATCACGGAAGGCGAGACGGAACTCGACCTGTGGATGGTCGATCCGCGCCGGTTTACCGACTATGCCACCCGCAAATATGCGACCGTGAAGGCGATCGAGGTCTATCAGAATGAATATGCGATGCATCTGCCGCACCGGCCTTGGCCGGCGGGGCGTCCGGCAAAGACGTCACCGCTTTACGATACGCTTGCAGAGCGCGGCGCCCAGTTCGGCGATTTTGGCGGCTGGGAACGCCCCATTTGGTTTGCCAGGGAAGGCGACCGGCCAGAGCCGGACCTGACCTTCGGCAAACCGCATTTCGACGACGCGGTCGCAGAGGAAGTCAAAACCGTTGTCGAGCGGGCCGGCATACTCGATCTGACCGGCTTCACACGCTTCGAGCTTTCGGGCGAGGGCGCTTCGGATTGGCTGGACGGAATGATCAGCGGCGCTCTGCCGCGTCAGGGGCGTGTATCGCTCGCCTATCTGTGCGCGCCGAGCGGCCGGGTTGTCACCGAACTCACCGTTACCCGGCTTGATGACAATCGTTTCTGGCTGATTGGCCCTGCAGCCGGATACTGGCACGACCGCGACTGGCTGAGGCAGCACATGCCGGATGACGGCTCCGTGCGGCTGGAGGACATCACGACCAGATACGGCACGATCGTGCTTGCCGGTCCGAAATCGCGGGAGATCCTGGCTGAAATCGCGGATGAGGATGTCTCCAATGACGGGCTGAAATGGCTCTGCGCCATGCCCATCACCATCGGAACGGCCCGGGGCATGGTTCTGCGTGTGAACTTCGTCGGTGAACTCGGTTACGAACTGCACATGCCTTTCGAGACAATGCCGGCGGTTTACGCCCAGCTGCTGGCCGCAGGCGAGCCGCACGGGGCTGGCCAGTTTGGCATGTATGCGATGGATTCCATGCGCCTTGAAAAAGGTTACCGGGCCTGGAAACAGGACCTGTCGTCCGAATACACGCCGTTGACATCGGGTGTCGACCGCTTCGTGCGCCTGAACAAGCCGGATTTCATCGGCCGCGAGGCGCTGCTCAAACAGAGCGAGGAAGGCGTTGCGGAACGTTTTGTTGTCATGGAGCTGGACACGGCTGACCGTACGGAAGCTGCCTATGGCAGCCCGATCTTCGTCGGCGACAAAAAGGTTGGTCTCATCACATCGGGCGGCTTCGGCCACAGGACAGGAAAGTCGATCGCCTTCGGTTATGTCGCATCCGAACATACCGAGGAAGGATCGGAACTGCTGGTCGATGTCTTTGGCGATATGCGCAAGGCGACGGTTGTTCCGGAGGTGATCTACGATCCGAACAACGATCGCCTGAGGGCTTAAAGCCCGGACCTCAACGCAATAAAAAAGCCGCGGCTTGGACCGCGGCTTTTTTGCGAGTGGATCTCAGGCTTCCTGCTAGCCCTTGCCTTTCCAGGGGATCAGCAGCCGCTCAAGATAGCGCATGATGATCTCGATCACGTAGCCGATGATGCCGATGATGATGATCCCGATGACCACCGTATCGGTCTGCAGGAAGTTCTTGGCGATCATGATCATGGATCCGACGCCCTTGTCGGCGGCAACCAGCTCGGCAGCAACAACCGTTCCCCAGCAAACGCCCATGGAGGTGCGCAGGCCGGTGAAGATTTCCGGCAGTGCATTTGGCAGGATGACATGACGCAGGATCTGCAGCTTCGATGCGCCCAGCGAATAGGCCGCATGCACCTTTGAAATGCGCACGCTTGAGACGCCGGCCCGTGCCGCGATGGTCATGATGAACAGTGACGCCAGGAAAAGCAGGAAGATCTTGGCGGTTTCATCAATGCCGAACCACAGGATGATCAGCGGGATCAGGGCCAGCGGCGGAATGGGGCGCATGAACTCGACGATCGGATCGAATAGACCCCGGGCGGTCGAGGACAGCCCCATGGCAAAGCCAAGAGGGATCCCGACGAGCGCGCCGTAGAGAACACCCGACAGGACGCGGTAGACGCTGATGCCGACATGTTCCCAAAGGGACACATTACGGAAGCCCTCGGTCACAAGAAGGATGACACGGTTGATCGTGCCGCCGATTGTCGGCCAGTAGAATTCCTTGACCAGGCCAAGGCGGGAGGAAAGTATCCACAATGCGATGAGGCCGCAGACGATCAGAATGCTGTAGAAGCGTCCCGAATTGACCGCGCTGGCGTCACCGAACTTGACGGTCTTCTGGCGCGTGAACGTGTTGTCTGCCAGTCCGAGCCAGATGGCCGCCTCTGATGGTTCTTTTTTTTCTGCCATTTTCAGTCTCCAGTCTGCGCTATGCAGTCTGTCCCATGATTTCCTCTTCCATTTCCCAGATCATGGAGAGGATTTCCTCGCGCTTCTCGACAAAATCAGCACCGGCTTTAATCTCGCGCGGGCTTTGCGTGATGCCTTGGTCGGCGAAGGGAAGTTCGTAGATTTTTTCGATGCGTCCGGGCCGCGGCGCCATCACGATCAGCTTCTCTCCAAGGAATAGCGCTTCCTCGACCGAGTGGGTGATCAGGATGATCGTCTTGCCGGTCTCCTTCCAGAGCTTGAGCACAAGCCCCTGCATCTTTTCCCTGGTCAGTGCATCCAGTGCGCCGAGCGGTTCATCCATCAAGATGACATCGGGATCGTTGGCAAGACATCTTGCCAGCGCAACACGCTGCTGCATGCCGCCGGAGAGCTGATAGACCGGCTTTTCGCCGAAATCCTGCAGGCCAACGGTCTGAAGCAGGTGCTCGACCTTCTCGGCGGTTTCGGCCTTGGGCTTGCCCGCCATGTTCGGGCCGAACGCTACGTTTTGTTCTACCGTCAGCCATTCAAACAGGGCGCCTTGCTGAAACACCATACCGCGTTCCGAGCCGGGGCCGGTGACCGAATGGTTGTTCAGACGCACTTCGCCGGCAGTGGGTGCCAGAAAGCCTGCAACGATGTTCAAAAGAGTGGTTTTGCCGCATCCGGACGGCCCAAGAACGGAGACGATTTCTCCTTCCTTGATGTCCAGGTTGACATTGTTGAGAGCATGGACCTGCCCGCCACCGGGAAGCGTGAAGACCATGGAAATGTTATCGATTACAATGCCGGTCATCTTCTCTCTCCAAGTTTGATGTGGATGAGACGAAACGGGCGGCTCAAAGGCCGCCCGTTCGATTTACGGCATTAGTTCAGGTAGTTCGGATCGATGAACTGATCGTAGCTGTCGAGAGCTGCGTCCATCCCACCGGCTTCAACCATGACATCGGCAACGCCTTTGGTCATCTGCTGGACACCGCCGCCGAGCCAGTTTTCACTTTTCTGGTCAGCTGCGCTCGGGAAACCGAAGTTTGCCAGCGTGCTCTTGGTTGCGTCCTCGTCCATACCAGCGGCTTTTGCGATGGTTGGCAGGGCTGCATCCGGATCGGCCTTGTAGGCGGCATTCGCAGCCTCGGTCACGGCCATGAACTTTTCGACGAGTTCAGGATGTTCCTTCGCGAAGCTCTCGGTCACCGAGATGATATCGAAGGTGTTGATACCGATCGCTTCCTGCTCGGCGCCGGTCATCAGCGGGCTGCCGACTTCGCGCATACGTGACAGTGCGCCGCCGAAGCCGCAAGCCATCACAACGTCGCCACGCGTCAGTGCCACTGCGCCGTCTGGCGGATTCATCTGAACGAGATTGACCTTGTTCACATCGACACCGAGGTGGTCGAGCGTGCGAAGGAGTTTGTAGTGCGTGACGTTGCCGATCGGTGTGGCAACCTTCTTGCCTTCCAGCTCCTTGGCATTGTCCTTGGTGATTCCTGCATCATCGCGCACGACGCACAGATCGTTCTCAGCATAGGTCACAGCGACGCCGACCATCTTCAGCGGTGCGCCGGTGCTGACACCAACAACGAACGGAACGAAGCCCTGGCTGTAAGCGATCTGGATGTCGCCTGAGACCATGGCCTGCGTCATCTCATTGCCGTTGCCAAAAGCACGCCAGTTGACTTTGACGCCAAGTTCCTTGTCGTAGGTTTCCTCAAGCTGGGCGACCTGGTTTGCTGTAGGCCATTCGAGAAAATATGCGACTGTGATCTCGTCGAGAGCCAATGCGCTTGAAATCCCACCGACGGCGGTTAGAAGCACACCGCTGGCAAGAGCAGTCAGTTTCGATTTAACGGACATCAATTATTCCCCTTGTTCGGACTTGATACTGCACAGTACCGGATTTTCCGGCATTATTGTTCAACGGGAGAATTGGGCACAAATCATGTCGCGATTGTCTCCGCTCGCAGACTGGCATCAATTACCACCTGCGGCGTAGCGCCACGTTACTCCCGAACTCCCATCATCATTAGGCAATGATTGCAGTGACCAAAGGTAGTGCCAGCCGCGAGTCCTGCTTGGTGCCAGCGGCCCAAATCGGCGAAATTGGGGTCAATTCTCAACCATATGGCGAAATACGATGCCCTGATTTCATGAATCTGGTTCCATTTTGCGCGAACCGAACTCGTGAAATCTGGTTCTATCCGCCACGTAAATCCGCGTGATAGCGTCGGTTCATACACTGTCGGGTGGAGGATCATCAGCGATGTCGAGGTTGTTGGATGAAGTGGAGGTGCCGGGCGTGGAAAGGTCAAGGCGCCGGTCCGGTGGTCGTGAGGCACGCCGGGCCATGCGCGCGGCGCCGATCGACAAGGCAATGCGGCCAGTCAGGCCCGGAATGTCTTCCGACACATACCGGCCATTGTCTCAAAACGATATGGAGCGCATTCACGAAGCGGCGCTGACAATCCTTGAGGATGTCGGGATGGCTCAACCCATCGAAAGCTGCATTGAAGTGTGTACGGCCATCGGTGCTGACTATGGTGAAGACGGCCGCCTGCGGTTTCCCCGAAATCTGGTCATGGACACGATCCGCAAGGCCGGGCGAAACCTGACGCTGCATGGCCAGAACCGTTCCCATGACATGACCTTGGCCGGCCACCGGGTGCATTTCGGTACGGCGGGCGCGGCGGTCCATATCGTCGATGTGGAAAAACGCGAATATCGCGAATCGGTCCTAAGCGATCTTTATGATGCAGCGCGCATCGTTGAAACGCTGGACAATGTCCATTTCTTCCAGCGGCCCTTGGTGGCCCGCGACATTGAAGACCCGGTCGATCTCGATATCAACACGCTCTACGCCAGCGTGCTCGGTACCAGCAAACATGTGGGTACGAGTTTCACGGTCGCCGAAAGCGTTCCCAAGTGCCTGGAAATCCTTCATCTGGTTGCCGGCGGAGAAGAGGCGTTTCGTGCAAGACCCTTCGTCTCCAACACCAATTGCTTTGTCGTTCCGCCGCTGCGTTTTGCCGAAGATGCCTGCGCCGTGCTGGAGGAGTGCGTGCGCGGCGGCATGCCGGTCCTGTTGCTTTCGGCAGGGCAGGCCGGAGCGACCGCACCTGCGGCGATAGCCGGCGCGGTGGTTCAGGCTGTTGCCGAGGTGCTGGCCGGCCTCGTCTATGTCAACGCCTTAAGCGAGGGACATCCGGCCATATTCGGAACATGGCCTTTCGTCTCCGATCTCAGGACCGGGGCGATGTCGGGCGGCTCGGGTGAACAGGCGCTGCTTTCGGCCGCCTGCGCACAGATGTCCCATTTTTACGATCTGCCGGGCGGAGCGGCAGCCGGCATTGCCGATTCCAAGGTGCCGGACGTCCAGTCCGGATATGAAAAGGGCATAACCAATGTGCTTGCCGGTCTATCGGGGCTGAACATGGTCTATGAATCGGCGGGTATGCACGCCTCGCTGCTTGGCTTTTCCTTTGAGAGCCTGATCATCGACAACGACATGCTGGGCCAATGCCTGCGCTGTGTGCGGGGGATCGAGGTCAACGATGAAACGCTTTCCTTGCCGACGATAACGGATGTCTGCACAAACGGGCCAGGTCACTTCCTTGGCCATGAACAGACCCTGGCGCTGATGGAAACCGAGTACATCTATCCGGTGATTGGCGACCGGACCAGTCCGAAGGAATGGGTGGAAAAAGGCAGGCCTGATATTGTCGAAACCGCAATAGTCGAAAAAAACAGGATCCTGTCATCGCCAGCGCCGGGCCATGTGTCGGCTGAAACGGATGCAGCCATCCGAGAGCGGTTCGATATCAGGCTTGCTGCACTGGAACGGTAGGTTCTGAACCCGATCGAATAAGACTTCTGCCGGGCGGATTGATCGGCACGACTGAAACGTGCCGATCAGATTTTCACACAAAGCCGCGTTCGTGCGGGCGTTTAGGCGCCCGGCTGCGGACGCATGTCTTCCGGATTGATGCCGGCGACTGCAACAGGCTTCTTCATTGCGTCGCGGCGGAACGGCTCGCCCAGTTCCTGGTTGAGAACCACTTCGATGAATGTGGTGATACCCTTCTTCTGGTCTTCGCACGATTGCTGCAGGGCCGTTGTCAGATCTTCCTGATTTGTCACGGTGACACCCTTCAGCCCGCAGCCCTCCGCGACTTTCGCATAGCTCAGTTGCGGATCGAGTTCGGTGCCGACGAAGTTGTTGTCGAACCACAGCGTCGTGTTGCGCTTTTCAGCGCCCCACTGGTAGTTGCGGAAAACGACCATGGTGATGGCCGGCCACTCTTCGCGGCCGCAGGAGGTCATTTCATTCATGGAGATGCCGAAGGCGCCGTCGCCGGCAAAGCCGACAACCGGTGTGTCGGGGCAGCCGATTTTCGCGCCGAGGATTGCCGGAAAGCCGTAACCGCACGGACCGAACAGACCGGGAGCCAGATATTTGCGGCCCTCTTCGAAGGTCGGATAGGCATTGCCGATGGCGCAGTTATTGCCGATGTCGGAGGAAATAATGGCTTCCTTCGGCAGACCGGCCTGGATGGCGCGCCATGCCTTGCGCGGCGACATGCGCTCCGGCTGACGGCCACGGGCGTCCTCGTTCCAGCTTGTGCCCGGATCGTCATCCTCATGGTCCATGCTGCTGAGCGTTTGCAGCCATGCCGACTTGGTCTGGTGGATCAGCGCCTTGCGCTCGGCGCGGCCGTTGTCGCCGGCCGATGGCGAGAGTTTTTCAAGCAGCTGCGTCGCGACCTGCTTTGCGTCGCCGCAAATGCCGACGGTGACTTTCTTGGTCAGGCCGATCCGGTCGGAATTCATGTCGACCTGAATAATGTCGGCGTCCTTCGGCCAGTAATCGATGCCGTAGCCCGGCAGTGTCGAGAACGGATTGAGGCGTGTGCCGAGCGCCAGCACCACGTCGGCCTTGGAGATGAGCTCCATGGCGGCTTTTGAGCCGTTATAGCCCAGCGGGCCGCAGGCGAGCGGGTGGCTGCCAGGGAAGCTGTCATTGTGCTGATAGCCGCTTGCAACGGGCGCATCGAGGCGTTCGGCAAGGGCTTGCGTCTCGGGGATCGCACCGCCGATAACAACGCCGGCGCCGGAGAGGATGACCGGGAACTTGGCGTTGGAGAGCAGCTCGGCGGCCCGGTCGATCGCATCCGCACCACCGGCAGGGCGTTCCAGACGAACGATCTGCGGCAGTTCGATGTCGACCACCTGCGTCCAGTAATCGCGCGGGATGTTGATTTGTGCCGGTGCCGATCCGCGGATGGCTTTCTCGATTACTCGGTTGAGCACTTCGGCCATGCGCGACGGGTCGCGTACTTCTTCCTGATAGCAGACCATGTCGCGGAAAAGCGCCATCTGCTCGACTTCCTGAAAACCGCCCTGGCCGATGGTCTTGTTGGCGGCCTGGGGCGTGACCAGCAGCATCGGCGTGTGGTTCCAATAGGCGGTCTTGATCGGCGTGACGAAATTGGTGATGCCGGGGCCGTTCTGGGCAATGGCCATCGCGACCTTTCCGGTCGCCCTGGTGTAACCGTCACAGATAATGCCGGCATTGGTCTCATGCGCACAATCCCAGAACGTGATGCCCGCTTGAGGAAACAGGTCCGAGATCGGCATCATGGCAGAGCCGATAATCCCGAATGCGTGTTCGATACCGTGCATCTGCAGAACCTTTACAAAGGCTTCTTCAGTCGTCATCTTCATGGCGGAATTTCCTCTTTAACTGACGGTCTTGGTATGGGCGTGCAAATGCACGCGCGCGGGCTGCGTGCTTGATAGGGGGTGACTGGCACCATCTCGTAGAACCAGATTGGTCCAATAGTCTGAACCAGCGCCGGTCAATCCGATTCCATGCGGCGGACAATTCCGGCCAGGCGTTCAATGCCGGGTTCGATACGCTCCTCGGCAATCGACGAAAAACCCAGCCTGAAATAGTTGCGGTGTTTGTCCGGTTCGGAGAAATAGATATCGCCCGGCTCAATGATGATGCCTTCTTCGAGCGCGCGCGCGGCAAGCACCGTACTGTCCAGCCATTTGGGACCCTTGACCCAATAGGAGGTGCCGCCGAAACCCGGTGTTTCGGCCCAGCCGGGAAAGTGTTTCTCCAATGCGTTGCCCATGGCGATCCACCGGCTGCGGTAACTGCGGTGCAGCCGTCCGATCAGCGTGTCGTGGTGGCCGAGGGCAAGAAACAGCGCCACAACGCCCTGATTGTTGCCCGGGGGATGGCGCAGCATGAGACGCCGCAATGCCCGCGCCTCGCGGATCAGCGCGGCGGGAGCAACCATGAAGCCCATGCGCAACCCCGGCATAAGCGATTTCGACAGGCTGCCCACATAAAGCACCCGCTGTCCGTGATCGAGGGATTTGAGCGCCGGTGTCGGCTCGCCCTCATAATTGGTCTCGAACTCGTAATCATCTTCGATGATCAGGCTGTTGTTGGTTGCCGCCCAATCAAGCAGGGCCTTGCGGCGTTCCAGGCTCATAGTGGCATTGGTCGGGTACTGGTGGCTTGGCGTCACGAACACCAGTTCCGATCCCATCAGCTCCTCGCCGATCGTGATGCCGTCGCCATCAACCGGGACATGTCGGATATGCTCGGTGCGCAGCTGGAAGATGTTGCGAATGTCCGGATAGCCGGGATCCTCGATTGCAACGGTCGTGTTCCGCTTCACCAGAAGGCTGGACAGAATGTAAAGCGCGTTTTGCGCTCCGAGGGTGACGAGGATCTCGTCGGGGTTTGCCAGAATACCCCTGCGGGTCAGTATGCGCTGGCGGATCTGTTCGATGAGGATACGGTCATCCTCGGCAAAGTGATCATTGGTCCAGGCATCCAGCCATTTCCTGCCCATCGACTGGCGCATGCAGTCGCGCCAGGCCGCGATCGGAAACAACGCCGCGTCTGCCTGACCATAGATAAAGGGGTAGGGGTAGTCGTGCCAGTTTACCGGTTTCTCGATATTGACCTGTCCGCTCGGCTGAACCCTGAACCGGCCGTCCCAATCGGGCTCGGGTTCATCCTCCACAGATGGTGTCGGCTGGGGAAGGCCGGCAACTGTTCCATCATGGATATTGGGCGAGACATAAAAGCCCGAGCGCTCCCTGGCGATCAGATAGCCGTCGGAGGCCAGGGCCTGGTAGGCAAGCATGACGGTGTTGCGCGACACTTTGAGCCGCTTGGCCATCGCACGGGTAGAGGGGATTGGAGCGCCTATCGGCAGTTGTCCGGAGAGCATGGCAGATACCAGCATCTCGCGAATCTGCGTCTGAAGCGTGGTCATCTCCATCCGTTCGATATGAAATAACGAGTTGCGCATGAGGTTCAGCTTGCCCTGACTATCCGGTGACGTTTCGCTGGTCGAACCAGACTGGTCCTAATATGAGGCCAAAATAGTGGACCAGATCAAGGTCTGGACTGAAGTTTTTTTTCGACTGGTTATGGACGGGAGCGAAAGGCAGGTACATGTCTGGCCCGCCTTGGCCGCCGGTTTGCCTCCACACAATAGGCAGTGACCGCGCTTGTTGTGGTAACGGGTGTCAAGCTGTTGTCTCTTGCGGAATGTCCAAAGCCCTCCCTCGGGGCTATGGAGTGCGGCCGGGAGGCCAGAGGGGCCAGTTGCATTGCAGGTGGAGCCAGAACGATGTCAGATACTCATTCAGGAGATTGAAGCCAAATGATCAGCGACAAGCCGGTTGAACTTCCTGCAGGCCTCATGCAGCGTGCCAAAGGCGGCAGCGCCAGCAAGGCCGTTATCGTCGGCGCACACCGGGACGTGGTCATCGAAAGTGTTCGCGACGCTGTCGAGTCAAGCCTCATTGTTCCCGTTCTGGTTGGCGAGACATCGCAGATCAAGGCGATTGCCGGCAAGATCGGCTTCAGCCTGGATGATGTCGAACTGATTGAGGCCTCGGGCGATGAAGATGTTGCGCGCAAGGCGGCACTACGTGCCTCACAATCCGATATCGGCATGGTGGTCAAAGGCCATGTACACACCGATGCCTATATGTCGGCCTTGCTTAAGGGCGAGATCGGCATTCGCCAATCCGGGCGCCGGATGACCCATTGTTTCCACATGACGGTTCCAGGAGATGACCGGCCGCTGATCATCACGGACGCCGCGGTGAACATCGCGCCGGACGCAACGACCAAAAAGGCGGCGATCGTCAATGCGGTCGGTCTCGCCCGTGCCGTCGGGATCGAACGTCCCAGGGTCGCGATTCTTTCAGCCACCGAAACGCCATTGCCGCAAATGCCGTCAAGCATGGAGGCAGCGGAATTGTCCGATTGGGCGGCGACAGAAGTCAAAGATGCCGATGTCTGCGGGCCCCTGGCATTTGACAATGCCGTTTCGCCGGCCGCGGCAGAACTCAAGGGAATTGAAAATCCTGTCGCCGGTCACGCCGATATTCTTCTCGTGCCCAATATCGAGACGGGAAACGCGCTGTTTAAGATGATGGTCTATTTCAGCTCCGCCTGTGCAGCCGGCGTCGTGCTTGGCGGGCGCATCCCCATCGTTTTAACAAGCCGTGCCGACCCGGCGGAGGCGCGGCTTGCGTCTGTGGCGCTGGCCAAGCTGTGCTCCGATATGGGTTGATCCGCAACCGTTTTCGCGGCGATGATTTCGCGTGAAAATCCCGGCACTTTCTCCGGTGCGGACTAGGCGAAAAAATTTCTTCTGACCGTCTGGACGTTTTCTCTGTTTCGTGAAAATAATGCCGAAAATTTCACGAAGGCATCTTGGCCATTTTTTGCCGGGAGACAACGATGGCAGACTTTCCCAAGAATACTCAGGTACTCATCATTGGCGGCGGCGTGGTCGGATGCTCCGTTGCCTATCATTTGGCCCATCTCGGATGGACCGATGTGGTTCTGGTGGAGCGCAAGCAGCTGACCTGCGGCACCACCTGGCATGCGGCGGGGCTGATTGCGCAATTGCGGGCGACCATCAACATGACGCGCCTCGCCAAATACAGCCAGGAACTCTACGGCAAGCTGGAGGAAGAGACCGGCATTGCGACCGGCTTCAAGCGCAACGGATCGCTGGCTGTCGCAACGAGCGAGCACCGCATGGAGGAATTCCTGCGCAACGCGTCCATGGCCAAGACCCATGGCGTGGACGTCAATGTGCTCACCACGAAAGACTGCGGCGATATGTATCCCTATCTGAATACGGATGGCGTGGTCGGTGGCCTGCACATTCCGCTGGACGGGCAGGGCGATCCGGCGAACATTGCAATGGCGTTGGCGCGCGGTGCTCGCCAAAAGGGCGTCAAGGTCTTTGAAAATACAAAGGTTGAGGCGATCCACATCAGGGACGGCCGTGCAACCGGTGCGCTGACAGACAAGGGCGAGATCAGCGCTGATATCGTGGTCAATTGCGCCGGTATGTGGGCGCATGAGGTGGGCCGCATGGCCGGCGTCAACGTTCCGCTGCATGCCTGCGAGCATTTCTATATTCTGACCGAAGCGGTTCAGGACCTGCCGGGCAACCTGCCGGTGCTGCGTGTCCCCGATGAATGCGCCTATTACAAGGAGGATGCGGGCAAGATCCTGCTCGGTGCTTTCGAGCCGGTATCCAAACCCTGGGGCATGGACGGCATTCCGGACGATTTCTGCTTCGATGAACTGCCGGAGGATTTCGATCACTTCCAGCCGGTCCTTGAACAGGCCGTCGAGCGTCTGCCACTTCTTGAAACCGCCGGCATTCACACCT
This sequence comes from Hoeflea prorocentri, assembly GCF_027944115.1. Lineage (NCBI taxonomy): Bacteria > Pseudomonadati > Pseudomonadota > Alphaproteobacteria > Hyphomicrobiales > Rhizobiaceae > Hoeflea > Hoeflea prorocentri. The sequence goes on along the minus strand of NZ_JAPJZI010000001.1, from coordinate 2,363,071 downwards.
TCTTCAATGGTCCGGAGAGCTTTACGCCGGACGATCGCTATATCCTCGGACCGTCGCCGGAAGTGGAAAACTTCTTTGTCGCCGCCGGTTTCAACTCCGTCGGCATCCAGTCTGCCGGCGGTGCCGGAAAGGCGCTTGCCGAATGGATCGTCGACAGCGCGCCGCCTTTCGATCTCTGGGATGTCGATATCCGCCGCATGTCGCCCTACCAGGGCAACCGGACCTATCTGAAGAACCGCGTGACCGAAACGCTCGGTCTGCTCTATGCCGATCACTTTCCCTACCGGCAGTACGAGACCGCCCGCGACATTCGTCACACGCCATTCCACGACAAGATGGCTGAACGCGGCGCCTGCTTCGGCGAAACTGCCGGCTGGGAGCGGCCGCACTGGTTCGTGCCTGCGGACGATCTCAAAAAGGGTGTCAAACCCGAATATGAATATAGCTGGGGCCGGCAGAACTGGTTCGGTTACGCCGCCGAAGAACACCGCGCCGTGCGCGAAAAGGCGGGAGCCTTTGACCTGTCGGCATTCGGCAAGTTCCTCGTCGAGGGGCCGGATGCGATGGATGTTCTGCAGCGCATCTGCGGCAACGACATCAACGTTGAACCCGGACGCATTGTCTATACCCAATGGCTTAACGAGCGCGGCGGCATCGAGGCGGACCTCACGGTCTCACGCCTTGCAGCCGACAGGTTTATGGTCATCACCGGCGCCGCCGTCGGCACGCGTGACTTCACCTGGCTCAAACGGCATATCCCCGAGGAAGCAAGATGCATCGCGGTCGACATGACCGCCGCCGAAGCAGTCCTTGGCGTCATGGGCCCGAATGCCCGTAAAATCCTGCAGAAAGTGACGCCGGCTGATCTGTCGAAGGAGGCATTCCCGTTCGGAACGTTTCAGACCATAGAGCTAGGCATGGTAACGGTGCGGGCGCACCGCATCACCTATGTCGGTGAACTTGGCTGGGAAATCTACGTCTCGGCCGATATGGCCCGGCATGTCTTCGACACGGTCATGGAAGCGGGCGAGGGAGAGGGCCTGCGCCTTGCCGGCATGCATGTGCTCGACAGTTGCCGCATGGAAAAAGGTTACCGGCATTTCGGTCACGATGTCACGGATGAAGACCATGTGTTGGAAGCTGGTCTCGGTTTCGCGGTCAAGACGGCCAAGGAAGATGGCAAGTTCGGCCCGTTCATTGGCCGGGATGCCGTGGTTGCGCGCAAGGAAGAGGGATTGAAGAACCGGCTGGTTCAGTTCCTGCTCAACGATCCGGAGCCACTTTTGTTTCACACCGAACCCATCGTGCGCGACGGTGAAGTGGTCGGTTATCTGACATCCGGAAATTACGGTCACCATCTTGGCGGCGCGGTCGGTCTTGGCTATGTCCCCGTGCGAGAGGGTGAAAGCGCCAAGGACATGCTGGCCTCGCAGTTCGAGATCGAAGTCGCCGGGCGGCGTGTTGCCGCAACAGCCAGCCTGAAGCCGCTTTATGATCCGACAAATGAGCAGATCAGGCAATAAACGACGTTCGGTGAAATTGTACTCTTTGCATTTTCATAAGAGTGAATAAACTGCCGGTTGTTTGACTCGGATACAATTCCCGCGGGCTCCATCCTGCGGGTTTTCGAAAGCGGAGCCGGTATTGACACAGACATCCCGTCGTCATTTCGACATCGCCGTTATCGGCGCCGGAATGGCCGGGGCTTCGCTCGCCTATGAGTTGGCGGGCGATGCCCACGTGGCCATCCTGGAGATGGAGAGCCATCCAGGCTATCACGCGACCGGGCGCTCGGCCGCCGTCTTCTCGGAGGTTTATGGCCCGGGGCCGATCCGGGCCCTGACCCGTCGGTCACGGCCTTTCTTTGAGAACCCTCCGGAGACGTTCGGAGATCAGCCGCTTTTGTCGCAGCGGGGTGTCCTGTATGTCGCCCGCGCCGATCAGAATGAAAGCTTTGAGCGATTGACCGACCGTCTTCGCGGTGCGCCGGTGACAGCGGTGTCCGATGCTGCTGCGGTGACGGAGTTGGTGCCTTTGTTGCGGCCGAACTATGCGCAGGCCGCACTCTACGAAGAACTGGCAAGCGATATCGACGTGCACGCCCTGCATCATGGCTATTTACGCGGTCTGCGCAGCCGGGGCGGAGAGCTGCTTGTCGATGCCGCCGTCAATGCGGCTCGGCGTGAGGACGGGGTCTGGGAACTGACGACCCGTCGCAGCACTGTTTGCGCACCGATCGTTGTCAACGCGGCCGGCGCGTGGGCGGATGAACTGGCTTCCATATTCGGCGCAGAGCCGGTTGGCCTGGTGCCCAAAAGGCGCACGGCGCTTACCGTCGCCGCGCCCAGCGGGCTTGACCCCGCCAATTGGGCGGCCGTCGTCGATGTCGACGAGCAATTCTACCTGAAACCGGATGCCGGCCGTCTTCTGATCTCTCCGGCTGACGAGACACCTTCGGCCCCTTGTGACGCACAGCCCGAGGAAATTGACGTAGCGATCTGTATCGACCGGATACAGAAGGCATTTGCACTTGACGTGCACCGGGTGGAGCATTGCTGGGCGGGGCTGCGCAGCTTTGTTGCCGACGGTGTGCCGGTCTGCGGCTATGATGAAACGGTGGACGGCCTGTTCTGGCTCGCCGGTCACGGCGGTTACGGTATTCAATCAGCGCCCGGTCTGTCGCAACTGGCCGCCGGAATGATAAAATCGACAACTTCCGGGCCGCAATTGACTGATTTCGGTTTTGATATCGATGAAATTTCCCCAAAGCGGCTTTTGCGCACCCCGTAGGTAACACCGCGCAGTTTCCAGCAATCCGGTATCGTTCGTCACCGAACCAAAAATATGTTGAGCCTAAAAATTTTAAGCTTGAAATAAATTTGGAGGAGTGGCACCATTTGGGCGTAGAAAGTTTCCTGTGCCCGCCGCTGCGGTGCCCAACGATGTAATGACAGGAATGTGCCGATGCGTATTGCATGCCTTGGAGGAGGGCCGGCCGGCCTATATTTCGCAATCAGTATGAAACTGCGCGATCCCGCCCATGAGGTGGTGGTGTTCGAGCGCAACAAACCCGACGATACATTCGGTTGGGGCGTGGTCTTCTCGGATGAGACGCTCGACAATTTCGAGGGCAACGATCCCGAAAGCGCAAAGCAGATCCGCAATCATTTTGCCTACTGGGACGATATCGCCGTCCACTATCGCGGCACAACACAGCTATCCACGGGACACGGTTTTTGCGGCATCGGCCGCCGCCAGCTTCTTTTGATCCTGCAGCAAAGGGCAAGAGAGCTTGGCGTCGATCTGCGTTTCGAAACGGAAATCGACAGTGCCGCCGCCTATGCGAAAGACTATGATCTCGTTGTCGCCTCCGACGGCCTGAACTCAAGAACACGTGAAGAATTTTCCGGCACGTTCCGTCCGGAAATCGATGTCCGCAAATGCAAGTTCGTCTGGCTCGGCACCCATCAGAAATTCGACGATGCGTTCACATTCATCTTTGAGGAAACCGAGCATGGCTGGATCTGGGCTCATGCCTACCAGTTCGATGCCGACACGGCGACCTTCATCGTCGAATGTCGTGAGGAGACATGGGAGAAGTTCGGCTTCGGCGAGATGAGCCAGGAAGAATCCATCGCGACCTGCGAGCGGATTTTCGCCAAACATCTGGGCGGCCATCCCCTGATGTCGAACGCCAATCATATTCGCGGATCCGCATGGCTCAATTTCCCAAGGGTGCTTTGTGAACGTTGGTCGCACGAAAACATCGTGCTTCTCGGTGATGCCGCGGCAACAGCGCATTTCTCGATCGGTTCGGGATCAAAACTTGCGATGGAGAGCGCCGTCGCGCTGGCGGATTATCTGCACAGCGAACCGTCCATGAGCGCTGCCTTTGAGCGTTATGAGGATGAGCGGCGTGTCGAGGTCCTGCGCCTTCAGTCCGCGGCGCGCAACTCGACCGAATGGTTTGAGAATGTGGAGCGTTATCTGCATCTCGACCCGGTTCAGTTCAACTATTCCCTGCTGACGCGCTCGCAACGCATCAGCCATGAGAATCTGCGCATTCGCGACAAGGACTGGATGGAGCGCGCGGAAGGATGGTTCCAGGCCAGGGCCGGAGCCAACGGGCACCGCGCACCCATGTTCGCGCCTTACAGGCTGCGCGACATGGATTTGCACAACCGCGTGGTTGTCTCGCCCATGGCCCAATACAAGGCCGTCGATGGCTGCCCGACCGATTGGCATCTCGTTCACTACGGCGAGCGTGCGAAGGGTGGTGCATCGCTGATCTATACCGAAATGACCTGTGTCAGCCCGGAAGGGCGCATCACGCCCGGATGTCCGGGAACCTATGCGCCCGAGCATGAGGCGGCGTGGCGTCGTATCGTTGAATTTGTCCATTCGCAGACACCTGCAAAGATCTGCATGCAGCTCGGCCATTCGGGAGCCAAGGGGTCCACGCAGCTTGGTTGGGAACAGATGGATGCCCCGCTCAAGGACGGCAACTGGCCCATTATCTCTGCGTCCGATGTTGCCTGGTCGCCTGACAACCAGAAACCGAAGCCCATGGACCGTGAAGATATGGACCGGGTGACCAGCCAGTTTGTTGCGGCTGCCGGAATGGCCGATGCCTGTGGATTCGACATGCTGGAGATCCATGCGGCCCACGGCTATCTCCTGTCGTCCTTCATTACGCCGCTGACGAACCGGCGCGACGATGAATACGGCGGATCGCTTGAAAACCGCATGCGCTATCCGCTTGAAGTCTACCGCGCCGTGCGCGCCGCATGGCCGGACGAAAAGCCGATTTCCGTCAGGATTTCCGCCAATGACTGGGTCGGCGAACAGGGTGTAACGCCGGGCGAGGCGGTGGCGATTGCCGCCATGCTGAAAGAGGCCGGTGTTGATATCTGCGACGTATCGGCGGGACAGACGTCCATCCAGGCGCAGCCGGTTTATGGCCGCATGTTCCAGACGCCTTTTTCCGACCGGATACGCAACGAGGCCGACATGGCGACCATGGCCGTCGGCAACATCTATGAAGCCGATCATGTCAATTCGATCCTGATGGCGGGGCGGGCAGATCTCGTCTGTCTGGCGCGTCCGCATCTTTCTAACCCCTATTGGACGCTGCACACAGCCGCCTATATGGGGGACGCCCAGACGCCTTGGCCGCTGCCTTACCTGGCCGGTCGGGACCAGTTTGTCCGTTTGACCGAACGCGGCGAAACCCAGACCGTCAGGGTATAGGCGATGGCGAAATTATCCGGAAAGCATGCGGTGGTCACCGGCGGCGGCTCGGGTGTTGGCGCGGCTATCGCTCTTGCTCTTGCCGAGAAGGGAGCGACCGTGACCGTCAGCGGCCGGCGGCGTGAGGCGCTTGATGCGGTCGCCGGATCGGCCGACAGGATTTCAGCCAGAACCTGCGATGTGACTGATCCCGATAGCGTTGCATCGCTGTTCTCTGCACTGCGCGAAGAGCATGGCGGTGTGAATATTGTCATTGCCAATGCCGGGGCCGCCGAGGCGTCACCCTTTGCAAAACTTGAAGTCGAGGAATGGCGTCGGACCATCGATGTCAATCTGACCGGCGCATTCCTGACGCTGCATGGCGGGCTTGCCGCCATGGAGGGAAAAGACTGGGGTCGAATGATCTCGATAGCATCCGTCGCGGGGCTGCGGGGTTATCCCTATGTGGCTCATTATTGTGCCGCCAAACATGGTGTGATCGGATTGACCCGTTCCCTGGCGATGGAGATTGCGACAAGCGGCATAACGGTCAATGCCATTTGTCCCGGATATACCGAGACACCCATGCTCACACGGGCACTGGAGAACGTAATGGACAAAACCGGAATGGAACGCGCCGACGCGGAAAAAGCGTTGCTGAGAACCAATCCGATGGGCCGGTTCATTCAGCCCGAGGAAGTTGCCCGCACGGTTCTTTGGCTGTGCGGCCCTGATTCCGGCGCCATCACCGGCCAGGCCATATCCGTTTCAGGGGGTGAAGTATGACGACGGCCGCGGAACTGACCGGTTCGGATCGCGACAAGCAGAAACTGCGGATCTGGCTGCGGATGCTTAAAATCTCCCGGCAGATGGAGGCGGAGATCCGCGAGCGCCTGCGTGTGGAGTTCGCAACCACGCTTCCGCGCTTCGACGTCATGGCCGCGCTCTATCGCGAGCCGGGCGGCATGAAGATGACCGCCTTGTCCGCCGCGCTGATGGTGTCCAATGGTAACGTCACCGGTATCGTCGAGCGGTTGGTCACCGACGGTTTTGTCGTGCGCGTGCCGGTCAGCGGCGATCGCAGGGCCATGATCGTCCGATTGACTGAAACGGGCCGCAATGAGTTCGCGCACATGGCGCAGGTGCATGAAGGCTGGATCGCATCGATGCTGAACATGCTGAGCGATGAGGACGCAGACATTCTTGTCGAGCTTCTCGACAACATGCAGATCAGGGGAGTTCGGGTACGATGAGTGCGTTGGCAGATTTGAAGCCACAACATTTCAATTGGCGTATGGATGGCAGCGTGGCGGTTATCACGCTGGACCGGCCTGAACGCAAGAACCCGCTGACCTTCGAGAGTTATGCGGAGCTGCGCGATACGTTCCGGGAAATGGTCTATGCCGACGATGTGGACGCCGTCGTGTTTGCTTCCAATGGCGGCAATTTCTGTTCCGGCGGTGACGTCCATGATATTATCGGCCCGCTGCTCGACCGTGACATGAAGGGGCTGCTGGAGTTCACCCGTATGACCGGCGATCTGGTGAAGGCGATGATCGGATGCGGAAAGCCGATCATTGCAGCAGTCGACGGTGTGTGCGTCGGGGCCGGGGCAATTGTCGCCATGGCCTCCGACATCCGCTTTGCAACGTCCGAGGCAAAGACAGCCTTCCTGTTCACGCGGGTGGGGCTAGCCGCCTGCGATATGGGAGCCTGCGCGATCCTTCCGCGTATTATCGGTCAGGGCCGGGCAAACGAGCTGTTATTTACCGGACGTACCATGAGCGCCGAAGAAGGTGAGCGATGGGGCTTTTTCAACAGGCTGATCGAGGCCGATGCGCTGGAGAAAGAGGCCGTGGCCTACGCTCAGCGTCTCGCCACCGGTCCCAACTTCGGCCACATGATGACCAAGACCATGCTGAAGCAGGAATGGGCAATGTCCATTGATGAGGCCATCGAAGCTGAGGCGCAGGCGCAGGCAATCTGTATGCAGACAAAGGACTTCCGGCGTGCCTACGATGCCTTTGTCGCCAAGCAGAAGCCGATATTTGAGGGCGACTGACCATGGCGGATCGCAGCTTTCTCAACTGGCCCTTTTTTGAAGATTGGCACCGCGATTATTACGAGCGGTTCGATGCCTGGGTGAGTGAAAATCTTACTGGTATCGACCACAATGAGATCGATGCCAGCTGCCGGATGATTGCCGACAGGCTGGGCGAGGCCGGCTGGCTTTCACCAACGGCAGTCGATCCCGCAGATGAGTCATCGGCGCTTGATGTGCGCACGCTCTGCCTCTCTCGCGAGATATTGGCCCGCCACGACGGGCTTGCCGATTTTGTCTTTGCCATGCAGGGGCTTGGAACGGGCGCGTTATCCTTCTTTGGTTCGCCTGACCAACGGGAATGGCTTTTCAGAACACGGACAGGCAAGGCGCTCTCGGCGTTTGCCCTTTCAGAACCACGCTCGGGATCCGATGTCGCAAATATGGAAATGTCGGCCCATCGCGATGGTGACGGTTTTGTCCTCAATGGGGAAAAGACCTGGATTTCAAATGGCGGTATTGCCGATATTTACACGGTCTTCGCACGCACCGGTGAGGCGCCGGGAGCCAAGGGCATCAGTGCTTTCGTCGTCCCGGCGGATACGCCGGGTCTGAGTATTGCCGAACGGATCAATGTGATCGCGCCTCACCCGCTTGCACGGCTTTCTTTCGAAAACTGCCGAATTCCCGGCAGCGCCCTGATCGGCGAGGCCGGCGGCGGTTTCCGCATTGCCATGTCGGTGCTTGATGTTTTTCGCTCCACGGTCGGCGCGGCGGCGCTGGGCTTTGCCCGCCGCGCGCTTGACGAGACCGTCAGCCGGGCGTCGCAACGCGAACTGTTCGGCGCGCCGCTCTTTGATCTGCAGATGGTGCAGGGACACATTGCCGACATGGCGCTCGACGTCGATGCCGCCGCGCTGCTGATTTACCGCGCTGCGTGGACCAAGGACATGGGCGCAGCGCGGGTGACCCGCGAAGCGGCCATGGCGAAGCTCTACGCGACCGACAAGGCGCAGGAGGTCATCGACAAGGCCGTACAGATCCACGGCGGTGACGGGGTGCGCAGCGGTCATATTGTCGAGAGCCTTTACCGGGATATTCGGGCGCTTCGCATCTATGAAGGCGCCTCGGATGTACAGAAAATCGTGATTGCGCGGCAGGCTCTGGCCGGTGCGGGAGCAAAATCATGACACAGACGAATCTGGGTCCGACGGCCCATATCGATACGTTTACCCGCGACAATCTGCCGGCGGCTGAGACCTGGCCGCAGCTTGATCTGTCGGGCTTCGATTATCCTGATCGCCTCAACGCCGGGGTTGAGCTGACCGATGTGATGGTCGACAAAGGCTTTGCCGATCACACCGCTCTGATCGGCAATGGGCGCCGGCGGACCTATAAGGAACTGGCCGACTGGACCAATCGCATCGCCCACGCGCTGGTCGAGGATTATGGCGTAAAACCGGGCAATCGCGTCCTCATCCGTTCAGCCAACAATCCGGCCATGGTTGCCTGCTGGCTTGCCGCCACCAAGGCCGGGGCGGTGGTGGTCAACACCATGCCCATGCTGCGCGCGGCCGAACTCGGCCAGATCGTCGACAAGGCCGAGATATCGCTGGCACTTTGCGACACCCGGCTCATGGATGAGTTGGTGCAGTGTGCAAAGGACAACAAGCACCTCGAGCAGGTGATCGGCTTTGACGGCACGGCCAACCATGATGCCGAACTCGACCGGGTGGCCTTGAACAAGCCGGTCAAATTCGACGCGGTCGATACCGGCCGTGACGATGTGGCGCTACTGGGGTTTACCTCCGGAACCACGGGCGAACCGAAGGCCACAATGCATTTCCATCGCGATCTGCTCATCATCGCTGACGGCTATGCGCGCGAAGTTCTCGGCGTGACGCCCGATGACGTTTTTGTCGGCTCCCCGCCGCTTGCCTTCACCTTCGGTCTTGGCGGCCTGGCGATTTTCCCGCTGCGTTTTGGTGCGGCGGCGACGCTGCTGGAAAGCGCGACGCCGCCGAACATGGTCGAGATCATCCAGGCCTATAAGGCGACGATCTGTTTTACTGCACCAACTGCCTATCGTGCCATGCTTGCGGCGATGGAAGAGGGGGCCGATCTGTCGTCCCTTCGGATCGCCGTGTCGGCGGGCGAAACGCTGCCGCCACCGGTCTATGACCTGTGGCGTGAAAAGACCGGTAAACCGATCCTCGATGGCATCGGGGCCACGGAACTTCTGCATATCTTCATTTCGAACCGCATCGGGAGTTCGCAGGCCGGCGCGACCGGAAAGCCTGTAACGGGTTATGAGGCCAAGATAGTCGGTGACGACATGACCGAAAAACCGCGTGGGGAGCCCGGAAGGCTTGCCGTGCGCGGGCCGACAGGCTGCCGCTATCTCAACGATACCCGTCAGCAGGACTATGTCCGCGACGGCTGGAACCTGACAGGCGATGCCTTCATGCAGGATGAAGACGGCGTCTTCCATTTTGTTGCCCGCGCCGACGACATGATCATTTCATCGGGCTATAATATTGCCGGCCCGGAGGTCGAGGCTGCGCTACTGGCCCATGAAGACGTTGTCGAATGCGGTGTAATAGGCGCGGCTGATGAGGAGCGCGGGCAAATTGTCGAAGCGCATATCGTGTTGCGCGAGGGCGTGGCCGCCGATGAGGCAACCGCCAAACGTCTGCAGGACCATGTGAAGGCGACGATCGCTCCCTATAAATATCCTAGATCAGTCAAGTTTATCAAAAGCTTGCCAAAAACACAGACTGGCAAGGTTCAGCGCTTTAGACTAAAAGAACAAGATTGAAAAACTAGGGAGGAATGACATGAAGAAACTGCTATTGGCCGGTCTGACCGGGCTGTCGATGACGGTTGGCGCGGCTTATGCCGAGCCCGTCAAGGTGGGCATGATCACCACGCTTTCGGGCGGTGGCTCCGGCCTCGGTGTCGATGTGCGCGACGGTTTCCTGCTCGCGGCCAAAATGGCCGGCAACAAGGATCTTGAAGTGATCGTGGAGGACGACGCACGAAAGCCGGATCTCGCCGTTCAGATCGCCGACAAGATGATCCAGAAGGAAAAGGTCGACGTACTGACCGGGATTATCTGGTCCAACCTTGCCATGGCCGTGGTGCCGTCATCCGTGGCGCAGGGCGTCTTTTACCTGTCGCCCAATGCCGGCCCGTCCATGCTGGCTGGCAAGGGCTGCCATGAGAACTACTTCAATGTTGCCTGGCAAAACGACAATCTCCATGAGGCCATGGGCGGTCATGCAAGCAGCGCCGGCTTCAAGAACACGTTTATCCTTGCGCCCAACTATCCGGCCGGCAAGGACGCGCTGACCGGCTTCAAGCGCTTTTACGAAGGCGATGTCGCAGGTGAACTCTACACCAAGCTCGGCCAGACCGACTACGCCGCCGAGATCGCGCAAATCCGTGCCTCGGACGCCGACAGCGTCTTCTTCTTTCTGCCGGGCGGCATGGGTATCGCTTTCATGAAGCAATATGCCCAGTCCGGCGTGGACGTTCCGGTAATGGGACCGGCCTTCTCCTTTGATCAGGGCATCCTGAAAGCAGTCGGTGATGCGGCGCTTGGCGTCAAGAACTCGTCGCAATGGTCGAAGGATATCGACAATCCGGCGAACAAGGCCTTTGTCGAGGCTTTTCAAGCTGAATATGGCCGTCTGCCGTCGCTTTATGCGAGCCAGGGTTACGATACGGCCAATCTGATCCTGTCCGCGATGCAAAAAGCCGATGTGAAGGACGCCGATGCCTTCCGGGCCGCCTTGAAGGAAGCGGATTTCGACAGTGTCAGGGGCGACTTCAAGTTCGACAGCAACCAGCACCCGATCCAGGACATCTATGTCCGTGAGGTCATCAAGGAAGGGGACGTGCTGACCAACAAGATCGTCGGCGTTGGCCTGGAAGACCGCTCCAGCGCCTATGTCGGGGACTGCAAGCTTTAAGATGACGATGCGGGCGGAGGGGTCACTTTCGTCCGCATTTACTGATCACGAGCTTCTTAAAAGGCTGCGCGAGCGATGACACTTGTCCTTCTTACGGAGCAATTGCTGAACGGCATCCAGTTCGGCGTCATGCTCTTTTTGATGGCAGCCGGATTGACGCTGGTTTTCGGTGTCATGGGGCTGATCAATCTGGCTCATGGCTCGCTCTACATGATCGGCGCATTCCTGTGCGCGACCGTGGCGCTGGCAACCGGCTCCTTCTGGCTGGGGCTGGTCGCAAGCCTTGCCGGGGCCGCCGCCGCCGGCGCGGTGGTCGAGATTGCAGTGATCCGGCGGCTCTATGACCGCGATCATCTTGATCAGGTGCTGGCGACCTTTGCCCTTATCTTGATCTTCTCGGAAGGTACACGCTGGGTCTTCGGCTCGTTCCCGCTCTTTCTGGATATTCCTCCTGTGCTTCAGGGTGCAGTGACCTTGCCGGGCGGGGCGGAGTACCCGCTCTACCGTCTGACAATCATAGCCATAGGTCTTTTGATTGCCTTTGGGCTTTACCTGCTGATCTCGCGTACGCGGCTTGGCATGCGCATCAGGGCAGGGGAGTCCGACAGGGAAATGATCGGTGCGCTGGGTGTCGACATCCGCACGCTCTACACCGTTGTGTTTGCACTTGGCGCGGCGCTTGCCGGGCTTGCGGGCGCGCTTGTCGGAGCAATCCAGTCGGTACAGGTCGGCATGGGGGAGCCGGTTCTGATCCTTGCCTTCGTGGTGATTGTCATCGGTGGGATCGGCTCGGTCAAAGGCGCGCTGATCGGCGCCATCCTTGTCGGGGTTGTCGACACGCTGGGCCGCATTCTCCTGCCGCAGTTCTTTGCGCTCTTCATGGAGGCCTCGCAGGCGACATCGGTCGGCTCGGCGCTCGCTTCGATGGCCATCTACATCCTCATGGCGATCATCCTTGCGGTTAAACCGCAGGGCCTGTTTTCGGCTGGAGCGTGAGGTTACGATGAAGCGTGAAACAGCCATCAACTGGATTTTGGGACTTGGCCTTCTGGCCGTTCCATTCCTGGCACTGTGGGCCGATGAGACCTTTTACGTCACGCTGGCAACGCGTGTTGCCATATTGGCTCTCGCCGGTGTCGGTCTCAATCTGGCGCTGGGGTTTGGCGGAATGGTGTCGTTTGGCCATGCTGCCTTTTTCGGGCTTGGCGGTTATGCGGCTGGCATTCTAGCCATCCATGCATTCAACCAGGAGCCGTTTCTCACCGTTCCCTTTACCATCGCCGGCACCAACGACATGATTGTCATCTGGATTGTCGCAATCCTTGTTTGCGCGCTGGTTGCGGTGGCGATCGGTATGATCGCGCTGCGCACATCGGGTGTCTATTTCATCATGATCACCCTGGCATTTGCCCAGATGATCTACTACTTCGCCATTTCCTGGCCCTCCTATGGCGGCGAGGACGGGCTGTCATTCTACGTGCGCAACGGCTTTCCGGGGCTCAACACACTCAATCCGATCGAGTTCTTCCTTATCTGTTATGCGGCGCTGATGCTTGGCCTGTTCCTATCTGCCCGGCTGCGCGACTCGCGTTTCGGCGCTGCACTGCAAGTCGCGCGTCAAAATGAAGTCAGGCTGGCTGCAACCGGTATTGCGCCTTTCAATGTCCGCCTTGTGGCCTATGTGATTTCCGCCTGCATGACGGGGCTTGCCGGTGCGCTGTTTGCGGACCTGAACCGCTTTGTCGGACCGTCGATGCTGTCATGGCACCTGTCCGGCGAAATCATGATCTTTGTGATTCTTGGAGGCGTTGGCCGGCTTTTCGGTCCGCTTGCTGGCGCAGCTCTTTTCATCGTCCTGGAGTTCTACCTTGGCGGTATCACCGAGCACTGGCAGTTTTTCCTCGGACTGATCCTGCTTTGCGTTGTGTTGTTTGTACGCGGCGGCGTGATCGGAGTCCTGGCGGGGAGACGCGATCATGGCTGAAGCCGTCCTGTCACTCAACTCGCTGCGCAAGAGTTTCGGTGCGCTCAAGGCAACGGACAATGTCTCGCTTGATGTGCATGAAGGCGAAATCCACGCCCTGATCGGACCCAATGGCGCCGGCAAATCGACGCTCATCCACCAGGTCGCCGGTTCGCTCTCGCCGGATGGGGGCAATATTCGTTTTCTCGGTGAGGATATCGGCGCCCTGACCGTTGCTCAACGTGTGCGCCGCGGTCTTGGACGTACATTCCAGGTCTCGTCCGTTGCACCGGAATTCTCGGCATTGCGCAATGTCATGTTGAGCGTTCAAAGCACGCAAGGCTCGAGCTTCCGCTTCTTCAGGCCGGTCATGCGTGACCGTGCACTGATCGATGCCGCGATGGAGAAGCTGGAAGCCGTCGACCTTTCCGAACGGGCAAATATTCCGGCTGCCGAGCTTTCTCATGGCGAGCGCCGTCAGCTTGAAATGGCCATGGCGCTGGCGCTGAAACCGCAGCTTCTCCTGCTGGATGAGCCCATGGCCGGCATGGGGCCGGAAGGTTCACGCAGCCTGACGCAGTTTCTCGATGCGCTTCGGCACGAGGTGCCGATTCTTCTGGTCGAACACGACATGGAAGCCGTCTTCTCGCTTGCCGACCGTATTTCCGTATTGGTCTATGGCCGCGTGATCGCCAGCGGCAGCGTGGAAGAAATCCGTTCCAACCCGGATGTGCGGGAAGCCTATCTCGGGGAGGAAGAATAATGCTGCTTGAGATCGAAGGCCTGCAGGCATTTTATGGACGCTCCCAGGCGCTGTTCAGCGTCAATCTGAGTGTCGACGAGGGAGAGGTCGTTGCCCTCATGGGCCGCAACGGAATGGGCAAAACGACTACCATACGCTCGGCCTGCAAAATTCTGCCCTACAGGCACGGCTCCGTTCGTTTCCGCGGCCGTGACCTGGGCCCATTGCGCTCGCATCGGGTTGCCCGGCTTGGCGTAGGGCTGGTGCCGGAGGGGCGGCGGTGTTTCCCCAATCTGACGGTGCACGAAAACCTGGTGGTGGCGGCGCGCCCGGGCGAATGGACCCTGGAACGGGTCAACGCGATGTTTCCGCGCCTCAAGGAGCGCCAGCGGCAATCGTCAAGCACGCTGTCGGGTGGCGAACAACAGATGCTGGCCATTGGGCGGGCGCTCATGACCAACCCGAAACTGCTTATCCTCGATGAGGCGACTGAAGGCCTTGCGCCTGTTATCCGGCGGGAAATCTGGTCCGCGGTTTCGCAATTGAAAATGGCGGGCCAGTCGATCCTGATTGTCGACAAAACGCTGAAGGAACTCATGAAGGTGGCGGACCGTTGTTCGATTCTCGAGCGTGGAACCAGTGTATGGGATGGTCCGCCATCCGATCTCAACAAAGATATTCAGGACCGTTTTCTTGGGGTCTGATGGCCGGAAGAACGTATCAAGTGAAGGCAAGAGCATTATGAGAACTCTAAATCCCGAAGGTTGGGCACCGGCAAAAGGTTATGCCAACGGTATTGAGGCCAGCGGCCGCGTTGTCGTCACTGGCGGCCTCGTCGGCTGGAATGCAGACCAGGTTTTTGAAACCGATGACTTTGTCGGTCAGTGCGAGCAGGTTTTCCGCAATATCGTCGCCGTCCTGGCGGAAGCCGGAGCCGGTCCGGAACACATCGTGCGCATGACATGGTACATCACGAACAAAGCCGAATATCTCGCATGCCAGCGCGAACTCGGTGCTGCTTATCGCCGCGTGATCGGCCGGCATTTTCCGGCCATGGCCGTCGTTCAGGTGGTCGCGCTGATGGATGACGCGGCCAAGGTCGAGATCGAGGCGACGGCCGTGCTTCCAGATGACTAGGAACGCGCGTTAAGTATCAAGCAGCCATTCGTGTTCGGCGGCATTGTGGAATTTCCAGGTCCGCCTGGGGCCGGCCATGACGTTCAGATAATAAAGATCATAGCCATGACAGGCCGCGCAGGGGTGATATCCCCTCGGCACAAGCGTGACGTCGCCGTCTTCCACGGCCATCGCTTCGTCCAATGACCGGTCATCTGTGTAGACACGCTGGAAGCCAAAGCCCTGAGGCGGGTTCAAACGGTGATAATAGGTTTCCTCAAGCCGTGATTCATGCGGAAGATTGTCCTGATCGTGCTTGTGGGGCGGATAGGAAGAGGTGTGTCCGCCCGGCGTGATGACCTCGACCACCAGCAATGACTGGGCCGGCTGATCTTCCGGCAGGATATTGGTAACGTAGCGTGTATTGGTGCCTGACCCGCGCGTTTCCTTGCTGAGATTGTCCGGTGCAATAATCCGTGGTGGCAGGTTGTGAACGGTATCGGGTGCCGAGCAAACGGCGAGCTCGACATCGCTCCTGGCCGTCACCTGCCAGTTTGATCCGCCAGGGATATAGACAGCGGCAGGTACACCATCGAATGGCGACAGACGCTCGCCCAGAAGGCCGAGATCGTTACCGCCTATGGAAACCGATCCCTGACCACTCACGAATACAAGGCAGATTTCACGATCGCCCGTTTGCGCGCCAACCGTGTCAGCCGGCCGCAGTTTGTGCAGATCGAAACCGACGTATTCCCAATCGGCGGCCTGGGGAGTGATGTGGGTGACGAGGCCGTGCCCGTCCTTGGGCTTCACCAGAAGTTTCGACACGTCAAAATCTCCTCTCAGTGTGAACTGCGGCAACGGAGCCAAAGCGCGCAGAGCTTTTCAAACCGCTCCGTCATGTCCGCAATTGCCTGTTCATCATTGATCTCGCCCGCGAGCCAGGCTTTGGCCGCATCGGCAAAAATTGTCCGTCCGACGGCGAAGCCACGGACAGTTTCGGTTTGAGCGCAAGCCCGGAACGCATCTTCCAGTTCGGCAACCGTTGCATCGAGCCCCAGAACGATAATGCCCCGGCACCAAGGATCGTTGCGCTTTATGACCTCTTCGGTTTTCGACCAGACGGCAGGCGATGTCTGCGGCTCAAGTTTCCACCAGTCGGGCTTGATGCCAAGGGCATAGAGTTCTGCCAAGGCGCGGGCGATGGTGTCGTCCTTCAGATTTCCGTGTTTGCTTGCGATGATCTCGACAAGCAGCTCACGGCCGACCTTCCGCGCTGCCTCAAACAAGCTCAGAAGCTTTTCCTGCTGTTCGGCTTTGAGCGCCTCGTCATCGTCCGGGTGATAGAAACACAGCGCTTTGATGCAGTGGTCGTTCGGCCACTCAACAAGTTGCGAACCGATGTCCTGGCTGAATTCGAAACGCAGCGGCCTGGAGCCTGGATCCTCCACCGGGCGGCCAAGCCATGAGAAATTGTGTCTTGCCGCGTCGAAGAAAGCCTCGCGGCCAAACCGTTCATCGAGAAGCATACCGAAACCCGGCCGTCCGTCGGCCACCTGCGCAGCAGATGCGACGGCCAGGCGTTTGAATTGAGCAATCCGGGCGTAGTCGGCGCCGGCGGAGTCGGCCATATCGGTCAGCTGAACCCGATGATCGATCGCCAGCGCCATGAGCAGCGGAATGTCCTTGTTGCGTGTTGTTGCCCAATGAATGTGATTGATGCTCTCGTCCTTGCGCAAGGCGCGGTGGGGCGAGCCATCCCTTAAAAAACTGCTGAGTTCTTCCCAGGTGGGAATTTCCGGAGAGCACAAGAGCCGCGATACGGCGAATGCGCCACAGGCATTGGCCCATGTCGCACTGGTTTTGTGATCCTCTCCGCGCAGCCAGCCACGCAGGAAACCGGACATGAAGGCATCACCGGCACCGAGGACATTATAGACCTCGATCGGAAAGCCTTTGCCGACGATACCGTCTTCGAGGTCGTTTGGTATCGCACCATCGTAGACGATACAGCCCATCGGACCGCGTTTGAGAACGATGGTTGCATCGCTCAAGCCGCGAATCGTCTTGAGAGCCGCCGGAAGTTCATTCTCTCCGGATGCGATCAGCACTTCCTCCTCCGTGCCGACAATGAGATCGCAAGCCGCCAGCACGGCCTTCATTTTTTCCGACACCGCACCGGAAGCGATATAGCGCTCTTCACCCGATGCATGCCCGGCCAGACCCCAAAGGTTCGGCCTGTAGTCGATGTCCAGAACTACCTTCGCACCGTTCTGCCGTGCAAGGCGCATCGCCTTTTCCTGGGCGGCGGCGGGACCGGGTTTCGAAAAATGCGTTCCCGAAACAAGCACCGAACGGGAAAGGGCAATGAAGTCCGGATCGATATCGTCCGCGCACAAAGCCATGTCGGCACAGTCTTCGCGATAGAAGATGAGCGGGAAGGTGGTGTCGTTTTGGACCGACAGGAGCACCAGCGCCGTCAGTCTGTCCGGATCCGTCACGATACCGCGGCAGTCAACACCTTCCCGTTGCATCTGTTCCCGTATGAAGCCGCCCATCTGTTCGTTACCGACCCGGGTGATGACGGCGGATTTCAATCCGAGACGTGACGAGCCTATCGCGATATTGGACGGGCATCCGCCGACCGACTTGGCAAAGGAGCTGACGTCTTCGAGCCGTGAGCCGATTTGTTGGCCGTAAAGATCCACCGAGGACCGGCCAATCGTAATGACGTCCAGGGTTTGTGAGGCGTCGTGCGATGCCGTAGCGTTCATGTCCGGTCTCTCCAATGGAAAATCGCGACGGCGCAAGCCGTGGATTTGGAGCGTGAAACGATAGTCATTGAATTCAGTAGCAAGCTCTACGCCCCGTGCTGACGCGCTTCTGCAACGGCAACCGGCAGTGCCGTGCAAAGGGCCATGCTGGCCGATAGCGAACGGAAGCCGCCATAGTCCGCTTCGGCGATCTCCAGCCATTGCGTGGCGCAGGCCGCCAACGGGGAGAAGGCTGAATCGGTAATCGCCACGACAGGCACGCCAGCCTCTGACATGAGATGCGCCTGAGTGATGCAGTCGGCGGCGTAGGGCGAAAAGCTGATCGCCAGCGCCGCGTCCTGCGGGCGCGCCATGGATGCGATTTCCGGATCAATGCCGTTGGTGGAGGCAATCAGGCTATTGCGGATCTTGAGCTTGCCGAAGGCGTAAGCCATGTGAGCTATCAGCGGATAGGAGCGACGTCGTGCAAGCAGATAGATCGTGTCTGCACCGGCAAGGATACTGACCGCCTGGTTCAACGTCTTCGGATCAACGCTCGCCGAAAAATCGTCGAGCGAACGCCTGGCCGCCGTAAGAAAGCCCTGAAGCAGATCGGAGTCATCGGGCGGTGTATCGCCTGACGCGGCAATTGTCTTGAGTCGGTCTTCATAACTTGGCCTGCGGTCGCGCAGCTTGGCCTGGAAAACCTTCTGAAGGTCGGAAAAGCCCTCATAGCCCATTTGATGGGCAAAGCGCACCAGTGTCGACGGCTGGACTTCAGCCGAGGCGGCTATACTTGCCGCGGTTCCGAAAGCCACTTCATCGGGATTGTCGAGAGCGTATTTGGCAACCTGTGCAAGCCTGCGGGGCAGGGAGTTCCTGCGCTCGATGATCAGGCTGCGCAGGGCTTCAAAATCCCGTGGTGCTAATATGGTTTGCCCTGTGGTCAATATGGTTCCCCTGGAATGATTTGCTCCTCATGTGCCACAAATGAAATAAATATTCCATAATGGAAATGCTCGTTTCGTAAAGAAATACAAGGAAATGAATCGGTATTTTGTCGCAATGCCCGTATGCGTTGTGGAGCCTGCGCACGTCGAACTGAGGCACACCCAATGACAACTAATCCGATGGTTTTTCAAGCAATTGCGGATATGTTCAGGGTTTTCCGCAGTTTCTGAAAGTGTGGGATTTTCAATTATGGCAGCTCTTTTCCGAAGCGCCGGCCACTGGGGCAGCATTGACGAGAAAATCGTCTCTTGCCCGCGTTTCTGCCTTTCTTTGTCATTTTGCAACCGGTTGCAAAGCGGTTTTACTTGGCATAGGGTGCGCCACGATCGGCTCAGAAGGCTGGCTTGTTCAGGCAGGCGAGCCGTCTTGAGATGGTCTTGTCACCAACATGCGCCCGCCGGGTGACGGAACAAAGGGGAGGTTTGCGACAATCACCATGAAGGCATGAGGAGCGGGATCTGAACGTGACAGGAAAGCGGTCTGACCCGCAGCTTGACCTCATTTGCGATTGGTGGAATGAATATTCTAGTTGGAGGAATTTTCGGTTATCCGTTCCGTACGTGCGATGGCCGGATCTGTTGGAAATTTGGCGTTCCTTTTAAACAGGAACGTTCCGGAAATCGATCGGTGCTGCCGGACACCTTGGTGGAGGAATATCTAATGAAGAAACTGTTACGCGGTCTTGTTGCAGGCGTATTTGCTGCAGGTTCGATCTTCGCGATGGCTACGACGGCCAGCGCCGAAGGTGAGCGCATTGTGCTCATCAGTCATGCCCCGGATTCCGATTCCTGGTGGAACACCATCAAGAACGGCCTTGCCATGGCCGGCGAGCATGTTGGTGCGGAAGTTGAGTACCGCAATCCGGCAACTGGCGACATCGCCGATATGGCCCGTATTATCGAGCAGACCGCAGCGTCAAACCCGCACGGCATCATCACAACGCTTGCGGACCCTGATGTATTGAGCGGACCGATCAGCAATGCCGTGGCCAAGGGTATCCCGGTGATCATTATCAATTCCGGCACTCCAGAGCAGGCGGCTGACGTCGGTGCGCTGATGTATATCGGTCAGCCGGAATATGATGCGGGCCTTGCAGCCGGTCAGCGCGCCAAGCGCGATGGCATCGGCTCATTCCTGTGCGTGAACCACGTTGTCTCCAACCCGGTGGTTGGTGAACGCTGTCGTGGATTTGCCGACGGTCTCGGTGTTGAGCTTGGCGATTCCATGATCGACTCCGGTCAGGACCCGGCCGAAATCAAAAACCGGGTAAAGGCGTTTCTTTCGGCCAATCCTGATACGGAAGCCGTTTTGACCCTCGGCCCGACATCGGCTGATCCGACCATCGAGGCGCTGAAGGAAAACGGCATGGCCGGAAACATCTATTTCGGCACGTTCGACCTCGGCACCGAAATCGTCAAAGGCATCAAGGACGGCACGATCCAGTGGGGCATCGACCAACAGCCCTTCCTGCAGGCCTATCTGCCGGTTGTTGTGCTCGCCAACTACAATCGGTTCGGCGTCCTGCCCGGCAACAATATCAACTCCGGCCCGGGTTTCGTCACCAAGGACGCGCTGGCCAAGGTTGAAGAGTTCGCTGGCGAATATCGCTAGGGGACCAGCGGCCGCGCTCAAAGCGCGGCCGTTCTTTTTCGGGCCTTCGAAAACGTTCGCGTGGCGGCCGGCCCGGCTTTGTTCGGTTCCGTGAGAGCCGATTTGTAACGCAAATCCAGTAGTTGGGACCCGCCTGGACGTCCGGGCGAGGATGGGAGGCTGATATGTCAGAAGCCGAAGCCAAGGATGCGGCGCCGCAAGAAGAGGACCGCGACGAACGTATCCGTGAAATCTCGCCATTGCGAAAGGCTTTGATCAGACCCGAGTTGGGATCGATCTGCGGTGTAATCCTCGTATTTGTATTTTTCCTTATGATTGCCGGAGATTCCGGCATGTTCTCGCCCGAAGGCATTGTCAACTGGACCGTTGTGTCGGCGCAGTTCGCGATCATTGCCGTGGGCGCTTGCCTGTTGATGATTGCCGGTGAGTTCGACCTGTCCGTCGGCTCCATGATCGGCTTTTCCGGCATCGTCATAGCGCTGATGTCGGTGACCTACGGCTTTCCCATGTGGGTTGCGATCATTGTGGCTTTCATGATTGCCATGAGCATTGGCTGGCTGAATGGCTTTCTTGTCATCCGTACCGGCCTTCCATCATTCATCGTCACTTTGGCCTTCCTTTACATCCTGCGCGGCCTGACGATCTTCCTGGCGATTTTCACGACGAACAAGACCATTATCGGCGGTGTTCGCGATGCGGCGGAGGGTGATTGGCTCGCCGCGATTTTCGGCGGCAAGATCTTCAAGGGGCTGTTCGTGTGGCTCGCAGATCTTGGACTGATCGGCAAGTTCGTGGCGGGCAACCGCGCGGGCGAGCCGGTTGTCGACGGCATACCGATGCTGATTGTCTGGGCGATCGTGCTGATCATTTTCGGCCATGTGCTTTTGACGCGTACACGCTTCGGCAACTGGATTTTCGCCGCGGGCGGTGACGCACAGGCTGCCCGCTATACCGGTGTGCCGGTCAATCGCGTAAAGATCATGATGTTCATGTTCACTGCGTTCTGCGCGACCGTCTTTGCGACCTGTCAGGTGATCGAGTTTGGTTCCGCCGCCGCCGACCGTGGTGTCCTGAAGGAGTTCGAGGCAATCATCTCGGTGGTGATCGGGGGCGCGCTTTTGACCGGCGGTTACGGATCGGTGGTCGGAGCAGCGCTCGGTGCCCTGATCTTCGGCGTGGTCCAACAAGGCCTGTTCTTTGCCGGCGTGGAAAGTTCGCTCTTCCGCGTGTTCCTCGGTGTGATCCTGCTGCTCGCGGTGATCCTCAACACCTATATCCGTCGCAGCATCACGGGGGAGCGCTAAGATGAGCACGCCACTGATTGAACTGAAGAACATCGAAAAGCACTTCGGCTCGGTGATTGCGCTGAACGGCGTGTCCATCTCGGTCAATCCGGGAGAGTGCCATTGTCTGCTTGGCGACAATGGTGCCGGCAAGTCGACATTCATCAAGACAATGGCAGGTGTTCATCAACCCACGCGCGGCGAGATCTTCATGGAGGGCAAGCAGGTCCATTTCAACACGGCCCGCGATGCCATCGAAGCCGGTATCGCGACGGTCTATCAGGATCTTGCGATGATCCCGCTCATGTCGGTGACGCGGAACTTCTGGATGGGCAGGGAGCCGCGCAAAAGCTTCGGTCCTCTCAAATTCATCGATTTCGATATGGCCAACAAGGTCACGATGGAAGAGATGGCGCGCATGGGCATTCATCTGCGCGAACCAAGCCAGGCTGTCGGCACGTTGTCAGGCGGTGAGCGCCAGACCGTTGCGATTGCGCGGTCGGTCTATTTCGGTGCCAAGATCCTCATCCTCGATGAGCCGACATCGGCGCTTGGTGTGCGTCAGACCTCCAACGTCCTGGCGACGATCGACAAGGTGCGCAAGAAGGGGATCGGCGTCGTGTTCATCTCGCACAATGTGCGTCACGCCATGGCCGTCGGGGACCGTTTCACCGTGCTCAATCGCGGCCAGACACTCGGCACAGCCAAGCGCGGCGAGATCCAGCCGGAGGAGCTTCAGGACATGATGGCCGGCGGCAAGGAACTGGCGCAGCTTGAGGGCTCCCTCGGCGGGACCGTCTGATATGGGTGATGGCCGGTGAAGTCGGCCAGCCACTCGTCTATTGTGCGGTGATCGTGAGCCCGTTTTCATCGAAGCGGAACATGCGCGAACGGTCCGGTGTGGCATAGAGCCTGTCGCCCGCATCGAATTCATGCTGACCGAAGAGCCGGACTGTCAGAAGTCCGGCGGCTTCGGTGTCCATATAGAGGATCGTATCGGCGCCAAGGTGCTCCGCATGCAGGACGCTGCCGGCCCAGTCGCCGCCTTGCGGGTCCACCGAGATGTGTTCAGGACGGACACCGATCGATGCAGCATTGGCCTCATCCAGGCGGCCCGCCTCAATGAAGTTCATCTGCGGTGAGCCGATAAAGCCGGCAACAAATGTATTCGCCGGATTGTTGTAAAGCTCCATCGGAGAACCGATCTGCTCCACGACCCCGCCATTCAAGACGACGATCTTGTCGGCAAGCGTCATGGCCTCGACCTGATCGTGGGTGACGTAGATCATTGTGGCGCCGAGTTCCCTGTGGAGCCGGGCGATTTCAAGGCGCGTGTTGACCCGAAGGGCGGCGTCGAGGTTCGACAGCGGCTCGTCAAACAGGAAGAGTTGTGGATCGCGCACCACGGCCCGACCGATCGCCACGCGCTGACGCTGTCCGCCCGACAGTTCGGCCGGATAACGGTCGAGATAATCATCGAGCGAGAGCATCTTGGAGGCTGCCGCAACCCGGCTGGCAACCTCGTTTGCAGGCTGTCCGGCCTGTTTAATGCCAAGCGCCATATTGTTGCGCACGGTCAGGTGAGGGTAGAGCGCATAGGTCTGGAACACCATCGCAATACCGCGTTTGGATGGCGGTAGATGGTCAACGGCAGCGTCAGCGATTGTCACCGATCCGCTGCTTGCATCTTCCAGTCCGGCGATCACACGCAGAAGTGTGGATTTTCCGCAGCCCGACGGGCCGACGAAGATGACGAACTCACCATCCTCAACCTGCAGGTCGATGCCTTTGAGGACCTCCACCGGACCGAAGGATTTGCGGATGTCTTCCAGAACAAGCGAGCCCAATATTTCATTCCTCAGTTGGTTGCCGGTCCGGCTTGGCCGAGTTTGACCGCTTTGCCGGTGCGCACGCTTTCATCCGCCGCGAGGCAGACATGCAGGGATTTCACTGCATCCTCCATGTGGCGGGACAGGTCGATATCTTCTCGTATCGCTTTAAGAAAAAATGCCTGTTCCAGGTCGCAAAGCTCCTGGTGTCCGGGTTCGCCTTCCATGGAGACAAGTTTGTCCGCATCCGTGAACTTGCCATCGTTCCCGGTCCTGGAGCTGTGGACACGGATACGCTGTGTTTGCGTGTGGGTGTCGACATCATCCGATTTGGCGCCTTCGTCCATGACGATCGACACGCAGCCTCCGGGCGAGATCACGTCTTTCACAAAGAAGGCCGTTTCCGACATCATCGGCCCCCAGCCGGCCTCATACCAGCCAACCGATCCGTCGTCGAAAAGCACCTGCAGATGACCGTAATTATACATCTCATCGTCGATATCCTGCGAAAGCCGCAGGCCCATGCCCCGTACCTCGACGGGTTTGGCGTCGGTGATCTGGCACATGACATCAATGTAGTGGACGCCGCAATCGACAATGGGCGAGGTCGATTTCATAAGGTTCTTGTGGGTTTCCCACGTTTCGCCGCTTGATTGCTGGTTGAGGTTCATGCGGAACACGTAAGGCCCGCCAAGGTCCCGTGCTTCGGCGATGAGCCGAATCCATGACGGATGGTGGCGCAAGATGTAGCCAACGACCAGCTTGCGCCCGTTGGCCCTGGCGCAATCGACCACCGCGCGCGCATCCGCAACCGTTGTCGCCAATGGCTTTTCCACGAAGACGTGACATCCTGCTTCCATCGCCCGGATGGCATAGTCCGCATGGCTGTCGGAGTAGGTGTTGATTGACACGGCGTCCGGACCAAGGATGTCCAGGGCGCGGTCAAAGTCCTGGTAAAATGCGTGGCTCTCAAGACCGTCCGGAAGCGCAACCTTTGATCGATTGACGAGACCGGTGATCTTGAAGCCCGGATTATGATGATAGGCGAGGGCATGGCTGCGCCCCATTTTGCCCAGTCCGGCGACAAGAACACGCACCGTTTGATCCGTCATTTGACTGCTCCTGCTGTTATGCCGCGTATGAGCTGACGCGAGAAGATGACATAGAGGACAAGCACTGGCAGGATTGCCAGGGAAAGCGCCGACAGGACGGCATTCCAGTTGGTCACGAACTGGCCGATGAAAACCTGGGCGCCAAGGGTGATTGTCTTGGTCTCCTCGGCTGAAGCGAGGATCAGCGGAAACCACAGATCGTTCCAGATCGGGATCATGGTGAAGACAGCAACGGTCGCCATGGCCGGGCGCACCAGCGGAAGAACAAGACGCAGAAAGATCCGGTATTCCGAAAGCCCGTCGATCCGGCCGGCATCCTTCAGATCCGCCGATAGCTGCCGCATGAATTCAGACAGGATGAATATCGCCAGCGGCAGGCCCTGCGCCGTATAGACGAGGATCAACGCGGTCAGCGTGTTGACCAGCTCGCTTGCCACCATCAGCTTGAGGATCGCGACAGTGCCGAGCCGGATGGGGATCATGATGCCGAGCGCCAGGTAAAGCCCCATCAGCGAGTTGCCGCGAAACCGGTATTCCGACAGCGCAAAGGCGGCCATTGCGCCGAACAGCAGCACAAAAAACAGCGATGCGACCGTGACGATCAGGCTGTTCTGAAAATAGAGAAAGAAATCACCCTGCGCGAGGACAGTCTCATAGCCGATAAGGCTGAAGGTTTCCTCGTCCGGCAACGAGAGGGGCGAGCGGAAGATCGCCTTTCTGGACTTGAACGAGTTGATGATGATGACCACCACCGGGAAAAGGGCAATCACCGTATAGGCCGCCAGAATGGCATGGGCCGCAAGGGATCGGGACACTGAATGGGTTGCTTTTGCCATGACGGTCCGGCCCTAGAACTGGTAGCGGCGAAGCCGCGTCTGGATGCCGAAAAGATAGATCGACACGCCGGCAAGAATGATCAGGAACATGACCGAGGCGATCGTCGAACCCATATTGGGATCGCCCACCTGCAACTGGAAGCCAAAGAAGGTGCGGTAGAGGAACGTGCCGAGGATATCGGTCGCGTAGTTAGGGCCTGCCAGCGCACCCTGTGTCGTATAAATCAGATCGAACGCATTGAAATTGCCGACAAAAGTCAGGATCGAGATGATGCCGATGGATGGCAGTATCAGCGGCAGTTTTATCTTCCAGAACTGGCTCATGCCGGTAATGCCGTCACACTCGGCTGCCTCCAGAACCTCGTCCGGAATGGACAGGAGCGCTGCGTAGATCAGCATCATTGGAATGCCGATGAACTGCCACACCGAGATAAGGCTGAGCGTGGTGAGTGCATATTCCGTCTTGCCCAGCCAAGGCGCAAAAAGGCTTTTCAGGCCGACGGCGCTCAGCATATCCGGGGCGATGCCCCAAAGCGGGCTCAGGATCAGTTTCCATGCGAAGCCGACAATAACGAAGGAGAGGATTGTCGGCACGAATATGGCTGTACGGTAAAAGACCGAAAACCGTAGTTTCGGACTGGAGAGCAGGGCTGCAAAGAGGATACCCAGCGGGTTCTGGACCAGCATGTGAATGATGAAGAACCAGGTGTTGTTGAAAAGGGCGTTCCAGAAGGAATCGGACCAGCGCGGATCGCCGAACAGGATGCGGAAGTTGTCAAAGCCGACAAAGACCTGCTGCTGATCAACCTCCCGGAAAAGGGAGAGCTGAAGCGTGCCGAACAGAGGCAGGATCATAATGGCCGTGTAGACGAGGACCGCCGGCGCAAGGAAGACGGCGATATGCCAGCGAACCGGCCTTTTTGTCTTTTCAGATGCGCTCATGGTTGTCCCCGGAGCCATGATGAAACGGGCCGGTTCGAAACCGGCCCGTTCGCATGGTTACTTCTGGTTTTCGTACCAGCTTGCAAGACCGTCCTGAAGGCGTTTGGCCGCGTCTGCGGGCGCCTCGGTGCCGCGGATGACGTTTGCGGACGCATTCCAGGTCTCGTTTTCAAGGTTCGGCGTTCCGCGCGACAGAATCTGATAGGTCGAACGGATGGTGGAGTTACATTTTCCGCGCCAGGAAACGAATTCCTGTGCCAGCGGATCGTCCATTTTCACAGTGTGATCGGACAGCGAGAAGAAGCCCGGCAACGCATTGGCATAAAGCGATGCAAACTCATCTGAGCCGACCCAGTTCAGGAATGCCTTGGCGGCCTCGGGATTGGCTGTTTTCGGGTTCATGCCGATAGCGATATCCGTATGGTCGGAGATGTAGCACTCGTCGCCCGCATTGCGGACCGGCGGCGGAAATGCGCCCATCTCGAAGTCGGCAAGGTTGTTGAAGCCCGAGATTTCCCAGGAGCCCGCCGGATAGACGGCCGCACGGCCGAGCGTGAACATATTCTGGCTGTCGGGATAGGTCTGGGCTTCAAAGCCGTCGCCGAGATAATCCTTCCAGCGCACCAGCGTCTCATAGGGCTGCACCCATTGTTCGTCCGTCAGCTTCTGGTCGCCGTTGATGAGGGCAAGGCGGCCTTCTTCGCCTTTCCAGTAATTGGGTCCGATATTCTGGTAGCCCATCGTTGCGGCTTCCCACTGATCGTTTGTGCCCATGGCCATCGGAACGTAGTTGCCGTCTTCCTTGATCTTGTCGAGGGCGGCAAAGAGTTCCTCTTCGGTTTGCGGCACAGCAAGGCCGAGTTCCTCAAAGGCGTCCTTGTTGTAGATGAAACCGTGGATCACCGACGCCATGGGAACGCAGAACTGCACCGAGCCATCGTCGGTCGACCAACCGGATTTCGCCACGCTGGAAAAGTTTTTCATGCCCTCAAGATCGGTGACTGCAGCAAGGTGACCGTCTTCATAAAGCGCCAGTGACGCGTCAAACGGCCGGCAGGTAATAAGGTCTCCGGCCGATCCGGCCTCAAGTTTGGAATTGAGGACGGCATTATATTCGGCCGGTGCGGAAGGGGTGAACTTCACCTTGATGCCGGGATGCTTGGCTTCGAACGCCGGTATCAGCTTGGTCTGCCAGATTTCCAGGTCATCATTGCGCCAGCTCTCGATTGTCAGTTCGGCGTCCTGCGCATAGGCAAAGCCCACGCTGCACAAAAGCGTGGATGCCAGAAGCAGGCCCTTGATGGATGTGCTCTTCATGGTTTTCTCCCAGTTGTTACGCCGATGAGGCGCGTTGCTCTTCAGGGGCAGAGCCCTGATCAAGTGCGGTCAAAGCCGACCGTACATTTCCGTCATGGGCGTCAAGCAAAGCCTGCGCCTCATCAATGCCGCCGGCTCCGGCGGCACGCAAAATGGCTGGTTTAACCTTGCCGTTCACCTCGTCGAGGCAATTCGCGGCCCTTGTCTCGTCGCACTTCGCGAGGCGGCAAATCATATGGATGGCCCGGGTGCGCAGCTTGGTGTTGTCTACCGTCAGATTGACCATATGCCCATCGACCACATGGCCAAGGTCAATGGCCATGAGCGTGGAAATCATATTGAGAGCGATTTTCTGAGCGGTTCCGGCGCCCATACGTGTCGAGCCGGCAATCAACTCAGGCGAGGTGGGCAGAAATATCCCGATATCGGCGGCTTTGAGCAATGGCGTATCGGGATTGTTGGCAATCGCCACGGTGGTCGCGCCAACCTCGGCCGCCCGGGCGAGGGCGGCGACCGCATAGGGTGTGGAGCCACTGGCCGAAACGGCGATCATCAGGTCGCCTTTGCCAATGCCTGCTGATGTCGCGTCGCTGAAACCAAGGTCTGAATCGTCTTCGGGGCCCCCTCGGAACGTGTCGATCCAGGGCGATCCGCCAGCGAAGAGTATTTTGATGCGGTCGCGCTCAATGCCGAATGTCCCGGGAAGCTCGAGGGCGTCCGAAAGGGCCATCAGTCCTGAGCTTCCGGCGGCGGCGTAAAAAAGACTGCCGCCGGAGCGGAGACAGTGCGCCACGGCGGCGGAGGCTTCAATGATCGCATCGGATGCGTGAGCCACGCTTGCCGCGGCTTCGCTCTGGCCTTCAAGCAGGTCCGAAAGCACCGCTTCCGGCGTTTTCAGATCGAGCCCTGGCGCGCTTTGATGCAGGCTTTCCGTTGTTGTTCCGCGCATCGCTTCCTCCGCGCAATCAATAATGCCAAAAAAATACCAATTGTCCAGCAAGGCGGGAGAAAAATTAACCATGTTTTCCGAATGCGAAAATATAATAAGTAAAAACAACTAGATAAAATCAAAAGAAAATATCTCTCAGACCCTCTTGGTTAATGGTATTTTATTGGTATTATATGGTGAGGGAGAGAATAATGACGGCGCATGTCATAGGAATTGACGGTGGTGGAACCAGTTGCCGAGCTGCTCTGACCGGGCGTGACGGAGTGGTCAGCGGAACGGGCAAGAGCGGCGCCGCGAATATCCTGACTGATATGAATGGCGGGGTCCGTCATATTATCGAGGCCGCGCAGCGGGCGTGTGATGACGCCGGGCTTCGCGGTGAGCTTTCCTCCATGGATGTTCTGCTCGGGCTTGCTGGCGCCAATATGGACGCCAGCGTCGAGGCGCTGCGCGGCCGGCTTCCGTTTCGCCGCTGTGAGATCGAAAGCGACGCATTAATTGCGGTGCACGGTGCACTGGGAGAGGCGGACGGGGTCGTTGCGATCATCGGAACGGGCGCGGTGTTCGCAGCCAAGCAGGGGTCATCGGTTCGCACGATCGGCGGTTGGGGCTTTGTCGTCGGCGATCAGGGCAGCGGCGCGGCCTTGGGGCAAGAGCTGATGCGGCGGACGCTATTGGCCCATGACGGCGTCGGACCAGCGTCGGACGTGACCGGGCGCCTTTTCTCGGAGTTTGGCGGGGAGCCGCAAAAGGTGGTTGCTTATGCCCATGGCGCACCGCCGGGCGCATTTGCCCGATATGCACCGATGGTCTTTGAATATGCGCAGCGCAACGATCCCGTTGCCACCGCAATCATCGTTGAGGCTGCCGGTCAGATCGATGCGTTTATCGATGCGATGGTGGGGACAGAGCTTCAGCGTCTCTGCCTGCTTGGAGGATTGGCCGGCCCGTACGAACCATGGCTTGCCGACAAGCACAGGGCGCGGATCGTCCCGGCACAGGGTGATGCGCTGGACGGGGCCGCCCAACTCGCGCGCCAACGGTTTCTTATGACTGGAGATGTCCGTGTCTGAGCGTTTCCATACGATCTTTGCCGGTGAGAATGCCTTGGCGATGGGCAGCGGTCCGCTTTATCTGAAGCTGCGGAACCGGGTTGAAAAGGCAATTGATGAAGGTCTGCTGACCGATGGCGACGCGCTGCCGTCGGAGCGCGATATCGCCGAACTTGCCGACGTATCACGGGTCACGGTGCGCAAGGCCGTACAGGATCTTGTGAAAGACGGCATTCTCGTCCAGCGCCATGGGTCGGGAACTTTCGTGTCCAAACCGGTGGCGCGGGTCGAGCAGCCATTGTCGCGGCTGACCTCTTTCACCGAGGATATGACCCGGCGCGGATGGCACGCACAGTCGCGCTGGTTGACGCGCGGCAGGTTTGCGCCTTCGCCGGAGGAGATGGTCTCACTCGGTCTTGCTCCGGGAGATGAAGTCTCTCGCATTGAGCGCCTGCGCATCGCTGATGCAATGCCATTGGCAATCGAGCGGGCCTCGATATCTGCGCAGTTGCTGCCCGATCCCGATCTCGTTGACGTATCTCTCTACGCAGTGTTGGAGGCACACGGGCACCGGCCGGTTCGCGCCCTCCAGCGCATATCCGCCACCAATTTGCGCGCCGAAGATGCCGAACTTCTTGGCGTTGAAGCCGGTGATGCGGGTTTGCGGATTGAGCGCATATCCTATCTTGAGTCGGGAAGGGTGGTGGAGTTCACCCGGTCGCTTTATCGCGGCGATGCCTATGATTTTGTCGCCGAACTGACAATCGGGAAGGGCTGAGATGCCGTTGCGTGCGCCCTGTCGCGCCGGAGAAACCAAATGACAAAAATGCGAGCGGAGATCGACGAGATACCGGATGCGGCACAAAGGCTGCTGGACGGACTGTCGCCTGATCTGGGCGAAATCGGCCGCTCGTTGCGGGAACGCAAGCCTGGCTTCGTGGTCTCTGTGGCCCGCGGGTCTTCCGACCACGCGGCGGCGTTCTTGAAATACGCCATCGAACTGCAACTGGGGCTGGCCGTCGCCTCGGTCGGTCCTTCCATCGCTTCGATCTATGGCACTCGGCTTAAACTTGACAATGCACTTTGTCTGTCAGTGTCACAGTCCGGCCAAAGCCCGGATATCGTGGCGCTGCAAAACGCTGCCGGGCAGGGGGGCGCTCTGACCATGTCGCTGACGAACAATGCCGGTTCACCACTCGCCGTCGGCAGCGATATCCGCATTGATATCCGGGCCGGCACAGAATTCGCAGTGGCGGCGACAAAGAGTGTTGTAAATTCGATCCTTGCCGGCTTGCTCGTCGTATCGGCCTGGTCTCGGGATGAAGCGCTGGAGCGGGCGCTCAGGCAGTTGCCCGAGCAGTTGAGCAAGGCGGTGCGCACGAACTGGCCATCCATTTTTTCCGATCCGCAAACCGGCCAGTCGCTTTATATACTCGGTCGCGGGCCGGCGCTGGCGGTTGCCCATGAGGCGGCGCTCAAATGCAAGGAGACCTGCAATCTGCACGCCGAAGCCTATAGCGCAGCGGAAGTATTGCACGGCCCGGTCTCTCTGGTTGGGGGTGGTTTTCCGGTTTTGGTTTTGACGGCCCGGGATGCGGCGGAAGCATCTATAGTTTCGACGGCTGACAAGCTGGCCGGCGACGGAGCCAAGGTCTACATCACTTCCGAAAAGACGATGACGGCCCGGCGACTTCCCTTTATAGCAACGGGTCATCCGTTGACGGACGCGTTGGCTCTGATTGTTCCGTTTTACGGATTTGTCGAGAGACTGGCGCGGACAATCGGGCTGGATCCCGACAGCCCGGACAAACTCAGCAAGGTGACCGAGACCACATGACGCAACACACAGCGATCGAAGCGCCGGTGATCTTTGACGGTTCGACCTGGCATTCACAGGCGGCAGTTCTGTATCAGTCGGGAACTGTCACGGATATTGTCCCCGTATCGCAAATCCCGGCGGATGTGGCTTTGTCGCGGCTTGAGAGCGGCTTCCTGGCGCCGGGGTTTGTCGACCTGCAGGTCAATGGCGGCGGCGGTGTCCTGCTGAACGACGATCCGAGCATCGAGACCATTCGAACCATTTGCACGGCGCATGCGCGGTTCGGAACGACCGCATTGCTGCCGACGCTTATCACCGACACGCCGGAGATGACGGAAAAGGCAATCGCCGCCGCTGCCGGTGCAGCGAAGGATGAGATCGCCGGTTTTCTCGGCCTTCACCTGGAGGGACCGCATCTGTCGGTCGAGCGGCGGGGCGCACACGATGCGGACCTCGTCCGCCCCGCCGGACGGGACGATGTGGCAAGGCTGCTGGATGCGCAAAGAAAAATTCCGCACCTGCTCGTTACCGTTGCTCCGGAAGCCGTCACCACAGATCAGATCCGCACCTTGAGTGAGGCCAACATCAAGATCAGTCTCGGGCACAGCAATGCCGATTGCCAGACCGCGCGTGAGATGGTCATGGTCGGGGCTTCGATGTTTACGCATCTGTTCAATGCCATGAGCCCCCTCAGTCATCGCGAGCCGGGCATGGTGGGTGCGGCTCTGTCGGAACCATCCGTCCATGCGGGGCTGATTGCCGACGGTATCCATGTTGCGCCGGAAAGCCTTGGCATTGCCATCAGAGGCAAGGCAGAACCGGGCAGGCTGTTTGTTGTCACCGACGCCATGTCCTGCATCGGCACCGATCAGCAATCCTTCACACTGAACGGGCGCACCGTGCATCGGGTAGACGGGCGCTTGACGCTGGACGACGGAACCCTCGCCGGAGCGGATATCGACATGATCGCATCGGTACGGTTTCTGGTCCAGAAGGTCGGGCTGCGGGTCGATGAGGCGCTGAAAATGGCATCACTCTATCCGGCGCGCGCACTTGGCGCGGATGATCGACACGGGCACCTGGGAAAAGGCGCGACCGCAAACCTGGTGCATTTGTCCGATGCCCTGACGGTCGAAAATGTCTGGATCGCCGGGGAGTGTGTCTTCAGTTGCGAAGGACCGTCCGGCAACTAGAAGAGCAGAAGACCGGGCTTGTCGCCGTCTTCATCATCGTCCTGTTTATTCTGGCTAGCATCGCCGGTCGCCTCCGGCAAAAAGGCAAACGCGCGGTCGATGGGATCGTAAACCCCGTCTTCCTGATGAGCGCCTATATTTCTGCCCGCCGGGACAGAAATTCCGCTGCCGTCCGGCAGTTCGATGAGCATCGCGATTGCGGTTTTGAAACCGGCAGAATCGGATCCGATGCGCAGGTTTGGCTGGGCCGACTCCGGGTGGGCAAAACTGGGCGAGCCTGCCTTCGAGTTTTCTCCAAGTTCAAAACCCAATGACCTGAAACCGTCCGGGAAATTGCTGTCTTCGCAAAGGTCGCCATCAAAGATGATGTCGTAGTGTTCCGCGTCCCACTGCCGGGTAAAATGATTGCCGAGATCATCTTCCAGCCACTTCAGGGAACCGGTTTTTCCGAACATCTGTGCCTTGGCCGGATTGCCGAATCCGATGGCGTTGTTGAAATGCCTCAGCCTGCCGAGCGCGCCTTTGGGGAAGATGCCCTTGCCTTTGCGGTAGTACCAGGAATTGAAAAAGACGTGGATCGGGCCCTCATTCTTCTGAGCGCCGCCAAGCTTGAAATGGGAACACTTTGTCCGGTCGCCGGGCTCCGGTAGCATGCTTGGCGGATTGTTCACCCACCCCACATTGCCGTAGATGTAGAACCAGCCGGCGCGCTGCAGTTCAAGAGAAAACGGGCGGTAACAATCGGCAAATGTATTGTGCCGGATCACCCAGTTCCAGGCGTAATCCTCAGGCTCGATAGCGTTGTCGCGTATGCGGGTGAATGTATTGCCTTCGATAAGAATATTGGCGGAGGCGCGGCGGCCATTGTTGAAGTTTAATTGTATTGCATCGACGCCCGGCGCAAGCTGATCGATACGGTTGAAAAAATGGATCGCGTTGAATGCATCCGAGATTGTGTTGTCCCGGATAACGATGTTGCCCGCCACATCCCAGGCGCGGAAAAAATCACCGTCCCAGGCGCGATAGTCGCCTTCCGGATCGACCGGAATACCGTCGGTGTTCTGTTTCGATCCGTGGACACGGCGCCACGGTATTGTGTTCCACATCTCATTGTCGTCGCTGACATCCTGTTTCCAGTCGCATTTGCTGACAAGGATATCGCGGGTGGTTAGGCCATTCGCGCCAATTGCGATGGTTCCTTCCCGAAAACTGAGTTCTTCAAGCCTCATATGCTGGCATTCTTCCAGATAGACGGCCGTCGGCCAGCAGCGCAGGAAGTTCAGGCCGCGCACAATGACATGCCGGCAGTGAATGAACGCGAGCGTGGCTTCGTCAGCCGTCTGGCCGACGCTCGGATAGTAACCCGCGGCCTGCCTGCGCATGGCAATGAGGTTTGCCTGTTTGCCGTATTTCTTCCGTGAAAGACCGCTGGTAAACACGGCGCCCGTTTCCGCCTCAATCACGATGGGAGCGCGAGCCGTGCCGGCAAGGCCCGTCAGAACCAGCGGCTGCCTGTAGACACCTTCTTCAAGAATGATCCTGTCGCCTGCGCGCAGCTTGCGGCAGCGTTTGGCGACATTTGAGGGATTGGCTCTTTCTACCGCCATCTCGCGACCGATTTGCTTGTCTTTATCTGTGGTTGAAATGTTGCATCGGTGGTCTGCTTTGGCAAGCAGCGGACCGTATCCATCGAATGTTATGGTTACGAAGTATTGGGGCTGTATGGTCTTCTTATACTTTCGTTTTGTATTGTATCTCGATTGCAATCAAATATTGCAAATATCATATATGTGAAATATTTTCGGATTTGTCTCGATTCGTTTTCGAATCGAAGCTGCTGAAACGAAAAAACACAGGGAGTGACATCATTGTCCTTCCTGGCACCGCAACGGTGCAAGGCAATGCGTTCGGCGATCCGGCAGCGAGTCCCGCTGCCAGATAGCTCGATAGGGGGTAGCTCATCGCGCCGAGCTACCCCTTTTTTAGTGCTGTGCCGGATACCAGTATCGGGCCTCTGTGGCACCTTTCTCGATCATGACAAAATTGTTGGCGAAAACCCGGTACGGAGCACTCCATTCTCCGTCCGGCCACTGCACCCGGATTTGCGCGCGTTCGGCAACACCGGTGCCCACATGGATGAAGCCCGAATGGCCCGAGGCATGGCCACCGCCCGATTGTATGCGGCGCGAGCGCGTCTCGTTTCCGGATTTTACCAGGATTGTCGCACCCACCGCGTTGCGATTGTCGCCGTCCTGGCTCAGTTCAATCTGCAGCCAGTTGCCCATTGGCCGCGTTCCCCATTCAGTCCGCCCGCCGCGATTGTGGAACAGGCTGACCGGCGCTTCGCGGTTGACAACCAACAGGTCGAGATAGCCATCCAGATCGAAATCCACGATTGCCGCGCCGCGCCCGCGCCGGTCCAGATCAATGCCGGCAAGATGGCCCGTTTCGACGAAAGACCCGTCATGGGCACCAAGAAGCAGATTGTCCGGGTCAAAGGATGCAAAGTCCGGCATGGCCTCCACATTGCCCTTTGCGATGTATAGATCGAGCTCCCCGTCATTGTTGAAGTCGGCAAATTCGGTATGCCAGCCGGTCGACGGCTTGTTCTCAGACCCGGTATAGGGCACGTGTGCCGTTGCGCCTCGCTCATAGGCGATATCGCGATAAACGGGCCTGCCTTCTTCCGCCTCTTCGTCCAGCGTTTGCAGCTTGGTGTCGCCCATGGATGTCAGAGCGTATTCGGGATATCCGTCAGCGTTGATATCGGCCTCCGCTATGCCCATGCCCCAGATGCTCACACGCCGCCAGCCGTCCGAACGCCGGTAGAGCCGGGCCGGTTTGCCCGGATCAACCCGCCACAATTGCTCTTCGCCGCCGCGGTAATAGTGGCGGTCGTTGGTGATCCGCAAAGCGGGGGTGCCGGAACGGTTCCAGTCGGTAAAGATCATGGACAGCGCGCAAAATCCCGGCGTCAGCACATACGGTTCGCCATAACTCGGTTGCTCGCCGTCCGATGGCCGAAGCAGCACATTGTCGTGGCAGGTGCCCCAGGGCGAGCCCGGCGCCGAGCGATCGACGTAATTGCCGAATGCGAGGGTAGGAAAAGCGTTGTCTGCCTCGAACGTCGCGGCGAAGGCCGTCGTCCAGGCGCGTCCGCCATCGATGGCCCATTCTTTGTTGGCGGGCTCGAATGTACAGTCGGGACCGCCCTTGAGAACGATATTGCGACCGACCCGCAACAGGACAACATCCTTGTAACCATCATTGTCGATATCGATCGGATAAAGGCCGGTGACCTTCTCAAGATCGGACTGGCTGACTGCGATATCGCGTTTTGAAAACCGCAAGCCCTCCGCTGCCTGGCTTTCATTCACATAAAGCTGAACCGGCCCGGTTCCGCCGGCGAGCATCAGATCGGGATAACGGTCGCCGTTGCAGTCGAACGCGGCAACGCCGCCGCCGACAAAATACTCCCATGGCCCCTGGTAACTGTGATCGATCCCGGCGGCGGCCGCCTGCTCGGCAAAAACCGGAACGTCCATCTGGGGTAGGCCAGCCTCCGTTTCTTCATCCGAAGCATTGAGCGGCAAAGTTGCGGCAAGGACGGCAAGGCCTGCGGTCAGCAATTCTTTCTTCATGGCTTGATCACCAGAGTTTTCAGGAATGCGATAAGAGCCGTTTTGTCTTCCTCCGGCAGCGCGATATAGGCATTGCGGCTGTCTCTCCCGCTACCCCCGTGAACGCGGATAATCTCATCGAGCGTGGTCTGATCGCCACGGTGGCCGTAGGGGCCGGTCGATGCGATGCCCCAAAGCTCAGCCGTCTTGAAGACGTCGCGATCGACAAATCGCTGACCAAGCAGTTCATTGCCCAATGCGGAAACCTGCTGGTCGGCAATCTTGTGTCGCTTGAGATCGCTGAAAAGCGGCACAAGGACCGCGCCGTTCTCGTCGCGAGGCAGGCTCTTTGCCCAATCAAAAAGGGCAAGATCATATATTGCGCCATGCGGCGTTTCGCCCTGCCTCAGCGTTCCCGCCGCGTCGAGCGGACCGGGGTCCGAGAACTTCAGACTTTCAAGCGGCAGGGTCGGGCGGTGGCACGTATTGCAGCCAAGCGCGCCAAAGATGGTCTCACCCTGGCTTGCCAGTTCCCGCCATTCTGCGTTGTCAGGTACGATCTGTACGGGCGGCTCACGCGCAGCCTGCCAGGCAACAAGGGCCGACACATCCACCGGGCTCATTTCATCGGCCACCTCGTCGCCGTCAAAATCATCCGTACCCGTCCAGCGGCTTCCGAAGCGTTCGACCGCCTGAATGCCGTGATGATGATTAAGCGCATTGACAGTAAACTGCCGCAGCGATCCGATGACTCCCTTCTGGCTGAAGGGTCGAATGACGAGATCTGTGTCGACACCGTCAATTCCGGCAAGATCGACCGTGCCGTCCGGATAGGCGGTGATCACTCCAAAATCGACGCCTTTGGCAACAAGATTTGCGGTGACCGGCTCTATGTTCTGGCGGGCCTTTTTCAAGGCATCTTTTCGCTGACCCTGCAGCGTTGCCGTCATCTCCCGGGCGAGAAGCTCGACCAAACCCGCACCCATCAAATGGTTTGTGTTGCGTTCATTTGAGAATTGCGGGTCGGTGGTGTCGAAATCGGCGTTGTTGAAACCCTCGGAAACGAAGACATTGGTCACAAAATCGCCGGCGCCGCCGACGACGGGATCAATGTGGCACGACGAGCAGGCGTTCGCATCGCCGCCGGGCAGGCGCTGAAAGATTTGAGGAGAGGGGCGTTTTCGGCGGGTCGGGATGATGGCCTGTGTCGCCATCGGCCGGCCGGCGCCGTCGAGCGTCGTGAACTTTGCCGTAAAGAGCGTTTCTCCCCGATCGACAAGTTCTTCGAGGAGTTGCAGGGAAAGGGTGCCGCTGAAACGCGACGGATCAGGGGGTGTCCCGATGGTGCGTTCCGACCAGGGCGGCATGTCTTCAGCGTTTGCGGGCAACGTTGCCAACAAAAGAGTAAGGCCTGCCAACAGAACTCGACTAGACAGCATTCTTCTCAACCTCCCGCGTTTGCGTTGCGTGCGCAAACATCTCATCCACCTCCAAAAGTGCTGTAACGGTGCATCCTTCCAGAATCAAAGGCTTTTCGTCCGGAAAGCAATGAATGTCGATCTCGTCAGCTATGACGTCCAGTTTCGTGGCGCTGATCGCTTCACGAAGCGGTTCTTCGATGAACTCGAATGCCTGGGTGCCACGGCCGACGAACGCGACGGGAAATGAATCGACAAGGGCATACATGTCCGCAAGCCCGGTTCCCAGGGCTCGTCCGGCGTCTGCATAGGCCGCAATGGCATCCTGGTCCCCACCGAGTGCGGCGCGGTACACCTCGTCCATCTCATCATAGCTGATGTCGTTTCTGGGGGCTTCGGTCTCCGCGGTTGCCTGCGCCCGTCGATGGATCGCGTAGTCGCCGGCATAGGCTTCGATGCAGCCCCGGCGTCCACAGCGGCACAGCGCGCCATCGGGAATATGCGACAGATGCCCGAATTCGGTCCCGGAAGAGCGGATGCCGCTGACAAGGTCACCGTTCAGCATCAGGCCCATACCGATACCGTGCGAAAGCAGGACGGCGGCATAATTGTTGTTGAAGCGGTCCGGCGCACGCCAGTGCAGCGCCCGGGCGATCATGCTGCAATCGTTGGAGAGTTGCACCGGTGCGGAAAAAACCGGTTCGAGATAAGCCTTGAAGGCGAGGTCGCGATGTGGAGTGATGGGCGACCACAACATCGAGGTGCCGTCGACATCCGTGACGCCCTGTACACCCAGACGCATGCGTTTCAGCGCGCCTGAGCCTTCCGGAACCTTCAGCAGCGCCTCGCGCACCATTTCGATCAACGCCTTGCGGAAGCCGTCCGGGGAGGCGCGGCGGGCCCGGAAAGCCCGGTCAACGTCGGCAACACGCTCGCCGCAATAGTCCGATATGCAAACCGATATATTGTCGAGCTGCACCATGACGGCGGCGACAAGTGCGGCTCGGGGATTGAGCGCCAGGCGGATTTGCGGCCGGCCGCGACCGAGACTGGTTGGATCATCCCTGCCTGTCGCAATGATGACGGTTTCGTCGATCAGCTCTGACGTGATTGCCGATACGGTCGATGCGCTCAGGCCTGTCCTTGCGCTGATACCCTTCCTCGAAACCGGGCCATTACGACGCAGGACATGCAGAATGCGGCTGCGGTTACGCTTGCGTACATCGTCCGACCGACCCAGTTCAACCAATGTCCCGACAACCTCCCAATCGACAACACAGTATAGTGCAGTGCAAATAAATTGCTGCATTACAACAACTTATCTCGATGCAAATTTCAAGTTGACACAGCTTTTCTATTAAGTCACTATTTTTTTCGAGCCTCGAATTAAATGGCTCGAATGCAAGCGTGGGCCGGTCGCACGGGTAAGGGCGCCCCGGTTCATTCATTGGGAGGTAGTACAAATGAAGATCCTTAAGGCCGCACTCATCGGTGCGGTGTTCGCTGCATCGTCCACCGGAATGGCGCTTGCTGAAGGCAAGACCATCGGCGTGTCATGGTCCAACTTTCAGGAAGAACGCTGGAAGACCGACGAGGCAGCTATGAAGGCTGCGATCGAGGCGGCCGGCAATACATACATCTCGGCGGATGCCCAGTCGTCAGCGTCCAAACAGCTCACCGATGTTGAATCGCTGATTTCCCAGGGCGCCGATGCGCTGATTATTCTTGCGCAGGATTCCGGAGCAATCGGGCCAGCGATTGAAAAGGCTTCCGCGGAAGGCATTCCGGTCGTCGGTTATGACCGGCTCATCGAGAACCCGGAAGCGTTCTACATCACCTTCGACAACAAGGAAGTTGGTCGCATGCAGGCAAGGGCTGTCTTCGCCGCCATGCCGGAAGGCAACTACGCCTTCATCAAGGGTTCCTCGTCCGATCCGAACGCGGATTTCCTGTTTTCCGGTCAGATGGAAGTGCTGAAGGAGGCCATGGACGCCGGTAAGGTCAAGAATGTCGGTGAAGCCTACACCGATGGCTGGAAGCCGGAAAATGCCCAGAAGAACATGGAGCAGATCCTGACCGCCAACGATAACAATATCGATGCGGTTGTCGCTTCCAACGATGGCACCGCGGGCGGCGTTGTGGCGGCCCTGTCGGCTCAGGGCATGGATGGCAGTGTTCCGGTTTCCGGACAGGATGGCGATCATGCGGCGTTGAACCGTGTCGCACTTGGCACGCAGACCGTTTCGGTCTGGAAGGATGCCCGTGAACTCGGCAAGAACGCCGCTGTGATCGCATCGCTTCTGGCCGATGGCACGTCCATGTCGGATGTTCCGGGTTCTGTTAAGTGGTCCGGTGGTCCGGCAGGCGTCGAAATGAACGCCATCTTCCTTGCACCTGTTCCGATCACAAAGGACAATCTGAACCTCGTGATCGACGCCGGGTGGGTCGGCAAGGACGTGGTTTGCCAGGGTGTAGGTGCAGGCACGGTCGCAGCCTGTAACTAAAATGACGCCATTGGCGAGCACATGGGCGCCGCGATCCCTGCGGGTTGCGGCGCCTTTTGCAAGATAAAGGGGGAGCGGCCGTGACCGGCAATACGGACTCTCAGTCTGCCCAGACAACCGACGGCGCACGCGCCGCGGAATTGTCCGCGGTTGGACGTTTCATCAAGGCCACCGAACTGGACACCCGTATGCTCGGCATGATCGGCGCTCTGCTGCTGATCTGGATCCTGTTCGATATTTTCTCCGGCGGACTGTTCCTGACGCCGCGCAATCTGTGGAACCTTTCGGTACAGACCGCGTCCATCGCCGTCATGGCGACCGGCATGGTTCTGGTGATCGTCACACGCAACATCGATCTTTCCGTCGGCTCGATCCTGGGTTTTGTCGGCATGATCATGGCGGTGACCCAGGCGGAAATCCTTCCTCAGATCATTGGTTTCGACAGCCCCTTCATATGGATCATCGCTCTTGCGGTCGGCATTGTGGTGGGCGCGGCCATCGGTGCGCTGCATGGTTATGTCATAGCCTATTGGGGCGTTCCGGCGTTCATTGTGACACTCGGCGGCCTGCTGGTTTGGCGCGGCGCTGCCTGGTGGGTTACATCGGGCCGCACCGTCGCGCCGATGAATGAAACTTTTCGCCTTTTGGGTGGCGGGCCAAAAGGCTCCGTCGGTGTCGATGCGAGCTGGATACTGGGTGTGATCGCCTGCATTGCGATTGTCGCGATGATCGCTTTTGCACGCCGGCAGCGTAAACGGTTCCAGTTCCCGCTGCGTCCGGTCTGGGCCGAAGCTTTCCTGGCAGGTATCGGATGCGTGCTCGTTCTGGGCGCGGTCTACATCGTGAACATATACTATTATCCCATCGGCATCGTGCGCAGAATGATCCGGGACGGCCAAATCGAAGGACCGGAGACCGAGGTCTTCATCGGGCACGGCATCGCAGTCCCCGTCCTTGTCGCCATCGGCGTCGGCATTGTGATGACCTTCCTTGCCACACGCACGCGGTTCGGACGTTATGTGTTCGCCCTGGGCGGGAACCCCGAGGCGGCGGATC
The DNA here is from genome assembly GCF_027944115.1 of Hoeflea prorocentri. Classification (NCBI taxonomy): domain Bacteria; kingdom Pseudomonadati; phylum Pseudomonadota; class Alphaproteobacteria; order Hyphomicrobiales; family Rhizobiaceae; genus Hoeflea; species Hoeflea prorocentri. The sequence goes on along the minus strand of NZ_JAPJZI010000001.1, from coordinate 2,321,701 downwards.
TGGCCGGTATCAACACGCGCTGGGTGACGATGAAGATCTTCATCATCATGGGTGTGTTGTGCGCCATCGCTGCGGCGATTTCGACGGCACGCCTCAACGCCGCCACCAATGCGCAGGGAACGCTTGATGAACTGCTGACGATTGCCGCAGCCGTTATCGGCGGCACATCCCTTGCCGGTGGCGTGGGCACCATCGCCGGCGCCATGATCGGTGCGCTTGTCATGCAGTCGCTACAGTCCGGCATGGTGATCATGGGCGTGGACACACCATTGCAGAACATCGTTGTCGGCATCGTTCTGGTCATCGCGGTGTGGCTCGATTCGCTTTACCGCAGATCGCAGCACTAGGGGCGGGGAGAACGATCATGAACACCAACAATCAAATCCAGCCCCTGGTTGATATGCGCAACATCTCAATCTCGTTCGGCGGCATCCATGCCGTGGACGATGCATCGGTGGACCTGTTCGCCGGGGAAGTCGTGGCACTGCTTGGGCACAATGGCGCCGGTAAATCGACACTGATCAAGATCCTTTCGGGAGCCTATCAGCGCGATGCCGGCGAGATCCACATCGATGGCAGCGCGGCGACGATTGACAATCCGCGCGACGCAAAGGGCTACGGGATCGAGACGATCTACCAGACCCTGGCGCTGGCCGATAATGTCGATACGGCTGCGAACCTCTATCTGGGGCGGGAGCTGCTGACGTCATGGGGTACGCTTGACGATGTCGCGATGGAAGCCAAGGCGCGCGAGGTGATGGGCCGCCTCAACCCGCGCTTCCAGCGCTTCAAGGATCCCGTCAAGGCGCTTTCGGGCGGGCAGCGGCAATCGGTTGCGATTGCGCGCGCAATTCTGTTCAACGCCCGCATTCTTATCATGGACGAGCCGACGGCGGCTCTTGGTCCGGAGGAAACCGCGCAGGTTTCGGAACTGATCCTTCAGTTGAAGTCCGAGGGGATCGGCATCTTTCTCATCAGTCACGATATCCACGACGTGTTCGATCTGGCGGACCGCGTTGCCGTTATGAAGAACGGCCAGGTCGTCGGGCACGCCAAGACGGGTGATGTGGACAAGGACGAGGTGCTCGGAATGATCATTCTCGGCAAATGCCCGCCCGGCGCCACGCCGGGGCCTGGCGCCCTGTCTTCATGAGACAATATGCGGGATGGCGTTTGGTAGACCCGGGTGCTGTTAGACGGCATGTATGGCGGTAGACGGCTCGCAGTGCCTGAGCGCCGATGGAGGAAATATGTATCTCGGCATTGATCTTGGCACATCCGGCGTCAAGACGCTGATTATCGATGATAAACAGCAGATTGTGGCCTCGGCGACGGCGGATCTGAAGGTTTCGCGTCCGTCGGCAGGCTGGTCTGAGCAGGACCCGGCGGACTGGATTGAGGCAACCCGAAGTGCTGTCGGAAAGCTCAAGGTTACGTCCCCGGTATCCCTGGCGGAGGTCAGCGCCATCGGATTATCCGGTCAGATGCACGGCGCAACCCTGATTGATGCGGATGATGGGGTGCTGCGGCCCTGTATGCTGTGGAACGATACACGCGCGCACGCCGAGGCGGCGCAGCTTGACGCCGATCCGAAGTTCAGGGCGATTTCGGGGAACATCGTCTTTCCCGGCTTTACCGCGCCAAAGCTGCTTTGGGTGAAGAACAACGAACCCGACATCTTCAGTAAAATCGCCAAGGTCCTGTTGCCGAAGGATTATCTGCGCCTGTGGCTGACAGGGGAACATATATCTGAAATGTCGGATGCCTCCGGCACAAGCTGGCTTGACGTGGGCAATCGGCGTTGGTCCGCCGAGTTGCTGGCTGCCTCGTCCATGGACGCCGATCAGATGCCGCGCCTTGTCGAGGGCAGCCAGGCCGGCGGCGCGTTGCGCCTGGAGATCGCGATGGAATGGGGCATGCGGCCGGGCACAGTTGTTGCCGGCGGTGCAGGCGACAATGCCGCGACCGCCATGGGCATGGGCACAATCGCCGACGGTTCGGCTTTCGTTTCGCTTGGAACATCCGGCGTGATCTTCGCCGCAAACGATGTTTACCGTCCCGAGCCCGAAAGTGCGGTTCATGCCTTCTGCCATGCGTTGCCGGACCGCTGGCACCAGATGGGCGTAATCCTGTCGGCAACTGACAGTCTCAACTGGTTTGCCGCGCTTGTGGGCAAATCGGCCGCATCCCTGACACAAGAGCTTGGTGAGACATTGCGTGAACCCCAAGGGCTTTTCCTTCCATACCTGTCCGGTGAACGCACGCCGCACAATGATGCAGCGATCAGGGGTATTCTGACCGGTGTTTCACTCGATACGGATACCGCCGCCATCACGGCGTCTATCCTTCAAGGCGTCGCCTTTGCCTTCCGCGACAGCCTTGAAGCGCTGCAGGCGACGGGAACGGGAATCGAGCGCCTTGTAGCCAGCGGCGGCGGATCGCGATCCGACTACTGGCTGCGTACGATCGCCACGGCGCTGAACGTTCCCATTGACGTACCGGCCGCTGGCGATGTGGGTGCCGCGTTCGGCGCGGCGCGGCTAGCCATGCTGGCGGCCGGCAGGGCATCGCTCGCGTCCTGCACGCCGCCGCCTGTCGATCGGTCCATCGAACCGGTGACGCTGATGCGTCAAGCCTATGAGGATGCATATCAACAGTACCGGGAAACATACCCGGCCATACGGAGTACAATACGATGACGACCGGCTTTTTTGGAGATATCGGCAAGATCACCTATGAGGGGCCGGAAAGCAGCAACCCGCTTGCATTTCGTCACTACAATCCCGATGAGATTGTCATGGGAAAGCGCCTTGAAGATCACCTGCGCTTTGCCGTTTGCTATTGGCATAATTTCTGCTGGCCCGGCCTCGATCCCTTCGGTGGACAAACCTTCGATCGCCCATGGTTTGACGACACGATGGAGGCTGCCAGGCTGAAGGCTGACGTTGCCTTTGAAATGTTCTCCCTGCTTGGCGTTCCCTATTACTGCTTCCACGATGCCGATGTGCGCCCCGAGGGTGCGAATTTCGCGGAGAACACGCGGAACCTCGAAGCGATCGTGGACTATTTTGAAGGCAAGCAGGCCGACACCGGGCTGAAACTTCTGTGGGGCACGGCCAACCTTTTTTCCAATCGCCGATACATGGCCGGTGCGGCGACCAATCCGGACCCGGACGTCTTTGCCTTTGGTGCCGCCACCGTCAAGACATGTCTTGACGCGACACACCGGCTGGGCGGTGAGAACTATGTGCTGTGGGGTGGGCGCGAGGGCTACGAAACCCTGCTCAACACGGATATGGGCCGGGAACTCGACCAGCTCGGGCGGTTCCTGAACCTTGTTGTCGACTACAAACACAAGATCGGTTTTGCCGGGACAATCCTGATCGAGCCGAAACCGCAGGAGCCGACGAAGCACCAGTATGACTACGATGTGGCGACGGTTTACGGCTTCCTGAAGCGCTATGGCCTCGAAAACGAGGTTCGTGTCAACATCGAGCAGGGGCACGCGATCCTTGCGGGGCATTCATTCGAGCATGAACTGGCAACGGCAAATGCACTGGGCATATTCGGCTCGATCGACATGAATCGCAACGACTACCAGTCCGGCTGGGACACCGACCAGTTCCCGAACAATGTCCCGGAAATGGCCTTGGCCTATTACCACATCCTGCAGGGCGGAGGCTTTTCAACCGGTGGAACCAATTTCGATGCAAAGCTTCGCCGGCAGTCGCTTGATCCGGAAGATTTGCTGATTGCGCATATTGGCGGCATGGACTGTTGCGCAAGAGGTCTCAAGGCAGCCGCTGCCATGATAGAGGATGGCGACCTGTCGGGTTTTGTCGATCAGCGCTATGCGGGATGGAGCGCTGAGGAGAACTGGGGCATGTTGTCCGGTTCACGCTCATTGGAGGACATTGCCGCTCGGGTCGAGGCCGAAAACATCAATCCGCAGCCGCGATCCGGCAAGCAGGAATATCTCGAAAACGTCGTCAACCGTTATGTCTGATCCCGTTCACGAGAGTCGGTGTGCAAAGCCTCATGATCCGCACAGGCGCTGATCCGGGTCATGAGGCTATCAATCTTGCTCATGGACCGGCGGCAAATTCTGCGGATTTCTTCGCTGGCTGATAAATTATTCCCTACTGGCGCTGGCAATTGGCGTATGGACGGGACATAAAACCGCCTTGAACAAAAGCAGGAATGGCGGAGTCTGAGTTGATCCAAACCCCTTATCTACTTTTCCTCGGCGATGCGCCGGACGCCCTTGCAGCCAAGGTGGCGCAGGGCATCAAGGACTGGCGGCCTGAACTTGCCGTTGGCCAATTGCGCCTTGAGGGCTGCAACGCCGATATGGGTCTTGCCGACCTGACAATCGATGAAGCGGTGAAAGCCGGCGCCAAAACAATGGTGATCGGCGTCGCCAATCGCGGCGGCGTCATTTCCGGCAGTTGGAAGAATGTGCTCAAGTCCGCCCTCGATGCCGGTCTGGATCTGGCTTCCGGGCTTCACAACCATCTCAATGATGAGCCGGAACTGACCGCGTTGGCGCAAAGGGAAGGGCGCATGCTGCACGATGTGCGCGTGCCCAGCGTCTCATATCCCATCGCCAACGGAAAAAAGCGGAGCGGAAAACGCTGCCTTGCCGTAGGCAGCGACTGCTCGGTCGGCAAGATGTACACCGCCCTTTGCATGGAGCGCGAAATGCGCGCGCGGGGCATGAAGGCAACGTTTCGGGCAACGGGCCAGACGGGCATACTCGTCACCGGGTCCGGCGTGCCTTTGGACGCGGTTGTCGCCGATTTCATGGCCGGAGCGATCGAGCATCTGACGCCCGATAACGAGCCGGATCACTGGGATCTGATTGAGGGCCAGGGCAGCCTTTTCCACCCATCCTACTCCGGGGTCACGCTGGCATTGATCCATGGTGGACAGCCGGATGCGCTTATCCTGTGTGATGAGCCCAACCGGCCGCATATGCGCGGATTACCGGAATACAAGGCGCAAAGCCTTGAACTGCTCCGCGACACGGCTCTCACCATGGCGCATATCGTCAATCCCGAGTGCCGGGTCACCGGCATTGCGCTGAACACATCGGCAATGGGCGAGGCGGAAGCGGCGGACTATGCAGCCCGCATTGAGGATCAGATGGGACTTCCGACGGTCGATCCTTATCGGCATGGCGCTGCGCGCCTCGTCGATGCGCTGGAATAGGCGCTGATGCAGACGAAACTGGATGTCGAAGAAACGGTATTTCCTCTTGCAGAGGTCTTCACGATTTCGCGCGGATCGCGAACACAGGCACGAACCGTTACCGTCACACTGACGCAGGGTGCTCACATCGGACAGGGCGAATGTGTGCCCTATGCCCGCTATGGCGAGACGGTCGACAGCGTGATTGCTCAGATCACATCGCTTTCAGGCGCTCTGTCCGAGGGGCTTGATCGTCAAGGGTTGCAGCAGGCGTTGCCGGCAGGTGCAGCACGTAATGCGCTGGATTGCGCGTTCTGGGATCTGGAGGCAAAGATCGCAGGACGGCGGGCCTTTGAACTGGCGGCGCTGGCAGAGCCCGTGCCTGTTCAAACGGCGTTTACGCTGTCGCTGGATGATCCTCAGGTGATGCGAGAAAAGGCGCAGCGCAATGCCCACCGCCCGCTCTTGAAAATCAAGCTTGGCGGCGAGGGTGATCTGGAACGCCTCGAAGCCGTACGGGTCGGCGCGCCACGGACAGCGATCATTGTTGATGCCAATGAGGGCTGGAGCGCCCAGACCTATGCCGATCTTGCGCCCGAACTGCTGCGACTTGGAGTGACGATGGTCGAACAACCACTGCCAGCAGGCGAAGACGATGCGTTGGCGGATATGGACCGGCCGCTGCCGGTCTGTGCTGATGAAAGCTGCCATGATCGCGCGTCGCTTGTTTCGCTGCGCGGAAAATATGACATGGTCAATATCAAACTCGACAAGACCGGCGGGCTAACGGAAGCGCTGGAGCTGAAAGAGGAGGCTACGGCAGGCGGTCTTGCCATTATGGTCGGCTGCATGGTTGCCTCGTCGCTGGCCATGGCGCCCGCGGTTCTGGTCGCTCAGGGCGCCGACATCGTCGATCTGGACGGCCCCCTGCTGCTTGCCGCTGACCAGGCCGATCCTCTTTTATATGACGCCAGCGGCGTTCATCCTCCTTCACAAGCACTTTGGGGCTGATTTGATGCGGACAGTTTATGTAAACGGTGACTACGTTCCCGAAAATGAAGCGAAGGTTTCGGTCTTCGATCGCGGCTTCCTGTTTGCAGACGGCGTTTATGAGGTGACGTCCGTTCTTGACGGCAAGCTTGTGGATTTTGCCGGTCATTGTGGCCGCCTGCGCCGTTCGCTCAGCGAGTTGAGCATGAATTTTTCCGTTTCCGACGACGAATTGCTGGCAATCCATCGCGAGCTTGTTTCAAGGAACGGGCTGGAAGAGGGGCTGGTCTATCTGCAGGTCACACGCGGAGCGGCGGACCGTGATTTTGTCTTCCCGCCGGACGACACGCCCGCAACGCTTGTTCTGTTTACCCAGGAGAAGTCGCTGATCGACAGCGCGCTTGCGCAGCGCGGCCAGAAGATCTTCACCGTCGGGGATCACCGTTGGAGCCGATGCGACATCAAGACGGTGCAATTGCTTTATCCCTCGCTTGCCAAGATGGAAGCCCGCGCCAAAGGCGGAGACGATGCCTGGCTGGTGCGCGACGGCTTGGTGACGGAAGGCTCGTCCAACAATGCTTACATCGTTCTTGCCGACGGATCGATCGTCACGCGCGATATCTCCAACTTCATTCTCCACGGTATTACGCGCAAGGCGGTTCTGGCCTGCGCCCGGAAACTCCAGATGAAGGTTGTTGAACGGGCCTTTACTGTTGAGGAAGCCAGACATGCCGTCGAAGCCTTTTCGACCTCGGCATCCGGCTTCGTCAGTCCGGTGATTTCGATCGACGGCCACGAAATTGGTGACGGCAAGCCTGGGCCGGTAGCCCGTAAACTGCGTGACGTTTATATTGAGGAAATGCGCAAGGCTTCGATCTAACAGCTTCGAAGTTCATTCTGAAACGGAATGAATATATTGCGAAATCTCTATTTACTGCGGCAAAATTTTACCGCATTTTCCATGATGCTTTAAGCTATCATGAAATTTTGAAATGAAATGGCGCCTGACATCCAGAGCGCATGGATGAAAGACCGGGAGTGACGCAATGACCGCCAACCTCAAGCCAAAGGAAATGCCCTCCCTGTCATCATTCGACTGGGAAGATCCGTTCCGGCTGGACGATCAGCTTTCCGATGATGAACGGATGATCCGTGATTCCGCCCGTGCCTATGCGCAGGAGAAATTGCAGTCGAGGGTCATCGAGGCTTATCGCGATGAGGTGACCGATCCATCGATATTCCGCGAGATGGGCGAAATGGGTTTGCTGGGAACCACAATCCCTGAGGCCTATGGTGGCATCGGAGCCGGTTATGTCGCCTATGGTCTGGTTGCGCGGGAAGTTGAGCGGGTTGATTCAGGCTACCGCTCGATGATGTCCGTGCAGTCGTCGCTGGTCATGTATCCGATATATGCTTATGGCTCTGAGGAGCAGCGTCAAAAGTATCTGCCGGGACTTGCAAGCGGTGAATTGATCGGCTGTTTCGGTTTGACCGAACCCGATGCGGGCAGTGATCCTGGCGGCATGAAAACGCGGGCCGAAAAAGTGCAGGGCGGCTATCGGCTCACCGGCAGCAAGATGTGGATCTCAAACGCGCCGATTGCCGATGTGTTTGTCGTCTGGGCCAAATCAGACGCCCATGACGGGAAAATCCGCGGCTTCGTTCTGGAAAAAGGCGCCTCCGGCCTTTCTGCGCCGAAGATCGGCGGAAAACTCTCGCTGCGCGCGTCGATTACCGGTGAGATCGTGCTTGATGGTGTCGATGTGGCCGAGGATGCGCTGCTTCCGAATGTCGAGGGCCTGAAGGGGCCGTTCGGCTGCCTCAATCGCGCCCGCTACGGTATCGCCTGGGGAACGATGGGTGCGGCTGAGTTCTGCTGGCATGCGGCACGGCAATACGGCCTTGACCGTCAACAGTTCGGCAGGCCGCTGGCCCAGACACAGCTCTTCCAGAAAAAGCTGGCCGATATGCAGACAGAAATCGCGCTTGGCCTTCAGGGCGCGTTGCGCGTGGGCCGCCTGATGGACGAGGCCAATGCGGCACCGGAGATGATTTCGATCGTCAAGCGAAACAATTGCGGCAAGGCGCTGGATATTGCGCGTCTGGCCCGCGACATGCATGGCGGCAACGGTATTTCGGAAGATTTTCAGGTTATGCGCCACATGTGCAACCTTGAAACCGTCAACACCTATGAGGGTGCGCATGATGTCCACGCACTGATCCTTGGACGTGCGCAAACCGGGCTTCAGGCATTTTTCTGACAGGTGAGAAATGGACCGCGCGGAAATCGTCCACGAGAACTTTCTCAAACGTGTCGCGGCGGCTGATTTTCCGCCGTCCGCCGCCAGCCTGACACCCGGTGATGCGGGCCTTCTGCCGCATCAGATGACGCAGATTTTCCGCAGTCAGGTGCTGTCGCGTCAGCTTGATCGCACGTCGCGCAAATTGCAGGCGCAGGGCGAGGGGTTCTACACAATCGGCTCATCCGGGCATGAAGGCAATGCCGCCATTGCCGCCGTGTTGAGGCCTGGCGATATGGCTTTCCTGCACTATCGCGATGCTGCTTTCCAGATCCAGCGTGCAACCCAGGTGCCCGGGCAATCGCCGGCCTGGGATATGCTCTTGAGCTTTGTTGCCTCAAGCGAAGATCCGATATCCGGCGGCCGTCACAAGGTGCTCGGCTCCAAGGCGCTGATGATCCCGCCGCAGACCTCGACCATTGCGAGCCACTTGCCGAAGTCGGTGGGTGCTGCCTATTCCATCGGCCTTGCGCGGCGCATCGATCCCGAGCACCGGCAGATGCCGGACGATGCGATTGTCCATTGCAGTTTTGGCGACGCGTCGGCGAACCACTCAACCGCTCAGGGTGCATTCAATACGGCCTGCTGGACCGCCTATCAGGGCATCCCGCTGCCGCTGCTTTTTGTCTGTGAAGACAATGGCATCGGCATATCAACCAAGACACCCGGCGGCTGGATCGAGGCCACAATGGGACAGCGTCCGGGCCTGAAATATTTCCGTTGCTCCGGCCTCGACCTTGTCGAAACCTACGCCCGCGCCGGCGAGGCCGCCAACTATGTGCGCCGCCGTCGCAAACCGGCCTTTCTTCACATGTCCACTGTGCGCCTCTATGGACATGCCGGTTCGGACATGCATACCGTCTATATGAAAAAGGCGGAGGTCGAAGCGGATGAAGCCAATGACCCTCTGCTTCACTCCGCCCGTATCCTCATTGAAAACGGCGTGCTGGATCGCAATGATGTGCTTTCAATCTACAATGAAGAAGAGGCGCGCTGCACCCGGATTGCCGAGAAGGTGATCGCGCGTCCCAAGCTCGAAACGCCAAAGCAGGTTATGGCCAGCCTCGTTCCGCCGGCCCGCGCCTGTCAGCATGGCAACGGGCCTTCCTGGCAGGAACGTCAACATATTTTCGGAACCGATGCGAAGGCGCAGACAGCGCCTCAGCACATGGCGCGGCTTCTCAACTGGGCGCTCACCGATCTCATGCTGGAGCACGAGGAAATCGTTCTGGCCGGTGAGGATATCGGACCGAAGGGTGGGGTCTACAATGTGACCTCGAAACTGCATAGCCGGTTCGGGCCACACCGCGTCATCAATACTTTGCTCGATGAGCAATCGATCCTCGGCCTTGCGATCGGCCTTGCCCATAACGGCTTTGTGCCGATGCCGGAAATCCAGTTCCTGGCTTATCTGCACAATGCCGAGGACCAGGTGCGCGGCGAGGCGGCGACGCTGAGCTTCTTTTCCGCCGGGCAATTTACCAACCCCATGGTGATCCGCATCGCAGGGCTTGGATATCAAAAGGGCTTCGGCGGCCATTTCCACAATGACAACAGTCTTGCGGTATTGCGCGACATTCCGGGTGTCGTCATTGCCTGTCCGTCAAACGGAGCCGATGGCGTGCACATGCTGCGCGAATGCGTGCGGCTGGCGCGCGAGGAGCAACGTGTCGTTGCGTTTGTCGAACCGATTGCGCTTTATATGACCCGCGACCTTCACGCGGAAAAGGACGGTTTGTGGACGTCCGTTTACGAGCCGCCCGGAACCGGCGAGCCGATCAGGCTCGGAGAGATCGGCCAGCATGGCGACGGCACTGACCTTGCGATCCTGACCTACGGAAATGGCTACTACCTGTCGCGGCAAGCCGAACAGATATTAAACGAGCAACACGGCTTGCAGCTTCGCGTCATCGACCTGCGCTGGTTGGCGCCGCTCAACGACGAGGCCATCCTTGAAGCTGTGGCGCCTTGCGCACATGTGCTCGTGGTCGACGAATGCCGGGCGACCGGTTCGCAGTCGGAAGCGCTGATGACGCTTCTGGCCGAGCAGGCAGACCGGGAAAAGCCGATCGCGCGGATCGCAGCCGATGACAGCTTCATCCCGCTCGGGCGCGCTGCGACCGCGACGCTTCCAAGCCGCGACACCATCGTCAAGGCGGTGCTGGAACTGACCGGTGAAGGCTCATGACCCGTTCGGCTGTTGTCATCTGCCCCGGGCGTGGGACTTATAACAAAGCCGAACTCGGTTATCTGAAACGCCATCATGCAGACAAGGCCGAGTTCATCGGCATGGTGGACGATTATCGCGCTAACCATGATCAGCTTGCGATCAGTGCCCTTGATGGTGCGGAGCGCTACAGCGTTGGCACATTCTCGCGCGGTGACAACGCATCGCCGCTGATTTACGCATGCGCCTATTCCGATTTTCTTTCAATCGACCGGTCCCGGTTCGAAATTGTCGCTGTTACCGGCAACTCCATGGGCTGGTACATCGCGCTCACCTGCGCCGGTGCTCTGTCACCGTTCGGAGGCATGGATGTCGTCAACACGATGGGCACCTTCATGCAGGAAAGCCTGATCGGAGGTCAGCTCGTCTATCCGTTTGTCGATGCGGATTGGCGCGAAATCCCGGGCCGCCGGGATGACATTCTCGAGCACGTGCGATTGATCAATGCGCGGTCGCACAGCAGCCTCTATGTCTCTATTGAACTCGGAGGGATGCTCGTCCTGGCCGGCAACGAGGAAGGCCTGACGGCGTTGGAGACAACGCTGCCACGCATCGACCAGCGTTTCCCGATGCGTCTTGCCAACCATGCCGCATTCCATACGCCGCTGCAGGAGCCGATTTCCGAACGGGGCAGGGCCGCACTGGGACAGGGTCTTTTCCGTCAGCCCGATGTTGCGATGGTCGATGGAAGGGGCCGCATCTGGTATCCATGGGCGACGGACCTGACCGCACTAGGGGACTATACGCTCGGCCATCAGGTGACGCAGACCTATGATTTTACCGCCGCCGTCCACACCTCGGTGCGCGAGTTTGCACCCGATTGCCTGATCGTGCTTGGACCTGGAAACACGCTCGGCGGTGCGGTCGCGCAATCGCTCATCTCCTGCGGCTGGGACGGGCTTTCTGGCAAAGCGGATTTCAGCGCCCGCCAGGCCTCCGAACCGCTGCTGATTTCAATGGGCCTCGATGAGCAAAGACAATGGGCCGTCAGTTGACCTTGGCAAGACGCAGACTGCTGACCGTCTCGGCGACATCCGGAACACGGCGGATATCGTCGAGGATTTCGTCCAGCTTCTTCAAGGAATGGGTCCTGATCTCCACGATCATGTCGAAGCTGCCGCTCAAGGAATGGATGTCTCCGGTCCCTTCGATGCGTTTAAGCTTGGCGGTTGTCGGCCGTGTATCGTTTGCAATGAGTTTGAGCAGGCAAAAAGCGCTGATAACCCGTTCCTCCTCGTCCGGACTGAGGTCGATCGTAAACCGGCTGATCACGCCGCTGTCCTTCATGCGCGCAATGCGGTTTTGCACCGTGGCGCGGGAAATTTTCAGGTCGACTGCAAGATCGGAGATGGAGCGCCGTCCGTCTTTGGTCAGGATTTGCAGTAATTTACGATCCGTATCATCCATGACAAACATCTATACTGATCTGAGGAAATATCAAAGTGTCAGAAAAGTAGCGTTCTGACAAAAGGAAGTCACTTTTTGTTGACGTCCATTCGTAGTGTAATGGGCACGGATTTGGCCGTACCCGATCAGCCCTGGAGGAATTGCCATGATATTTGAAGAGATTCTGACCGCCTGCGGATTCAGCAAGGGCGAACTGGAAGGCGGGTCTCTGCATGTCCACACACCTGTCGATGGAAGCCGTATTGCGTCGCTGAAGACAGACACGACAGCAGATGTCGAAAGGGCAGTCTCGGCAAGCAATGAAGCCTTCCGGCAATGGCGCCGCGTGCCGGCGCCAAGGCGCGGCGAACTGGTCAGGCTCCTGGGCGAGGAGTTACGGGCAGAAAAGGAAAATCTCGGCCGGCTGGTGACGCTCGAATGCGGCAAAATCTATCAGGAAGGGCTCGGCGAAGTTCAGGAGATGATCGACATCTGCGACTTTGCGGTCGGCCTGTCGCGTCAGCTTTACGGTCTGACAATCGCATCCGAGCGGCCCGGCCACGCAATGCGCGAGACCTGGCACCCGATGGGTGTATGCGGCGTCATCTCCGCCTTCAATTTTCCGGTGGCCGTTTGGAGTTGGAACACGGCGATTGCTTTGGTCTGTGGCAACTCGGTGCTGTGGAAGCCATCTGAGAAATCACCGCTGACCGCACTGGCCTGCCAGAAGATATTCGAACGGGCGGTGGCGCGTTTCGGTGATGCGCCGGATAATCTCCTGCAGGTGCTGGTCGGCGGCCGCGATGTCGGCAGCGCCATGGTGGAATCAAAGGACGTCGCCATTGTCTCGGCGACCGGTTCCACGCGCATGGGCCATACCGTTGGTGTCAAGGTTGCAGAACGGTTCGGCCGTTCGATCCTCGAGCTCGGCGGCAACAACGCGATGATCGTCAGCGGCAGTGCCGATCTGGAGATGGCGTTGCGGGCTATTGTCTTTTCCGCCGTCGGAACCGCCGGGCAGCGCTGCACAAGCCTGCGCCGCCTGATTGTCCATGAGAGCATCTATGATGCGTTGGTGCCGAGGCTGAAAGACGCTTATTCCGGCTTACCCATCGGCAATCCGCTGGAAGACGGGGTGCTCGTTGGCCCGCTCATTGACGCTGACGCCAAGGGCGCGATGCAATCGGCCCTGGATAGGGCAAGGGCCGAGGGCGGAATCGTGCATGGTGGCGAACCGGTGCAGGTCGAGTCCTGCCTGGGTGCATCCTACATGGCGCCTGCCATTGTCGAAATGCCGGACCAAAGCGATGTCGTCAGGCACGAGACATTCGCCCCGATCCTCTACGTCATGAAGTACACCGAGCTCGATGAGGCGATCGGGATGCAAAATGCCGTGCCGCAAGGGCTTAGCTCCTGCATCTTCACCACCGATGTGCGTGAAGCCGAGGAATTCCTCTCCGATGTCGGGTCGGATTGCGGCATCGCCAATGTCAATATCGGACCGTCCGGGGCAGAGATCGGCGGCGCGTTCGGCGGCGAGAAGGAAACCGGCGGTGGCCGTGAATCCGGTTCCGACGCCTGGAAGGCCTATATGCGCCGGCAGACCAATACCGTGAACTACTCACGCGAACTGCCTTTGGCGCAGGGCATCAAGTTCGACATCTGACCACTGAGGAAAGACATGAAAGAGATTGCGGTTCTGGGGCTCGGTAAGGTCGGCAAGCTTGCCGCGCTTCTGCTTCACGATTGCGGGTTCAACGTCACAGGCTTTGATATGCGCACGCCGCGCGAGGCTGTTCCCTATGCCGTCGAAAACGCCGATATCTCGGATGCTGCGGTCCTTCGGGGGCTCTTCGGGAAAGTCGATGCGGTCCTTTCCTGTCTTCCCTATCATCTCAATATTGCGGTGGCCGATGCGGCCCATGCGGCGGGCATTCACTATTTCGATCTGACGGAGGATGTACCGACCACAAAACACATCATCGAGCTTGCAGCATCATCCAAGGGCCTTATGGCGCCGCAATGCGGTCTGGCGCCCGGTTTCGTCGGTATCGTCGGTGCATCGCAGATTGCTGAATTCGACAAATGCCGCTCGGTGCGCATGCGCGTCGGGGCTTTGCCACAGAACCCCACCGGCCTGATGGGATATTCCTTCAACTGGTCGCCAGAGGGCGTGGTGAACGAGTATCTCAATGACTGCGAGGTGATCGAGGGCGGCGAGCGTAAATGGGTGTCGCCCATGGAGTGGCACGAAACGCTTTATATCGACGGGGTCAAGCTTGAAGCCTTCACCACATCGGGCGGCCTTGGAACCATGTGCGACACCTATCACGGCACGGTCGACAATATCGACTACAAGACCATGCGCTATCCTGGGCACATGGAACTGATGAACTTCTTCTTTCACGAACTCCTGATGCGCGAGCGGCGGGAGTTGGCGGGTGAAATCCTGGTTCACGCCAAACCGCCGGTGGATCATGATGTCGTTTATGTGCACGTAGCCTCGGAAGGCGAAATCGATGGTCGGCTGGCGCGCAAGGAATTCGTGCGCGGCTATCGACCGCTGGAAATTTCCGGCGCAGACCGCACCGCCATAGCCTGGACCACGGCCGGCTCGGTCGTGGCGGTCATTGAAATGGTGCGCGACGGGATTCTGCCGCAATGCGGATTCCTGCGGCAGGAGGATATCCCTCTGGATGCCTTTTTGCGTACGCGCACTGGCGCACTCTATGCGCAATGATGCATAAGGGGCGGCAATACCGTTCCAGCAGAATGCGATCATACGTGGCCCGCAGACTTCCGCAAACCAGCTTGCTTGAAACCTTCGAGGCCGCCGCGCGGCGGGGCAGTTTCACGCTGGCCGCGGCCGATCTCAATATGACGCAAGGTGCGGTCAGCCGCCAGATCCGTGCCCTTGAGCAGCAACTGGGAACCGAGCTTTTTGTTCGCGAGCGCCAGCGCATTTTCCTGTCGCCGGCAGGCGCGACCTATCTGGAGGAAATCTCCAAGGCGCTGTCCATCATCCGCATGGCCTCGACAGCGCTTCAGGTCAACCCGGATGGCGGCGTGCTCAATCTCGGCATCGTGCCGACATTTGGCACCCGTTGGCTGGCCCCGCGGCTGCCTGAGTTCTTCAAGGAAAATCCTGGTATTACGGTCAACCTGACGACCAAGCTGCGCCCTTTCGATTTTTCCAGCGAGATGCTCGATGCCGCGATCCATTTCGGTGCCGATGACTGGCCGGGAACCGAGCAGCTGTTTCTGGCCGAGGAGACGGTGGTGCTTGCCTGTTCTCCCGACCTTTTGCCTCGCCTCAATATCACGACTGTGGAAGACGTTGCGCGCGGACCATTGCTACATCTGGCAACGCGGCCGCATGCCTGGAAACGCTGGTTTGACATGAACGGCCTCAACACGGACGTTGCCGCCGGTCCGACCTTCGATCAGTTCGCCACCATGGCGCAGGCGGCGGCACACAGCCTCGGGCTTGCATTGCTGCCGGAATTCCTGATTGAGGACGAGTTGCGCAGCGGCCGGTTGGTGGCGGCCTGGGACGGAGCCAACAAGAGCATTGGCAGCTATGCGCTGATCTGGCCCGCAGCGCGACGCGATCACCCGCCGCTGGTGCGGTTCCGGCAGTGGATCAAGGACGCGGTCTCAAGAGGACTTCAGGGCGCCTGAACCGCGAGGTTGCGGATCACGCGGACTGTTGCTTGCCTCATCGCCGGGATCACCGGCTTCAACAACTCGATGCGGTCGAATGAACTCGGATTGTCCTTGAGTGACTGTCGCAGCGCTGCCCCGAAGGCTTGTCTCAGCTCCGTGCCGATATTGAATTTTGAAACCCGGCTCTGTGCCGACAGCTCTCGGCGCACATCGGCGGGAATGCCGCTCCCGCCGTGCAGAACGAGCGGCATGGTGGTTACGTCCTCAATCGCACGAAGATGCTCAAAATTAATCACCGCGTCTGCATCGGTCTGAAGATGCACATTGCCGATGGAAATCGCGATGGCATCGGCTCCGCTTTCCCGGTCAAAAAGCGCGGCTTCCTCGACGCTTGTCATGGCGGAAGCCTTGCCTTCCGCGTAGCCGACAAACCCGACTTCGCCCTCAACGGACACGCCGGCATTTGCGGCTTCTGCGCTGATGCGTGCGGTCAGTTCAATGTTTTCCTCGATCGGGCGTTCCGAACCGTCGAACATGACTGAGGTAAAACCGTGGTCGATGCCCTCCCGGCATTCGTCAAGCGAGCGGGCATGGTCGATATGGCAGACGACCGGCACCGACGCCTGATCTGCGAGCTGGCGGAACATCGGACCGAGCACCGGGACCGGCGTGTGTTTCCTGCAACCGGGTCCGGCCTGCAGAATGATGGGGCAACCGGTTTCCTCTGCCGCCTCCACATAGGCGACCGCGTCCTCCCAGCCGAGCACCACAAGTCCGGCAATGGCATAGCCGCCGCGTGCTGCCGGTTGCAGCACGTCACGCAGCGTTGCTGCTGTCATTTGAACTTCGCGATCATGTCTTTGATGCCCGGTATCGTCTCGATCTGCCAGGCGTGATCGGGCTGGAAATATTGTACAAGTGATCGTTGCGACAGGCCGCCCAGGATCGTGAAATAGTACATTTCGTAGCCAGGCGCGACGACACAAGGATGGTAGCCCTTGTCGAGCACGATCGTTGAACCGTCGACAATATGATAGGCATCGCCGATCTTGCCGTCTTCCCGCTGCAAGAGCTGTATGCCGAATCCATGGCCGGGACGAAAGCGGAAATTATAGGTTTCGTCGTGCCGGGTTTCGTTGGGTAGGCGGTCTGTGTCGTGCTTGTGCGGCGGAAAACCGGACCAGCCGCCCTGACCGACGGTAAACAGCTCAGAGACCAAAAGCCGGCCGACGCGGTCATGATATTTGGTGCCCAGAATATGCTTGATCTTGCGGTGGGTCTTTGTGTCATCGGACCCGTACTGAACAAGGTCGATTTCGTCCTGACGAACCGCAAAAGGTTCTAGTGTCTTGTCATAGCGGGCACCGGCAATGAAAACCTCGGCCGTGCCGCTGGTTGCGACCATCGTGGCCTTTGCGCCTGACGGCACGTAGACACCCTCCGGTTCGCCATCCCATACATCGGAGCCGCGATTGCCGATGGAGGCATAAGCTTCTCCCTCGACAGTCACGTCGACCGTGCCGGTCGCCGGAACGATACAGGTTTCATAGCCCGGAACGCTGTACTCGAACGCCTGATCCTGTTTCAGCTTGACGATGTTGAAATAGTTCAGCGGGACTCTCGCATCGTCGACATCGACGATGGCTTTGTTTTCATTTTCAAAAGGCGGTATGTGCATCGGCCGCCTCCTTTCCTTGATTTGGACCGGGGTGAGTTGTCATGAATTCTTCCAATTGCTCAGCATCCGGCATGGCAGGGGCGCAGCCGACATTCGAGACCACCATGGCGGCGGCCGCCGATCCCCGGCGCAGGCTTTCCTCGAGAGGCTGTCCCGCTGCCAGGGCACTGATGAAATTGCCGAGAAAGGCATCGCCTGACCCGGTAGGCTTCAGGGCGTCGACCCTGTAAATTCCGGTTTCGATTTCTTGGCTTCCGTCATGGGTTACGGAGCCGTGTTCGCCCATCTTGTAAACCACAAGCGCGTTGTTTCGCGCGGCCAGCTCTGCGGCAAGACGCCTGCCGGCATCCGTGTCTCCAGCAAGGGTCGCAAACTCCTCGTCATTACCGACGAGAATATCGGCCTTGTTGGCCGCCCGCAGGCAGATTTCGCCCGTGTCTGCCACCGTCGGCCAGGAATAGGGCCGGTAGTCGAGGTCAAGAATGACCGGTATACCCGCAGCTCGGGCTGCATCGAGAGCCTTGAATGTCGCGCTGCGGCTCGGCTCCGCCGCCAGGCATGTGCCGGTCGTAATGAAAGCGCCAAAAGCTGCGTAGTCGATTGCATCGACATCTTCTTCCGTCACTTCGAAATCGGCTGCGCCGTTGCGATAGATAACAGACTGACAGTTCTCCAGCCGCGTTTCGACAAGCGCCAGTGAGGTGCGGACCTGCCCGCAGATCGTACGCACCATGCCGGCGTCGACGCCATAGGAAGCAAGCTGGTTGCGAACGAAGCGGCCGATGGCATCGTCAGAGACGGCTGTGACCAAAGATGCCTCGCCACCCTGGCGGGCAATGGCGACAGCAATATTGGCCGACGAACCGCCAAGTGCTGTCGTGAAGGCCGTTGCATGCTCAGTTTCCGCCCCCGGCGGATCCGCATAAAGGTCCATGCCGGCCCGGCCGAGCACAACGAACCGGTTTTTCCTTATTGATTCCAGTAGGCTGGGGGCAAGTCCGTTCAAATCGTCTCACCTACAATCCGACGCGCTGCTGTTTACGGTTTTCATCGAGTTCTTTCCGCGCGGAAGCGACCTTCGGGTTCTCGCTGACTTCCGGAATGCCAACCTCCCACCAGGCGTGTCCCTCATCGGTCCAGCCTTCATAGGGATCGGTTTTCAGGCAGATAACATAGGTGCGGTCCGAAGCGCGGGCGCGCGCGAAGGCTTCCTCCAGCTGTGCGACGGATTCGACCGTTTCTGCATTCGCGCCCATGGACCGGGCGTGGGCCTCGAAATCGACCGCAAACGGCTCAACGGCAAGATTACAATCCTTGATCAGGTTGTTGTAGGACGTATTGCCGGTGTTGTTCTGCAGCTTGTTGATCACTGCAAAACCGCCATTGTCGCACACGACAATGATGAGTTTCATTCCGCTGAGAACGGATGAATAAATATCGGAATTCAGCATGAGATAGGAGCCGTCGCCGATGAAGACAATGGTTTCCCGGTCCGGTTCGGTCTCCGCCTGTCCCATGCGGGCGCCCCAGGCGCCGGAGATTTCGTAACCCATGCAGGAAAACCCGAACTCCACATCAACGGTGCCGATGGCATGGGTGCGCCAGTTGGCGGTGACTTCTGCAGGCAAGCCGCCGGCCGCCGCGACAACCCGGTCATTGGGGTCGCAAACCCGGTTGATGGCGCCGATCACCTGGGCATAGGATGCCGGGCGGTTACTGCCTTCCTTGGTGACCGTGCTCATATTGACGTCGAGATAGCTATCCCAGTCTTCGCGCTCCTTGGCGGCCCGCTCGCGCCAGGATTGGGGTGTCGCGTAGTCCGTCATCTTGTTCATCAGCGCGGACAAGGACAATTTGGCGTCGCCCACGACCGGCATGGAACGGTGCTTGGCCGCATCATGTCGGGCCGCATTGATGCTGATAATGCGCGCATCCTTCGAAAAGGCCGACCAGGAACCGGTCGTGAAATCCTGAAGTCGGGTGCCGACCGCAACAACCACATCGGCCTCTGAGGCCAGCGCATTGGCCGAATTGGATCCGGTAACGCCAATGGGCCCACAGTTCAGCGGATTGTCATAGACAAGATTGGCCCGGCCGGCGATGGTCTCGACAACCGGTATGCCGAACTTTTCTGCAAAACCGGTCAGCTCGCTCACCGCGCGGGAATACTGTACGCCACCACCGGCCACAATGAGCGGCCGCTCGGCCGCCTTGATCATGTCGGCGGCATCCGCGATCTCCAGCTCGTCGGGCGCCTGCCTGCGGATACGATGCGTCTTTTCCTCAAAGAAGGCGAGGGGGTAATCAAACGCCCAGCCCTGCACATCCTGCGGCAGGCCCAGAAAGGCGGGGCCGCAATCTGCCGGATCGAGCAGCGTATCGATGGCACGCGGCAGCGATTGGATGAGCTGTGCCGGGTGGACGATTCTGTCCCAGTAGCGGGTCACCGATTTGAATGCGTCATTGACCGAGATGGTTGGGTCGTTGAAGTGCTCGACCTGCTGCAGCACCGGGTCTGGCAGGCGTGTCGCAAAGGCATCGCCGCAAAGCATGAGCAAGGGCAGCCGGTTCGTATGAGCGATACCGGCCGACGTCAGCATATTGGTTGTACCGGGACCGGCCGACGAGGTCGCGAACATGAAGCGCTGGCGCAGCTTCTGCTTGGCGTAACCGATGGCGGCCATGGCCATGGACTGCTCGTTCTGGCCGCGCCACAGCGGCAATTCCTCGCGATGGGCTTCCAGGGCTTCTCCAAGGCAGGTCACATTGCCATGCCCGAAAATGCCGAACCCGCCGGCGCAAAGACGCACCCGTTCTCCGTCGATCTCGATAAACTGCGCTGCCAGGTGCCTGACAAGCGCCTGGGCCATGGTCAGTCTGATCGTGGCTTGATTGCCCATACTAATCCTCCGCCGGCACATTTGTAGCTATATTTTCTGTATGTGCGAACTTCGCTTGACGATAGAGCCTAAATCGAGTTTATGTTTTTTGCAACCGGTTGCAAAAAAGATATGGGGAAGAGGCTTATGACCGAAATTGGCATAGGAATTATCGGTGGAGGATATATGGGCAAGGCCCACTCCGTGGCCATGCACGCCGTAGGCGCCGTGTTTGAAACAAAGCTGCGGCCTCGTTGCGAGATGATCTGCACGACAACGCCTGAAGGGGCGGCGGAAAAGGCCCGTATTTTCGGCTTTAACCGGTCGACACACGATTGGCGCGAGCTGGTTGCCGATCCGAAGATCGATGCAATCGTCATCGCCTCGACACAGAACACACACCGCGATATCGCACTGGCGGCCATCGCTGAAGGCAAGCCGGTTTTCTGTGAAAAACCTCTGGGCCAGTCTATTGCCGAGGCACGCGAAATCACCGAGGCTGCCGAGAAGGCGGGTATCGTCAACATGTCCGGCTTCAACTATATCCGCACGCCGGCGTCCCAGCTCGCCCGCCAGGTCATTCAGTCCGGCGAAATTGGCGACATCACATATTTTCGCGGCGAGCACACCGAGGATTTCTTCGCCGATCCCAATGAGCCCGCCACCTGGCGCTCTCATGGACGTGCCAATGGCAATCTCGGCGACCTCGCGCCGCATATGATCAATGGTGCAATGGCGCTTGCCGGTCCTATCAAGTCACTCGTCTCCGATGTCGAGACCGTTCACAGAACACGCCCAGGGGCCGACGGGCCGGTTGAGGTCACCAATGACGACCACAGCCAGTTCCTGTGCCGGTTTGAAAGCGGTGTCATGGGAATGCTCTATATCAGCCGGATCGCGACAGGCAAAAAGATGGGCTACAACTATGAGATCTTCGGCACCAAAGGCGCTTTGCGCTTTGACGGCGAAGATCAGAATGCCCTGTGGCTCTACAAGGGCGATTCCGCGCCTGGCCGGGAAGGATTCACAAAGATGCTGACGGGGCCTGAGCATCCCGACTACAAGGCGTTCTGCCAGGGGCCGGGGCATGGCACCGGTTATCAGGACCAGATCATCATCGAAGCGCACGACTTCTTGAAAGCCATCGAGGCCGGTGAGTCGATTTGGCCTACTTTCCGCGATGGCCTGATGGTCTCGGAAGTTGTCGAGGCCGCATGGCTGTCGCATGATGAGCGTCGGTGGGTCTCGGTGGACGAGATTTCAGCCGCAAATCCTTAAGATCGGGATACTTGAAAATGACAATGAAAATCGGAAATGCGCCCTGCAGCTGGGGCGTCGAGTTTGCCGACGACCCGCGCAATCCAGACTGGAAGGCCGTGCTCGATCAGTGCCGGGAAGCTGGATACACGGGCATTGAGCTCGGGCCAGTCGGGTTCATGCCGGAAGATCCGGCGGAACTGGGCGACGCTCTGGCCGAGCGTGACCTTGAACTGATTGGCGGCGTTGTTTTCCGTCCGTTTCATGATCCGGACAAATGGGACGACGTCCTCGACGGTTCGGTCCGCACCTGCAAGGCCCTGAAGGCCCATGGGGCGAAACACCTCGTACTGATCGATTCGATCTCTCCGCGGCGTGCGCCGACCGCCGGCCGTCCTGCGGAAGCCGAGCAGATGGATGCCGACGAATGGTCGGCTTACCGTGACCGTATTGCCCAAATCGCGCGTATGGGCAGCGAGGAGTACGGTCTGATCTCCGCCATCCATCCTCATGCCGGCGGGTTTTTGGACTTTGAGGACGAGACTGAAAGGCTGCTTGCCGAGATCGATCCGTCAATCATGAAAATCTGCCTCGACACAGGCCATTGTCACTATGCCGGTTTCGATCCCGTCGCATTCATGGATCGTCATATGGATCGCATTTCCTACATGCATTTCAAGGACATCGATCCCGAAGTGAAGGCACGGGCGATTGCAAACCGTACGGACTTCTACGAGGCCTGTGCGCAAGGCATCTTCTGCAATCTTGGAGATGGCGAAACAGATTTCCCGGCGGTACGGCAGAAGCTGATCGATTCAGGTTTCGAAGGTTGGTGCACTGTCGAGCAGGACTGCGATCCGTCCGGTGACACGTCTCCGATAAGCGACGCACGGGCCAACCGTGCATATCTAGAATCAATCGGATTTCGTTGAGGTAAGACCATGGCCAGACTCAATTGGGGAATGATCGGCGGCGGTGAGGGCAGCCAGATCGGGCCGGCCCACCGCATCAGTGCCGGACTTGACGGACATTTTCACCTCGCTGCTGGTGCGCTTGATGTCGATCCGGCGCGGGGTAAGGCCTATGCTGAAAAGCTGGGTATTGCGCCGGACCGCGCCTATGGCAACTGGCGCGAAATGCTCGAAGGCGAAAGCGGCCGCGATGACCGGATCGATCTCGTAACCGTGGCAACGCCAAATTCCACCCACTACGAGATCACCAAGGCGTTTCTGGAAAACGGCTTCAATGTCCTGTGCGAAAAGCCGATGACAATGACCGTCGAGGAAGCCGAGGACATTGTCGAGACGGTAAGAAATTCGGGCAAGATCTGCGCGGTGAACTATGGTTATTCGGGCTATGCCATGGTGCGGCATATGCGGGCAATGGTTGCGCGGGGCGATCTGGGTAAAGTGCGGCTCGTAAAGGCTGAGTTTGCCCACGGTTTTCATGCCGACGCTGCCGATGCCGACAATCCAAGGATCCGCTGGCGTTACGATCCCGCTCAGATTGGACCTTCTGCCCAGTTTGCCGACTGCGGAATCCATGCTCTGCATCTGGCGAATTTTGTCTCGGGGCAGGAGTCTCAGAGCCTTTCGGCAGACTTCATCTCCGCAATCGACTCCAGAACGCTTGAAGATGACGCCATGGTCAATGTGCGTCTTGATGGCGGTGCCGTTGTCAGGCTGTGGACAAGCGCCGTCGCCGTCGGCCGGATGCATGGCCTTGGCGTCCAGGTTTTCGGGGAGAAGGGCGGCTTGCGCTGGGAGCAGGAACATCCCAACCAGCTCTACTGGACACCCGTTGGCGGCCGGACCGAAATCCTGGAGAGAGGTGCGCCCGATCTGTCGCCTGAAGCAGACAGGGCATCGCGCGTCACCATCGGCCATGCCGAAGGTATGCCGCTTGCCTTCGCCAATATCTATGCCGATCTGGCCGAGGTCATAAGCGCCGCAAAAGAGGGCCGCACGCCGGATCCGGTGGCCATGTCCTATCCGACGGCGGAAGACGGGCTGCGTTCCATGGCGGCCATCCGTTCCGCCGTGGACTCAGCATCCGGGAACGGTGCCTGGACGGATGCCCGGCCGCCCTCCATGCGCGGCTAGGGCAGGGGCTTTAGACTGCTGCGCTCGGTAATGGAACAGGGAAATAACAGGTTCTTGTTTCCCTCTTCCGATCCTTCGATCATGGCGACGACAAGCTCGACCGAGCTCAGGATGATGTCACGAACCGGTTGGCGGATGGTGGTCAGATCATAGGCCGACCAGCTCGCCATATTCATGTCGTTAAAGCCGAGAAATCCGATTTCTTCGGGGATGGACAGGCCGTATTCACGGGCGGCGTCCATTGCACCCATGCAGATGAGATCATCACCGCAAAACAGTGCTTCCACTGTCCGCTCATCAAGTAGAGTGGCCATGGCCTCCTTGCCGGATGCGTAGGAATACTCGCTTGCGAAACGCACATCCACCGGTTCGATACCGAGTTCTGATGTCCGCTTCAGGAAGCCTTCAAGGCGGTCCTGTGTCGATGTTGCCGATTGCGGGCCGGCGAGCAGGGCGATGTTACGGTACCCGCGGTCGAACAGTGTCTGAGCGGCCATCTCGCCGCAATGCCTGTTGTCGATGCCGACAATACTCACGCCGGAGGAGGTGTGGATCTTCCCGAACGCATGAATGACGGGAACGCCCGCCTTGCGAAAAGCGTTGGGAAAGGTGGGCGGAAGGGTCGATGTTGCGATGATGATGCCGTCGACGCGATACTGGCGCAGCATCTCCAGAGATTTTTCAGAGTCGGTCTCGGTGCTCAGATTGACGAGCAGTGGGCGAAAGCCGCGCCTCTGCAGCGTTTGGGTGAAAAGGTCGAAAACCTCAAGAAAAACCGGGTTGCGGAAGTTGTTGGCAACGAGGCCGATCAGCTTGGTCCGGTTTGTGGCAAGGCTGCGGGCAATCAGGCTTGGCCGGTATCCGAGTTCTTCGGCGGCCTCTTCAACCTTTTGGCGCGTTTTGGCGGAAACGCTGGCGCCTTCTGTGAATGTGCGCGAGACGGCGGAGCGTGAAACGCCGGCCCGGGCTGCGACTTCCTTCAGCGTTACCGTCAATGATCCACCTGCATGTTCCCCCGGCTTTCCACCGCCCTTTTTAAATCCTGCGGCAAAAATAGCCGCACGGGGCAATTGCCGCAACTGCACGCATTTATGAATTCGTTTACCTCAAGCCAGCGAACCGGCCGGCTGCGCTGCTTGCGTATCGGATAAATCTGCCTTCAGATAAAAGACGCATCAATTTCGGAAACCGGATTTTTGGTAATGGACCTGACCGCAAGGAACCTGACGCGAGACCTCGTGTCGCAGCTGGATGAACAGGAAACAGAGCTTCTTTCGTCACTAACAGTTGTCGGCGGCGCTGACCGGGCCGAACCGCGTCGGACCTGCCGCCGGCTGGTGAAAAAGCTCCCAAACTGCCTTCGCTTAGACGACGACACCGGAAAAATCGAGTTTTGCAGCGATGATCTGCGGGCCCTGTTTGCCGATGTTCTTTCTTCCAGATGCCGATCGGACGCGCTTGCGGAGGCCGCAACGCTCTATGCCGGTGGCGATGTGGTGAGCGCGATTGAGGCGGCCCAGGCCGCCGGTGATTATGCCCAGGCGCTCGAATGGTTCCGCGAGCAGGGCAATCAGTTTTTCATGCATCTGCATGGGCTTGATTCCTGTCTTCGGATTGTCTCGAATTTTCCGGAGGATATGCGGCGCAGCAATGCGACGCTCGCCGTTGCATTGGCGATGCACGCGCTCAAATCCGGTAGCGTCAACCGGGCAAGGCACATTGTGCGCGAGCATTTCGGGCCCGAGGCGCTTGACCTTGAGCGTGTGGCCGCAAATCCGCAACTCTATTCGCGGGACTTTCGAATGTTCCGGCTCGTCATGTCGATCTACGAGGACTACGCCATCGGCAACACGGTGCGTGAACACATGTTCGAGCTGCTTGGAGAGTTGGAACTCGACGATCATCTCAATCGGGGCGGGATATACAACACAATGCTGGAGGTGTGCATCCAGCGTCAGCAGCTTGACGCCGCCGAGGAAATGGCGAACCGGGCAAGCCACCACTACAACAAGGCCGGCGTTCCGCTTCTGGTGTTTTACATCGAGCTTCACAGGGCGGTTTTTTCGCTCGTACGCGGTGTGCTGCCGGAGGTCGAAAGCGCGGTGCGCGACGCCGATGCGGCACTCTATCAGGTGACATTCGAGACGCCGACGGATCATCGTCTGCTTGGCCTGATCAAGGCGGTCCTTGCCTATGAGAAGGGCAACGCCGAGCAGCTTGTGACCTATCTGAGCGAGGAGTTCGACAAATTCGCCTATGGAGAGCTTTGGCCGACGATAACCGAACTGGCGCTTTATTACGGAAGCCTGGCAATCAGTGGCGAGCTCGGCATTGCCGCCGCACGCACCTTTCTCGACAAGTGGCGGATCCAGGAATGGCGCTCGCGGCGATTTAATTTCGTTATCACGATCAGGCAGGTGGATATCCTGCAAAACCACAATCGCTGGCAGGAGGCGGCCGAACTGCTGACGAGCGTTCAATCACGGATCAACATGACCTGGGTTGAAAGCGCCGAGGAAGCGCTGGAACTGCTTGACGACACGCGCGAGATAGCAATTGCCTTTGCATGGATGCGGCATCTCATCCGCAATGCGCCACGCAACGCCATGCGATTGCGCCAGGTCGAGCATTTTCGCGCCAACCCGAATGTCAACGATCGCCAGCGCAGCACGCTGTCACTCTGGCTTGCCTATCTCGCCCGGCAGCAACGCGACCTCACCAAGGCGCGGGCGCAATTCACGAAAGTGCTGGACGGTGCGGCGCGCATGGGCGCCATGACCCATCTGATCGGCGAAAAGGTGATTGTCGACAGGTTGATGGAAGACAAGCGTATCAGCCAGTTTGTCCGCGCAGCGCCAGGGGGCACAGAAGTGCTTCGGCGTCTCGATGTATTCCATTCCGGTGGGCGTCAACGGGAGGTTTCCGGTCTTACCCGGCAGGAATTGCGCGTTTTGACCCTGGTCGCGGAAGGCGCATCCAATAAATTCGTAGCCCGTCAGCTGCGCCTGTCGGAAGTCACCGTCAAATTCCATCTCGGCAACATCTACAGGAAGATGGGATGCACAAAACGCTCGGAGGCGATATCCGCGGCCCGGGCGCTGAATTGGGTGGCCTAGCTTCGTCAGAAGCGCTGATTTTGCACAAAACCTATACGTATTTTTAGAAAACCTATACCTTTTGCAGATTGTGGCTGCGGTCCGCCAGCGTCAGTCTTTAGCCCGACACATCTGACGACGTGAACGGATGAGCCGTTCGCGCGCCCATGTGGAAGATCGGGCCGCAATGCAGACCAATCCAGTCAGCCTAATGCTCAGACGGCTAGTCGGCTTTGCCGGCGTCATGTTTGTGCTTTCGGCGATGATCTTCATTCTTGCCCGGATCGTGCCCGGCGATCCGGCCCGTATTGCGCTCGGGCCGAGCGCGACCCAACAACAGGTCGATGAAATGCGTGTCGAGATGGGGCTCGATGCACCGCTTTGGCAGCAATACACCGATTATGTCTGGCGCGGTCTGCAGGGTGATTTTGGCAAATCGCTGATATCGGGCCGACAGGTCAGCAACGAAATCGCCGCGCTTTTGCCTGCCACACTGGAACTGGTGATCGTCACGGTCCTGCTGATTGTCGCGATCTCGATCCCGCTGGGCGTCATGACGGCCCGTTACCGCAATAGCTGGATCGACAATGCGGGTCGCTTTTTCTCCATCGTCGGCGTCACAATGCCGAGTTTCCTGTTCGCCATACTGCTCCAGCTTGTCGCGGCCAATTTCCTGACGGATTGGCCGGTGCTCGGCCGCGTGAACTACTCGCTTGAGCTTCCACCAGGTCCCACCGGCCTGCTGCTGATCGATTCAGCCGTGCATGGCGACTGGGCCGTTTTTCGCAGCGCCCTTCAACATCTGATCTTCCCGGCGCTTGCGCTGGCAATGGCTGGGATCGGGCAGATCACCCGCATCACACGATCGGCGATGATTGAACATCAAAGACGCGACCATGTCCTGACGCTGAAATCATTCGGCGTTCCGGACAGGGTCATTGTCTTTCGCTACCTTCTAAAACTCTCCTCCATAGCGCCCTTGACGATCATGGGCCTCGAATTCGCTTCGCTGATCGGCAACGCCTTTGTCGTCGAACTGGTGTTTTCCTGGGGCGGATTCGCCTCCTACGGGCTTGAGGCAATCCTGCAAAAGGACCTCAACGCTGTCATGGCGGTCGTGCTGGTATCCGGCTTCTTTTTTGTCGTCGCCAATCTGGTGATCGATATCGTGCTGATGGCGATCGACCCGAGGCTGCGCTTCAAGGAGGCGAACTGATGTCGGTCGTCTCACAAAACGAGCCGGCGACCCTGTCGGCGCGCTACATGGCCTGGTACCGCTTTTCCCGCAATCCGTCTGCCGTCATCGGCGGCCTGATGGTGCTGTCGGTCATTCTGGTGGCAATTCTGGCGCCGCTGATCGCCCCTTATCCGGAGGATTTCGGCGCTGCGGTCGATTTCCGTAATCGCCACAGGGCGCCGGACTGGGCGCACTGGATGGGGACCGACAAAGTCGGACGGGATATTCTGACGCGTGTCATTTTCGGCTTCCGGATCTCACTCCTGCTTGTGATTGGTGTTCTGGGCGTTGCGGTCCCGGTCGGCGCCGCCCTTGGAATGCTTGCCGGATACTTCAGCGGTCTGACCGAGAAAATCATCACCGGATTTACCAATGTGATGCTGGCGATCCCGCCATTGATCATGGCGTTGGCGATCGGCAACGTTCTGGAGCCGAACCTTGTCAATGCCATGCTTGCGATCACGCTTCTGTGGTGGACGTGGCACGCGCGGCTCATCTACCGCGTATCTAAGTCGATCGCGACCGAAGACTTTGTCGAGGCTGCAAGGCTTGCCGGTGCCAGCCACTGGCATGTGCTCACACGGGAGATATTGCCCAACTGCGTGTCCGTAATATCGGTCAAGACGACCCTTGATGCCGCCTTTGTCATTCTTTTCGGCGCGACGCTGTCCTTCCTCGGACTTGGCGTGAAACCGCCGACCCCCGATCTCGGCTCTATGGTTGCCGATGGCCGGCAGTTCCTGCCCGAGATGTGGTGGGGTGTCCTCGGACCGGGCTTTGCGATCTTCTATGCCACGCTTGGCTTCAACCTCCTGGGTGACGGCCTGCGCGACATGTTCGACGTGGAGGTTTGAGCAGTGACAAGCCTCCTAGAAATCCAGGATCTCAACGTCTCCTTCAGAAATTACGGCCTCGTCAACAACGTGCTCAAGGACGTCGCGCTGAAGATACCGGAGGGTGGCCGTGTCGCGCTCATTGGCGAGACAGGCTCCGGCAAGTCGGTCACCAGCAAGGCGATCCTCGGCACTCTGCCCGAAAACGCCATTGTCGAGAGTGGCAGCATCCGGTTTGACGGGGAGGACGTGTTGACGCTTTCGCGCGGCAAGCGCGAAGCGATGAAGGGCACTGCCTTTTCGATCATCATGCAGGATCCGTTGAGCTCGTTTAACCCGGTTTTCCGGATCGGACGGCATCTCGATGATGTGCTCCGATTTTCCGATCGCCGGCTCGGGGAGAGTTCCGATGCGGCGGACCGGCGTCAGCGCATAGGGCAGGTCCTCAGGCAGGTGCAGCTTTCCGATCCCGACCGCATCTTCAACGCATATCCGTCGCAATTGTCAGGCGGTATGCGCCAGCGCGTCCTGATCGCTCTGGCCTTGTTACACCAGCCGCGGCTCCTGATCGCGGATGAGCCGGGAACGGCGCTTGATGTGACGACCCAGGACGAGATCATGAAGCTGATCAACCGGCTGGTTTCGGACAACGGGCTGTCGCTGCTGATGATTACCCACAATCTCGGCGTCGTGCGTAAGATGGCCGACGACATCTTCGTCATGCGCCATGGCGAGATTGTGGAAAACGGCCCGCTGACAACGCTTTTCAAAACGCCGCAGCAGGCCTATACCCGCCAGTTGATCAGTGCGATCCCGCCGCTTTACGGGCCGGGTGTCGAGGACCAGCCTCCGGTGGAGGCCGAGCCGATCATCAGTCTTGCCAACGTGTCCAAGACGTTTGAGGACAGGGGCATTTTTCGGCGCGGCGACAGCCATCGTGCTGTCAACAATGTGTCGTTGACCGTGGCGAAAGGCGAGATTTTCGGCCTTGCGGGGGAATCAGGGTCTGGAAAGACGACGGTCGCCCGCATGATCATGGGGCTGATCCGGCCAAGCGGCGGAACGATCTCCGTCGATGGCGGTGCCGTGGGCGGCGGGGAACGGGGCTCGGATTATCGGCGCCTCATACAGATTGTCTATCAAAACCCTGGAACGTCGCTCAATCCAAAGCGTACCGTCGGTCAGACTTTGTCTGTGCCGTTGCGGTTTGCCGGGCTTGGCGCGCAGCAGGCAGAGGGGCGGATCCAGGAGTTGCTGACGCATGTCGAACTTGCGCCGCACTATGTTTCCAAATATCCCCACGAATTGTCGGGTGGCCAAAAGCAGCGTGTCGCGATTGCACGGGCCCTGGCCGCCGATCCCAAGATCATCGTTCTTGATGAGCCGACATCGGCACTCGACGTGTCGGTGCAGAAGAACGTTATCGATCTTCTGCAAAGGCTGCGCGACGAACTTGGCCTGACCTTTCTCTTCATCTCGCACGACCTGTCGCTGATGCGCAATTTCTGCAGCCGCATCGCCATTATGCTGCGCGGCGAGCTGGTGGAGAGCGGTGAGCCTCGATCCGTGTTCGCCGACCCCCAACATCCCTATACGCGAGCGCTGATCGCCGCCGTGCCGGTGATGAGCGATGAAGAAGATCGCCTGAAACCCAAGACGAGTATCGAGGAGCAGAGACGGTATCTCGCCGATACCGTTGCCTGACCCCAAGAGTGACAAGGAGAGTGCGGTGTATCGACTAGGAATTGACGTTGGCGGAACCAACACCGACGCGGTCGTCATGCATGAGCGCGAGGTGTTGTCAGGCTTCAAGGCCTCCACCACGCAGGACGTGACCAGCGGCGTTGTAGAAGCGCTCGAGGGCGCGATCGGAAAGGCCGGCATCGACCGCAAGCAGATCGACAAGGTGATGATCGGCACGACCCATTTCACCAATGCCGTGATCGAGCGCAAGCATATCAATCCCGTCGCGGCGATCAGGCTTGGCCTTCCGGCAACGGCCTGCTTGCCGCCGATGGTCGATTGGCCGGCGGATCTGCGCGAGGCGGCCGGTGACAGCGGATATCTGGTTCGTGGTGGCTACGAGTTCGACGGGCGCGAGATCGCGCCGCTCGATGAGGACGAGCTCGACCGCATCTGCGATGATATCAATAGCCGCAAAACCAAGGTTGCGTCGGTCAGTTCGGTGTTCAGCCCGATCAATCAGGACATGGAGCGCGTGGCCCGCGATCATATCCGTAAACGCTGTCCTGACGTTTCCGTGGTGCTTTCCAGCGATATCGGGCGCATTGGCCTGCTTGAGCGCGAGAGCGCGGCGATCATGAATGCC
This sequence comes from Hoeflea prorocentri, assembly GCF_027944115.1. NCBI lineage: Bacteria > Pseudomonadati > Pseudomonadota > Alphaproteobacteria > Hyphomicrobiales > Rhizobiaceae > Hoeflea > Hoeflea prorocentri. The sequence goes on along the minus strand of NZ_JAPJZI010000001.1, from coordinate 2,290,532 downwards.
AGCCTGCTGTCGCTGAGCGAGCGCACGGTCGATGCTTTTGCGAGCGCGCTCACCTCGGCGGGTCTCGACTGCGATTTCTATATTACCCAGAACGACGGCACGTTGATGAATGCCGACATGGTCAAGCACTTTCCAGTACTGACCTTTGCGTCGGGACCGACAAACTCCATGCGCGGTGCGGCATTCCTGACCGGCGAACGCAACGGCATCGTCGTCGATATCGGCGGCACGACCACGGACGTCGGTGCCCTGCAGCATGGTTTCCCGAGGCAGGCCGCCACTGTTGTGGATATTGGCGGCGTGCGCACGAATTTCCGCATGCCGGATGTTTTTTCGGTCGGCCTGGGCGGCGGTTCGCTGGTGCGCCGGGATGATTCGGGTACTGTGACCGTCGGTCCACAGTCCGTAGGGTTCCGGATCACCAGCGAAGCGTTGGTCTTTGGCGGCGAAACGCTGACGGCAACCGATATCGCGGTGGCGAGAGGCGAAGCGGATATAGGCGATGCGGCACGCGTTGCCGGTGTCGACAAGGATACGGTCGAAAAGGCAAGGGCGGCGATAACGCAGTTGCTGCAACGCGCCGTCGAACGCAGCCGCATCTCGCCTGATCCCATTCCTGTCATAGCCGTCGGCGGCGGCTCCATTTTGATGCCGGACAAACTGGCTGACCTTGATGTCGTGCGGCCGGAGAATTTCGCGGTTGCCAACGCCGTTGGCGCCGCGATCGCCCAGATAAGCGGTGAAGTGGATCGGATCTACTCGCTGGAAAACGGGCTGACACGCGAAGAGTGCCTCAAGCAGGCCGAGCGGGAGGCGACCGAAAAAGCCGTTGCGTCCGGCGCTTCGCCGTCGACCATCGAAACGATTGAGCGTGAGGATGTTCCGCTCGCTTATCTGCCGGGCAATGCGACACGCATTCACGTCAAGGTGGTTGGAGAAATGGAGGGCGCGCATGCTGTCGCGGCACGCTGATCTCTACTCCATCGGCGAGGAGGAAATCGAAGCCCTTGAAGTTGGCGCGGCGATCCTGGGGACCGGCGGCGGCGGCAACCCGTATATCGGCAAGTTGCGTGCGCTGCAGGTGCTGCGCGAGGGTAGAAAGATGCGGGTACTTCCGCTCCAGGCGCTTCCGGACGACGCCAAGGTCGTTTCCGTCGGCGGGATCGGTGCGCCCTTGATCTCACATGAACGGATCAAGGAGGGCAGGGAGGGCCTGCGATGCATCCGCGCACTGGAGGAGCGGCTCGACTTTAAAATCGACGCCATCGCCTGCGAGGAAATCGGCGGCCAGAACGCGATGGAACCGCTCATCGTTGCGGCGCTTGCAGACCTGCCCGTGGTTGATTGCGACGGCATGGGACGCGCTTTTCCGGAAATGCAGATGACCACCTATTCGATCTACGGGCATCGCAGCACGCCGAGCGCCATGTGTGACCTGCATGGCAATGTTGTGATCTTTGACCATGCGGCATCCGAATTGTGGCACGAGCGGCTTGCCCGCGCCTGTGTGATCGCGCAGGGCGGTGCCTCATCCCTTGCAAGCGCGCCGATGCCGGGTGTCTTCGTCAAACGCTTTGCCATTCCTGATTCCTACAGCCGGGCGATTTCCCTTGGTCGCACCGTTCGCGAAGCACAGCGTAACAATGCCGATGCGGTTGAGGCGATCTGCCGGTTCGAGCAGGGGCAACTGGTGTTTACCGGCAAGATCAGCGATGTGCGGCGCGAGCTCAAAGGCGGCTTTGTTGCCGGCGAAGCCCGGATCGAGGGGTTCGACAAGCACGAAGGCGATGTTGCCTCGATCATTATTCAGAATGAAAACCTGGTGTTTTCCCGCAACGGCAAGACCGAGGTCGTGGTCCCGGATCTCATCGTGATCCTCGACATCGACACTGGCGAGGCGATTACCACCGAATTGCTGCGCTACGGGCAGCGCGTCAGCGTTCTGGCTCTTCCGTGCCACCCCTTGCTGCGTACGCCAGAGGCGTTGGCGGTTGTCGGTCCGGCCGGATTCGGCCTTGGTCATCTCAATTATCTGCCGCTTGACGACGTGAACGCGCCGGGCGCCGGCCCCACGGAGGACGCGAAACAATGAGCACTCACACGATTACGGCCAACGAGATGGAAGCCATCGCCACTGGCGGCGCTTTTCTCGGCACAGGCGGCGGGGGCGATCCCTACATCGGCAAGCTCATGGCCCAGGCGGCCATCGAACAGCATGGTCCGGTAGAGGTCATTGCGCCCGAGGACGTCAAGGACGACTGGCTCTGCGTTCCCGTCTGCATGATGGGCGCGCCGACCGTGATGCTGGAAAAGTTGCCTGCCGGAGATGAGGCGAACCGGGCGCTGGAGCAGCTTGAGGCGTTTTTGGGACGCAAGGCCGATGCGCTTATCTGCATTGAGGCCGGCGGGCTTAACTCGACCATCCCGTTCGCCGTTGCGGCGGCGACAGGCCTGCCGCTGATCGACGGTGACGGAATGGGGCGTGCCTTTCCCGAGCTGCAGATGGTCTCCTTCACCATGCAAGGCGTCGCCGCGACACCGATGGTCATTGCCGATGAGAAAGGCAACAGCTCAGTCATCAACGCCATTTCAAACCTTTGGACCGAGCGATTGGCGCGCTCCCAGACAATCGAAATGGGCGGCTCTGCACTGGTTGCGCTCTATCCGATGAGCGGTGAAGAGGTCAAAAGAGGCATTCTTCGCCATACGCTGTCCCTGATCCTTGACATTGGTCAGGTGATCACGGGCGAACGCGGCTGCAACAGGAATCCCGCGACGGCGCTTATCGAAAAGCTCAACGGAAAGCGTCTCTTTTCCGGCCGCGTCATCGACATCGAGCGCAAAACAGAAGGCGGGTTTGCGCGCGGGCGGGCGGTCATCAAGGGCATGGATGAGGATCAGGGACGCGTGTTCCGGGTCGATTTCCAGAACGAGTTCCTCATTGCGCTTGACGATGACGACAAGCCGCTTGCCGTCACGCCGGATCTCATCTGCGCGCTTGATGCCGATGGCGGGCTGCCGGTGACGACCGAGCAGCTTCGCTACGGGCTCGCGGTGACGATGATCGGGCTGCCTTGTGATGCGCAATGGCGTTCGCCTGCCGGTATCGAGCTCGTTGGCCCGGGCTACTTCGGTTACCCGCAGGCCTACACACCATTGGAGGACTTGCCGCTTTAACCATCAAACAATCCAACGAAACGGAGAAAGCAAAATGAAATACTTCAGGAAGGGAATGGCATTTGCGGCCGGTTTGGCCGCTGCAACAGCGCTTACAACACCGGCGCTGAGCGACGACAAGGTCACGCTGGTCGTCAACACGGTTCAGATCTTCGGAACGATCGATCCGGCTAAGATTAACGACTACACCGAATATATGGCCGCGGTGAACCTTTATGACGGCCTGACAACGGTGAACGGCGCCGGGCAGATTGTTCCGCAGCTTGCCGAGAGCTGGGAGGTGTCGGAGGACAACACCAAATACACATTCAAGCTCAAGCAGGGCGCGACATTCCAGGATGGCAGCCCGGTTGAAGCCAAGGATGTCGTGTTTTCCATGCAGAGGCTTTTGTCGATCAATGAGGGGCCATCATATCTGTTTGCCGATCTGATCGATCCGCAGAATGTCAAGGCGATCGACAGTGGAACGGTCGAAATTACCCTCAACCGGGTCTACTCGCCGTTCCTGTCCAATACGCCGCTGATCCTTGTGGTCAACTCGGATCTGGTTGCGGAGCAGAATGACGGTGAATGGGGCGAAACCTATCTTGCCGACAAGTCCGCCGGCGCCGGTCCCTACAATCTGGAAAACTGGACGCGCGGTGCGCAGATGATGATGAGCCGGTACGAGGGCTATCATGCCGGTTGGCCTAATGAAAAACCCATCGACGAACTGCGTTTTGTCGTCACGCGCGACGAAGCGACGATCAAAGCGCTGGCGGCAAAGGGCGAACTTGGCATGTCCTCGCAGTATCAGGGCGTCGAGACCTACGACGCCATCGCCAAGATGGATGACTACAAGATCATCTCGGCGGATACCGCGACCGGCTTCTACCTCAAGCTCAACAACCAGCTCCCGCCGACGGATGACGTCCATATCCGCCGCGCGATTGCCTATGCGATGGACTACGAGACCATACGCGAAGTGATCTTTCCGGGCGGCCAGTTGAGCGGGCCTCTCGCACCGGTCTTTGCCGATGCCTACCTCGATAGTCTTCCAGCGCCTGAATACAATCTCGAGAAGGCCAAGGAAGAAGTCGCCAAGTCGAAATATGCAGGCCAGGAGCCGATCAAGATCACCCATGGCTATGTCGCCAAGACGGCCTTCGAGGAAGAGATCGGCCTGCTGTTCAAATCGGCGCTCGAATCCATCGGCTTCGAGGTTGAGCTTCAGCCGGAGCCCTGGAACCGCATCACCGAACTTGCGACATCCATCGAAACGTCTCCCAACGCGACGCAGGTCTTTTACGGACCCACCTATCCGTCTCCGGATTCGGTGTTTTATGTCCAGTATCATTCGAATGCCAAAGGCACTTGGGCTTCGATGGAGTGGGTGCTGAGCGACGAGATCGATGCGCTGATCGACGAATCGCGCAGCACCACGGATACGGCCAAGCAGAACGAGATCTACAAGGCCATTCAGCAGAAGCTCTACGACATGCAGTCGGACGTGTTCCTGCTGACCCAGAACAAGCGCTTTGCGGCCAACAAATGCCTGCAGGGTTACGAATGGGTTCCCATGCAAAGCTGGGATACGGATTTTTCCCGTTACTGGTGGAATTGCGACCAGTAGCACCGGCCCCGTCTGCACTCCCAAGACAGGCCACACTTGCCCCCGGAGCAATTCCGGGGGCTTTTTCATGACAAGGCTATGGAGAACCGACAAGCCCCGGAGCTCGCCATTGGCGAGTTTTCGCAGGGGCGACTTGTCTATACGGGGCTACAGCAGATCACGGGCGAGGGGCCTGGCTGGCTGTGGAACAAGGTGCGTTTGTTCGAGAACCGCCTGAATTTCCCCGCGCTCGCTTCAGTCAACAATAGACAGATGCATGCTTGCTGCATCTGAATTGTAATATGCCCGGTAAAACTCGAGCGGCGTGTTGTCGGCCTCGTAGGCGATGGATTCGATCCACATCATCGGGGTTCCAGGAGCCACGCCCATGGCTTCACAGACGTAGTCTGGCGCTATCACGGCCCTGAACCAGCGCTCGCAGCGTCGCAACCGGCGGCCGTATCGTTCGCGTATCAGGCCGAGTATCGAGCGGTTCTCTATGTTGAGTGTTTCAAAGCCCGGAAGCTTCCCGCCATGCAGAGTCATATGGGTGTAGGTGATCGGCTTTTCGTCCATCCAGAAGAGTCGGCCAATGCGGATGACGGTTTCATCATCTTTGAGTTGCAGGGCGTCGCGTTCTTCCTGTTCGGCCTCGGCTCGTTGGAATTCGAACGTATTCGTCGACACCTGGTGGCCTCTGGAGACCATGTCGTCATAGACGCTGAGATTGCTTGTCAGAAACGCCGTCTCGAGCGGCGGCGCATCGACAAAGATGCCCTTTCGATGCACCTTGACGACAAGGCCGCGATTGGCCAGCGTTTGCATCGCGTTGCGCACGACAGTTCGTGAGACACCGAACATCTCCTTCAGTGCCTCCTCGGACGGCATGCGCGAATGCGGTTCGAGTTCACCGGCCCGGATCACAGCCTCAAGTTGCTCGGCGAGCTGACGCCACAGGGGCAGACTGACCGTCTTGGAAACAGAGATCTTCCCGCAAGCCTGCTGAAAACGGTCAGCGGCCTGCTTGTGCGCCTGGTCGAATTTTGGACGGCCCCGACCGCGAATCGAGACAACGTTCTCTGTCATGCCGGCCCCCATACCATGCTGCGACATAGACTTCGACCAACAATAGATATCCACACGGACAATTCAACCGCCGACTTGTTTCGGCTTTCGGCAATCCGGGCAGGGGACGGTCCCTAAAAGCCCTTGGCTCGGGTTGGTCAAGCCATCAGCATTCAGGCAAGGCCCAGACGCTCAAGCTGTTCTGCAGGCGCACCTTCCTGGGCGATCTTTTCCCGCAGCAGTTCGAGCATCCGTTCGCGTTGTTCCGGTTCCGCGTCCCAAAGGTTATGATCCTGGTTCGGGTCGTCCTTTCTGTTGAACAGAAAATTCTCATAGGTCCTTGGATCGATTTCGATCGGGATTTTCCACATCGGCAAAGGCACCGTCGGGTCGTAACGGTCTTGACCGACTGGCGCGTCCGGCAACTTCCCGACGCGTCCGTCGACCGGGTTGTCCACAAGAAGCGGCCTGTTGATCATGGTCGAGTAGGTGAAAAGCGGTTTGCCCTTGACGGGGGATTTAAACAGAATCCAGTCCCCATCGGTAATGCAAACACCTTGCCCAAACGTGCCGTAAAGAACCGCATCGCGGTGCTGTGCTCCGCCGAGCGCCGGCAGAATGCTGCTGGAGTGGCGGGTCTCATCGGGCAGGGGAGCCTCGGCGGCTTCGATCACGGTTGCGAATATGTCAACCGTTTGTGTCAAAGCCGAAACCCGCTCTTCGCTTTGATGATCGGGGTGCCAGACAATCATTGGGATATTGGCGTGGCTGTCATAGTGCGGGTACTGCTTGCCGAAAACGCCGCGCTGGCCAAGATCATGCCCATGGTCTGTCGTGAAGATGACCATCGTGTCGTCCCACAGGTCAAGAGTGGTCAGCTTGTCCAGGAAGAGACCAAGCCATTTATCCACCATCGTGGCCTTGCCCATATATTGCGATTTGAGGAAAGCGAGTTCCTCGGGCGTGGTCTGTTCCATGAAGGCATCAAGATCCGCATAGACCTGATAGGGAGGCCAGATACTGTAGTCGGCCGCCGAGCCGCCGTCGCTGTACATCGATGCATAGGGCTCCGGGACATGAAAGGGCTCATGCACGTCAAAGCTCTCAACCTGCAGGAAGAAGGGACCGGAGGCGGCATTTTCTTCCAGCCACTCGCCGGCTTTGCTGAAGACTTTTGCGGGGAAGAAATCTTCTTCTCCCTTAAAGTCCCGAACGTTCGCATAGTATTTTTCCATATGCTCTGCGGCTCGGAACTCTGACATCTTCTTGACCCAGTCCGGAACGTCGCCGGGTTTCGGCACTTTCCAGTTATCGGTTTCATGGCCGCGGATGAAATTGAGCGAAGCAAAACCCTGTATGTAGCCGTTCGCCATTTCCTCCCAGTAGTGATAGTGATCGGTGACGATGCCGGTATTGTAACCGGCCGCGCCGACCAGTTGCGGCAGCCGCGGATCAAAGATTTCCAGCGGTCCCCAGGGTCTCCACAAAAATTCCTTCCGTCCGGAGTAAATCTCTCGCCGCGCAGGCATGCAGGGAAGGCTCGCGATATAGTGATTGTCAAAGATCCGGCCTTTCCGCGCGAAAGCGTCAATGGACGGTGTTCGGCACCTCGTGTCGGGATTGTAAATGCTCAGGCAATCCTTGTTCAGGCTGTCGACCAGGATGAGAATAATATTCACGAGCGGTTCCTTTACGCACGGATTTGGCAAACGCAGACGATTTTATGAGAGTGATTTTATTCTAGTAACTACTAAATTGACAACCCGTGATTTTCGACCTACCGTTTAGGAGTGAGCTGAGATTGGGATCCTCGGTCCAATAGGGAGGAACGACAAATGAAATCCAAGACAGTGACATCCAGGCCGCTTAACAGAAGAACCGTTCTGAAAGGCGCCGTCGGTGCTTCTGCCGTATTGGCGACACCGCATTTCTTCGTGAAGCCGGCTCAGGCCGCAAAACGTAAAATCAAATTCGGGATCATTCCTGCATATTCGTTTGGCATGTATTGGCTGGCCCAGGATCAGGGCTTTCTCGCCGAGCGCGACATCGAGCTCGATATCAAAGTGTTTCCGTCAGGACCTCCCGGCATCGAGGCCATGGTCGGCGGCAGCATCGACGTTTTGACAGTCGGTTCTGTCCCGCCCTTGGCCGCGATGGCACGCAATGTGGCTGATTTTCGGGAGTTTTCTGTTTGCGGGGACGCGACGCCCTTGTTCGTCGTCGTCGGCGCACCGGGCCTGAACTCGATTGAAGATCTTGAAGGCAAGCGCATTGCCGTGACCTCCGGTTCGAACTTCGACTTCTTCCTCGATTCAGCGCTTGCCTCGGCCGGGCTGTCGGACATGCCCATCACACGCGTCAACATGGAGCCGATTGAAGGTCAGGCTGCCTTTGTTGCCGGCGCGGTTGATGCCTGTGTGCCGCTCGCCACGTCACGTGCGCTTATCTTCGAAGCGCGTCCCGATGCAGTGATGACCGTCGATGGCGGAAAATTGCCGGAGAACTTCCCGAGCATCATGGACGTCATCATGACGACCCAGCCATATATGGATGCCAACGAAGAGATGCTGGTTGATCTCGTGGCGGCATTCCATGGCCCGACAGTTGCGTTGCAGAGAAATGAAAACGACAAGGCCATTGACGCCATGTTGCGTTGGCAGCAGGGCATGGGCAATGCCAAGGTGACACGCCCGCAGGTGGCCGAGATCTTCAATGGTTGGGGTTATCTCGACACCGCCGAGATCAAGGACCTGTTCGCCAAAGGGCTGTTGTTGAACTCGGCAAGGGTTCAGGCCGAGTTCCTTGTGAACAAAGGCAAGCTCGATTCCATGCCAGACGTTGACGCCCTTGTTACCGATCAGATTGTCAAGCAGATCTGATACGCATCATGGACGCTGTAGCGAAATTCCTGACGGGGCGCCTGTTTTTGGGCGCCCTTTCAGTAGCAATCGTATTCATCGCCTACATTCTGGTGACCAACAGGCCGGACAACAATCCGGCTTTGCTTCCGCCACTGGCCGATATCTATACGTCCTTTGTGGCCAACATCGAGTCCGGCAGTCTGTTTTCGGCGCTCGTGGCTAGCTTGTTCAGAATCTTCATGGGCTTTTTCATCGGAACGTCACTGGCGTTGATCCTCGGCTGCCTGATCGGTTGGTACGATAAGATAGAATATCTGTTTGATCCGCTCATCGAAGCCCTGCGCCCGATACCGCCGCTTGCCTATATCCCGATTATCATCATCTGGTTCGGCATTGAAGAATTCAGCCGTGTTCTCATCATCACGATCGCCTGCTTCATGGTGTGTGTGGTCAATGTTGTTGCAGGCATGAAGAACGTCCCTCAGGTCTATGTGGACGCCGCCTCGACAATGGGCGCATCGCGGTTTCAGATATTCCGGACCGTGGCCATTCCGGCGGCGACACCGTTCATCATCACCGGCTATCGCATCGCGCTTGCCGCTGCATGGACGACGCTCGTTGCTTCCGAGCTTCTGGCGGCGCAGAACGGCCTGGGCTTCTTGCTGCAGGAAGGACGTCGGTATTTCCTCACAGATCAGGTCATGATGATCATCGTTATCATCGGATTTTGTGCCTTCATTATGGATCGCACATTCAGGGTGATCCAGGCCCGGTTGATGGATTGGTCGGAGGCGAGGGAATAATGCCTGAGATACGTGTTGAAGACCTTTCTCATACATTCGGGAAGGGCACGCCCGCGGCATTGACCGTTCTGGAAGGTATCAACCTGACATTCGAGTCCGGCAGTTTCAATGCTATCGTCGGAACGTCAGGATGCGGAAAGTCGACGCTGCTGAAAATGATGGCCGGACTGTTTGAGCCCTCAGATGGTCAGATGACGCTTGATGGCGAGGTCATCAAGGGTACAGACCAGAGGCGCGGGATGGTTTTCCAACAGGATGCCGTATTCCCTTGGATGACCGTCGCGCGCAATATCTCCTACGGTCCGCGCCTTCGTGGTGCCAGCAAAGCGCAACAGCGCGAGATCGAAGAAAAATGGGTGAAGATGGTGGGGCTTGCCGGTTTTGAAGACCGATGGCCGCGCGAACTTTCGGGCGGCATGCGCAAGCGCGTCGATATCGGCCGTGTTTATGCCAATGATCCGGATATCCTTCTCATGGATGAACCGTTCGGCGCGTTGGATGCCCAGACAAAGGAGCGCATGCAGGACGATCTCCTGGATACGTGGTCCCAGTCCAGAAAAACGGTTGTATTCGTTACCCATGATCTGGAGGAGGCGATTTTTCTGGCAGACAAGATTATCGTCATGTCCGCCAGGCCGGGCCGTATCCACCATATCGAGGATGTCAGTCTCGTGCGTCCAAGGACACCGGATATGCGGCTGACGGATGAATTCATCCAGGTAAAACGCAAATTGTGGGGCATGTTGGATCACTAATTGCGCGACCCCGCAATTGCGCTTTGGTGGCTTGGCTCCCGGCAACTTCCCGCCGGATCGGGTGAGCCAGGCCACCTTTTTTTGCAGAAGCTTTCCTCTAAAGACACAATATCAATCGGTTGACACGGAAAGTGGGAACTTTACCTTTCCGGATCACACGGCCGCCTGTTCTGGCCGAACTCAGTGTCGATGGAGGCCCGATCAATGAAAGCGATCCGAATGCACCGGTTTGGTGGCCCGGAAGTACTCCAGCTTGACGAGGTGGACGATCCGGTTCCCGGTCCGGGTGAGGTTGTGATCGATGTCAAAGCGGCAGGTGTTAATCCGGCCGACACCTATATGCGGAGCGGAACCTATCGTGTGAAGCCGGATTTGCCGTGCATTCCCGGTGGTGACGCCGCCGGCATCGTGTCAGCCGTGGGTGCGGGTGTCGAAAAATTCGCCGCCGGTGACAGGGTGTTTGTCGGGACCGCCATGGGGTTCGATTTTACCGGCTGCTACGCCGAAAAAGTCAAACGGCCACAGGAAAATGTTCTGGCGCTTCCCGACGGTGTGTCATTCGAGCAGGCCGCGACCTTTGGCGTTTCTTACCCAACTGCCCACTATGCGCTGTTCGAGCGCGGCGGTGCGAAGGCCGGCGAAACCGTTTTCATCCACGGCGCCAGCGGTTCAGTCGGAACCGCGTCAATTCAGGTTGCCAAGCGCGCAGGTCTGAGAGTAATCGGAAGCGCCGGCTCGGCGGAAGGCGAGGAACTCGTGCGCCGTGAAGGCGCGGATGTGGTCGTTAATCACAACGAAGACGGATACCTTGACGAGGTGCGTGCCGCCACGGACGGTGGGGGGCCGGATCTGATCCTCGAAATGCTTGCCAATGAGAACCTGGCGGCAGATCTGGATCTGGCAGCCATGTCGGGCAGGATCATGGTCATCGGCAATCGCGGCGAGATTACCATCAATCCACGGCTGACCATGATGAAGGAACTTGATATCCGCGGCATCATGCTGTGGAACGCCACGCCCGAGCAGGTTTCGGTGATGATGACGGATATCATGGCCTGGATTGCCGAAGGGGCGCTTCGGCCGATTGTAGGCAGGACATTCAGCCTTGCCGACGCCGCCGACGCCCATGTCGCCGTTGTGGGATCGGGCAATGCGGGAAAGGTCGTTCTGGTTCCGTAGATGGTGTAGGCGGCAAGACGCTCATGAGGTTTGTCAATCCGCTGCCGTTCGTGGCCGACATGGACCGCTCACGCAGGTTCTACACGCAGGTGCTTGGCCTGGAGATCGTAGAAGATCACGGTGATTTCGTCCGGTTTGACAATGGCTTTGCAATCCATGAGGGCGCATCTCTTCTGCGCAGCGTATTCGGACGGACCTCAAAACCCACGGAGCCATTCGGGCGGGATAATCTGGTTCTTTATTTCGAGGTTGAAGATCTGGACGCAACATTTGCCGATATAGGCAAAAAGGTCGATCTCATCCATCCGGTGCAAATGCAGGGATGGGGGCAGCGGGTTTTCCGGTTCCATGACCCGGACCGGCACATTATCGAGATCGGCGAGCCACAATGATCCGGGCGGATGTGCAGGGCCGCAAGCATCGGGCAGGTCAGCCCTCGTAGCGTTCCCAGCCGCCGGACATGAGGTGTTCCTGCGGCAGGAAGCGGGTCTTGTAATCCATCTTGCTTGAACCGGCGACCCAGTAGCCGAGATAGACATGCGGCAGGCCTCTGTCCTGCGCCCGCACGATGTGATCGAGGATCATATAGGTGCCGAGCGACCGGTCCGAATAGTCCGGATCGAAGAAGGAATAGACCATTGATAAACCATCGCCCATCAGATCGCTGAGCGCCACGGCGATCAGCTTGCCGCGCTCGCTGTCATCGCCATCAAGACCGTCCGCGCCGATCCGGTATTCGATGACCCGCGTCGGCACATGGGTATCCTCGACCATCATCGCATAGTCGAGCACGGTCATGTCCGACATGCCGCCTTCCTGGTGACGGGCGTCGAGATAGCCGCGAAACAGCGAATATTGCTCACTGGAAGGCTCTGCCGGAAATTCCTGGGCGACAAGGTCGTCATTGCGCGCGATGATGCGCTTCATGGACCGGTTGGGTTTGAACTCGCCGGCAAGGATCCTGACGGATATGCAGGCCCTGCAGGTCTCGCAGGCCGGGCGATAGGCGATGTTCTGCGATCGCCTGAAACCGCCTTGCGTAAGCAGATCGTTCAGTTCCGCGGCCTTTTCCCCGACCAGATGCGTGAACACCTTCCGCTCAAACTGCCCATCCAGATATGGACAGGGTGAGGGTGCAGTCAGGAAAAACTGCGGGGAATGGACGGGTTGATTGGTCATCTATGGCAAATGATTCCTGTTGCCGAAACTATAATCCATAATACCACGGCGCAAGAAACGAAAATGTCAACCAGATGATCAGGACCAACGGTGCGCCCGCACGCAGGTAATCGCGGAAGCCGTAATGTCCAGGCCCCATGACAAGAAGGTTGGTCTGATATCCGATAGGGGTGGCAAAACTGGCGTTGGCAGCAAAGATGACTGCCGCCACGAACGCCTCCTGGGAGGCCCCAAGACGATCGGCAACGCCGAGCGCAATGGGCATGAAGAGAACAGCGGTCGCGTTGTTGCTCAATATGTTGGTGACAACGGCCATCACAATGAACAGGACGGACAAGACAACGGGCACCGGTGCACCCATGAGCGCTGCGACCGTTGTGTCGGCGATCAGAGACGCGCCGCCGGTTGCCTGCAGCGCTGTCGCCAGACCGATAGACGAGCCGACCAGCAGAAAAACCTGCCGGTCGAAAGCGCGCGCTGCCTGATAGATAGTCAGACATCCAAGAGCGAGCATCAGCACCGCACCCGTAATCGCACTGACCACGATAGGCAGGATTTCAAAGGCCGAAAGCAATATGATGGCGATGAAGATGGAAAAAGCGAAGACCGCCTTGCGGCTTTGAGGCACCGGTTCGGCGGAATGTTCCAGAAGGAGCAGGTCGTGATCGCCGCGCAGCTGTATGATCTGTTCGTAGTTTCCGCCCAGCAATATGGTGTCGCCGGGCTCAAGCCGGATTTCCGAAAGCGGCATACGCGCCATGCGGCTCTTGCGCTGAACCCCGAAGACCGAAACACCGTGACGGGCTCGGATGCCTGAGAGCTGGATCGTTCGTCCGGCAAAACGCGAGCCGGGCGCAACCACAGCTTCGACCAGATGATAATCGGGACCCGGGCGCTGGCTTTCGACGCCGTCGTCGCGCAGCTCTGACCCGTCCTGGCCGTCATCGGGCTCCGCAACGGCGCTTCCAAGCGCCAGTGCCTTGGAAAAGGCACGGCGGGTTCCGGTGACGACCAGCGTGTCACCGGCCGAAATCGTAATACCTTCGAATGGCGGAAGGATGGGCACGTGGCGTCGGTGCATGAGCCGGGGTGTAAGATCGACAAGCCCAGGAAACATGCCTGCCTTCGATTGGAGGCCGATAAAGGGATGCCCGGCGGTGACCGGAATTTCCCCGATGAACTGCGCCCCGTGGGACGAATGCGTCCGGCTGATCTCCGAAGAGCGCTCGCGCATCATGGACGGCATCAGGAAGAGCACGTAAAGGCCGCCGACGACCGCCAGCATCGACCCCATGCCTGTCAGATCGAAGAAAGAGATAATGACGCCATTGTCCTCGGCGACCCCGGCGGCGATGAGATTGGTCGACGAGCCGAGCAGTGTCGTCATGCCGCCGAGGATGCACATGAAGGACAAGGGCATGAACACTCTTGAGCCCGGATAGCTGCGCTGCGCGGCAATCACCGTCAGGATGGGAATAAAGATCACAACGACCGGAGTGTTGTTCAGGAACGCGCTGAGAACCCCTGCGGTTATGATGACGAGAAATATGGCGCGCCGGCCACTTGGTCCGCCGAGCCGTCCTATGCTGCGCGCCGGACCGTCAATGGCATCTGTGGCAAAGAGGCCCTGCCCGACAATCAGGAGTGCGATAACCGTCGCAAGGGCAGGGTCTGAAAAGCCTGCAAGCAGCCGGCTCGGTGTCAGTTCGACGCCCTCGCCACTGGTATAGGGAAAGAAGCCGAACAGCAGCAAAAGCGCGGAAAGGCTCGCCAGAGACACAGCCTCCATAGACAGCCGCTCCGACGCATAGGCAACGATAGTCGCGCCTATGATTGCGAACGTCGCCAATAGGTGGAAATCCTGCATACCCAGCCCTAATCTTTGCGCCAGGGCTGCAATTTTATCCGGCGAGGCGCTGTGTTCAAAGTGGCATAATGCCCTTTTGGCACCAATTTATGCGCCTGCATTTCCTGCAGAGGGGCTTGGACGAAACACCATTGCGCCCGACGCCGCTGCCGTAGCCTGCGGGAGTTTGGTGTTCAAGCATTGGTTGCTAAAGATCGTCGCGAACGATGTAAACGCCGAGCAGCAGGTCGTGCAGACAGCGTTTACGGTTGGCGATCAGGCTGATCAACAGAATGAGCGGTGTGAAAATTACGTTTCCAAGCCAGAACAGGACCGCGTGGACCATCGCAAGCATCGGATCGACCCTCAGCCCGTCCGTTCGCATCATGCGAATGCCCATAATCTGCATGCCGGGCGTTGCCTGACGTGAACCGCCAAGGGTCATGCCGATATAGGGCAAGGCGACGATGGCGAAGAGCACCGAATAAAGGATCCAGCCGAGACCGAGACTGAACACCCCGATGAAAAATATCAGAATCGCAACAGGAACACACAGTGCAAGCACCAGCGCGTAGTCGATAAAAAACGCCATAATGCGCCGGGAGCGCACGCCGTTATAGCTCCTCCAGGTCTCAAGGCTTTCATCCATTTGCTGCACCTTATAAATCCAACGTAAGTCTCATATGCTTACATTCAAACCGGCTCGAGTTGACGTGATATGCAAGCAACCCAACAGAAGCAGGCCAGTATATCACGCATGTTTTGCGGTGCGGTCCGTGGACCGATCGCGATTCTCTTCATGTATCATTGCTAACTATATTGGTATCGTCGATGCCCAGCGCAACAAGAAGGGACCACGCGATGAACATGCGGATAGATCTGGCTCGGTCAAAGAGCCTGCATGATATCGACCCGGTTGTGATTCCGGAGTCGCTCCGGTCCGACGTGCTTGAATGCATCCGTGCCCAAAAGAGCGCCGCAAAGGAAGAAATGAAGCGCTTTGAGCCTGCCGATGACGCCGCCGAGCAAGTATCGCATGCGGCGCTACAGAGTATCCTCAGTGCCGGCCGCGACGTGCACGGTATCGCCAGAGAGAGCGAGATTTCAAATGTCATCCATTTCAGCGCCAGTCACATTGAGGGCTCTGTGCATGATCAGACTGTAAAACGTCTGCGCAAACAGGTGGATGATCAGATGGGCAGTCTATTGAAGACCCTGTTCAAATCGGGCTACAAACTGAAAGCGCGCACAAGCGGACACTTCTGGTATCCGCCGGGCTCTTTCATGTCCTGGCACACAAACAGCAGGTCTCCGGGCTGGCGGGTCTACATAAATTATGCGGAGACGGAAGGTGATTCCTTTTTTCGCTACTTTAAACCAGAGACTGGTGAAGTCGTCACACTCGAGGACAGGCAGTGGAATCTGCGTGTATTTCCGGTCAGCCAGAAAACGCCGTTCTGGCATTGTGTATATTCCCAGACACACCGGTTCAGCCTCGGATACATGTTGATTGACTACTCCTTGATACCCCGACTGAAGCGCAACGTCCGGCGAATGTTCAATTAGCCCTGCCGGCAAACAAATGACCTTGTGCAGCCCTGACGAGAGGTCCGGTTGCGCATAAGGCGGAACTCCTCAATTGCAGCCAATCCGGCACTCCGACCAGTATGCGACTTGGACTATTTTGGACTTTTGTCCTTGTTCGACAGGCGGTGCCGGCGGAAGTCGGGGGCCGCCGGCGAAGGGGAGCTCGCATTTTGCTGTCTGGTACTGATCGAGACGGGTATTGTTCGATGCCTGTTCAGGGCTTGCCGTGATTTTGGCATCTATGACTGGCTCAGCAGCTTTGCTGCTTCAGGAGCAAAATAGGTCAGGATGCCGTCGCAGCCCGCGCGCTTGAACGCAATCAGGCTCTCCAGCATGGCGCGTTCGCCGTCCAGCCATCCGTTTTGAGCCGCGGCCTTGATCATCGCGTACTCTCCCGACACCTGATAGGCGAATGTCGGCATGCCAAAACTCTCCTTCAGGCGCCAGACTATGTCCAGATAAGGCAGACCAGGCTTGACCATGAGCATGTCTGCGCCTTCCTCGATGTCGAGGGCAGCATCCCGCACGGCCTCGTCCGAATTGGCAGGGTCGATGTAGTAGCTGCGTTTATCACCTTTCAGCAGATCCTGCGTTCCGATTGCCTCTCGGTATGGACCGTAAAAACCGGACGCGAATTTCGTGGCATAAGACATGATCCCGACGTCACTGAACCCGTTGGTGTCGAGCGCATCGCGGATCGCACCGATGCGCCCGTCCATCATGTCCGACGGCGCGATGATGTCGGCCCCTGCCTCTGCCTGAAGCACGGCAGCCTCGGCGAGCTGCACAACGGTTTCGTCGTTCACGACGATGCCGTCTCTCAAGATGCCGTCATGTCCGTGGCTGGTGAAGGGATCAAGGGCGACATCGGTGATGACGCCGATATCGGGTACGCGCTCTTTGATAAGGCGGGTTGTCTGGTTGATGAGATTATCGGCCGCAAGGGCATTCGAGCCTGTTTCGTCACGCAGTTCAGGTGCGATATTAGGAAAGGTGGCGATGGCCGGGATGCCGAGTTTCGCTGCTTCTTCAGCCTGCCTTGCGGCAATATCGGGTGTCACGCGTTGTACGCCGGGCATGGCGGCGATGTCTTCGGATTTGTTTTTGCCGGGGATCAGGAACACCGGCCAGATAAGGTCGTTCGTGCTCAGGCTGTTTTCACGCACAAGGCGACGGGTCCAGTCGGCCCGCCTGTTGCGTCGCATGCGCCGCCCGCCGGTGATCTCGTCAACGGTGCGCCGATTGAGCGCCGTTTTGTCGAATTGCCGATTCATGCTGTCCTTGCCTGCACCCAAAGAGTTTCGGTTCAAAGGTATTGTCGCGGCAATCCTTATCACGCCGCCGGCAAGCTTTCAAAGCACCGTGGGTGCAAGGTTTGCGTGCAGAACCTGTCGTCCACGGGTCGCCATTGACCAAAGCCGAGGCGCTGCTTACAGCATAGTGAACTGAATCAACGGGATGAGGGCGAGTATGGATTTTGGCGGTGATGGCGACGTCGCATTTGAGGTCAGGGGTCACGCGGGAATCATATCGCTGACGCGCCCCGATGCACTCAACGCCATCAATCACAAAATGGTCAGGGCAATGGACGCCGCTCTTGATGCCTGGCAAAGCGATGACAGGGTCACCCACATTATTCTTAAAGGTGAGGGCCGGGCATTCAGCGCGGGCGGCGACCTGCTTGAACTCTACCGCATGTCGAAGTCCGGCCGCCCGCATTACGATTTTTTCCGGGACGAGTACCTCCTGAACGCCCGTCTCGGCGTTTATCCCAAGCCGGTTGTTCCAATGATTGACGGCATCATCATGGGCGGCGGCGTCGGCGTTGCCGTTCACGGTCCCTATCGTGTGATGACCGAAAACGCGGTCTTTGCGATGCCCGAGGTCGGTATCGGGTTTTTCCCGGACGTCGGTGGAAGCCATTTCCTTTCCCGACTGCCCGGACATTTCGGCCTCTTTCTTGCCCTCACGGGCACCCGTATTCGCGCCGGCGACGCACTCGCAAGCGGCATAGCAACGCATGCACTGCCCGCCGAAGGTCTTGATGCTCTTGAGGATGACCTTTGCAAGAGCCCGGACACCGCTTCCGTTCTGGATCGTCACGATAATCGCGAAGCGCTTCCGGCTGCCAAACTCGACCACAAGGAAATCGGCAGGCTGTTTTCCGGCCGCAGTGTCATCGAGGTGGTTGAGGAGCTTGGACGGTCCGCGCCGGACAGCGAATTTGCCGCCAAGACCCTTGCGGCAATCGGCAGAAATTCGCCGACCAGCATGTCCGTTGCGTTCCGACAGCTTCTGGAGGGCGTTTCGCTCAGCCTCGCCGACTGCATGCGCATGGAGTACCGAATCCTGGTCAGGATGCTGCAAGGCCATGAATTTATCGAGGGAATTCGCGCCGTCATCGTTGACAAGACGAACGATCCGACTTGGAATCCTGCGCGGCTGGAAGATGTGAGCGCCGATGCGGTTGATGCGTATTTCGCTCACCTGAACGATGATGAACTGACCGGGTTTTCCGAAGTCCAATGAGCGAATTCACCGAACCGGGGGCTCCCAGACCAAGCACGGCTCAGACAGCGTTCAACGTCTTTCACCGGATTGTCGCGATTTTCTGTCTGATTGCCGGCCTGCGCTACTGGGCGTTGCTGATCGGTATTGCGGACGAAGGCGCCTGGCGCTTCGATCTGCTGCCGGTTCACTGGAAGATAGCGGCCGCTTCCCTTGCCGTCCTTTGGCCGGTGGCGGGTATCGGATTGTGGATGGTGGTCTCCTGGGGGCCTGTCGTCTGGCTGGTAGCCGCCATCGTCGAGATCATCATGCACGGGGTCTTTCCCGAACTCTATGGCAGCAACTGGATGCTGCTGTTTGCCCATTTCATGATCGCCGTGGTTTACGGCGTATTCCGGGTTTTGCTTTATATAGCCAAGCGTGCCGAGGAACAGGCCGAGTAAGAATCGGTTTACTCTGATACCGGGTTTGCACCGGTAACCCATTATTAATATTGCATTTTAAGTCCAATTTTAGACGTATTCGATAGGGTGTGCCTCAAGATGGCAGAAAAAAGCCGTCAGAACTGACAGTGAGGCATAGTGATGGTAAATGGTATGCGTGCGGACTCTGTTCCGCCAGCACAGGACAAGAACGCCCTGCGTTCATTGTACATGGAGTGTCTGCAACTGGTTGAACGGTTGCATCGTCGTCTGCTCGACGTCATCAAGGATGAGTTCGAGCGTAACGGCAGAAGCGACATCAACGCGATTCAGGCACTGCTTCTCTTCAATATCGGAAACTCGGAGCTGACGGCCGGTGAATTGCGTTCGCGTGGCTATTATCTCGGCTCGAATGTGTCCTACAACCTGAAGAAACTGGTTGATCTGGGTTTCATCAATCACCAGCGTTCAAGGGTCGACCGCCGTTCCGTACGTGTCAGCCTGACCGACAAGGGGACCGAAGTGGCAGATATTGTGGCCGGTCTTTATGAACGTCACATTGGCTCAATCGAGCAGGTCGGCGGCATTGACGCCGAAGAGTTTCAGAATATGAACAAGGCCTTGCAGCGCCTCGACCGTTTCTGGAACGATCAGATTCTCTACCGCCTCTAAACTGAGGTCTGGCAGACGGCTTAAAGGGCCACCGGCGCAATGCGCCTGTGGCCTTTTGCCGTTTCTTGGGCTGTTCTGTCCGATTGACTGGCCAGCATCGGTATGTTCGGCTAGGGGCTCAACCAGGAGAATCTTGTAATGACAGCGTCCTTTCCCGTGTTTGATCTGGCGCAGTTTGAAAGCGCCGACCAGACGGCAAAGGCCCGCGAAGGCAGAAGGATCGACGAGATCTGCCGAGCAGCGGGGTTCCTGGCAGTCAGCGGTCACGGCGTGCCGGAAACCACCATCCGCTCGGCATGGGAGGCTGCACGGGCGTTTTTTGACAGCTCCGTTAGCAATAAGGCGGGCGCCAAGGCGCCCTATGACGGATATCCCTATGGGTATCTGGGCCCGGAGCTTGAGGCGCTTGCAAAATCAAAAGGTGAGGATACGCCCCCGGATCTGAAGGAAAGCTTCAATGGCGGACCCTTGAAAGTGCCGCCCGGAATGGAAGACCCGGACGCATTGGCGTTCTGTTACGCCCGGACCATATGGCCTGAAAAACCGGACGGCTTCATGGACGCGTGGACCGCCTACTATCGCGCGATGGAAGATCTTGCCGCCCGAATCATGCGGGTGTTCGCGGTCGCTCTCGAACTGCCGGAGGATTATTTCGAGCCTTTCATCGACGCACCGATCAGCGCCCTGAGAGCCCTGAATTATCCCGAGCAATCCGTGTCTCCGAAACCGGGCCAGCTTCGCGCCGGCGCCCATACGGATTATGGCAGTCTGACCATTCTTCTTCCGCAGGAGGGATCCCGCGGGCTCGAGATTCTGGCTCCCGATGGTCATTGGATATCAGTTCCGCCGGTTCCGGGCGCCTTTGTCATCAATATCGGCGATCTCATGGCCCGCTGGACCAATGACCGTTGGGTGTCAACGCTGCACCGTGTCGTCAATCCGTCCGCAGAAGAGGGCGGCATGATGCGCAGGCAAAGCTTTGCGTTCTTCCATCAGCCCAACTGGCCTGCCCGGATCGAGTG
This sequence comes from Hoeflea prorocentri, assembly GCF_027944115.1. Taxonomy (NCBI): domain Bacteria; kingdom Pseudomonadati; phylum Pseudomonadota; class Alphaproteobacteria; order Hyphomicrobiales; family Rhizobiaceae; genus Hoeflea; species Hoeflea prorocentri. The sequence goes on along the minus strand of NZ_JAPJZI010000001.1, from coordinate 2,269,865 downwards.
TCTTCAATCATGCCTGGGAGCTGGCGAGCAACCAAAATATGAGCCCGTCCTGTCCGGCCCCTACCTGATGTCGAAGTTCAAGGCGACGACGGTTCCGAAGGCTTCCTGAACGTCCGCTGTGAAAATACAAAACCGGCGAACCGAATCTTAACCATGAATTGGCCATATTGATGTGGAAATCGAAAAATGCAGATCGGATATGGGTGGGTATGCGTTCGTGCTTTGACAGGGGTCTCGCAAAATCGTGAAAAACACGCGACGATACGGCTGCTATAGTTGTAATCAACATGTGCGAGCGACATATCATTCGTGCAATATCGACAATCGGCTTAACGGTACCTGCTAATGCCTAAGAAGACATTCGGTAAATCTGTTTCCCGTCGCGCCTTTGTAAGGGGTGCCCTGGCATCTGGCGCCGCTGTGGCCGCCGGCGCGGCGTCAGCTCAAACGCTGACGCAGACGACAATCGAGAACATTATCAACGCGCCGCGGCGCGGGACCTGGGACGACCAGTTCGACGCCCAGGCATCGAGAAGTGCCGAAAGGGTGAACTCCAGCGTTCCGATTCTCAGCACGGACACCGTCAACTATGTGGAAACCGCGATTGCGTCCTATCAGGATATCGTGCTGCGCGGAGGATGGCCCGTCGTTCCCTCCGGCAAGCGCTTGAAACTTGGCGTTGACGATCCGGCTGTTTCGACATTGCGCAAGCGTCTTATTGTCTCAGGCGATCTGGCTGCGTCAACCGGAACCTCGACGGCTTTCGACTCGTATGTCGACGGCGCCGTCAAGCGTTTCCAGGCCCGGCACGGACTTCCGGCAGACGGCGTTCTTGGCCGTTACTCCTACGCGGCGCTCAATGTCACGGCCGCCGTGCGGCTCGGGCAACTGGAGACCAATCTGGTCCGCCTGCGCTCAATGTCCGGTTTTCTCGGTGACCGCTATGTCGTGGTCAATATTCCGGCGGCACAGATTGAAGCCGTTGAAGGCGAGCGTGTGGTGCTGCGTCACACGGCAGTTGTCGGCAAGATCAGCCGGCAGACGCCAATCCTCAATTCAAAGATCCACGAGGTCATCCTCAATCCCTATTGGACCGCGCCGCGCTCGATTATCGAAAAGGATATCATGCCGCTGATGCGCAAGGACCCGACCTATCTGACGCGCAACTCGATTCGGCTTTTTGATGGTCGTGGCAATGAGGTTGCTCCGGAGACAATTGACTGGAATGCCGCCGAAGCGCCCAAGCTGATGTTCCGCCAGGATCCCGGCAAGATCAACGCGATGTCGTCGACGAAGATCAATTTCCACAATCCGCATGCGGTCTATATGCACGACACGCCGCAGCAGAGCCTCTTCGGCAAATTGCTGCGTTTTGAAAGCTCCGGCTGTGTGCGTGTTCAAAACGTACGCGACCTGTCCACATGGCTGTTGCGCGACACGTCAGGCTGGGATCGTCAGACAATGGAACAGGTAATTGCCAGCGGCGTCAGCACGCCGGTCTTGCTGGCGGAACCGGTACCGGTCTACTTCACCTATGTGACGGCATGGTCGACCTCTGACGGTGTTGCCCAATTCCGCGATGACATCTACCGCCGCGATGGCGTTGAGGAGCTTGCGCTTCAATAATACCGGTTGCCGCTTGTCGGGCATACTGACGCAAATCGTCGCTTTGTGTTCGTTGTCCGGCGATTGCGCATTGCGGAACTTGTTTAATGATCCTTGCAGCATTATGACACGCTCGTGGCCGCGCCCGGGTCTTTGACCGGGCATGTCCACGGTCGCCCACTACACAGCGCCAGCTTGCAAAAAGCTGCCCCACTGCAGGATTGACGTCAAATGTCTGACTCTATCGCCTCTATGGAGCGTCCCGCGGACGCGTTTTTTAATCGCCCGCTGAGCGAGGCCGATCCGGAGCTCTCCGGTTCGATTGTCAAGGAACTTGGTCGCCAGCGCCAGGAAATCGAGTTGATTGCGTCCGAGAACATCGTTTCGCGCGCTGTCCTTGAGGCGCAGGGCTCAATCATGACCAACAAATATGCCGAGGGCTATCCGGGCCGGCGCTACTATGGCGGCTGTCAGTATGTCGACATCGCCGAACAACTGGCGATCGACCGGGTAACAAAGCTCTTCGACTGCGGATTTGCCAATGTTCAGCCGAACTCAGGCAGTCAGGCGAATCAGGCCGTGATGATGGCGCTCATAAAGCCGGGCGACACCATCCTTGGGATGAGCCTTGACGCCGGCGGCCACCTCACGCACGGCGCGCGCCCCAACATGTCCGGCAAATGGTTCAATGCCGTCCAATACGGCGTCCACGCCGATACCGGGCGCATTGACTACGAGCAGGTCGAAGCACTTGCCCGCGAACATAAACCGGCCCTTATCATCGCCGGCGGATCGGCCTATTCGCGGGAGATCGATTTTGCCCGTTTCCGCGCGATCGCCGATGAAGTCGGCGCCTGGTTCTGGGTGGATATGGCCCACTTTGCAGGCCTTGTGGCCGGTGGGGTGCATCCCAGCCCGTTCCCGCATGCCCATGTTGCAACCTCGACAACCCACAAGACCTTGCGCGGCCCGCGTGGCGGTCTGGTGCTGACCAACGACGGGGATATCGCCAAGAAGATCAATTCGGCTGTCTTTCCAGGCCTTCAGGGCGGCCCGCTCATGCATGTGATCGCCGCCAAGGCCGTTGCCTTTGGCGAGGCGCTGTCCCCGCAGTTTTCCGACTATGCGAAACAGGTCGTCGAGAACGCAAAAGTCCTTGCTTCGACACTCGTCGAGGGCGGTCTTGAGATCGTTTCCGGCGGTACCGATACGCATCTCTTCCTCGTCGACCTTCGGCCGAAAAACCTGACCGGCAAGGATTCTGAAGCCTCACTCGGACGCGCCTTCGTCACCTGCAACAAGAACGGTGTGCCGAACGATCCGCAAAAGCCCACCATCACCTCCGGTATCCGCCTTGGCACGCCGGCCGGTACGACGCGTGGTTTCGGTCCGGCAGAGTTCCGTGAGATCGGCAAGCTGATCATTGAGGTTCTTGACGGGCTGCGCGCTGCCAATTCGGAAGAAGGCAACGCCGCTGTCGAACAGGCGGTGAAGGAAAAGGTCCTCGGCCTGACGGGGCGCTTTCCGATCTATCCCGGCCTTTAGGCCGGTATCACCGCGATGGATCCGGCGGCGCTGCACGCCGCCGGCATATCTTGTGGCGTAATCCCCGTTCCATTTGCTTTGTGCGTTTTTCTGCGGCACATGCATCTGATATGAAGGCTCACGCTGTCGCCGTTGGTTGCACGCGCGGGTTCAAACCGAAATCCGATTGTGGGGTTCCATGCGCTGTCCCTATTGCAGTTCCGAAGACACTCAGGTGAAGGATTCACGCCCGGCCGAGGATGCAACGGCGATCCGGCGACGGCGCGTTTGCCCGGACTGTGGCGGCAGGTTTACAACCTTCGAACGCGTGCAATTGCGCGATCTCCAGGTCATCAAGAAAACCGGCAGAAAAGTGCCTTTCGACCGCGACAAGCTGCTGCGCTCCTTCGAGATCGCGCTTCGCAAACGACCGGTCGAACGCGATCGGGTCGAGCGGGCCGTTTCGGGAATTGTGCGCCGGCTTGAAAGCTCGGGCGAGACCGATGTCCATTCCGACAAGATCGGCCTGATGGTGATCGAGGCACTCAAGGCGATCGATGATGTCGGCTTTGTGCGCTATGCGTCCGTCTATCGCGATTTCAGCGATCCGAAGGATTTCGAAAACGTTCTGGAAGAACTGAGCGCCCAGATCAGCGGTAGCGCGCAGGAAGAATAGACACGATGGCCGTCTCCGAATTTGACAGGCGGATGATGGCGGCGGCGATCCGCTACACCTATCGACATCTTGGCCGCACCGGCACAAATCCATCCGTTGCAACCATTCTTGTGCGGGACGTTGACGGCATGCCGGTGATCGTCGGACGGGGGCTTACTGCCATTGGCGGAAGGCCCCACGCGGAGACTGAGGCGATTGAAGAGGCCGGTGATCTGGCTGCCGGATCGACGGCCTATGTCACCCTTGAGCCCTGCGCCCATCATGGCAGCACGCCGCCCTGCGCCGATGCGTTGGTCAGTGCCGGTATCAGCCGGGTTGTTGCTGCGACCACCGATCCGGACGGCCGCGTCTCCGGTCTTGGCTACAAGATACTGGAGGACGGAGGCATAGAGGTCGAGACCGACGTTCTCGCGCCGGCCGCCATGAAGGCAATGGCGGGATACCTCACGCAACGCCGGTTTGCCCGGCCACATGTCACGCTCAAACTCGCCTTGTCGCAGGACGGAAAGATCGGCCGCAAGGGCAGCGGGCAGGTGCCGATCACCGACCCGCTCAGCAATCATGTCAGCCACCTTTTGCGCGCGACGAGCGACGTCATAGCGATTGGCATCAATACGGCTTTGGAAGACGATCCATCGCTGACTTGCCGTCTGCCGGGTCTTGAGAACCGCTCCCCGATACGTCTTGTGCTGGACCGGGAATTGCGCCTGCCGCCAGATAGCGCGCTTGCCCGCTCGGCACGCGACTATCCGGTCATCATCGCGACCACCAAGCCGCCGGACGACGAGAGATATCGCCAACTGACGCAAGCCGGGTGTCAGATGCTGGCTTGTGAAGAGACTGAAAACGGCATTGCCTTGCCGGAGATGCTGGAAGACCTTTGCGGGAAGGGCATCATGACGGTTATTGTTGAGGGTGGTGCGGCCGTTGCGCAAGCCTTCCTCGAAGCAGGTCTTGTCGATCGTATACGTCTCTATATTGGACCTGAGGCAATCGGTGAGGATGGGATTGCGGCGCCGCTAAGCCCTGAAATCATGCCGGCAGGCTTTGTGAAAACGGCTGCAGCCCGTTTCGGCCCGGATTGGCGTTTCGAATATGAGAGAAGCGAATAATGTTTACCGGTATTGTCACAGACGTCGGAACGGTTCACTCGGTCACGCCGATGAATGAAGGCGTCAGATTGCGCGTTGGGACCATCTATGACCCCCAAACGATTGATATCGGCGCATCGATCGCCTGTTCGGGAACCTGCCTGACGGTAACCGCGCTGCCGCCGGCCGGTGAAGCCGATCGCTGGTTTGAAGTCGAGGCGTGGGAAGAGGCCCTGCGCCTGACCACAATCGGCACCTGGCGCGTGGGCACGCGTATAAATCTCGAGCGCTCACTGCGGATCGGCGATGAGCTTGGCGGCCACCTGGTTTCCGGCCATGTTGATGGGCTGGCGAGCGTGCGATCCGTGGAAGATGAAGGCGATGCACGCCGTTTCAGGCTTCGCGCCCCGCTGGATCTTGCACGCTTCATCGCGCCGAAAGGCTCGGTCGCGCTTGATGGGACTTCCCTGACGGTCAATGCAGTGGATGGCGCTGATTTTGATGTTCTCCTGATACGCCATTCGCTGGATGTAACCACCTGGGCCGACCGCGAGGCCGGAGACCGTGTCAATCTGGAAATAGACCAGATGGCCCGATATGCCGAGCGTCTGATCGGTTTCAAACAATCCGGGCAGGCCGATAGGTGACGCGAAAAACAGACCCTTTGCGAAAACCGCTTGCCAAGTCGGCAGTGGCGTGTTTTGACGCCCGCAATTAAAACTCAGCGAGGGATGGCCACCATGAGTGCCAGCAGCTCTGCGCATCTTCTCATCGTCGAGGCGCGCTTCTATGACGACCTTTCAGACGCGCTTTTGAACGGCGCAAAGGAGGCATTGACCGAGGCCGGTGCGAGCTTTGACGTCGTGACCGTTCCGGGTGCGTTGGAAATTCCTGCAGTGGTCGCCATGGCGCTTGACGGAATGGATGAAGACGGCACGCAGTATGACGGCTTTGTCGCTCTTGGAACGGTCATTCGCGGCGAGACCTATCACTTCGAGATTGTCGCAAACGAATCCAGTCGCGCATTGATGGATCTGTCGATCAGCGAGTCCATTGCCGTTGGAAACGGGATACTGACGGTCGAGAACCGCGATCAGGCATGGAAGCGGGCCACCAATCATGATGGACCCGGGGAAAAGGACAAGGGCGGTTTCGCCGCTCGTGCGGCATTGACCATGATCGATTTGAAGAAACGGCTGGGCGCGAAGTGACCAAAGACGCATCAGGCCCCAAAACCGCCAATCAGCGCGGTGCCGCCCGCCTTGCTGCCGTTCAGGCTCTCTATCAGATGGATATCGGCGGCACCGGGGTCTTGGAGGTAGTGTCCGAATACGAGATGCATCGCCTTGGCAAGGAACTGGATGGCGACCTTTACCGGAAAGCCGATCCTGCCTGGTTCCGTGCCATCGTCTCCGGCGTGGTTGAACAGCAACGCACACTCGATCCGCTGATCCGTACCTCCCTGACGGAGGACTGGCCGCTATCGCGCCTCGATTCGACATTGCGCGCGATATTGAGGGCAGGAGCGTTCGAGCTGTCCAACCGGCGCGAGGTTCCGATTGCCGTGATCGTGACCGAATATGTCGATATCGGCCAGGCGTTTTTTGATGATGAAGAACCGAAGCTGATCAACGCCGTGCTGGACCGCATAGCCAGGCGTGTGCGCGAGGGTGGAAAATAGGGCGGGTTAACCCGCCTCAATCACCGTGATTTCCGGCGGCATGCCGAAGCGGACCGGAAGGACCGAAACACCAAGTCCGCCCGATACGATGATTTGCCTCCCGTCTTCCTCAATATGGCCATAAGCATAGCGCTGCCCGTACCGCGACGGGACGATGGGCGAACCGAACACCGGGAGGCGGACCTGACCGCCGTGGGTATGACCGCTTAGCGTAAGATCAAAGCGGGAAGAAACTTGCGGAAAGACATCCGGCTCATGGGCAAGCAGAATGGCCGGATCTGTCTCATCCGAGATCTGCGAGAGGGTGGCTTCCAGGTCATCGCGCCCGCGGAAACGGCCACGCCCAAGCGGAACGGCCAACTGGTCGCCAAGCCCGGCGAGCCAGAAACGGCCGCCCTGTGGCAGATCGATGGGCAAAGCCTGGTTCTCCAGAACGGGGATGCCCGCCTGTGTGAGATGTCGTTCAACGGCAGGCCCGTCGACCCACCAGTCATGATTGCCCAGAACCGCATAGGTGCCGAGTGGTGCATCAAGGCCTCCAAGCGCGCGGCTCCAGGTCGCCATCGGCACATCCCGGATTTTGAAACGCCAAAGCGCTGCAACAAAATCACCAAGTAAAACAACAACATCGGGGTCGAGAGCGTTCGTTCGGCGCACAATATGTTTGATGCGCGCCTCCGGCATCCAGGGCTCGCAGGCATGCAGATCCGCGAGCATGGCGATGCGAAGCGGCCGGCCCGTTTTGTCCGCAAGTGCGCTCAGACGCGGCGTGCGAACGGCATAGTGTTTTTGGACCAGACGGAAACGTGGTTCCATCCCGAAAGCATATCCGCCCATCGACCCGGCCAGGATGGCGCCGCCTGCCAGGGTCTTCAAAAATAGTCGCCGTGTGATCATTCCTGTCCTCTGCGGGCCGTCTACAGTCAAAACATGTCTCAACCGTGACATGCAACGTGAGCGCTGCCGGCGCCCTGTGGTGAAAACGCATCCAATAACGCGCAAATCACCCAAACCATGCGCAATACCCCCTTGTTTGCGTTTGGTAATTGTCTCTAGATCACAGATGAAGTTGGAATGGATCACGCAACGGGAGAACGTGATGGACAGGCAGGCGCGGGTTGTCGTTATCGGCGGTGGTGTCGTCGGATGTTCGGTGCTCTTTCATCTGGCACGGGCCGGCTGGAATGACCTGTTGCTGATCGAACGCTCTGAACTCACCTCCGGCTCGTCCTGGCACGCAGCCGGCGGGTTTCACACGTTGAACGGCGATCCGAACGTTGCCAAGCTGCAGGCCTACACGGTGTCGCTCTATGAGGAGCTCGAGGAACTCTCGGGCCAGTCATGCGGGCTGCACCTGACCGGCGGCGTGATGATGGCCGATACGGAAGAGCGTATGAACTTCCTGCGCTATACCCACGCGGTCGGCCGGGCCCTTGGAATGGAAACGGAGATCATCACGCCATCGGAAGCCAAGGCGATGTTTCCCCTGATGGATGAAAGCAACTTCGTCGGCGCCCTTTGGGACCCGGTCGAGGGCCATCTCGATCCGTCAGGCACCACACACGCCTATGCACGCGCCGCACAGAAGCTCGGTGCAAAGATCGAGCTACGAAACCCGGTGACCGAAATCACCCAGGACGTTGATGGCACCTGGAATGTGGTCACGCGGAACGGCACGGTCAAAGCCGAGCATATTGTCAATGCCGGCGGGCTTTGGGCGCGCGAGGTCGGTCGCATGGTCGGCATCGAACTGCCGGTCCTGGCGATGGAGCACATGTATCTCCTGACGGAAACCGTGCCTGAAGTCGTTGAGTTCAACCGGTCGTCCGGCCGCGAGCTCGTTGGCGTCATTGATTTCCGCGGAGAAATCTACACACGGCAGGAGCGCGATGGCCTTCTGCTTGGAACCTATGAGAAAGCTTGCGTGCCGTGGTCGCCGCTCAAGACACCCTGGGATTTCGGTCACGAACTTCTGCAGCCGGACCTCGACCGGATCGCCCCGTCTCTCGAAATCGGCTTCAGGCATTTTCCTGCATTTGCCGAAGCCGGGATAAAGCAGGTCATAAACGGCCCGTTCACATTCGCGCCGGACGGCAATCCGCTGGTCGGGCCGGTGCAGGGGCTGACGAATTTCTGGTCGGCCTGTGCCGTCATGGCAGGATTTTCGCAGGGCGGCGGTGTCGGGTTGGCGCTGGCAAACTGGATGGTAGAGGGAGAACCCGGCCACGATATCTTCGGCATGGATGTGGCGCGCTTCGGTGACTTCACATCGCTGCGCTACACCAACGCCAAGGTGCGAGAAAACTATTCGCGCCGTTTTTCAATCCGTTTTCCGAACGAGGAACTGCCTGCGGCAAGGCCACAGCAGACAACCCCGCTCTATGACATCATGGTCCGCGACAACAACGCCGTCATGGGGGATAGCTGGGGGCTGGAAACGCCGCTATGGTTTGCGCCCTCGCAAGCCGAAGCGGAGGACGAACTCTCCTTCCACCGCTCGAACGACTTTGAGCATGTGGGCAATGAGGTGCGTGCTGTGCGTGAGCGTGTGGGCGTAACGGAGATCGCCAATTTCGCAAAATACGAGATAAGCGGAGAGGGCGCCGAAGCCTGGCTTTCAAGGCTGATGACCAACACTATGCCGCGCACGGGACGGATCGTTCTCACACCCATGTTGAACGACAACGGCAAGCTGATCGGGGATTTCACCATCGCCAAGGCCGACGATGGCTGCTTCATGGTCTGGGGTTCGACGGCTGCGCAAATCTACCACATGCGCTGGTTTGAGAACCATCTGCCGCCGGACGGTTCGGTGCGGATCAGGCGGTTTGGTCAGACACTTGTCGGCCTCTCGATCGCCGGCCCCTTGTCGCGCAAGGTGCTGGAGAGGCTGGCGGACATCGATGTGTCGAACGAAGCCTTCCGCTTCATGGATTATCGGGAGATGGACGTTGCCGGCTGTCCGTGCCGGGTCAACCGCATCAGTTATACCGGCGATCTCGGTTATGAAATCTGGATGGAGCCGGCCTATGAGAGGACCGTCTATTGCGCCATCAAGGCGGCCGGCGAGGACCACGGCATCGTCGATTTTGGCATGCGGGCGCTCCTGTCCATGCGCCTTGAGAAGAATTTTCCGACCTGGTTTGCGGAATTGAGGCCGATCTATGGTCCGTTTGAGGGTGCGATGGACCGGTTCGTCAAGCTGTCGAAGAACGATTTTGTCGGCCGCGCCGCCGCCGCCAAGGAGGCGGAGCAGGGGCCTTCGATCCGGCGCGTATCACTGGTCATAGATGCCGACAACACCGACGTTATGGGCGATGAACCGATCTGGGCACGGGTCGGCTCCCGCGACTATGGGCTGGTCGCGCCGCCGCACGGTCACGGTGCGCCGCGATTCGGTGCTGACGGGAACGAGTTGCCCAAACCGCAGCCGCAGCAGGATGGTGAGTGGCGTGTTGTCGGCTGGGTCACTTCAGGCGGTTATGGGCATTATGTCGAGATGTCTCTGGCCCAGGGCTATGTTCCCGGCGAACTGGCGGACGTCGGGGACACAGGCTTTTTCGAGGTGGAAATCCTCGGCCGCCGCTGTCCGGCACGTCTTGCCGTCGAGCCGCCATTCGATCCGGCCGGAGACAGGATGCGGGGCTGAAGATGTGATCGCAATGCGTCATTTGGCCGATTGAACTTCACAAAGCTCTAATATATCAATGGGCGCCTTATCACCGACTGCCGCGCCTCAGCGGTTTGGAATCCTGGAGCTTGCGAATCGACCGTTTGGCCGGTTTCCCGACCGGTAATCCCGGCTTTTCCGCAGTCCGGAACGACAGGAAAGCACATGACCGTCAGCGACCCAGTTGCGACACAGGCCCATGACCATTCGCTCGGCCTTGCCAAGCGTAATGCCTTTGTTCTGGCGGCGGCGAATGCCTTTATCGGCGCCTGTGCCCCGATCGCGATCTCGCTCGGAGGCATCGCGGGTGACTATCTGCTTGATGAGGACAAGTCGCTCGCGACAGCGCCAGTGACCGGTTTCAACATCGGCGTTGCCCTCGGCGCTCTGCCGGCCGCCTGGCTGATGCGCCTGATCGGCCGGCGCTACGGTTTCATGGGCGGGGCTATGGTTAGCGCTCTGGGTGGGCTGATCTCGGCCATCGCGCTTTTCAGGCTTGATTTCTGGCTGTTTGCCGCCGGCCTCATGGTGCTTGGCATGGGCGGTGCCTTTGTCCAGCAATTTCGCTTTGCGGCAGCGGACAACGCTCCGGAGGGTTTCAAGGCGCAGGCCATCTCATGGGTCCTGATCGGCGGGATTTTCGCGGCGATTATCGGGCCGCAGACGGTTATCTTCATGCGCGATTTCTTCGCCCCGATCCAGTTTGCGGGCGCCTATGCGTCGGTCATCGGCTTGGCATTCATCGGGATAGTGGTCCTGTCGTTCCTGCGCGTGCATGAAAACACGGTTCTTCTGGAACATGAGAGCGAGGAGCCGGCGCGGCCGCTCCTGGAAATTATCAGCCAGCCGCGCTTCCTCACCGCACTTGCATGTGGCGTGTGTTCCTTTGCGCTGATGTCCTTCATGATGACGGGTGCGCCGCTAGCGATGATTGGCTGCGGCTTTTCCACCGATATGGCGACGCTGGGCATTCAATGGCATGTTTTGGCAATGTTCGGTCCGAGTTTCTTCACCGGCAAGCTGATCGCCAGATACGGGCGTGAGACAATTGTGGCAACCGGGCTGATCATACTGATTGGCTGCGCTGTTGTCGGCAGCATGGGCATTGAGCTCTGGAATTTCTGGCTGGCGCTCGTCCTTCTCGGCGTTGGTTGGAACTTCGGGTTTATTGGCGCAACAGCCATGGTGACGACCACCTACCGCTCCTCCGAGAAAAACAAGGTGCAAGGTGTTCATGACGTGATCCTGTTTGGAACGGTCGCGTTCAGTTCGCTGATGGCCGGTAAGGTTCTCAATACCCTTGGTTGGGAAGGAATCAACATGATCATGTGGCCGATCGCACTTGCCTGCCTGCTGCTTCTTGGGCTTCAGGTCCGCAGCGACCGCAAAAACCGCTCCGCAGCGGCCTGATTCAGCTCTTTATCTGGCACTTTCGGCGTAAACCCGGTGGGATTCGGCAACAAATCCTTGACGGACGGGGGTGCTGTCGCCATTGTCCGCGCCGATGCGGCGGCCGGTTCCGTTCCGGCCTCCAGCCGCGTGTCTTAACAGCCGGGTTTGGGGGATCCTGCTCGGCGAACAGGAGGGAATGGCATTGTCAATTCTATTTGCCGTCATCGCCTGCGGTCTGCTTTCAATTGTCTTCGCGGTTTGGGCGACACAGTCAGTGCTTGCCGCTGACCAGGGCAATGAGCGGATGCAGGAGATTGCTGGCGCAATCCGGGAGGGTGCGCAAGCATATCTGAACCGCCAGTACACGACTATTGCGATCGTTGGCGCGGTCGTATTCGTTATCACCTGGATACTTCTTTCATCCCTGGCGGCCATTGGTTTTCTGATCGGCGCGGTCTTGTCCGGCGCTGCCGGCTATATCGGCATGCACGTTTCAGTGCGCGCCAACGTCCGCACAGCACAGGCAGCATCAAACAGCCTGGCGGCAGGTCTCGATATCGCCTTCAAATCCGGCGCCATCACCGGCATGCTGGTGGCTGGCCTGGCCCTTCTTGGTGTCTCCATCTACTACTACATCCTGACCGGTCCGATGGGGTATGCCGTTGCCGACCGTACGGTTATCGACGCGCTTGTAGCGCTCGGTTTCGGCGCGTCGCTGATTTCTATCTTTGCCCGTCTTGGCGGCGGTATCTTCACCAAGGGTGCGGATGTCGGCGGCGACCTTGTGGGTAAGGTTGAGGCAGGTATTCCGGAGGACGATCCGCGCAACCCGGCAACGATTGCCGACAATGTCGGCGACAATGTCGGTGACTGTGCAGGCATGGCCGCCGACCTTTTCGAAACCTATGCGGTGACCGTTGTCGCCACCATGGTTCTCGGAGCGATCTTCTTTGCCGGTTCCGCAATGCTTGAATCGATCATGCTCTATCCGCTCGTAATCTGCGCGGCTTGCATCGTGACGTCGATTGCCGGCGTCTTTTTCGTCAAGCTCGGCTCCAACGGCTCGATCATGGGCGCGCTCTACAAGGGCCTTATCGCGACCGGCCTGCTGTCGATCGTCGGCATGGCGATTGCAACTCAGTTGACAATCGGCTGGGGTGAGATCAGCGAAATCGGCACGACGGGTACAAACCTGTTCCTGTGCGGCGTTGTCGGCCTGATCGTGACCGGGCTTATCGTCTGGATCACCGAATACTATACAGGCACAGACAAGCGTCCGGTGAATTCGATTGCCGAGGCTTCCGTAACGGGCCATGGAACCAACGTGATCCAGGGCCTGGCGGTTTCGCTGGAAGCAACGGCTCTTCCGGCGATTGTCATCATCGCCGGTATCATCGGCACCTTCCAGCTCGGTGGGCTGTTTGGAATGGGTATCGCCGTCACGGCGATGCTTGGCATTGCCGGAATGATCGTCGCGCTTGATGCCTTCGGTCCGGTGACGGACAATGCCGGCGGTATCGCCGAAATGTCCGGTTTGCCCGCCGATGTACGCAAGTCAACCGATGCGCTTGATGCAGTCGGCAATACGACCAAGGCAGTCACCAAGGGTTACGCAATCGGCTCTGCCGGTCTTGGCGCTCTGGTGCTGTTTGCCGCCTACTCGAACGACCTGGCCTTCTTCGCCAGCAATTCGGAATCATTCCCCTATTTCTCCGACATGGGAGAAATCTCGTTCAGCCTGTCCAACCCCTACGTGGTGGCCGGACTGATCTTCGGCGGTCTGATCCCCTATCTGTTCGGTGGTATCGCCATGACGGCCGTTGGCCGTGCAGGCGGAACGGTCGTTCAGGAAGTGCGCAGGCAGTTCAAGGAAAAGCCCGGTATTCTGGAAGGCAAGGACCGTCCGGACTACGCGCGTGCGGTGGACATTCTCACCCGGGCCGCGATCAAGGAAATGATCGTACCGTCTCTGCTTCCGGTGCTGGCGCCGCTCGTGGTCTATTTCGGTATCCTGTTCATCTCGGGATCGAAGGCTTCGGCGTTTGCAGCCCTTGGTGCTTCGCTCCTCGGTGTGATCGTCAACGGCCTGTTTGTCGCGATTTCCATGACGTCAGGCGGTGGTGCCTGGGATAATGCGAAAAAATCCTTCGAAGACGGCTTTGTCGACGCACAGGGTGTGAAGCACGAAAAGGGCAGTGAAGCCCACAAGGCATCTGTCACCGGTGACACCGTCGGCGATCCTTATAAGGATACCGCTGGCCCGGCCGTGAACCCGGCGATCAAGATCACCAACATCGTGGCGCTGCTGCTTCTTGCAGTTCTCGCCCACTCCTGATCCCTGTTTGGCGGCCCGAAAGGGCCGCCGGCAATAAAAAACCCCGCGCCTCGCGCGGGGTTTTTTTGTTTCGCTGTCGGTAAACTCACAAGCCCGAATTGTTGCCGCCGGTAATAATCTGCCTGGCTCCGGCTTGTCCGGAGGAGCCGACGGAGGACAGGGCACGGCTCAGGAAGGTTTCTTCCTTGCCTCCGGTTGGCGTCGTACGGTGGATCGTATCGAATACCTTGCCGTCCTCAAGCGTGTAGTTGGAAATACTGCTGACCGTTCCCTCATCGTCGAAATAGACCGCCAGAATGGACTGATCAACAAGCCTCGGCTTCATGAACATGGCGTTGCGTACACGCTTTTGAGAGATGTAGTAGAAGGTTTCCTGCCCGTAATCACCCTTGGTCGTCGGCGTGCCGAGCGACAGAAGCACCTGCTCCTTGCTTGACCCGGGCGGGACAAGTTCCAGGGTTTCGCTGTCAACGACATAACCCTGAGTGAACGTTTCACTCGTATTACAGCCGCTCAAAACGGCGGCCGAAAGACCGAGTGCAATGACACCGGCAAAAGAAATGCGCCGATCTGTGTTGAATAAACGCCGCTTCAACAATATCTCCCCTGTCAGTCAAAAGCCCAGCCGTTGCTTTTCCCGTCCGCTTCGGTAAACCAGCAGCGCCACAGATGCAACCGGGTATGGGACCCATGCATGCGATCAATGAAGCAATCCGGTGCCGAAAATATGGCATCGAAGGAAAACGATGATCTTCGGGTATTTTAGTCGAAAGCGAAAGAATCGCGAAATTGTCGATCGGCTGTACCGGCGATTGACGGCGATTGCCCGCAATCCTGCGTTCTATGCCCGCATGCACGTTCCGGATACCGTTATGGGCCGCTTCGAGATGCTAAGTGTCGTGATGGTCCTGTTTTTCCGCCGGACTGACGGCAAGGATCCAGCGCTTCAGCAACTCGCCCAGGATGTTGTCGACACTTTTTTTGAAGATATGGATCATTCATTGCGTGAACTGGGGATCGGCGATCAATCCGTTCCCAAAAGAATGAAGAAGCTTGCGCGCATGTTCTATGGCCGGGCCCAGTCATACGGGACCGCCCTGAACGAAGGTGCGCCATTGGCATTGTCCGCGGCGCTCCATCGCAATATCTATCCGCAGGACCGGACAGATAAGGATCAATTGCAAATGGTGGGAGCAGAGGAGCTTTCCGAGCTGGCGCAGGAGGTGATGCGGCTCGACAAATGGTTCTTAGAACGCGACGAAGCGGAACTCCTTGCCGGGCAACTGACGCAGCCTGATGATTCGATTGTGCAGGAAAATCAAACAAATGCCTGAAAGCAAAAAGGAATCGTTCAGCTACAGGGTGAATGTCGGCCACCTGTCGATCAATCCTGTCTCAGTCACCCTGGAGGCCGATGAGCGCGAGCGGGCGGAACTGGCCGATCGCTGGGGCGTTACCAAGGTCAATGCGCTTAAGGCCGACCTTGAGCTCCTGCGCTGGAAGCGCGACGGGGTCCGCATCAAAGGTCGTGTGCAGGTAGACCTCGAACAGGAATGTGTCGTCACGCTCGAGCCGGTGCAGTCGCATATCGATGAAGCCATTGACGCGCTTTTCGTACCTGATGGCTCCAGGCTTGCGCGCATTCCCGTCGATGAAACGGGTGAAATGATCGTTGATGCGGAAGGGCCGGATCTGCCGGAGACATTTACCGGCGATTCCATTGATGTGGGATTGGTCTGTGAGGAATTCATTGTGTTGGCAATCGACCCCTATCCGCGTAAAGAGGGCGCGGTCCTGGAGGCGGCTGAGGAGACACCACCTGAAGAAGATCGGCCGCCGTCACCGTTTGCAGGTTTGAAAGACTGGAGCAAACGCTGATTTGTCGACTGTCCCTTCTCAGGAACCGGGCCGGTTTGGCCGCGAATGCTTGGACAGGCGTGGAACGCATGGACAATTATATTGTATGCCGGCACAAAACAGTTATTTACTGCAGGCTGGAGGGTAAGCTTTCCGCAGCCCGAACGGGGAGCACCATGAGGGATACAAAAGATTGATTACGGTTGCAGTGGATGTAATGGGAGGCGATTTCGGTCCTGAAGTGGCCATCCCCGGTCTGGCAAAATCTCTTGATCGTTATCCTGAACTCAAGTTTCAACTCTTCGGAATCGAGGACAAGTGCCTGCCGCTTCTGGAGAAATTTCCAAAGCTGAAGGCCGCCAGCGAGTTCCATCACTGCGAAGTGGCGGTGCGGATGGACGACAAGCCGAGCCGGGCGCTTCGGCAGGGGCGGTGGCGCTCCTCCATGTGGCGCTCGATCGAGGCGGTGAAGAACGGTGAGGCGGATGTCTGCGTGTCTGCCGGCAATACCGGCGCGCTTATGGCGATGGCCCGCTTTTGTCTCAGGACCATGGCCAATATCGAACGGCCGGCGATTGCTGCCATATGGCCGACGGTGAGGGGCGAAAGCATTGTGCTTGATGTCGGAGCAACGGTCGGCGCCGACGCACAGCAATTGATTGACTTTTCCATGATGGGCGCGGCCATGGCGCGTGCCTTGTTCGAGATCGACAGGCCGTCGGTCGGTCTGCTCAATATCGGCGTCGAGGAGATCAAGGGTCAGGAAGAGGTCAAGGAAGCCGGACGCATCCTGCGCGTCAGCGAGTTGCCGGGAATGGACTACCGCGGCTTTGTCGAGGGCGATGACCTCGGCAAGGGAACGGTCGATGTCGTCGTCACTGAGGGCTTTTCCGGAAATATCGCGCTGAAAGCGGCAGAAGGCACGGCGCGGCAGATCGGCGAATATCTGCGGGCCGCGATGAACCGAACTTGGCTTGCCCGTCTCGGCTATCTGCTGGCAAAGAGCGCCTTCGACCGTTTGCGCGAAAAGATGGATCCGAACAAGGTCAATGGCGGTGTTTTCCTTGGAATGAACGGGATCGTCATCAAGAGCCATGGCGGAACGGACGCCGATGGTTTCGCCGCCGCGGTGGATGTCGCCCATGACATGGCGCGAAATAATCTTATCTCAAAGATTGAAGACGATTTGAAACTCTTCCACGCCAGGCTGCCGGTGACCGGAGAACTGGTCGAGGAAAATCAGGGGTGAGTATGATCCGATCAGTTGTGCGTGGTTATGGTTCCTGTCTGCCCAAGCGGGTCATGACGAACAAGGATATGGAAGGTGTTGTCGATACGACCGATGAGTGGATCATCCAGCGTACGGGTATCCGTCAGCGCTATATCGCAGGCGAGGATGAGACCACATGCTCGCTCGGCGCGGGCGCTGCAAAGGCCGCGCTGGAAAACGCCGGCCTCGGCCCACAGGACATTGACCTGATCATCGTTGCTACGTCGACACCGGATAACACCTTTCCTGCTGCCGCGGTTGATATTCAGAACCGTCTCGGCATGCGCCACGGCGCCGCCTTTGATGTTCAGGCCGTCTGCACAGGCTTTGTTTATGCAATGACGACCGCCGATGCATATTTGCGTGGCGGGCTGGCAAAGCGAGCGTTGGTCATCGGTTCGGAGACGTTCTCCCGCATTCTCGACTGGGATGACCGGGGGACCTGCGTGCTCTTCGGCGACGGCGCCGGCGCACTTGTTCTGGAAGCGGTTGAGTCACCTGGTGAACTGTCCGATCGCGGTGTCCTTGCCTCGAAGCTTCGATCGGACGGCTGTCACAAGGAAAAGCTCTATGTGGATGGCGGGCCGTCTTCCACGCAGAAGGTCGGCCATTTGCGCATGCAGGGCAGGGAAGTCTTCAAACATGCCGTCGGCATGATCACGGACGTGATCGAGTCCGTCTTTGATGCGACCGGAATGACCGCCGAAGATATCGACTGGTTCGTGCCACATCAGGCAAACAAGCGCATTATTGATGCCTCGGCGCGCAAATTGGGTATCGATCCGAAAAAAGTCGTGATCACGGTCGATCGCTACGGAAATACCTCGGCGGCTTCGATCCCGCTGGCGCTTGTGGATGCGTTGGAAGACGGGCGCATCAAGGAAAATGACGTGGTGCTGCTTGAAGCGATGGGTGGCGGCTTTACCTGGGGCGCCGTCATGGTGCGCTGGTAGGTCAAAGGCGGAAAAAGCCCGATTTTCATATGCTTATAGATGCGCTGCAACATAAACACGTCTTGACCCGCTCTCTTAAGGTCAATAGTGTTTGTAAGCCCGCAGGCGATGCCTGACAGCAGATACGGGGATGGTTGTAAATCAATGGGTGGAAAAACGGTCACGAGAGCGGATCTGGCGGAAGCAGTATTCCGCAAAGTGGGACTTTCGAGAACCGAATCCGCTTCGCTGGTCGAAATGGTCATCGACGAGGTTTGCAATGCCATTGTCCGCGGTGAAAGCGTCAAGCTTTCGTCTTTTGCGACATTTCAGATTCGCGACAAAAACGAGCGTATCGGCCGCAATCCGAAGACCGGTGAGGAAGTTCCGATCTCACCGCGCCGGGTTATGACATTCAAGGCCTCGAATGTGCTGAAGAAACGAGTTCTTGATGCGCATGTAAAGCGCAAGAACTCCGGAAATCACTAAGACAATCCACACACTTTCCACTTTGGGCGCTTGCAAGATTGGGCTGCACGGGTTGCAATGCGACTCAATGCTGTCGCGACCGCAGTGCTTGCTGGAAATGCGTGCGACAGACAAGCGGCGGCCTGCCGCATTTTGCGGGATATTCGGAGAATGGACAAAAGCCCGGACGCATTTCGTACCATAAGTGAAGTGGCGGACGAACTCGATCTGCCGCAGCACGTTTTGCGTTTCTGGGAGACGCGCTTCAATCAGATCAAACCGATGAAGCGCGGCGGAGGCCGCCGCTATTATCGACCTGACGACGTCGACCTTCTCAAGGGCATTCGCCATCTGCTCTATGACCAGGGTTACACGATCAAGGGTGTACAGAAACTGCTCAAGCAGAATGGCTCCAAGTTTGCCGTTGCAATCGGCTCCGGCGAAGTCACGGCAACTGAAGCGCTCGCATCTTTCACCCGGCAGGAAGCAGCTGAACCACCGGAACCGCAGGAAGAAGCCTCAAGCGGCGAAAGCGATCCCGATGGCGATCAGCTTGTCGGACAGGCCAAATTGCCGGGCGGCCGCTTCTTTGGGATTGGAGGCGGATCGGCCAAGGACGGCGAGGGCGGTTCGATGGCCAAGGAAGACAAGGAACTTCTCCAGGAAGCGCTTTACGATCTGCTCGAATGCAAACGCTTGCTCGACCAGGTCCGCTAACCTGTCCATTGCCTAAACACTCATCCAAGGCACTTTAACACCGGCCTGAACGCGCGCTGATCAATGGTTGCCCGTTGTTGGCTCGCTCATTGACCCGTTCGATCATTTATTCTAGTACTAGAATAATGAAGATTGATATGACAAATGCGGAATATGCCGTTCTGGGGCTTCTGCTTGAGCGGCCGTCTCACGGCTATGATCTGGACCGCATCATTGACGAGCGCGGCATGCGCGAATGGACGGAACTCGCCTTTTCGTCGATCTATTTCATATTGAGCAAGCTGGAAAAGCGCGGTCTTGCGGAGAGCCGACCGGACCCGGCCAAGAAGACCCGCAAGATCTACCACCCCACAACAGAGGCGGTGCCCGTCTTTCAGCAGGCAACAGTTCGGGCGCTCGCCGAGCCCCACAATCTCTACCCGTCAGTTCTGCTGGGTCTGGCCAACTGGCCGGGCATCGAGCAGGACAAAGCATTGGCGGCGCTTGAACGCAGGCACGACGCCCTGACCGAGATTGCTTCGCGTGTCGGCTCAAAGCGTCAGGCGGCGGCACACCTGCCGGCGCATGTCGAGGCTCTGTTCGACTACAGTACAACCCAACTGAATGCCGAACGCGAATGGCTTGAACGCACGATCAAACTGCTTGGAGGTGACAATGGAAAAGATTGATTTCAAGAAAACCATGAAGACCTGTTTCGCGCCATCGGCAAAGGATTTCAGCCTCATCGATGTGCCGCCGCTGCAATTCCTGATGATCGATGGCGCCGGTTCGCCGAGCCAGGACGCATCTACCGAATATGCGCAAGCCCTTGCGGCCCTTTATCCCATGGCGTTCAAGCTGAAGTTCCTTTCAAAACAGAAGCTTGGGCGGGATTATGTCGTGCCGCCGCTAGAGGCGCTTTGGTGGGCGGACGATATGAGCGTTTTTGTGTCAGGCGACAAAGACCAGTGGCAATGGACGGTCATGATCATGCAGCCGGATTGGATTACGGCGGAACATGTTGACGAGATTCGCGACAAGGTTGCTGCAAGCGACGATCTGCCGGCCCTTGGGAAGCTGCGCTTTGAAACCTATCACGAGGGCAGGGCGGTTCAGATCATGCACATAGGTCCTTACTCGGATGAAGGTCCGACGTTGCACAGGCTTCACCATGAATTCCTGCCGCAAAACGGGCTGGCCGAAGATGGGCATCACCATGAGATATATCTTGGCGACCCGCGAAAAACCCGGCCGGAGAAACTGAAGACCGTGTTACGGCAGCCGGTTCGCGCTGTCTGAGGAAGCGGCCAAAAGTGAATGGTTCTGGCGAAGCTGTTCGCAGCGCATTATAAGGCGGCATGCAAGTGGAAGAACTCGCCGGCCTCGTGCCGCCCAAGGAAAAGTCCGGCCGACCGCGATTGGCAACCGGCCGGCGGGGACCGCGCTTTACCGTCGTAGCCCTCCTTGTTATCGGCGTGCTCGGCCTTCTGTCGGTGTTCTGGGTTTCGCAAAAGATGGCTCTTGCCGCAGAAGAGCGCCGCTCTCTCGACCGCATGTCGCTTTACCTGTCGACGCTTACCTCCGCACTCGAAGAGCATCAGCATCTGCCATTCATTCTCTCCTGGGATCCGTTGGTCATCGGTGCCGTGGAGGGTGATGACACAACTGAGTTGAACCTGAGGCTTGAGAGTTTCTCGGACCAGGCCGGCATTGATGCGATTTACCTGATGGACCCTTCCGGCCTGACGATCGCGGCTTCAAACTGGAACGAGACGCAGACCTTCATCGGAAACAACTACAGCTTCCGTCCCTACTTCAAGAAGGCTCTGTCGGGTGGGCGCGGCGTGTTTTTTGCCATAGGCGCAACCACGCAGGAGCCCGGTTTTTTTATCTCCGAACCGGTCTATGCCTCGACCGGACATATTGCCGGAGTTATTGCTCTTAAGGTCGATCTGACGCCACTGACGCGCGCATGGCGCGAGGGTGGAGAGACCCTGCTTGCCGCCGATTCGCGCGGCGTCGTCATATTAGCGTCCAATCCGGACTGGACCTATCGCACGCTTCTGCCCCTTTCCAACGACGCCCGGGTGGAGATTGCTGATGAACGCCAGTTCGGAAATGAGCCGCTTGATCCGCTGAATTACACCGTATCGTCCGATCACACGGTTTCCATCGGGGACACGCGTTATCTGCAGACGGTCGGTGAAGTGGGGCATCTTGGCTGGAGGCTGCATTACCTTGCATCGCTTGAACCGGTGAATGCACAGGCCCGACAGTCCCTGGTTCTTGCTGCGGCAGCGCTGTCGCTTTTTGCGGTAGCCTTTCTGCTTGTGCGCACGAACCGGGTCCGCAGCGCGCTGTTTGCCTCGCAGGAGCAGCGGCGCAGCCTGCAGGCAATCAACCGGCAACTCGAGGACGAGATCGAAGAACGCCGCGCGGCCGAGCGGCGTCTTGAACACGCGCAGAAAGAACTCAGACAGGTCAGCAAACTGGCGGCTCTTGGCCAGTTGTCGGCGTCGGTCACCCATGAACTCGGACAGCCGATTGCCGCCATGCGCAACTATCTGGCAGCCGCAGACCTTCCCGGAAGCGCAATAGAGGGGGAGGCGCGCGAACTGGTTGACCAACTGAACGCCATTACGGCTCGCATGGAGCACATCACCGGGCAATTGAGATTTTTTGCCCACCGTCAAACCGAGAAACTGGTCCTCTTTGATTTGCGTGACGCAATCGGCGCAGCGACCGAGATGATGCGGGCCGATCTTGCCTCGGCGAATATCAACTTGAACATCCAGCAACCTGATGAGCCGGTTTGCGTCTTCGGCGACATGTTTCGCATCGAACAGGTGCTGGTGAACATGATCCGCAACGCCAGGGATGCAGTTGCCGGATGCGACGCGCCAAACATGACGATCAAACTGACTTCCAATGTCAATCAGGCACTTCTTAGCGTCCGGGACAATGGTCCGGGGCTAACCGAAGAGGCACTGACCCACGCGGAGGATCCGTTTTTCACAACCAAGGCTTCCGGGGTGGGCATGGGGCTTGGGTTGTCGATTTCCGCGGCAATTCTGAAAGACCACGATGGACGCATGACTTTTGACAACGGAGCAGATGGCGGTGCCGTTTTCACCATGATCCTGCCGCTGGCGGATGAAGAGCAAAAGGCCGGGAGCACGCAATCCGATGCGATCTAGAGTATTCGTGATCGACGATGACCGCGCCATGCGGGAATCGCTCTCGCACCTGCTGGGGCGCGCTGGCTTTGACGTATCGGTTTTCTTCAGGGGCGCCGATGCGGTCTCCGGGCTGTCCCGCGAGCTTCCGGATGCGGTGGTCACCGATATGAAGATGCCCGGTTTGAGCGGCATGGATCTTCTCGATCATATCCGCGAGGCCCAACCCGACGTTCCGGTCATACTGATATCCGCCCATGCGGATATACCTCAGGCCGTTGAAGCGATGGGCAAGGGCGCATTCAGCTTTCTGGAAAAACCCTTCGATCCCGCACGTCTGATCAGGGTGCTGAATCACGCGGTCGAAAAGCGCCGTCTTTTGCGCGACAACCGGAACCTGCGGGCGCGACTTGCGGACGTCTCCGGGCTTGACCGCGTTTTGCTGGGCGAGACGGATGTGATGAAGACGTTGCGTGAGCAGATACTTGATCTTGCCGCCGCCCGGATGCCGGTGCTGCTTCTTGGAGAAACAGGCACCGGCAAGGACGTGGTCGCGCACGCGCTTCACGATCTTGGCGAGCGCGCTGGTGCCGCATTTGTGGCGGTCAATTGCGCGGTGGTGACATCAGGGGATTTCAACCGGGCAATGTTCGGCGGCGATGCCGAAGAACCCGGCTATTTCACGCTTGCTGATGGCGGCACGCTCTTCCTCGACGAGGTGGATGCGCTCTCGGCCGGTCATCAAAGTGCGCTTTTGAGGGTTCTTGAAACCGGTGAGTTTGTCTCAACCGGGTCAAATGCCGTCCGCAAGGTGGACGTGCGTGTTATTTCCGCCAGCAGCAATGACCTTCAGGAAAAGGTTGACGGCGGGCAGATGCGACCCGACCTGCTTTATCGCCTCAACGCGGCAACGATTGGCCTGCCGCCGCTTGTTCGGCGCAAAGATGATATCGGTCTGTTGTTCTCGCATTTCCTTCAGCTCTTTGCCCGCACCTATGAGGTCGAAGCGCCGGATCTGTCTGCAGGGGACATTGCAGCGCTTCTGTCGCATGACTGGCCCGGCAATGTGCGCGAACTGCGCAATGTGGCCGAGCGGCGGGTTCTGGCCGCACGCCGCGGCGCCGGTTCCGTCTCGGACGCGATCGCGCCGTCCGCTGATGTTGCTGATCTTCCAGATACGTTGAGAGAGGCGGTTGCGGCCTTTGAACGGCGCCTGATCGGCAAGGCACTGGTCGCCCATGAAGGGCGCATGGACGCCGTCGCTGAAGCACTGGGGATCGGGCGGCGCACCCTGAACGAAAAGATGGTCAAATTGAACCTGGACCGATCCGATTTTGTTGGATAGCGAACCCAATCGCTGCCAGCCCCTTTGCACATGGGCCTGTGGCAACCTACATTCCGGTGATCACGGGGTTGAGAGGAGGCGCACATGAAGAGACTCGCCGGGTCTGGCCGTGTCAGCCTTACCGTTCTGCTGTCCACCGCAATCGGAACGCTCATCCTTCTGTCTGTCGGAATTGTCCTGTTCATCACCGCCGGGGCCAATTTCCGCAACACGCTTGAGTTGTTGCGTGAATCCGGCGAATTGACCATGGCCAATCTGGAAACGCGCCTGCTCGATTATGTCGAACCGGCCGAAGCGCTGGCTGACTACATTGTCACCCTGGTGGAAAAGGGTGAGATCGATCTGTCCAACAAGGAACAATTACGCGATACATTGCTTGGAACATTGGGGCCGTCACCTCAGGTTTCGGGTGTTGTCATCTGGGACAAGCAGCGGTTTCCCGTTGTTGCTCTGGAGGATGTCGACGGGTCCGTTCAGACCATCCATCCGAGCGTGCGGGATGAACTGGGACTGACCGAATCCTCGGCGCCAGCCAAACCCACATGGACCGCACCGACATCGGTGCAAGGTGTGACCTATATCGGCATGCAGACCGCGCTTCACAGGAACGGAGACTATGTCGGCGCCTTTGCCACGGGCATCGATATTGAAAGGCTGTCGGACGTTGTTCGCGAGGCCAGCGGCGCCCTTGGAATGACGGCCTTCATCCTCTATGGCGACAAGCATGTACTGGCGCATCCGCGCATGCCGGAGTTGGCCAATCGGTCTCGGCTCGACCAGGAGCTGAACCTCCTTTTCCTGGAAGGCTTTGGCGATCGCATCCTGGCGGATTTCCCCAAACGGGATACGGATTTCCCGCAATCGGACGCTGACTTCGAGAGCGCCATCGTCGAGTACAACGAGCAGGGATACCTGTTTCTCACCAAGAAGATATCGGGTTATAGCCCGCAACCCTGGCGGATCGGGGTTTATGCCAACATGGCTGATATCGGCGACCAGTTCATTCGCCTGTTGGGCTCCACGATGATCGCGCTGCTTGTCCTTGTCGTCGCCATTGTGCTGGGGATTTTGCTCGCCCGATATCTCGCCCGCCCCATCATTCAGCTTGCCAAGGCGGAAGGCCAGGTCGGCGATCTGGACCTTGAGAACATCGAGATACCGCGCGCCTCCTTCATTCGGGAGATCAACGAGCAGATCAAGGCGTTTCACCGCATGGTGGAGGGGCTGCGCACCTTCGAGACTTACGTGCCGCGGGCGCTGGTGAAACGGATCATATCCCAGGGCGGATCGAGTGCGGTCGTATCGACCGAGAGCCATCTGGCCCTGATGTTTACCGACATTATCGGTTTCACCAAGATGTCGGAGGATATGAAGCCGGGCGAGGTGGCCCGCTTCCTCAACGACCACTTCGCTATCGTCAACCGGTGTATCGAAGCCGAGGGCGGCACGATCGACAAATATATCGGCGACGCGGCCATGGCTTTCTGGGGCGCACCTGATGCGCAAAGCGACCAGGCCGTGCGCGCCTGCCGCGCGGCGCTTGCCATCAAGCGGCAGATGGAGGCGGAAGCCGCTGCGGGCAAAGGGGTTGATCTCCGGGTTAAGATTTCTGTTCATTCGGGCCCGCTGATCGTCGGCAATATCGGCGCGCCCGGACGCATCAACTATACCGTCGTCGGCGACACGGTGAACACCTGCAGCCGGATCGAGGACCTTTGTGACAGCGTTGATGATGGCGCCCGCGCGATCATTCTGGTCAGTGATCAGATCGTGGCTGAGGTGGAGAACAGCTTTGATTTCGAGCCCGTCGGCAGCTTCGCAGTAAAAGGCAAATCGCAACCGGTCGAGGTTTATCGCCTGATCGGTGAACGCGAAGCCGTCCCCGGCATATCGCGGGAGACGGCATGAGCAGCCTCTTTGAGGAAATCGACTACGCGCCCACGCCTATAGGTCCGGTCAGCCTGCGCCGTCGGCGTATCCTGTCGCTTGGTACCGATGTCTTCGAGATCCTTCTTGGAGACGAGCACTTGATGTCGAGCCTTTTCACAGCCTCCGAGGTTGCGCTGGCAAAACTCGGTATTGCGCAGCTTGCCTGCGAAGCGCCGGATATTCTGGTCGGTGGTCTTGGGCTTGGTTATACAGCACAGGCCGTGTTGGAACACAGTTACGTCCGATCACTTACGGTCATCGAAATGCTCGAGCCGGTTATCAGATGGCATGAGGAAGGTCTTGTGCCGCTGACGCCACCGTTGAAAGAGGATGCCAGATGCCGGATTGTGCAGGGCGACTTCTTTGAGTTGGCAGCGTCTGAAAACGGATTTGATGCACAGGCGCTGGGCCGTCAGTACGACGCGATCCTGATCGACATTGACCATACGCCGGAACATTTTCTCGACGACAGAAGCAGCAGCTTCTATTCAACCGCTGGATTTGATCGGCTGGCAAGACATGTTCGTCCTGGCGGCGTTGTCGGCCTGTGGTCGGATGCTGTCACCGATGATGTTGTCACGGAAAGGCTGTCTGCGGTGTTCGATGAAGCCAAGGCCGAGCCGGTAACCTTTCCCAATCCGCTCCAGGACAACAAGCCGTTCACGCAGACGGTCTATGTTGCTCAAAAACGGTAGGCTGTTCCGACCTGAACGGTGTCAGCGCATCCCCATCAGATTGGCGACCAGAGCCGTTTCTTCCCGCTTGATTTTCTCTGTGATCTGGTGCGCCTTGTCTTCCTCATGCTCGAGATGCGCGCCGACAACGTTCGCGCAGCGCTGCGAAGCGCTGACGGCGGCATCCATCACCGCCTGTTCGACGATTCTGGCGATGGCTGCCTGGGACTCCTGAGAAAGTGACGGTTCCGTTTCGACAATTTTGGCAACGGCTTTTTCAGCAATGGATTGAAGAGGCATGTGTTCCCCGTGTCATCGTGTAACCCTGATTATGGCAACGAGTTTAGCAGACGCAGCCTTGAGTTTAAACGCAACAGGATCACGACCAACGGCTTTTGCCCAGTCGCCGGCCCGAAAATACCGTGCGAGAATCACTCCTCATGAATGCACAGGAGCTTCTTGGCGGTGAAACGTCCCTCGGAAGGATAGCCGAATGCGTTGTTGATGTAGACGACGCCGTCGCGCACGGCCCTGCGGTTGACGTGGCTATGGCCGTAGACATGCAGCGATGCGCCAGCGCGCCTTATCTGTTCGTCGATCAGACCCGTTCCCAGGATGGGAAGCAGCATGCGTGACTTGGGCGGCGCAAATGACGGAATGAGATCGATACGCGGCATGAAATGCGAGAAGGTGATGACAAACGGCCTGGATCTGTCGGGCACGGGTTCGTTCATCTTGATGAAATGTGCCGTGACATCCGAGTTCCGGGCGTCGTCGGGCCAGCGGCAGGCTCTGAAGTCCATCCAGCGCCGTTTCAACTCGTCCGACGGCTCACCGAACGAGAAATCGTACCAGCCAAGAAGCGGGATAATGCTGGTTTTGGCGCCGTGAAAAGGTTCGCTGGTCGCGCCGCTGTTGTTGATAACATCGCGAACAAAACCAAACTTCTCGAATGAGTCCGATATGCCCTTGTCCCGCAAGACCCAAAGGTCGTGATTGCCCGGAACGTAGAGCACCCGTTTGAAGCGGGCGGCAAGGGCCGTCAGCGTGCGTTCGATGCGTTCCAGGGAATCGGAAATGTCGCCGGCCAGGATCAGCACATCGTCTGTGAAATCCGTCGTTGAGAGGTCTGAAACCCAGCGGCCGTTTTCCCGATAGTCTACATGGAGATCTGAAGTGGCAAAGATACGCATGGAACACTCTGAAGACGGCGGTCCGCGCTTGCGGTACGCGCCTAAATCGCCTTTCATGGGTAAGGCATGACGCCAATGTCCGCAGAGGCCGGGGACAAGTCAAGCATCGGGCTGTCCCACAACCGGCTTTGCGGAAATCCGCAGGCCGAGCATCGGACGGTCTGCGGATAAACTCGAAGAAACGGGGCGCGTGTCTGTGCGACAATTGACCATCGCCGGAAATACGGCGTGAGAACTTACGGGAGGATAATATGATTCGCAAAACGCTGACGCTTGCCACCATGACCGCCATCACGGCGGTGTTTGCAGGTCAAGCCTTTGCTGCCGAATGGAACGTTTCGCTGTGGGGCAAAAAACGCGCCTTTACCGAGCACGTGGAAAAACTCGCTGAGCTCGTCTCTGAAAAGACCAATGGTGAGTTTACCCTGAACCTTTCCTATGGCGGCCTTTCCAAGAACCGCGAGAACCTTGACGGAATCTCGATCGGAGCGTTCGAGATGGCCCAGTTCTGCGCCGGCTATCATGCCGACAAGAACCCGTCCATCACGGTGCTTGAGCTTCCTTTCCTGGGCGTCGATTCCCTTGAAAAGGAAATCGCCGTTTCCATGGCCATCTACCAGCACCCGGCCACCAAGGGCGATCTTGCGCGCTGGAACGCAACCCTGCTGATGCCGTCGCCGCTGCCGCAATACAATATTGCCGGTGTCGGCGAACCGCCAAAGACCTTGAAGGATTTTGAGGGTCTGACAGTGCGCGCCACCGGCGGTATCGGCAAGGCCATGGCCTCCGTTGGCGCCGTGCCGACGTCCATGTCGGCATCGGAAGTGCGCCAGGCGCTTGATTCAGGTGTTGTCAAAGCTGTCGCTTTTGCGCCGCATGCGCATATGTCTTTCGGGACCGTAGAGACGGCAAACTGGTGGACGACCAATCTCAACCCAGGCACCGTCAACTGCCCTGTTGTGGTCAATACCGATGCCCTCGAGGCATTGTCAGAAGAACATCGCGAAGCACTGCTCGGCTCTGTGGATGAGGCCCTGAAGCATTATGTCGACAACTACAACGGCAAGACGATGGATGCCTGGGGACCGGTGCTGAGCGAAAAGGGCATCGAATCCGTCACCTATGACCAGTCGGAACTGGATGCTTTCCGTGATGCGGTGGCTGGTCCGGCCGCACAGGCCTGGATCGAGGATAATGCCAAGCGCGGCCTGCCTGCGCAGGAACTCTATGACCTGACGGTCAAGACGATCTCCGAAAACTGATTGTGCACTTGCCGCCCGCATCTCAAGAGAGTTGCGGGCGGTTCGATATTGGGAGGGGATGATGGCGGGAGCATCATCGGTTCTTGAAGACGGCAGCGTTCTGAGCCGTCTCGATCGCAAACTGTTCTGGCTGGAACGGCAATTGGCGCTCATTGGAGGGCTTGCCGTCTTTTCCCTCATGCTGCTGGCCGTTATTAGTGTCGGCGGGCGCAATTTCATCAATCAGCCATTGCCGGGATACGTCGATTGGATCGAGCAGGCGATGCCGTTGATCGCATTCATCGCGGTTTCCTATGCGCAGCGTCTCGGCGGGCATATCCGCATGGATATCGTCATCGGCCTGATGTCCGGCCGTGTCTTGTGGCTGGCCGAGTTCATTTCCACGCTGGCCATGTTGGTGCTGATGCTCCTCCTGGTATGGGGCACCTATGCCCATTTCGACCGCTCTTTCGACTTTTCCGCGCCGATGTGGAGTCGCGACAGTTCAATGGATATCGGCATACCGCTCTGGCCCGGCAAGCTGCTGGCGCCCATCGCGTTTTCCGTCCTTTCCTTGCGACTGAGCCTGCAGCTTTGGGGATATGGGCGGGCAATCCTTAGCGGAACGAAAACACCTGTTGCCGTGCCCCTGATTGAGGACGCCGCGACCCAGGCAGCCAATGAGGCAAAAACCGTCTCCGGTTTTGACAATGGGGAGCGTGCCTGATGGAACCCATCGATATCGGCCTCATTGTTTCCGGTTTCATGCTGGTCATGGTGATCCTCGGCATGCGGGTGGCCTTCGCCGCCGCGCTTGCGGGTCTCACCGGTCTCATATGGATCTTCTGGGCCAAGAAGGGTTACGACCCGTCGGCCTTCACATGGGCGCTGACGGTAGCGGTCAAGACGGCCGGGCAGGTGCCTCATTCGAAAGTGTCGTCGCAGGCGCTGTCTCTGATCCCGACCTTCATCCTGATAGGCTATCTGGCCTATTATGCCGGTCTCACGCGCGCCCTGTTTGAAGCGGCCAAGCGCTGGGTCGGCTGGCTGCCGGGTGGCCTCGGCGTTGCGACCGTTTTTGCAACGGCTGGCTTCGCCGCCGTTTCGGGTGCGTCCGTCGCAACGAGCGCGGTTTTCGCCCGAATTGCGATTCCCGAGATGCTTAAGCTGGGATATGACCGCCGCTTTGCCGCAGGCGTTGTGGCCGCCGGGGGCACACTTGCGTCCCTGATCCCGCCTTCCGCAATCCTGGTGATCTACGCCATCATCGTCGAGCAGGATGTCGGCATGCTGTTGCTTGCCGGGTTCGTACCCGGTGCGGTTTCGGCTCTGATCTATGGCGGGCTTGTCGTGTTGATGGCCGTTACGTTCAAGGAGTTCGGCCCACCGGTTCGCGGTTTCTCCTGGGGCGAGCGTTTTCGTTCGCTGCCGGCGGCATCGCCGATCATCTTTGTTGTCGTCATCATCATCTGCTTTATCTACAACCCTTTTGGCGGCGATGCGTGGGGAACGCCTACGGAAGGCGGTGCTCTGGGTGCGTTCGTTGTCTTTTGCATGGCCGTCTACAAGGGTATGCGCTGGCCGCAATTTCGCGATTCCCTGCTTGAGACGGCAAAACTCGCCGTGATGATCTTCACCATCATCTGGGGTGTGCTGGTTTACGTGCGTTTCCTGGGATTTGCCGATCTGCCCGGTGCTTTTTCCGATTGGATCACCTCGCTCGAGCAAAGCCCGATGCTGACGCTCGTTTTGATCCTGCTCGCCTATGCTGTGCTTGGCATGTTTATGGATGCAATCGGCATGCTGCTTCTGACGCTGCCCGTCGTCTATCCGGCCGTCATTGCGCTCAATGGCGGGCCGGATGTCAGCGCCGTCGACAGTGCCTTCGGCGTCTCGGGCACCGGCTGCGCCATCTGGTTCGGCATTCTTGTGGTCAAAATGGCCGAGCTCTGTCTGATAACGCCGCCTATCGGGCTCAACTGTTTCGTTGTGGCAGGCGTGCGGTCCGACATATCGGTGCAGGACGTGTTTCGTGGCGCTTCGCCGTTCTTTGTGGCCGATGCGATGACTATCGCCGTTCTGGTGGCGTTTCCGTCCATTGTGCTTTGGTTGCCGGGGCTGACGTCGTGACGAGGCCGATTTGGTCGAAAACTGACGCGGTCTAGCTTGTTTTCTGCTCTGCGGTCTTTTCGCTGGCGGCTGCCTCCGCCGTACCTTCCGCTGACGTTGCCGATTGCGGCTGAGGGATCTGCGAGCGGTATTGGCGCGCATAGCTTGCGATGCGCTCGGCCCGTTCCATCGCTGCCTGTTCTTCGGACTTTTCTTGTTCTTCCGGCTCCGGGTTTTTCCGTTTCTCGATTGTACCGTCTGCAAGAACGCGCAGATGGTTTTCTATCAGGATGAAACAGGCCAGCAGGCCGCCACCCACGGACGCGACGAGAAATCCCGCAGCAAATCCGATCAACGCGCCGGCCCATGGCTCCACATCCATTGACGGGGCCTGGAGGTAGCCGGCGATGGCACCTCCGGCAATGCATACAACCGCCAGAACGCGAATGATTCCGGATAGAAAATCGACAAGAATGCGAAGCATGGTGTCTTCCGAAGCGTTTAGAAAACGACAGGATAACGTGCCTGCAACCTACTGCATTTTTTTGCGGCGTGTCTTGCCTTAATTGGTTCGCTCACAGGTCAATTTGTGAACGTGCTTAATGCCTCGCCGTTTCGTCAGCGGGTCAGTCCGCCGACTTTTCCACTTTGCGCGCGGTGCGGATTGTGGCCTTTACGACACCTGGTTTGTTGGCCGGCCGGGTCACATTGCGCACAAAGGCGTTGATCGCCTGGTCCACCGTTTTTGCCGCACCGAAACTCGGGAACCGTTCGGCTTCTTCGAGAATGAGCGAGATATTGTAGTCGGCCTTGGTCAGATTGGAGACGGAGTGGCCGCGGCCGAGCCCGGCGCTCTTGTTCATCTGGAACAGACCGTAGCAATTGCAGCCGCGGTTATGAGCCTTCGGATTGAGCGTAGACTCGCGAATGGCGACGGAGACGGCGGCGATCTGCTGGGGTTCGCCATAGCCGGCTGCTGCAAAACGGGCGGTAATCTTGTTGGCGATCCGCGTCTGCGCGCTGTTATAACCGGAGAGCTTTTCAAAGCGGACGGTGCCGCTCTTGTGAGCGCCGATCTGATAGGCCTTCTGCTTTTCTCCGCTTGCATCGGTAGCCGAGCAACCGGCAAGGAAAATGGCGGCGGCAAAAATGCCGAGTGTGGTTAATTTCATGTCTTTGATCTGGTTTTAACTCATGCAACTGGCGGGCAATGATACTGCGCGCGCCTCTCAACCATTTGCCAAATGGGTATTTGTGTTTGAAATGTGACGTTTTGCGTTCTGGCTTGCCAATGTGCTGTCATTTGCCGGTGATATGGCAAAAATATCACGCGGTCCGCCGGTTTCTGGTGTTTTGTCCGGGCGTCATGTGTGATTACATCGACGACCGGCGGGCGAGTGTTTCTGTAACCTTGTGGGGGATGTCTTATGACCAATCGATTATTGTTTCCGCTCTGCCTGATGCTGCTTGTGGTGCTGGCAGGCGCGCCGACAGGCCAGGTGGCACAGGCCCAGATCGTCAAAGGCATCGGAAAGGCGCTCCAGGAAACCGGTGAAGCCATCGGCAAGGGTGTCGACAAGACCGGCGAAGCAATCGAGAAAGGCGTTCGCCAGACCGGTGATGCGCTGAAAGGCGACAAGGTTCCGCCGCGCGAAGTCGGTATTGTTCCGTCCTATCTTTACGTGCAGCAGGCAGGAGCGCTTGAGTTCAAGGACGGAACCCTGTCGCTGACGAACCTCGCACCGTCGACATTTTATTTTTCCGACCGGCCTGTCCGCGAAGCCGGGCATGTCCCGCACGACGTGTTCGTCGAGATGTGGAGCGACAGCGGGGAGGGGTCGTTTAAGTCCGATCCACCCAATGCGGCAATTGCCGTTGCAGGTCTTGAAACCGAGGAGCCTCTGGTCGTCGAACTGCTGACGGCAACGCTCAACGGGGAGGGCATGACATTCACCGTCAACGTCAATTCCGGTTCGATTCCGGCAGAAGCCAAAGACGTGGCGTTGTTTGTCGATCTGGACTAGTTGACCGCTGACCGCTGTTCGGCACGGGCAATGCCGACCAGCGCGTCGGCAACCCAGTTGTGCATGGCGTTGCGCTGGTTTTTGACGTGGCGGACAAGGCTGACCGGAAAGGACCGTAACTCGACGGGCGGACGACAGTGGTAAAGGCCGAATGTATCCGCGTAATCTTCGACAATTCTTGACGGCAGCGTTGCAATAAGGTCGCTTTGCGATACGGTTGCAAGGGCCGGCAGGAAGTGCGGCAGCGCCACTCGGACCATCCGCCTCAAACCCATCTGATCCAGACTGTCATCGACAATGCCGCGAAGATCGCCGGCAGGTGAAACCACGGCATGCCCGGTCGATGCAAAAGCTTCGGGCCCGAGGACGTCTTCGTTCGCCAATGGATGATTACGCCGCATGACAACGCGGTAGCCTTCCTCGTAGAGTGATGTTGCCATAAAGCGGGCAGGCAAGTCCCAGAAGAAGCCGAGTGCAAGATCCGTTTCATCATGTTCAAGCGCTCTGAGAGCGTCTTTTCGGCCAAATGGTCTGACGATGAGCTTTAGCGCCGGTGCCGAATTCTCCATCTGAGCAAGCAGCTTCGGAATGTGGGCCGCGATCTCGCCGTCGAACGCACTGATACGCACGGTACCTGTCGCTGACTTAGGGTCAAAGGGGCGCGGGCTGCTGACAACTTCCTGAAGCCGGGTGACGATATCCCTGATGCGGGGTTCCAGTTCCAGCGCAAAAGCTGTTGGCTCAAGGCCATGGGGTCGTCGAATAAACAATGGATCGCCGAGGATATCCCTCAGCCGCTTCTGGGCGTGACTGATGGATGAGGGCGTCAGACCCAGTTCTTCGGCGACCGCCAGCGCCTTGCGGTGACGAACCAGCGCCAGGAAGACCAGCAGCACCGACATGTCCAGCCGTCTGATTTTATCAGCATCGAATTCAGACATGAATCATATTCGTTTGTTTTGCATTCTTATGTTTCGTATTCCGTGACGGACCGCAAGGCAAGAAGGAGGCAAGAATGCGCATCGCAATTATCGGGACAGGCTCCGTCGGAAGCGCGCTCGCCCACGGCTGGGCGTCAACCCATCACGAGATCATTCTGGGTTCGCGACACCTTCAAACCCAGGAACTCCGTGACCTGAAGGACCAAACCGGCGCAAAAGCCCTCCCAGCGGCCGAGGCAGCGGAGCACGCGCATGTAGTCGTTCTTGCTCTTCCGTGGACGGCGGCAAAGGAGGCCCTCGCTACACTCGGCGATCTGTCCGGCAAAATCATCATTGACTGCATGAACCCGCTGGAATTTGCCGACGGTGCCTTGCGGCTCGACCGCGGATGGTCGACCTCCGGCGCTGAGACGGTTGCTGCATGGCTGCCAGGTGCACGCATCGTCAAGACCCTGAATCAGGTTGGCGCGGACGTCATGCGGTATGCCGGATCCATGCCGGCGCGCCCTGCAATGTTTTTGGCTTCAGACGATACTGAGGCGAAGGAGACGGTCGCGGGCTTGCTTGAAGGCCTCGGCTTTGATCCGCTCGACGCCGGTTCGCTTGACAAGGCGCGCCTGCTTGAACCCTTCGCCATGGTGTGGATCAATCAGGCAATGGCGCGCGGCAAGGGGCGTCGGTGGGCGCTGTCGGTTGTTGATCTTTCTGATTTAGGGGAGGGATAGTGTAATTACACAAACAGAACCCATTAAAAAATAAAATATTATTGAAAAAATATACATAATGCATAGTTGAATTATACGCGGTGGGTGAATACTACTACACCGATGCAGAAACGACGACTCCTTGTGATTGAACCTCGACTGGGCCGCATGCACGGCTACGAACAGGCGCAAGTCGAGACGATCGGTGAGACTCTGTCTGATGTCGATCTGCATCTTCTCACACAATGCGATGTGTCCGTGCCGGCACCAGCGGGATATGCAGGTCATTGGGCTTCATTGCCCGTACTGGACGAACAACTCTCCAAGTTGTTGGCAGGCAATGTGCCGCGCAAGACCGGCGAAAAAATTGCCGCCCACGTGAGAGGCTATATGGACGTTCTCAAAACGACCCTGCGGAAGATCGATGCGGATCCGTCGGATGTCGTGTTTGTACCGTCCCCCGAGGCGATCGATGTGACTGCCATCACCCGTTTCCTGGAAAACGGATGTCCGGCCGATCTGCCGACATTCAAGCTACGCCTTCTGTCGCAAGAGACTTTGGCGCCGCTTGCTTCAGAAACGGTGATCAGCCTTCGGCGGTTGTGCAATGCTGGAAAACTGGAGGTTTTTACTTCCAGTGCTGAGCTTGCCGCCCATGTCGAGCGTGATTTTCTGGTTCCGGTCAAGGCAAGCCTCTTGATTGCCGGCCCCATTCGGCCGGGTGGTGAGACCGGTCGGATTTCCGGCAACAGCAGTTCCGGTTCCCGAAACATATTCACTGTCGGCATTCCCGGACGCCAGGCGGAAGAAAAAGGCAGCTATCGCATCCCGTCGATCATGAGCCATTTGCGCACCCTGATCACGCAAAACGACATCAAGCACAAATTTTACTTTGTGTGTCAGACAGTGCCCGGCAGACAGACACGCCGGCTGGTAAGCGAACTGCAATCCTGGCTGGCGGCCCGGCGCGAACACGGCGTGACGATTAAATACCTGCCCTGTGGCCTGCCTCCGGAGGAATACCGCAAAATGATTGGCGGATTGGACATGATGCTTCTTCCGCACAGCACGCGGTCTTATCGCCACACCGGCTCAGGTCTTGTTGTGGATGGGGTTTTGGCCGGCAAGCCCATCGTTCACAGTAAGGGCATTGCCTTGCAGGGCCTGTTAGCGCAAGGCAATGCGGAACACGCGGAGAGCGACAGGGAGTTCGCAGAAAAAATTCTTCGGATCTCTTCGGGCTACGAGGCTTATCGGTGCAATGCTTATGAAGCCGCGGGTCAGGTCAATGATTTGTTGCAACGATCACTGATGACGCTGACGGCTGATGCCGAGCAGCAGCCGTCACACACTCTGACCTGTCCGGCCCGGCACTAGGTTGCGCGAGTGAATTAAGATTCTGGACGGGGTATGATTTCCAGGTCTCCGCCACCGCGAACCGGCACACCTGAAGCGATGATCTTGGCGGCTAGCTTATCGAGACTGCCACACGTACGAATCTTTGGCTTTTCATAGGTTCTTTTCATCAGTTTGCCTCAAATGTCATTTTGTTGCTGGCGAATACTATTAATAAAACCGAATGTGAGTCAAATACTTCAATTTGATCTACGAAAATAGATATTATTCGATGTGTAATTCAGATTAAGTAAGAAGTTTCATTCGTTAAGCAGGATCGAATGAGTGCTGGGAATCGTTGGTGCAGGACTGAGCCGAGTTTGTTTTCCAGTGGAAAATGCAAAAGGGTTGTTCAACAGCGCAAGCTGTTGCCCGGTCGCCCCAAACGGGTGCACAGCACTGTGTGGGGTTTGTAAACGGGATGTTGGAACAGGAAGTTTTTAAAGAAATGGTCGGAGCGGCGGGATTCGAACCCACGACCCCTTGACCCCCAGTCAAGTGCGCTACCGGGCTGCGCTACGCTCCGACCTGCCAAAAGGCCAGATTTCAATAGGCTTTGCCGGCAGGTGGCGCAAGTGGAAATTTCAACATAAACGCCCGAAAATCGGCGGACTTGTTTTTGTCTCCATGGTAATTCTTCGGCATGTTGTTCAAACTGCCCGACAATGATGTGCTTTACCAGGCGCTTGTCTCGAGAGATGCGTCCTATGACGGGCGCGTCTTTGTCGGCGTCTCATCAACCGGAATTTTTTGCCGGCTGACCTGTCCGGCCCGTAATCCGAAACGCGAGAACTGCCAGTTTTTTCAAACCGTCGCCGCCTGTATCGAAGCCGGCTACCGGCCCTGCAAGCGTTGTTCGCCCTTGAAACCGGCAGCTGAAGCCGATGCGATGATCGCTGACCTGTTGGCGGCGCTGGAGGCCGACCCCCTCAGACGCTGGAGCGAAGGTGATATCATCGCCATGGGTTACGACCCTTCGACGGTCCGCCGTGCATTCAAGCGTCACTTTGACATGACGTTTCTTGAAATGGCGCGCCTTGGAAGATTGAGGGACGGTTTTGTCACGCTATCGTCCGGCGGGCGTGTGATCGATGCTCAGCAGGATGCGGGCTTTGAATCCGCCAGCGGGTTTCGTAGCGCCTTTGCGCGCTTGCTGGGGCGGTCGCCGTCCCGGTTCAGCGGCGAGGAGTTGCTGCTTGCCGACTGGTTCGACACCCCTCTTGGTCCAATGATCGCCGTCAGCGATCCCCATACGCTGCACCTACTCGAGTTTGCCGACCGTAAAGCTCTGCCGACCGAGTTGCGCAGGCTGCAAAAAAAGGTGAGGGGCGGCATCGGAATAGGCCGGCACAAACCGACCGAAGCAATCAAGCTGGAACTGGACGACTATTTTGCCGGGCGTAGCGCCGTGTTCGAAACACCGCTGACAATGCATGGCAGCCCATTTACCCGCCGCGTATGGCAAGAGCTGTTGACCATAGCGCCCGGTGAGACGCGAACTTATAGCGATATTGCCCGACTGATCGGCAAACCTTCGGCTGTGCGTGCGGTTGCCAGGGCCAACGGTGCGAACCAGATCGCCCTCGTGATACCATGTCACAGGGTTCTTGGTTCCGATGGCTCGCTGACCGGCTATGGCGGCGGTTTGTGGCGCAAGCAAAAACTCATTGATCTGGAGACAACCCTTGCCGGCGGCGTTTCGGCACCCGGAAAAAACCGTAGGGAACCAGGCTGAGTATGACAGTCAGCTGGAGCCGGACAGGGCCTCCTGCAACCGTATCCAGAGCCGGTTCTTGCGCGCGCGCAGTTCGTCCAGCCGCTTCAAGTCGTTAAAGCGCAGGCGTGACTTGCGCCGGGATTGCTTGGAGTTGATCTCTTTTTGAATCTCGATGAGCTCCTGCTCGATATAGTCAACTGTTTCCGCGGTCGTCATGGTGTGTCCCTTTCTGCGGGCGAAGCTTTTCGCTGTGTGGAAAAAGTGTGGAGCCGGTGGCAGACCTGGCGCGAACAGATCTGCCGCCGGCATCCTGCTGCCCAGCCTTGCGGTTTATCTGGGCAGCGAAACGGGTGCGAGTTGCGGTGTGGCGCCAAGGATCTTGCGCACGAACTCGTCCATTGCGGTTGGTCCAGACTGTTCGAGGGTCGCATCGATCATCGTGATGCAGGCGTGCAGATTTGCCTTCAGGTTCTCAAACTCCATCGCAACCGTTGCGGCATCGTCCTGGGCGAGGCGATCAAGGCACTGCCGTGCCGCCTTGGCGTGCCATTGAAGGGCAGTGGGGTATGCTTCGCGGCCGGCCCGCCGCCGGGACAGCTTCAAAACCGGCCGCAGGAAATGCCGTTCGAGCATCTCCGCCTGAACCCTGTCCGGTGGCAGATCAAGCTTGCCAAGGGCGTTTAACAGCCTGTGCCTTTGGCGCAGCCAGCGGCCTCTTTCCCTGTTGGAAAGACGGACAGGTTTTGAAGTGGCGGGCGAACGTCTCATCGAGTCACTCCTTGCACGTTTTCAGGCCGCGAGGCGGCGGTTTGGCAGGCATGTCCCGAAGACCAGAAACTGGTGATTGATTGTGGCGATTTCCAGCGCCGCAACCTACGACTTTTGGCTAGAATCAGCGGCTTTACGCAACGGCATGGCATGTTCGACACCCGGGCAGGCGCCGGCGGGGCGCGCAAAGCCTTGCTGTCCGGGCCGAAGCCCGATTTGGACTGTTGTCGCGCTCATTTTGAACCTTGTTGAATTTCGATCGATTGCTCTCGGATTATCTATGAAGGTACGTCCACGATCCCGGCGAAAGCCGAGTTTATTTTCTGCAAGACTCTGGCAAGACGTTCGACACTTCCGGTCGATGCCGGCGTGCCGGGTGGGCTCACATCTTCAAGGTGAATTCCCGCCGGCCGAGGCTTTGGCCATTGGCCTGAATTTCAATGGCATGTGTACCGCCATAATAGGCCCGTGTGGTGATGGGGCGAAAGGCATGGCTCCTTTCCAGCCTCACAGTCTCCTGGGGTGTGAACCGCACGGATTTCCACTTGAACACCTTGGGGGATGTGGTTCCGTTCGCCTTTTGATGATGCACGACATAGTCGATGATCACGTCCTGCGGTTTTTTCGCCGTGGCGCGAATGTCTGCCGAAAACCCGATCGCATCGCCGAACTGGACGATATCACGATCAAGCGTGAAGCGTTCAAGCGACAGGGCGGGAGGGCGGTAACCAAGCGCCTTCAGTGTTGGCCGGTGACCCGCCTTGATCAGGCTCCGGCATGCATGTCTGACCAGTCTCTTGCGGTTCGCGGATGGCCGGTCTTTCAGCCACGAGCGGGCAGTAGCGGCAACAAGATCCGGGTGGTCCTTGGAGATGTCATTGAGATTATTGGCAACGGACCGGCGCACATAGTCCGACGGATCATCTTTCAGCGTTTCAAGAATAGGCAGGAGCGGCGAGGGGTCTTTCACGAAGGCATTGAGCCGCATGCCCCATGGCAGGCGCGGGCGGATGCCTTCGCTGGCCAGCCGCCGGACATGGTAGTTGCTGTCCTCCGACCAGTTCCGTATATGGCCGAGCGCCCGCTCAGGCTCGCTTGCCAGGAAGGGTCTGACTGCAAACTCCGCACTCATCCGTTTGGTCATCTCGCGCAGGACATCCATACTGTAATCAAAGTCGTGAAGTCCGGCGCTGGCGACATAGTCGCACATCGGCATGATTGCCCAGCCGCGTATGCCTTGATCATCCATTCCCAGTTCTGACAGATCAACATCGTCTTGCGGGTGAAGTGCGCTGGTCAGGATGGTGCAAGCCTGCCTGAAATCATCGGGAAGACAATCCTCCAACGCTGCAAGAATGTGCGCCGAGCGCTGCTTGAATTCCAGCTCTTCAAGGCCGTTTACGGCCTGGTCCGCAAAGCGCTCGGCGTTAAAGCCCGCATGCCGCTTGGCCAGGTGTTTGCCCATCGTCATGATCAGGTCGGCGTTAAAGAGGTTTTTGATCGGTTCGGCCATTGCAAAGCACTCCATAGATGATGCAGCGGAGTAAATCATAAGGCTCCTGACAACTTTCTGTCAGGAGTTCCGGGGCGCGCTTCCCGACATCGTGATGCGACAATCGGGCACAGGCCGATATATTGAATAGCAAGCCGGTTGCCGCGCGTGACCGCCCTTTGCGCCTGACTGTGACGCCGCGCCGCAACCATCCGGAATCCGATCGAGGAGGAATGGTTATGGGAAATGCGCAGACGCTTACGGATGCGGACACTACGATAGACCATCCGCAAATTCGCAAGATCAGCTATGCCGATGTCATCGATGCGCTTTGGCTTGGCCTGGAGGATTTCAGGCAAAAGCCGTCGCATTACGTTTTTATGTGCCTGATTTATCCCGTCGTCGGTATCGTCATTTTGACCTGGGCATCCGGGGGTAATGCCCTGCAACTCGTCTATCCGATGATGGCGGGTTTTGCCCTTCTGGGGCCGTTTGCGGCCATCGGGCTCTATGAGATAAGCCGGCGGCGTGAGTTGGACATGGACGCATCATGGCGTCATGCGTTTGAGGTGCTGCGTGCGCCCTCGCTGCGATCCATTCTGGCTGTCGGCGGCATGCTGGTGGTCCTGTTCGTCGTTTGGATGTATGCCGCGCAGGCCATCTATCAGAGTATCTTCGGGGCGACGGCCCCGGCGTCCGCGGCTGCCTTTTTGGGTGATGTGCTGACGACGCCCCAGGGATGGGCGCTGATCCTTGTCGGAAATGCTGCCGGCTTCGTCTTCGCGGTGATCGCCTTGTGTATCAGCGTGGTTGCCTTTCCACTGCTTCTGGACCGCAATATCGGAGCGCACGTGGCGGTTGAGACGTCGATGCGTGCGGTTGCCGCCAATCCCTTGCCGATGATTCTGTGGGGGCTGATCGTGGCGGTTGCCCTTTTGATCGCCTCGATACTGTTTCTCATCGGCCTTGCGATCGTAATGCCAATTCTCGGCCACGCGACCTGGCACCTTTACAGAAGGGTCGTGGAGCCCGCCGCCGGACAAGAGCGCGCGGCCTGACGCAAGTCGGGTAGAACCGGTTGCAGTTCGGTCGGACTAGCGCGTTCCGACGGTCAACGCCATTTCAACCATGGAATCGAGCGTTGATTGACGGTCCTCCGGAGTTATTTCCTCACCAGTCACGAGGCAGTCCGACACGGTGCATATCGCAAGGGCGCGCGCCTTGAAGCGCGCCGCCAGCGTGTAGATCGTGTAGGCCTCCATCTCCACCGCCAGCACATTGTGCGCGGCAACCGTTTCAAAGACCTTTTTCGGATCGCCGCCATAAAACATGTCGGAAGACAGAAGGCCGCCGACATGGGATTCCAGCATTTGACCCGTTGCGTATTCATCTGCCGCTCTCAGCAGTTCAAAATCAGCAAAGGGGGCGTAGGTGAATGGGGCAAAGGTGGGCTTATACATCGCGCTATCGGTGGACACGGCCGCTCCAAGGACAATATCCCGCACCTTTACGCGCGTTGAAAGACCTCCGCAGGTGCCCACCCTGATCAATGTCTTCGCACCGTAAACGTCAAGGAGTTCGTGGACATAGATGCCGGTCGAAGGTTGCCCCATGCCGGTTGCCTGAACGCTGACCGGAACGCCTTGCCATTTCCCGGTAAAGCCCAGGCAGTTGCGCACGCCATTGACCTGGCGCGGGCCTTCCAGGAAGTTTTCGGCAAT
Source organism: Hoeflea prorocentri (assembly GCF_027944115.1). Taxonomy (NCBI): domain Bacteria; kingdom Pseudomonadati; phylum Pseudomonadota; class Alphaproteobacteria; order Hyphomicrobiales; family Rhizobiaceae; genus Hoeflea; species Hoeflea prorocentri. The sequence continues at coordinate 2,228,239 of NZ_JAPJZI010000001.1, read as the reverse complement.
CCATTTGGCACGCAGCGGATCGCCCGGCAAAAGGATCACCTCGGCGTAGTCGCCTTTCTCGGCTTCATTGTGCGGTGTCATCTCGTACTCCCCTCAAAATCCCGCCCGGAAGAACGGGTGCAGGACGGCTCGAAATCTAGTTGAACCGCCCTGCGTCCGCAAGTTGGGCCGACGTGCGCGAAGTCTACGTTTCGGCGGCTTCGTCGCGCTTCATGTAGAGGTCGCCGCCGTCTCGATACTTGGCGGCCATCGCGGCCATGCCCTCCTTCTGCGCTTCGCTGCGGATGTCGTGAGAAATGCGCATGGAGCAGAATTTGGGACCGCACATCGAACAGAAATGCGCCACCTTGTGCGCCTCTTTCGGCAGGGTCTGGTCGTGAAAATCACGTGCCGTTTCCGGGTCGAGCGCCAGGTTGAACTGATCTTCCCAGCGGAATTCGAACCGTGCGCGCGACAGTGCATCGTCCCGTACCTGCGCGGCGGGATGCCCCTTGGCAAGATCGGCGGCGTGCGCGGCGATCTTGTATGTGATGACGCCGGTCTTCACGTCGTCGCGGTCCGGCAGGCCGAGATGTTCCTTCGGCGTCACATAACAAAGCATTGCCGTGCCGAACCATCCGATCATCGCGGCCCCGATACCGGACGTGATGTGGTCATAGCCGGGGGCGATATCCGTCGTCAGCGGCCCGAGTGTATAGAACGGTGCTTCTCCGCAGGTCTCCAATTGCTTGTCCATATTGGCCTTGATCTTATGCATCGGGACGTGGCCCGGACCCTCGATCATCACCTGGCAGTCCTTGTCCCAGGCAATACGGGTCAGTTCACCCAATGTCTCCAATTCGGCAAACTGTGCCGCATCATTGGCATCTGCGATCGAGCCTGGACGCAGCCCGTCGCCAAGCGAAAACGAGACGTCATAGGCACGGCAGATGTCGCAGATGTCCTCGAAGTGTTCGTAGAGGAAGCTTTCCTGGTGGTGATGCAGGCACCATTTGGCCATGATCGAGCCGCCGCGGGAGACAATGCCCGTGGTGCGCTCCGCAGTCAGCGGGACGTAGTGCAGGCGCACGCCCGCGTGGATGGTGAAGTAATCCACCCCCTGTTCCGCCTGTTCGATCAGCGTGTCGCGAAATACCTCCCAGTTCAGGTCCTCGGCTATGCCATTGACCTTCTCCAGGGCCTGATAGATTGGAACGCTCCCGATCGGGACAGGCGAATTGCGGATAATCCATTCGCGTATGTTGTGGATGTTGCGGCCGGTGGACAGATCCATGACCGTGTCAGCGCCCCAGCGTATCGCCCAAACCATCTTGTCGACCTCGTCGGCCATCGACGAGGTGACGGCTGAGTTGCCGATATTGGCGTTGATCTTGACCAGGAAATTGCGACCGATGATCATCGGTTCGCTTTCCGGGTGATTGATGTTGGCCGGTATGATGGCGCGGCCCCGGGCCACCTCGTTGCGCACGAATTCCGGTGTGACATGGTCGGGTATGGCGGCGCCGTGGCTGTTGCCATCCCGCGCGATCCCGCGCCGCAATTCGTCGCGGCCAAGGTTCTCCCTTATTGCGATGAACTCCATTTCCGGTGTGATGACGCCGGCGCGCGCATAGGCAAGTTGGGTGACGGCACGTCCGTCAACGGCCCGCAAGGGGGAGTGGCGGACGGGAAATTCCGGTGTCAGCCGGTCGCCGGAAACAAAGCCATTGTCTTCCGGCTTCGTGTTCCGTCCATGATAGCTTTCAACATCCGCGCGCGCCTTGATCCATGTCTCGCGAAGGCGCGGCAGCCCGGCGCCGATGTCAGTTTCGATGTTGCCGTCCGTGTAGGGACCTGAACTGTCATAGACTCTGACCGGGGGCTCGCCAGCGGTCGGGTGCAGTGCGATCTCGCGGAGCGGAACGCGGATTTGCTCATGTAACGTACCGGCGGAATAGATCTTGCGCGAGGCGGGCAGCGGCCCGTGTGTGATATTGGGTGTTTCGGCGTTCATTTGAATCTCCCGTGGTTGGGGATCCAAGTTTCGGCACGGCAATGGGATACGAAAGAACACATTCGGCCTGAAACGGCCTATGCGGCTGTACCATCCCTACGCCAGCGTTAACTGGATCAGGTTCTACGGGTCGCCGCGCTGCGCTGACGCGCTATCGGCCTCTCAGCTCCTTGTCGGAGCTCCCCGGGTTTCACGCCTGCCATTAAGACGGGGCATTTACGATTCTGTCAAGACGGGTTTGTTGCGGTCAAAAAAGTAGGCGACCGGCCGGAGCCGGTCGCCATGAGCGCCATTCCTATCAAAGGCGATTCGATGTCGGAATGCGCTCGACCGGATCAGGCTGCCTCGTGGGCCGGGCGCGACAACTGCTCTTCAAGATGCAGGACAAGGTCGCGCGGCAGCGCCAGTGCTTTGACAAGCGCCTGCAGATAACTCAGATCGTCTGGATTGTCGGTATCCAGTACCATTCTCGAAACGAGATAAATCTCGCTGGCCTGTCCCAGCCCGTTTGCATAGCCGGCAATGGTGTCCACGTCCGGCGGTTCGCTCAACGTATCGAAGATCAGCATATTTGACTGCTCATCGAGCTGCATTGTTGCAATGGCATCCTTGATCGTCTTGCGTTCATCCGCGTCGATATGGCCGTCCGCGTTTGCGGCGGTAATGATGGCTTTGACCAGCGCGAACTGGAACGGCGTGCCGTCCGCTCCCGTCGACGTTTCCGGATCGAATTGGGACAGCGAACGTTTGTCCGCAATCGGTGCTGCTGGCGCGGGTGCGCCGGCCTGCGACGAACGCGTTTTATCCTGCCAGTTGCTGAAGGCCCGGAAGGTGATCGCCGCCAGAGCTGCGCCACCGCCGATCGCGGCGGCTCCGCCGGCATATTTTGCGGCTTTCTTGCGCATCTTCTTGTTTCCGGCAAGCAGCCCGATGAGGCCGCCGGCTGCCAAGCCGCCGCCAAGCCCTGCCGGGTTGAGAAGCTGTGCGACCGGGCTTGCTGACGTGTCGGCTTTTTCGCCGGACTGGCCACCGCCCAGAAACTGGCCGAGAAGTTGGTTGATGGTCATGGCATCGGGTCTCCGGTTTCCTCGCATCTACGAATGAAACCATGAGGTGATGTCGGCGACGGCGGAATTCCAATCGAAACTGATGCGCGGACCAATCGAAAGCCTCTATTGCTGATCCCGCAGCGATAGCCGACTATCCGGCCTGATCTTTTTGGGCGCGGACCAGATCCACATCGCTCACCGTCACCAGAAGGCCGTATTCGTCGATCAGCGGCTCCAAAGCCTGAAGCAGATGGTCCGTGGTTGCATCGTCAAGGATCGTCGTAAAGACGACCTTGCTTCCTGCGCCACCGGTGACCTGATCATCAAACCATCGTCCGCGCGAGCCTTCCCCACCTTGCGTGCGTTGGACCGTATATCCGTCAGCCTCCACACCCTCGGCCACTTCGCGCAAGCGCCGCAGGAGAGGGGTATCGACGAGGATCTCAATTTTTTTACGGGGAGATTTCGTTACCATAATCAGACCATCAGTTTTGCGAGCTGCGTGTAAAGTGGAATGCCGATCGTGATGTTAAACGGAAACGTCACGGCGAGCGACAGCGAAAGATAAAGGCCGGCATCCGCTTTTGGCAGGGCAAGCCGCATTGCCGCAGGCACCGCGATGTATGAGGCACTGGCGGCAAGGATCGCGAGCGCGGTGGTTGTGCCCACGTCGAGGCCGATCATGGCGCCGACGATACAGCCGATGGTTCCGTTGACGATGGGGAATATGATGGCAAGCAGGACAAGGCGGGCCGTCAGGCTGCGCGCATGGCTGATTCTGCGCGCCGCAATCAGTCCCATATCGAGAAGGAACAGGCACAGGAGACCGTTGAAGCCGGTTTCGAAAACCGGAGCGATGGGTTCGAAACCCTCCTTGCCGATGACGAGGCCGATGATGAAGCTGCCGGTCAAAAGGACCACCGACCCGTTCAGCAGCGTCTCGCGCATAAGTTCCTGTCCGGACTGCATTTTCATGCCGTTTCCACCTCGGGCCAGAAACAGTCCGACGATGATAGCAGGTGTCTCCATGAGCGCCAGCACCGCAATCATGTAGCCTGCTGGCGGCATGCCGCTGTCGGTCAGAATCTGGTTGCCGGCTATGAAGGTGACGACACTGACGGAGCCGTAATGCGCCGCGACTGCGGCGGCATTGGTGGAATCAAGGCGGCCGAACGAGCGAAGCACCGCGAAGGCGCCGACGGGTATGAGACAACTGAGCACCAGGCCTGCCGTGGCGGCAAGCAGCAGGTCGATGGTGAATCCATTGCCTGCGACGAGGATGCCGCCCTTCAATCCGATGGCGCACATCAGGTAGAGCGACAGCGCCTTCGACATCGGTTCGGGAAATGCGAGATCGGACCGGGCAAACGCTGCAAGCGCGCCCAGCACGAAAAACAGTATGACGGGGGAGAAGAGCGTTTCCATGTCAAAGCCCCCAGGTCATGCCGTGAACTGTGCACGGCAGTGCGCATACGGGTTCGGGGACGGCGTCATTTATGCCCTGACTGGGCGGACAGGTATTTGAGATCATGGTTCGGCTCCGGGAGAATGATCGGCGGCGCGTTATTGACCCAAATGCCCTAAGAGCCAAATTGTAAATTATGTAATTCCTGATAGTTTTTCTCTATCATAGGGTTTTGCGCTGGCGACGGTGCGGATCCGCACTCAAATATATGCGCAGCAGACGCCACAATCCGCCGCTGCAGCCCGGTACTCCGATCCACAGGACCAAACAGACACGATGACTACGCTTCGCCAGCTCAGATATCTCGTCGCACTTTCTGAAGAGCTGCACTTCCGGCGGGCAGCCGAGCGTATGTATGTCACGCAGCCGACACTCAGTGCGCAGATACAGGAACTGGAGAAGAAGCTGGATGCTCCGCTCGTCGAGCGCGGATCCTCTCGGGTGATGTTGACGCCCCTTGGCAGGGAGATCGCCGAACGTGCACGCCGCGTTCTGTCGGATGTCCAGGATATTGTCGATCTTGCTGCCTCCTCGCACCACGGTTTTGACGGCACGATTCGTCTCGGTGTGCCGCCGACACTCGGGCCTTATCTGTTGCCCCACATGATCCCGGATCTGCACGCGAAATATCCCAGTCTGAGGCTCTATGTGAGCGAAGGCAAACCCTCGGAGCTACAGAGCCAGTTGCAGTCGGGCGGTTTCGATCTGGTTATCTCGCCATTGCCGATCGTCCAGGCCGATCTGGAAATGGATCGCCTATTCCGCGAGCCGCTCAGGGTCGTTGCTGCGCCCGACCATCCTCTGGCTTCAAAGGACACGGTGTTGCGCTCGGATCTGTCAGGCCAGAACGTCCTGGCGTTGGAGCGGGGGCACCACCTGCACGATCAGGTCAGCCGGCTCTGTGAGGATTTCGGTGCGACGCTGCTGCGTGATTATGAGGGAACCAGCCTGGATACGCTGCGCCTGATGGCTGGCATGGGGGTAGGACTGGCATTCCTGCCGGCCCTTTATGTGCGTTCCGAAATCAGCGGCCGCAGCGAGATCGCCGTGTTGAACCTGAATGCACCGAACCTTTTCAGGCAGATCGGGCTGACCTGGCGCAAGCGGTCCGTTCATGCACCTATGTTCAAGGAAATAGCCGAACTTGTCAGACTGACGGCGGATGAGAAACTGCCGGAAATTACCGTGATCCGCTGAGTTTGTGAGCCGGCGAGCCATGGGATTGGGCGACCGAGCGGTTGATAGATTGAAGAACCCGCCGCTCGTCTATGTGTTTCCCAGGGGGAGGGAAGTCTTACAATTTGGCCTTCAGCTCATCGCTGAGTTCGTCCAGCGGGAAGTCGACGTGGATATGATTGCCGTCATAGTCGTGGATGTTGACCTGCACGATCGGGAAATCCGGAACAAGGTTCATGCGATAGCCGACGCCTTTGTCCTCCAGCCGCTTGATGAACGCGGCAAGTCCGCTGGCAGACAGTGCAAAGTGCTCAATATTCGGCTCGATTGATTGGCGGTCGCCCTCGGTGGTCACGAGGTGAATGACCGGATCATTGCCAATATAAATCCAGGCACCCGGAAACTTGAATGGAGGGCGTTCTCCTGCGACGAGGCCGAGGATATCTTCATACCAAGCCACCATTTCCGTCAGGTTGACGGTAATGATGTTCACATGGTCGAGGCGCGCGATATGCATGGGTGCTCCCGTATTTTGTATCGGGAGTCATTAAGCGAGCGCGATCATCGGGTGTCAAGCAACGCCGGACGCTGGCGGCTTGAGGACACTAGGATGACGGTTTGTCTGCAACAGCCGGATAAACAGGACCGGGTCCGCCAAAAGCTGCGAGTTCTGCCGGGACCGGCTTTTTGATCTTGCGGTAACGTTTGACCACACGATCACTCTTGAAGAAGATATGGTCGCCGACCTGCCCAAGACGCTTGAGCTTCCTGGACCAAACCGGCCGGACATCAAATCGATGATAGTGTGTCATGACACCAACCGTCGCGAAGGGCGAGCCCAGGACAGCCTCGTTGTCCAAAAGCGGCTGAACACCATTGGTGAATTCCGCGATCCGGCGGGCCTTGGCAAATGCTTCAAGATTTCCAGGAAAGTCGCTCAGCCTGTCGCAGGCAAAGGAGAACTGGCAGCGGTTCAGTCTCTCGGCATTCTGATAGACAACGTCGCAGATGCTGTCCGGATAAGCGCCTGAACGAACGCGGTTCAGCACCGTGATGCTGACTGCATATTGACCAGGATCGGGTTCGCCGCGGGCCTCATGATAGATCGCAAGCGCGAGGCAGAAACCTTCGGCGTCCGCAGTGGCGGACAAGGGCGACTGTGGTGACACCATCAGCATTTTCGGAGATGCCATGGTCATGTTGAACATCAGCGCGGATGCGGCATGTGCGGGAAGCGACAAAGCCATCGTCAGGCACATCCAGGTCAATATCGAAGCGAACAGTCTAAACACAACACAACCCCCACTTGGAGGCAGTGTGACTCAATCAACTCAAGATTCCGGAAAATGCAGAAGCCGTATTTTATGAATGTTATTAAGTATTTGTTTGCGATAAATGCCGCGCCACAGGCTTCATTGCCTGCTTCCAAAAGTGGTCGGCGTAGGAAGCCGGAGAACATCGAACATTTCTTCGGTCTCGCCCGGCGGCGTATTGCGTGCGGCAGGTCGGCTTCCTGTCAGGTTCAGTCGATGATCATCGATCTGCAACGGAGCCCGTGAAAGCGTCGACCGCCTTGCCCAAGGCATCCCAGTCGGTAAATTCCCGGTCTTCCGTTATCGGCTCCCGGTTTTCCAGAACGATGTGTTCGACGATCTGGTTCATGAAGTAGTCGTATTGATCGAACTTCAGCGCTCCGGCGACGAGTTCGACAAAATCAGGCTTCAGCCCTGTATCTTCCACAAAGCCATCAACGTATCGTGCTGCTTCTGCTTCACCGTTCTCAAACGCGATCGAAAGGCTGACCGACAGAAGCATTGTCGGAATCGCCTTGAGCTGTTTGCGATGAGCCACGGCGAAATTCTGCAGGGTTTCCTGATGCTGCTTCTGGTGTACGGATCCGGCCAGTATCACAGCATCAAAAGAGGGCATGTCGAGATCGACCATGCGCCTGCGGCTATCCCTCATCTCCACCTCGTGACCGGCCTCGGTCAGTCTGGTTGAACAGAATTCTGCAATTTTCCGGGTTTGACCCTCGGTGGTGCCGTAGACAAGCAGTATGCGCATGTTTCACCTCCGTGCAGTCGCAAGGACAAGAGCTGTTGGTGCTTGAAAGCCTAGGCCGCGTTCCTGCACGTCGCCTTGCGATAGATCAACCACGCAGTGTTGGCGCCGCTGTCCCTCAAAAACACGCAATGCCACCAACTGTAACCGAACGTGACATGCGGCCCGCAAGCCACCATTTCCGCCTGTTTGCGGCGGTATGCGGCGGCGAAGAAAAAAACTCAATGATCAGGCTGGAATAAGTTTGCCGCTGCGCCGTTCCCCTTCCATTGCCGCTGTGCGGCTGGTCGAAAATAGAAAGGGAGACCGATGCAGATTCTCGAAAGACACGTGGTCAACGCGGCAAAGAGGGCGTTTTCCTGCCGGCGTGTTCCCACCGAAAAAATAAAGACTTTAATAAAGGACCGGCCCGGACCGCGAGCCGGCGATCTCGTCCTGGCCCGCGTCAGCCGGCTGGGTTCGCACAAACGGATCGAGTTGCCGAGCGGCAGGCGCGCCGCGCTCCTTCCCGGCGATGAGATCATCGTTGTCTATGGTGACCGTTATGCGCCGGACCAGTATGAGGCTTATGTTCCAAAGGACCTTCGGCCTTGCCATCTCGTAGCCGCCGGTGGCGTCGCCTCGCGTGCCATCGCATGGCACGACAGGATGGGAAGCGGCCCGACAAGCATAGAGCCGATCGGTCTGCTCGGCTGCGCCCGGGCAGAGCCGCTCAACCTGGCCGACTTCGCGATCGACAGCGCCAGGGGGGCGATGCCGCCGGCGGTGTTCGCTGTCTTCGGCACGTCCATGAACGCTGGCAAAACGATAACGGCCGCAACGCTGGTCAAGGGCTTTGCCGACGCAGGGTACAGGGTCGGAGCAGCCAAGATCACAGGCACGGCTGCAGGCGGTGATCCCTGGCTGATGCGCGATTACGGTGCATCCGAAGTGCTGGACTTCACCGATGTTGGTCATGCCAGCACGTTCAACATTCACCCGGACCGTTTATTTGAGGGCGCTGAAAACCTGCTCGGGACCCTGTCACGCCGGGGTTGTTCGGTTGCGGTCGTCGAGATTGCGGACGGACTTTACCAATCCGAGACTGCCGCTCTTGCTCAAATGGAGCAGCTGAAGTCGATCCTGACCGGTACATTCTTTGCGGCGGGCGATGCCATGGGTGCGGTGTCCGGTGCATCCGACCTTGCCCGCTATGGACACAGGGTACTCGGCATATCGGGCGCGCTGACCCGTTCGCCGCTTGCCGCCCGTGAAGCTGCAACAGCATCCGGTTTCCCGGTCATGGGTCTTAATGAACTGCTCGATCGCGATGCGGTGATGGAGTGGGCGGGCCTTGCGGGCATGGATCTGGCTGCCGTCGCGGGACAGTAGCCATGAGTATCCCCGTCTTGTGGACCGGCCGCAGGCTTTTGCAGCTGGCCGGTCTTGCTTCCATCGGTGTTGTCCAGGCGGCTTCGGCTCTTACGGTCGCCTTTGCCGGCAGCCGCCTGCTGACCGGCGCAGGTCAACCCGATCTGCGCCCGGCGCTGTTGGCTGCCGTGATTGGTGGCACGACGCTGCTGATCCTTGGCCGTATCCTGCAGCGCAGATATGCCGAAGCCTTTGCGCTCGGCTATGTGACAGAGCTGCGCACGGCATTGATCAGTCATATACTGCGCATCCCGGCCGATGCGCGGCAGATGCGTTCCGGCCTTGTCATGACACGGGTTGTCAATGATCTCTCCGCCATCAAGCTTTGGCTTGCCAGCGGCCTTGTCGCCATGGTCGTCGCGGGCGCCATGCTGGCAACGATCATCGCGTTGCTTACACAGTTCGAGCCGGCATTGGCGGTCCTTTTTGCCCTGGCGTTCGGCCTGTGGGTCATTCCTGTGATTTTTTGCCTGCGTCCGCTGAACAAGCGGATTCGGGAGAGCCGGCGCCGCCGGGGGCGCATAGCGGCGCGCGCCGGCTCAATCCTCAATGGGCGGCTGACGCTGCTCGGTTTTGGACGTCATGGTCCGGTTGTGCGTGGAATTGAGAAACGTTCGCTTCGTTTGAACAAGGCGCTGGTCGGCCGTGCCACTTTTTCCGGCCTGATGCGGTCCAGTGGCGATCTCATCTTCCCCTCCGTCGTTGTCTTTGCCAGCGGTCTGGTCTTTTCGCTGCCCGGGCGTTCAATGGATGCCGTCTCACTGGGCGTTCTGGCAATGACGACAGGCCTTCTTGCCACCCATCTGAGCTCCGTGGCCCTCGGGCTGGAATATCGGCTGGCGCACCGCGTCGCGATGGAGCGTTTGAAGACGGTGCTTGGCCTGCCGACCATCGAGCTCGACCAGGGAGAGAACCTTGAACCTTTACCGGATGAGCCGTGTCTGCGCCTCGATAAGATGCCGGTCGGGCCGCTGGATCGGCCAGTATCATTCACCGCGCTCCCTGGTGAACGCCTTGCCCTAACGGGTCTTTCGGAGGCTGAAGCTTTGGATCTTGTGCTCAAGATTTCGCGTCTGAAACCCAAAGGCGGCGGCGGGCTCTTTCTGTTCGGAAACGAAAGCGCTTCGATACGCCCGAGAACCTGGCTTCGCAATATCGCATCGGTTTCACCGGGCTTCCCGCTGGTCAAGGGAAGTGTTGCATCGAATGTCGCGCTCGGTGCGCCTTCCGATGTCGATGGCGAAGAAGTCCAGCGTGTCCTCTCGGCCTTCGGAATAACGGCGTGCGAGGCGGCGCGGGAGGTGCGTGAGGATGGACGGCTGTTCGATCTTCCGGCGCATTGCGTGCGTGCGGCAAGGGCTGTTTTGCGCCGTAGCAAGCTCGTCCTTATAGCCGATGCGGATCTTGCGGGCGATGTGGAGGTGTTTGAGTCCTTGCTTCTGGAACTCGCAAAGCGCGATGTAACCGTCGTCCTTGCCGGGGATCCGCCCCTCGATCTCGTCCAGCGTTTCCACAGGATCGACCTGACCCCAAGGCTCTCACGGGTGGCGTGAAACACCCGTGAGCGCTTTTTCGCTCGGTGCGATCGACCAAATCGTTTCTGGCTCAGGTGGAAGCATTCGATGGCTCAAAATCGGTCCATTCGGCCAGGCGTGCCGCGCAGCGCGATACGGGCTTCGGGCAAGCGGCGCAGCGACATCGATGAACCGATATTCCGTTGCCTCTTAAATGGCTATCATGTTGAAGTACCGCGATGAATGAGCCTGACGCATATGTCTGTAACTGGGTTGGTTCGCGCCTGTGGCGGGCTAACACCACGGCACTCAAGCAGTCGTGTCGGAGGCCAAAATGCCCCGGCAAACTGTTTCCACATAAGCCGGAAACGCGCTGATTTTACCTGATTGCTTCCAGAAGCCTGGCCTCGTCTTCCACCGACAGCGGCTGTCCCGCGCCGACGGCTGTCAGATAGGCATCAAGCGCTTCGAGCGAGGATGCGGGGGCATAACCGGATGCATTTTCGCCCGCCACCACGGTGAACTGCAGCGTCCAGGTTTCGGACGGTCTGCATGCCACGCCGACCACCGTGGTGTCATCGGCGTGGTCAACTTCGAATTCCCGGCACAACGCGCCGTCCGCGCCGCGATAGCTGGCGATCGCGCGGAACCGCTCTCCGTCTGAAAGGGCACTTTCAGCGCCGGAAGCGACGGAGTTAAGCGCGGTGACGATACCCGGTTGGGCCAGATCGGCCATCTTCAGGCCGCCCGTGGTGTTCTGGGAGGGGGAGCCGACGAAATAGCCGCCGATCGCACCGGCAACAAGGGCAATCGAGGCAGCAAGGGGCAGGGCCCAGCGCTGGCGCATTGGCGGCGTTGCGCGGGCGCGGCCCGGAAAGGCCGTTACGTTGCTTTGTTGGTTGACCATTGATTCCACCGCTGCCGTGAGGGATGCCGGCACCGGTTCGTCGAGCAGCGGTTTCAGGCCGTCTTTTGCCATTGTGCCGCTTTCCATAAGTGCCGCCACGCGTGCGGCGACCTCCTCATCGGCGTCGATGGCCCGCTCGACCGCGGCTTGTTTGTCCGGGTCCAGTTGGCCATCGGCAAAGGCCATGAGTTCTTCGTCACTGAAGCGCTGTTCGGTCATTTTGATAAACCTTTCCTGTCTTCAGAACGTGTGGTCACGCCATCTATTCCCATTTCACCCATAATTTTTTTGCGCGCCCGGGCAAGGCGGCTCATTACGGTTCCCATCGGCAGTTCGAGCACTTCGGCAGCTTCCTTGTAGGAAAGGCCCTCCACGCTGACGAGTATGAGCACCTCGCGCTGGTCGTCCGGCAGGGCCGCGATGCATCTGGCTGTCTCGTCGAGCATCAACCGTGCCTCGGTGACAGCGGCACCATCCTGACCGACAAGAAAATGCGCATCATCTATGTCGGTCGTCGGCCCTTCGGTTTTTTGCCGCCGGGTCCGGTCGATCCAGCTGTTGCGCAGGATCCGGAAAAGCCATGCATCCATACGCGTGCCGGGCTGGTAGCTGCCTCGGTTTGCAAGCGCCTTTTCGCACGTGGTCTGCACGAGGTCGTCCGCAATATCGCGTGATCTGCAGATCGAGATGGCAAATCGCCTCAGGTTTGGCAGCAGGGCGATCAATTGTTGGCCAAATTCGTCAGCCATATGTGATAGGACCCCTCAGGCGGAAATAAAATCTTTTCTGGAATAAAACGGTTGCACGTACGTTAACTTGCCAGAGTGATGTTGGGTCGCTCGGCCCGAGGCAACAAAAAAGCAGGCAAGCATGGCACCTTTTGGAACCCCCCGTAATCCGTCGTCTTCGATGTCGGCTTTTATCAGTGTTTTGATCCTTGCGGCACTTTTTTTATCCGCTGAGGCCTTGGTCGACCCCGAGCGGACCTGGCATGCGGCGGCCTTTGCCGATGACGGTGATGGTGATGGTGATGGAGACGGGGATGGTGGTGATGGTGGCGACAATGGCGATAACGGCGACAACGGCTATGGCGGCAACGAGGACGACGACGATGATGACGATGACAATGAGCGGGGCGCTTCGTCCGGATCGAGGGGCTTGAGCGTTCCGAATTTGCCCAACATTCTGGATATCTTTCGCCCCAACCGGCCGGTACGCCGCAACACGGCCACGGCGCGTCCGGCGCCGCGGGCAACGCGCGCTCCCGATGAAATCATAGCGACCGGCCTCGACGATGACGATGTCGAGAATCTGGTGGAGCAGGGCTACACGGTCCTCAGCCTGGAGGAGATCGATGTCCTCGATGAAACCGTGGTGCGCTTTCGTATTCGCGAGGGAATATCGCTGGAAGACGCCCGTCTTGAGATAGTCGCTACAGACGATGATGCGACCGCGGACTTCAATCATTTCTACCGGACAAATGAAGCGCAAAGCCCGAAACAGCCGCGTTGCGAGGGACCGGGTTGTCCGGCTCGCGAAATGATCGGCTGGCCGGTGCCCGTCAACGGTGGCGGTTCCTGCAGCGCCAGTGTGAGGATCGGTCTTATCGACACCGGTATCAATCCTGATCATACGGCGTTCAAAGGAGGCCGACTTGAAGTCATTGGCTCTCCGGTCAAGGAAGGTGAGCGCAAGTCGTCGCGCCGGCACGGAACCGCCGTGGCCTCAATCCTCATAGGGTCTGCCGAAAGCAGGTCTCCGGGACTTCTGCCCAATGCCACTGTCATCGCCGTCGATGCGTTTTATCGTGGTGGAGGAGGCGATGAACGCAGCGACGTTTTTACGCTCGTTCGGGCGATAGACATGGTTGCGAGCCGCGATGTCGCCATCATCAATATGAGCCTGTCAGGCCCAGCCAACGCTGTGTTGGAGCGCACAATCCGCAGTCTCAATGAACGCGGGATTATCATTGTCGCGGCCGCCGGCAATCGCGGGCCCCGGGCCGAGCCGGTCTATCCGGCGGCCTATCCGGGCGTTATCGCGGTGACAGCCGTGGATCATCGAAAACGCGTTTATCGCCGTGCGGGGCGCGGCGAACACATCGATATTTCCGGCCCCGGTGTTGAAGTGTGGATTGCCGCCTCGATACGCGGTGCAAAGTTTGCGACCGGAACCTCCTATGCCGTGCCGTTCATTACCGCGGCCACGGCACTTGCACTGCAGGATCCCCAGGTCAGCGGCCATGACGATGTCATGGCGGCCCTCGCCAGGCGCGCCGTGGATCTGGGAGAACCGGGCAGGGACGATGTCTTCGGCCACGGCCTGCTTCAGGCAGCGGATTTGTGCCGGTAAGGAGAGGCTTCTATCGCCGTTCTGGCTCCTGGCCTCACGGAGATGTCCCCTCATTATCCCTGGTCTGACCTGAAGCGCCGGACAAGTGTCAGCGAAACAAACCGCTTGTCCCGCGCAAACGCCTATGCGACGGTCCGGGACCGGAAACCGTCGCGGCCAAGGCCCGGCTTTGCGAACAGGAACGCCACCCATGAGCGCCTACGTTATCGTCGATACGAAAATCACCAATCCTGAAGAATATGAGAACTACAAGGCTCTGGCACGGCCGATTGCCGAGAAATATGGCGGCATATATCGCGCAAGGGGCGGTGAAACGGATGTGGTGGAAAGCGATTTGTGGTCGCCCACACGTATTGTCGTTGTTGAGTTTCCGGATATGCAAAAGGCGCGCGACTTCGTCCACAGCGAAGAATATGCGCCGGTCAAGGCAATTCGTCACGCAAATGCCGACTGCACGTTGGTCATTGTCGACGGCATGTAACTCCATCTATTTGATATGTATTTGGAATGGTTCGTCGTCATTCCAGTTATATCCAGTCAAATGGCTTGAGATATGAAAAGCAATTCATTGTTTTAATTGAGTATTTCTTTTGTAAACACTCGTTTAAATAGAGAGAAATACTAAATAAAACGTAAAATTGTATTTACTTGAGACAGGTTTCATTAACCATTTCTCAAAGGCTCTGCCGGATACTTGCTTCTACGGAGGGGGAACACCGTTCCCGGCATGAAGCATTCCCGCCGTTTCGAGTCTGGTTCGAGATGTTGATTGGGATCGAAAACCTGCAGCATATTCCGGCTGTGGTTTCCTGAAATTTTTGATCCGACGGTAAGGCGAAATCCGCGTCGCGCAAACGGGCATCCGTGTGCAGTGTCGCGGGTGGAGGGATTGTTATGTTGATTAAAAGATTCAACGACCTGAGTATATCGATGCGGCTGCTGGCTGGCACAATGGTGACGGCCCTGGGCCTGCTGTTCTTTGCAAGCGAAGTCGTCTATTTGGATGCAAAATCAGCTCTTGAGCTGCAGAGTTCGGGCAGGCTTGCCGCACTCATGCCGTCAATCGGCTCCCTGGTCCACGAGTTGCAGAAGGAGCGCGGCCGCTCTGCCGGTTTTATTTCATCGGGTGGCGGGGCGTTTTCATCCGAACTGCCATCTCAACGCACCGACACTGATAATGTGCTGGCGCAGGCCAAAGCCGAGTTGGATAAGCTCGATCTGAGCGACTTGCCCGAAACGCTAGGAATGGCTGTCAATCACGCCCGCAATGATTTGTCCCAGCTGGACGCCAAAAGGGTGGCGGTCGATAGCTTCGACATAACCGTGCCTCAGATGGCGCAGTACTACACGACCACGATCGAGGCGCTTCTTGAGATCGCACACGAACTGGAAGTTGCAAGTCACAACGACCGGATCAGTAAGGCGATGATCAGCTATCTGAGTTTCCTGCGCGGCAAGGAATATGCCGGCCGTGAACGCGCCATGGGCGCTGTGGGTTTCGGTGTCGGTAGGTTTGAAACGGAGATCTACGACAATCTAATTCGCTTTATTCAGGCGCAGAAGATTTATTTTTCCGATTTCACGGACTTGGCCGATCCCGCGCTGATAGGCCTTTTCAACGAGACAGTGTCCGGTCCTGTGGTCGATGAGGTTCAAAGAATGCGCGACACGGCGTTGGCATCTGTTCGGACCGGCGACCTGCGGGGCATCACATCGGCTCAATGGTTCACCGCCATTACCGAAAAGATAAACCTGATGAGGGATGTTGAGGGCGTGATCTCGAAGGCGATGATCGACGATGTGAACAGCCTGACCTCAGCGAGCTGGCGGAGCCTAGTACTGGATCTTGTCATCTCGGCGGCGGTAATGCTGATCGGGGGTTTTCTGCTGCGCTATGTCTCACAATCCATAACCAGACCGGTCGCCGACGTGACGCATTCAATGGAACGCCTTTCCGGAGGTGAAATCGATTTTGAGGTGCAAGGCACCGACCGCAAGGATGAGATTGGCGTCATGGCCCGTGCGCTCAAGGTTTTCCAACAGGCCGCTGTCGACAAGTTGCAGCTGGAAAAGGAGGCGGAGGAGGAAAGACGGAAAGCCGAGCAGGAACGTAAACAGATATTCGATCAGCTCGAATATGCGGTAAGTCAGGTCAGCGGCGCATTGGGTCGCCTGGCCGAGGGTGACCTGACCGCTTATATCGGTGCGGATGTCGCTGCCGAATACGAGAAGACCAAACAGGATTTCAACGCAGCGGCAACACAGTTGCAGGAAGCGTTGGGCACAGTTTCCCAGGCCGCAAATGAAATCCGCTCGAATTCCGGTGGCATAGCCGAAGCATCCGAAGAGATGTCCCGCCGCACCGAAAGCCAGGCGGCATCGCTTGAAGAAACGGCGGCTGCCGTTGCCCAGATCAAGGAAACGATGAAGTCGACGGTCGAGGCCGCAACGAAGGCAAGCGAGATGGTGGCGACCGCCAAGGGCAAGGCCCAGCGGGGCAGTGATGTCGTCAACTCAGCCGTTAGCTCGATGCGCGACATAGAGGAGTCGGCCAGCCGTATGAACGAGATTATCGGCGTTATTGATGAAATCGCGTTCCAGACAAACCTTCTGGCACTGAATGCCGGGGTCGAGGCCGCCCGTGCCGGAGATGCAGGAAAGGGCTTTGCGGTTGTCGCTTCCGAGGTCAGGGCGCTGGCTCAGCGCTCGGCTGAAGAATCCAATCAGATCAAGGCATTGATCTCCGAATCTGCAACGAGCGTTGAACAGGGCGCCGAACTCGTCCGACAGACAGGCGTAGCGTTGGAAGCGATCGTTGTGGAAGTTGGTGAGGTCGACAAAATGGTCGGTGAGATATTTGCCGGAGCCAAGGAGCAGGACCTCAGCATCGAAGAGATCAACATGGCGATCGGTCAGCTTGATCAAGCCACTCAGCAAAACGCTGCCATGGCAGAAGAGGCGACGGCCGCAACCCGGATGCTCTCTCAGGAAAGCGACCACCTTGTCGAACTGGTCAGCCGTTTCGTAATAGACGGCGACGGGGACAACCGGGGAGATCATGTCGATCATGATGGGCCGGACGTCGACGAGATGCCTGCGCAAGCGGTCAATATGTAGGAATACGCTTGTCCGGGCGCGCTGCTGTTTGTGCGCCCGGTCAATCCGCTCATAAGAAAGCGGCAAAACCCTCAAAGACGGCCACCTCGTCTCGACTATTTGACGCGTTGATCCCATTTGACCATGGTGGGGACCAATTTTGTCTTTGAGGATCTGTCATGATCGAAAATGCGATACACAATCCGGATCGTCCCCAGCATTTTATGCAGGTCGACGCCATGGAGCAGAAGATCCATGTCATGCGCGGTGGCCAGAAAATTGCTGAGTCGAGCAATGCGCTCCGCCTTCAGGAAGTCGGCCGCAAGATTTATCCTCCACAATACTACATCCCGCGGTCGGACATTGTGGCGACGTTGAAAAAGACGGAAAAGTCGACCTACTGTCCGCTCAAGGGACAGGCCAGCTATTTTGATGTAACGGGGGCGGACCAATCAATAGCCAGCGAACTGGCGTGGTCCTATGAACAGCCGTTAGAATTCGCCGGACTGATCGCGGATTATGTGGCCTTCGATCCGCGCCGGGTCACGATCACAATTGAAGCCAATGAGGCATAGGATAAACAACCGAATACGAACGGATTGACGATGCAGGACTTCGAGACGCTCTATAAGATCGCGGCCGACCGGAAAGGCGGGACCGACGCCTTTGAGGGTACGCTTTCATCACCCAAATGCGCGTCTGAACTTCAGCTGATCCCCGACGATCGCTGGCTTGCGCAGATGAGCAAGTGCATTTTTCAGGCAGGTTTTAACTGGAAGGTCGTTGAGAACAAATGGGACGACATGGAAGAGGTGTTCCATGGGTTCGATATCGGGCGCATGGGCTTTATGACCGACGAAGAGATCGGGGAGCATCTCAGCAATCCGCGCATAATAAGGCACGGTAAGAAAATTTCCGCGATTCGTGACAACGCACTGTTCCTTGCCCATCTTGCGGGCGAGCATGGGTCGGCCGCAACCGTATTTGCGCACTGGCCGGCGGAGGACTATGTCGAACTGCTGGCCATGTTGAAAAAGAAAGCCGCACGCCTTGGCGGCAACAGCGCGATGTATTTTCTCAGATTCATGGGAGTGGATAGTTTTATCCTGTCACGCGACGTTGTTGCGGCGCTGATCCGCGAAGGCGTTGTCGACAAGGCGCCAAGTTCGAAAAAGGACATGGAAAAAACACAGGCCGCCTTTAATCAATGGCGACGTCAATCGGGCCGTCCGCTCACGCATATCAGCCGCGTGCTGGCTTGCACCATCGACGCTTGATTGTTCAGCATTAACGCCCGTTTTCACCCAGCAGCCGACAGGTCGTTTCGTAAAACATGCTTGTACCGGTTTGGATTATATCGTCCGGAAAGTCGTAGTCAGGGTTGTGCAATGCGGGTTGACCAAGGCCCGCGCCGACAAAGAACATTGCTGACGCACCGGCGCTCCCGAACTCTCCAAAGTCTTCGGAAAAGCGAAACGGGTCATCCAGATCCCTGATGGTCAAACCAAGTCGTTTTGCGCTTTCCCGTAGTTGTACGATGAGTGCCGGGTCGTTGTCGCAGGCGCTGAAGACATCGTCATAGCTGATGTTGAGCGCGAGCCCGTGGTGCCGGGCGGTTTCTTGGGCGACGGTTTCTGCGGAGCTGACCAGTGTGCCCATCGCGTCATCCGTGACGGTTCGCAGCGTTGCCCATATCTCGGCATCCGCCGGCGCAACACCGAACGCCTGTTCGCCAAGGCGACAATGGACCACGGTTACAAGGCTGAAACCGGCATCCAACCGCTCGCAATTGGACAGCCCGTCCAGGCGCTCAATGATCCGGGCCGTTGCGAGGGCCGGCGATAGCCCCGTTTCCGGCTGCGAGGCATGCGCTGTTCGCCCGGTCAGCGCGATGCGGATACCGCGTGACGCACAGTTGACAGCTCCGGGCTTGAGCAAAACCGTATGCAGGTCAAAGCCCGGCAGATTGTGCAACGCGATTGCATAGTCGGGCTGAAGTGACTTGAACCGCTCGTCGTTGATGACGGCCCTTGCACCCTTGCCGGTTTCTTCCGCCGGCTGGAAAAGCAGGATCACGCGGCCGCTGTTTGGCGGGTTTTCCTGCAACATCATCGCGACACCCAGAAGCATGGTCATGTGTCCGTCGTGGCCGCACTGGTGCCCGCATCCGCTGATGGTGGACCGGTAGGCAAGATCGCTGATTTCCTCAATTGGAAGACCATCGAGTTCACAGCGCAGCAACACCGAACGGCCGGGTCTGCCGCTGTCATAGACCGCAGCGACGCCCGTTCCGCCAAGCCCGGTCACAACGTCGTCCGGCCCAAGCGATACCAGATGCGATCGGATGAATTCAGCCGTTTCGTGCTCCGCTCCCGAAAGCTCCGGTGCCGCGTGCAGCGCGTGTCTGATTTCGGTAAGTCGTGTGATCTGGTCGGCGTTGAGTTTCATGTGCGTTCGGGTCTTCAACACTGAAAAAGTGTTGGGGCGACAGCGTGATGTCAAGCGTTGCCGGATACTGCCGATTGAGCCATTGCCTTGACAGCCGAGGGATCATGGGCAAGCAGCCACTCACGCGCGACATTTTCCGGCATCGGCGGCGCGATGGCGTTGCCCTGGAATTCCTTGCAGCCCAGCTTCGTCAGCGTATCGATTTCTTGCTGACGTTCCAGACCTTCGGCAACCACCTTGAGGTTGAGCGCGCGCGCCAGACGGATGATGGAATCCACGATGATCCTGCGGCGCTCGCTTGTATCGATATCTGCTACGAACTGACGGTCGATCTTGACCCGGTCGAAGAGGTTTCGGTTAAGATGAGAAAGCGAAGCAAATCCGGTGCCGAAATCGTCGATCTCGATCTGGAACCCCTTCTTGCGAAGATTATAGAGCGCTTGCGCTGCCTGTTCGCTGTCATTCTTGATCGCGACGGATTCCACGACTTCCACCGCGATGCAGTCCGAGGTCAGCCCGTGGTCTTCAGCCGTTGAAATGAGATTGTTCAGGAAACTGTTCCACATGAGATCATGTTGTGAAAAATTCACAGCCATGCGGCCGAATTTAACGCCGTTTTGTTGCCAGTTCGAAGCCGCGGCGAATGCCTGATCAAGGACCATGCGGGTAATCTCCGGCATACGTCCGAGACTGGCCGCTGCGTCAAGGAAATCACCTGGCAGCAAAACGCCTCGCCTGGGGTGATGCCAGCGCACCAGCACTTCCACACCGACAACGGTGCCGGTTGTGATATCCACCTGAGGCTGGAATACGGGTATAAACTGCTGCGACCGCAGAGCATCGTCGATGTCGTGCTCGAGTACCTTTGCTTCAATCAGTTCACGCTGCATATCTTCATTGAAGAACTGATAGGTGCCCTTGCCGGCCTTCTTGGCTGCATAGAGAGCCAGATCCGCCGCCGTCAGCAGATGTTCCGTGTCCGAGCCGTCCTTCGGAAAACGCGCGATCCCGATACTTGCTTTCACATATGTGGCCGCGCCGCCAAGCGGCACCTTGGTATTCATGCGTTTGAGGATGCGATCTGCGATTTGCGGCAGGTTGTCAACAGAGGCTTCACCTTCGACGATCACCAGGAATTCATCGCCGCCCATACGGCACGCCAATCCTTCATCCCCCAGAACCGATCGCAACCTGTTGGCGACAGTACAAAGAAGACGGTCTCCGCTTTGATGACCGTAGCTGTCATTGATGTTCTTGAAATCGTCAAGGTCGAGCAGAAGCAATGCGAGAGCCGCAACCTTCTCCTCTTTGTGTTCCGTGACCTCTTCTATTTTCTGGAGAGCGAAATCGCGGTTGGCAAGGCCGGTCAGGCCGTCATGATTGGCCGCATATTGCATATCGTCGCGTGCAACAATCAACTCCCGTGTGCGCTGGCCTATCTGAGCAGCGAGCGGCCGGAAGAGGGCCCGCCAGACAACGATCAGCATGCCCAGGGACAAGAACAGTAAAGCGAGCTGAATCTGTTTGAATAGCTCGACCGCGCTCTTTGTATTGTCCTGATAGATATCATTGACCTCGTCGAGTGCGGGAAGCACTTGGGATGTAGCGATGTCTTCCATCGGTGCCATGTAGATGGCGGCAATATCCGGAGAAGACATCGCAAAATTCAGGAACTGATTTGTATTGGTTATCAAGGAACGGATTTGGTAGTCGAGCTGAGCGGGCCAGGAAAAGAATACTTCGTTGACCTGTCGGCTTGCAGCATTGTTTTCGGCCTCGTCGGACACCTTCTTTGCAAGATCCGTGTGGACAGCTTCCAGATCCAGAAGCGCTTCTTTGACAAGTCTCAGTGTTTCCTCACGCGTGACGGCGTCAGCTTCGTTCAAGGCATGCTGGCTAAGAAGAACGATCCGCTGCGAAAGCATGCGCTCATTGCTGATGTCTTTGAATGCCAGGGCATAGTGCTGACTGCGTTCCGTCGCGACAATGATGGCCACATGCGATGTCGCCAAAAGCCCAATCATCGCAAGAAGCACGAGGCGATAGGCGATGCGAATCCGATGTTCCGGATCTTTTCGTATGTTTCCAAACAGCCGTCTCATGCCCATACCAACGGAATGCATTCATCCCGGCCACGGTCCGCCAGAGTTCAAAGGCTGCATGGCTCCAAAGGAACAGCCGCCGCGTGAACTCACCGTAAACCTGCAAGTCACAGTCAAGACGGGTCGCTCGCCCAGCAACCGTCACACGCAGTGATGATAGACGATGAATCTTAATCAACCGCAAATGTCATTGCGGATCGGCGCGACCGAGCGCTAACGGTGCGCGTGACACGCCGTATCTGAGGCTGGTTGGGTGTCTGGTTCTTCGGGCGGAGGCTTCTTAAAATTCTGCCCAGTCCTCTGTGGCTGCCAGGGCATTGTTGCCAACCGTTACCGGCACAGCCGCGGATGGTTTGACGGGTTTGGACAAGGGGGCTGGTTTTGCAGATTCTGCTTTTGAGACCGGGCCGTCATCCAGTTTGAATTGCTCCAGAAGCCGGGCAAGGCTGTCGCTGTCGTCGGATAGCATCTGGCTGACCGCATTGTTCTCCTCGACCATGGCGGCGTTCTGTTGCGTCATCTGGTCCATCTGGCCGACGGCGTCGTTGATCCCCTGTATGCCGAGTGCCTGTTCGCGCGATCCCGTCGCGATGGCATCAACGTGATCATTGATACGCAGCACGTCCTCACCGATATTCGACAGCGCGGCGGCGGCGTCGTTGACCAGCCCGACGCCCGACTTAACTTCCTCACCTGATTTCGTAATAAGTTCCTTTATATCTTTGGCAGCATTCGCAGAACGTTGAGCAAGCTCGCGGACCTCCTGGGCAACGACGGCAAAGCCTTTGCCGGCTTCTCCGGCGCGTGCGGCTTCCACGCCGGCATTTAATGCGAGCAGATTGGTTTGAAATGCGATCTCGTCGATTACGTTGATAATGCTGGATATCTCCCCGGACGCTGTCTCGATGCGCTGCATTGCGCTTATGGCATTCGAGACGACTTCGCCTGATTGCTCCGCATTGTCTTTTGTTGCTGCCACCATGCGGCTGGCTTCCTCGGCTCGGTCTGAGGCGGTGCTGACCGTGACGGTGATCTGCTCAAGTGCCGCGGACGTTTCCTCAAGCGCCGCAGCCTGTTGCTCCGTACGCCGTGCAAGATCGTCCGCAGCCCCGTGCACCTGGCCGGCATTGCTGCGTAGCGAGGCCATGCTGCTTCTGACCGCGGCAAGGGTGGAGCACAACTTGGCGGTCGTGTCGTTGAAATTCTGTCGAAGGCTCTCAAGCTCCGGTTTGAACGCCTCGTCGATGGTTTTGGAGACGTCGCCGGCAGCCAGCCTTTCCAGCCCGTCGGCAAGTGCGTCCACTGCTTCGCGTGTCTTGCCGTCTTCAAGCTGTTTGACGACTTCGCGGTCGGCGCGTTCCTTGTCTGACAATTGCTGGTTTTGCCTGGCTTCATCCTCCAGGCGGCTTTTCTCAACGGCGCCATCGCGGAAAACGGCCACCGATCTGGCCATTTCTCCAATCTCGTCCGAGCGCTCCAGGTCGAGGTCGATTTGTGTATCGCCCTCGGCAAGCTCACGCATGCGTTCGGCCAGATTGTTAATCGGCCGGGTAATCGTCCGTGAGAACATAATCGCAAGGATGAGGCAGAGGAGCGAGACGGCACCCGCAATCAAAAGCATAACCGTGCGCATGCGATTCAAGCCGGCGAAAGCCTCTGCTTCGTCGATGCTTGCAAAGACGAACCAATCATGTCCGTCAAGACTCAACGGAACGATGGCCGCCAATCTGTCCGAATTCCGGTAGCCCAAAACTTCGCCTGTCAACACTCCTGCGGTTGCTGCCTTGCTCAGGAGCGGCGTGTTGATCTGCTGTTGCAATGTGTCGTCGCCTTGGGTCAACGGTGAATCCGACAGAATCGAGCCATCACCGTTTATGAGCAGTGTTTCCCCGGTCTGACCCAAGCCCTCCCGGCTCGCCAGGATCTGTGAAATTCGTGTTGAATCTATCCTCAGGACCACGACACCCAGCAGCGTGCCGTCCTTTAACACCGGACGAGCGAAGAAAGCGGCAGGAGCATTGTCGATAGGACCGTAGGGCTGCAAATCAGAAGACACGGTTTGTTCCGTCTCCGGCGCGGTGATCGCCAATCTGAAGCTTTGCGCCAGGGCTGTGTCCTTCCACGGCCCGCTCAGCACGTTCGTGGCAAAGTCGTCCACCTTGGAAACTGAATAGATGATCCCGCCCTTGGGATTGATCAGGATTATGTCGCTGTAACCGTAGTCGGTCACATATCGTGAGAAATAATTGTGGTAGTGCGCATGCACATTGTCATAAACATCGATATCCGGGTTAACCAGCAGATGCCTTTCACCGGCGGCATTCGGATTGTCCGCAATGTAACGTTGCTGCAGGGTTTCGCGTGCCTTGTCCTCAAATAGGCTGAACTCGAAGTCTATGAGTTCCAGCGCCTCAATCGCCGTACGATTTTCAGAAATGAACTCCGCATCCTTGTTGATATTCGCAATGTACTGATGCAGCTCGTTTCTTTTTCCTATCGCCAGCGCGGCTAGTTTGTCTTCCACTTCCTGAACATTTGCCTGTCCCGCGACATAGAGACCGCCCATACTTGTCGCGGCAATCGCGAGGACCGTCATGAGGACAGCGGCCAAGGGCAATTTTTTTGAAATCTGCATCCGTAGTCCCCGACTTGAGCATTGATCCGACTGCGTCGCGGTCGGAATGCGGCATGCCTGTCAAGGCTGGCGTGGATGCATCATGCGGGCGCGATTATCTCATGGTGATAAAATTCAGAAACTGCGCTGCCGGCTGAAACTATGCCGCACGATCTTTAAGAGAGGTTTAAACATCTGGCCCAAGGTTCTTGCAGTACAATTTATACGATTGCTCACCGGTTCGGCTGGCAGTGCCGCCTAGAGTTTGATCCAAGCGGAATTTTGTGCCGATGAACGAACGCAGGCGTCGATGAACCGCATGCCGTCAACGCCGTCCCGAACCGTCGGAAAATGCACATCCTTCGGGATCTTGCCATTCTTTTTTCTGCGGGCCCGAATGGCTGTAGCCGCTTCGCTATAGATATTGGCAAAACCTTCCAGATAGCCCTCGGGGTGCCCGGCAGGCACACGCGTGACCCGTGCGGCCGCGGCATTGGAACCCGCACCGGCCCGGGTTAGCATCTGTTTCGGTTTGCCGAATGGAGTGTACCACAGGAGATTGGGATCCTCCTGCCGCCACTCGATGCCGCCGGCATCTCCATAGATCCGCAGTTTCAGCCCGTTTTCATTGCCCGGTGCAACCTGGCTGCTCCACAGCATGCCCTTTGCCGGCTTCCCTTTCGCCTCGGGTTTGAAACGAAGCAGAACGTTCACATTGTCGTCGACGCGCCGGCCGTCGACAAAGCTGTCGAGATCAGCCGCCAGGCTGTCGGTTTCCAGACCGCTGACAAACGTAGCAAGGTTCCACGCATGTGTACCGATATCTCCGACGCAACCGCCAACGCCTGAGCGTTCGGGATCGGTGCGCCACTCAGCCTGTTTGTTGCCGGTATCTTCCTCCGCCTCGGTGAGCCAGTCCTGCGCATATTCAGCCTGCACGACCCGGATGGTGCCGAGACGCCCCTCGGCGATCATCCGGCGCGCTTGCCGGATCATTGGGTATCCGGTGTAGTTGTGGGTCAGTACAAACAGCGCGTCCGACTTTTCCGCAACTTTGGCGAGTTTTTTGGCATCCGCAAGGGAGGAGGAGAGGGGTTTGTCGCAGATGACATGGATTCCCGCTTCCAGAAAAGCCCTGGCAGCCGGGTAATGGACATGGTTCGGCGTTACGATGGACACCGCTTCAATCCCGTCGTCGCGGGCTGCCTCGATCTTGGCCATGTCCTTGAAGGAACGATAGCAGCGGTCAGGCGCAAGGCCGAGCTCGAGACCCGAAGCAAGAGCGCGGTCCGCATCCGAGGAGAGGGCGCCCGCGACTAGGTCATAATGTCCGTCGAGACGGGCGGCGATGCGATGAACGGCGCCTATGAAGGCGCCTTGACCGCCACCGACCATCCCGAGACGCACCGGAGCGATGTTAGTCTTTCCAGTAGCATGTTTTGCCATATCTTATCCCTGCAACCCTAGCATCCGGTGAATCTGGTTCCTGTCGACCACACCGCCGGCGAAATCGTCAAACGCCTTTTCAGTAACCCGGATGATGTGGTCGGCAATGAAGGGGGCGCCCTCGGCCGCGCCCTGGACCGGATGCTTCAGGCAGCATTCCCATTCCAGTACAGCCCAACTGTCGTAATCATATTGGGCCATCTTCGAGAAGATCGCCGAGAAGTCAACTTGTCCGTCACCCAGCGAGCGGAAGCGCCCGGCACGCTCCGTCCATCCCTGGTAGCCCGAATAGACACCTTGCCGCCCGTCCGGGTTGAATTCGGCATCCTTGACGTGAAAGGCCGAGATGCGCTCGTGATAAATGTCGATAAACGCCAGGTAATCCAGCTGTTGCAAGACGAAATGCGACGGGTCGTAATTGATCGTGCAGCGCTTGTGGCCATCAAGCCGTTCCAGGAACATTTCAAACGTGGCGCCGTCGAAAACATCTTCCCCCGGGTGGATTTCATAACCGACATCGACGCCGTTTTCTTCATAGACGTCAAGGATCGGCCGCCAGCGCCGTGCAAGTTCTGAAAAGGCCTCGTCAATCAGCCCCGCCGGGCGTTGCGGCCACGGATAGAGGTAGGGAAAGGCGAGGGCACCGGTAAAGGAGACGGACACGTCCAGCCCCAGATTGCGCGACGCGCGTGCCGCTTGCTTGAGCTGGGCGACGGCCCATTCCTGCCGGGCAGCCGGATTGCCGCGCAGCCGGACCGGAGCAAAGCTGTCGAACTGCTCGTCATAGGCCGGATGCACCGCGATGAGCTGACCCTGAAGATGGGTCGAAAGCTCGGTGATTTCGACACCGGCTTCGGCACATTGGCCCTTGATGTCCTCGCAATAGGCCTGTGATTGCGCCGCTGTCTCCAGATCGAAGAGCCGTTCATCCCAGGTCGGGATCTGAACACCCTCATAGCCAAGGGATGCTGCCCACTGCGTGATGGCCGGAAGCGAATTGAACGGGGCTTCATCGTCGGCAAACTGCGCCAGAAAAAGGCCCGGGCCTTTGATATTGGTTGCCATGGTTTACTCCGTAACTGAGCAAGGGCGGTTACGCCATCAGCGCAGCCGCCTCATCGGGTGGCAGGGCCTTTGGTCGCTCGCAATCCGTTTCCATGATCTGGAAGGTCCCGTTCTCGCCTGACTTAAGGATGGCTGTCATTACCTCAACAACGTGAAGCGCCATCTCGAGCGAACAGCGATGCGGCCGGTTGACGGCAATGGCATGCGCCATATCGGCAAGGCCTGAGGCGCGGTAGTTGGCAACACCGTTGTCTTCCGATCCTTCATTGATCTTGTTGAACGGATGATTCCAAGCCGGCCTCTCGTCGGTGAACTCGGCCTTGCTCGTGACCTTCAGTTCCCCGCTGAAGAAATTGGGGTCCGGTACGAAAAGGCTGCCGTCTTCGCCATAAAGCTCCATGGGCGAATGACCATGCTGCCACACATCCCAGCTTGCCCCGAGACTGACGGTCGCGCCGTTCCGGAACTCCAAGATGGCATGGAACGTGGTGGGCGTTTCGACCGTGATCTTTTCGCCGTGACGCGGTTGCGACGTGATGGTCCGCTCTGGAGAGGGGGTGGAGGAAAGTGCGGCGACGCGCTTTACCGGCCCGATAAGTTGAACCAGGTTGGTTATGTAGTAGGGCGCTATGTCGAGGATCGGCCCGCCCCCCGGTTTGAAAAAGAAATCCGGATTGGGATGCCAGTGTTCCATGCCGTGGCTGAGCACGTAACAGGTGCCACCGGTAATCTTGCCGACAGTGCCTGCGTCAATCAGATGGCGGGCAAGCTGATGCGATCCGCCAAGGAAGGTGTCCGGTGCTGATCCGATGCGCAAGCCTTTTGACGCTGCGAGCTCCGAAAGGTCACGGCCCTCGGCGACGGACAGTACAAACGGCTTTTCTGAGTAGACGTGTTTTCCAGCCTCGAGGATAGAGCGCGATACCTCATAATGGGCGGCCGGAATGGTCAGGTTGACGATAATATCAATATCATCGGCTGCCAGCAGACCGTCCACAGTTTCCGCCCTCAGTCCGAATTCCTCGGCGCGTGCGCTGGCCGCCTCTTGGCTGATATCCGCGCAAGCCCTGATCTCAAATCCGCTGAAAAGCGGCGCGAGCTTCATATAGGCCGCCGAGATGTTGCCGCATCCCATGATGCCGACACCGAGTTGTTCAGCCATTGGCTTCCTCCGCAAATCTGCTCATTGCCTGGAATGAACGACGTGCAAACCGTTCAAAATCGTTAGGATTGTCATGTTCCATGACGAAGTAGGAAACCTTTGCACTCTCGTTGAGCGCGCGCAGGATGTTCTTCCACGCGACAATGCCGTGACCGACATCCTCCCAACCGTCCTCATCCTCGCACTGACCGGCGGGCGCAATGTCTTTCACATGTACCGACGTGATGCGTGAGCCGTAGTTCTCGATCCATTCGAGCGGCTCGCCGCCGCCGCGAATGATCCATGCGATATCGGCCTCCCAGTCGATGTCCGGCGCCTCGTCAAGGATCACCTTTTGCGGAATGGTGCCGTCGGCGAGCGGGCGAAACTCGAAATCGTGGTTGTGCCAGCCGAAGCGGCGGCCGGTCGCGCGGACTTTCGTATTGATCGCCGAAAGGCGCCTGGCAAATTGCGTGTATCCGGCCGCATCTGTCGGGCGCTGATCCTCATTGAGATAGGGGCAGAAGATCGAGTTGATACCCAAGGTCTCGGCAAGCGCAATGACCGCATCGAAATCATCCTCGAGCGTTTCGACCCCAAAATGGCCTGTGGGCATGGCCAGGCCGTTGTCATCCATTGAGCCGCGGAAGGCGGCGGCGTCCTCATAGACGCCGCCGAAGCCTTCCACCTGGGTATAGCCCATTTGCGAAAGATAACTGAGCACCTTGTCCCAGGGCGTGAAATTGCGTGCGCTGTAGAGCTGAAAAGACAAATCCATTGAAGGTCCAATCAAAAGAAGCAGTTACATTCTGTTTTCGGTTTGCGCGTCGAAGACGGAGGCGCTGACCGGGTCGAATCCGATCTGAAGCGTTTCTCCGACTTCCACAGTCTTCTGTCCGTCCATGCGGAACCGGAATTCCTGATCGGCCAGTGTCGTCCACACCAGTGTGTCGGACCCCATGGGTTCGACAACTTCCACGCTGACCTGGCTGGAAAAGGTTTTGTCGGCTGCATCCCTGCCGGTCGAGACATGTTCGGGGCGAACGCCAAGCCACGCCTGCGATCCGTCGAGTGAGCCGCCGTTTATAAAGTTGTAGCGCGACAAATCGACGTTCATCTGACCAGTGGAAAATTGCGGTTTGTCGCCGCCGTTCAGCGTGCCTTCCATGAAGTTCATTCCCGGTGAGCCGATGAAGCCGGCGACATATTTGTTGGCCGGGTGGTTGTAGATCGCATGCGGTGTGTCCAGCTGCTGAACCTGGCCCCCGCGCATGATTGCGATGCGGTCGGCAAGCGTCAGCGCCTCGATCTGATCGTGGGTCACATAGATCATCGTGTTGTTGAGGCGCTGGTGAAGACGCTTGATCTCGACACGCAGTTCCGCGCGCAGTTTTGCATCAAGGTTCGACAAAGGTTCGTCGAACAGGAAGACGTCGACCTCCCGCACAAGGGCGCGGCCGATGGCGACGCGCTGGCGCTGGCCGCCTGAAAGCTGCGACGGCTTGCGTTTCAGGAGAGGCTCGATCTGCAGGATGGAGGCTGCTCTGGCGACCCGTTCGGCGATCTCGGTTTTTGCCATCCCGGCATTCTTGAGGCCGAATGAGAGGTTTCCCTCGACACTCATCTGCGGGTAAAGCGCATAGGACTGGAAGACCATGCCGATGCCCCGGTCTTTCGGCTCCTCCCAGGTGACATTCTTGCCCTTGATAAAAATCTGACCGTCCGAGATATCGAGCAGACCGGCAATGCAGTTCAAAAGGGTTGATTTTCCGCAACCCGAGGCGCCGAGCAGCACCAGGAATTCGCCATCAAATATGTCGAGGTCGAGTTGTTCCAGAACCTTCAGCTCGCCGAAGCTGAGTGACAGGTTGCGGATTTCGATGCTTTTGGATCCGGCCATTGATCTAACCTTTCACCGCGCCGGCGGCGATGCCGCGCACGAAGAGCTTGCCAGAGATAAAATAGATGACGAGTGGCACGAGACCGGTGAGGATCGTGGCGGCCATGTTGACATTGTATTCTTTCACACCCTGAACCGAGTTGACGATGTTATTCAACTGTACGGTCATCGGGTATGTGTCGGGCTTTGTATAAATCACACCGAATAGGAAGTCGTTCCAGATACCGGTGACTTGAAGGATGATTGCGACGACAAAGATCGGCAGGCTCATCGGCAGCATGATCTTGAAATAGATCCGCCAGAAACCTGCGCCATCCACACGGGCGGCTTTGAACAGCTCCTCCGGGATGGATGTGAAATAGTTCCTGAAGAGAAGCGTCAGGATCGGCATGCCGAAAATCGAATGGACGAGAACCAGACCCCAGATGCTGCCGTAAAGGCCGATTTCGCGCAACACCACGACAATCGGGTAGATCATGATCTGATAGGGAATGAACGCGCCGACGATCAGGATCGTGAAAAAGACATCGGCGCCCTTAAAGCGCCAGTTGGCAAGGGTGTAGCCGTTGATGGAGGCAATGACGATAGAGATCACGACGCTTGGAACCGTGATCCTGACCGAGTTCCAGAAGCCGCGGCTCAGCCCGTCGCAGTTGAGGCCGGTGCAGGCTTGCGACCATGCCTTGACCCAGGGCTCGAAGGTAATGTCCACGGGCGGCGAAAAGACGTTGCCGAGACGGATTTCCGGCATGCCTTTGAGCGA
This sequence comes from Hoeflea prorocentri, assembly GCF_027944115.1. Lineage (NCBI taxonomy): Bacteria > Pseudomonadati > Pseudomonadota > Alphaproteobacteria > Hyphomicrobiales > Rhizobiaceae > Hoeflea > Hoeflea prorocentri. Next base: position 2,197,737 of record NZ_JAPJZI010000001.1, on the reverse strand, counting down.
TGTGACGATCATGACGTAGAGCGGCAGAAGATAGTACACGGAGACGACGAGCAGCGTTCCGTAGACAAAGATATTGCGCCGGGAGATTCTGCGGCGGGGCCGTGGACCGCTCGGTCCGCGTGCACTTTCCTTGAGTGCGTCCGCCGCGACGACAGCCGTCGCCAGGGTGCCGGGATTAGACACGTCGTTTCCCTCCGAATTCCAGATATGCCCACGGCACGATGATGATAATCACCGTCAGCAGCATCATGGTTGAGGCCGCGAACCCCTGTCCGAGATTCTGATTGAGGAACATGAAGTCATAGACATATTTGGCCGGAACCTCGGAGGCGATGCCAGGGCCGCCGCCGGTCTGGGCAACAACCAGGTCATAGACCTTCACGATACCGGAGGCGATGATCACAAGCGTCGTGATAAACACCGGCCGCATCATCGGGATGATGATCAGAAGGTAAGTCTTCCATGTGGAAATCCCATCGACCCGGGCCGCCTTCCAGATGTCCTCGTCGATCCCCCTGAGACCGGCGAGCATGAGACACATGATCAGGCCGGTGCTTTGCCACAGCCCGGCAATCAGAACGCCGTAAATGACGATGTCGGAATTGTAGAGCGGGTCAAAGGTGAACGTATCCCAGCCAAGGCTGCGGACAATGTTCTGAACCCCGAATTCCGGATTGAGAACCCATTGCCAAACCAGACCGGTAACGATGAAGCTGAACGCAAATGGGTAAAGGAGAACGGTTCTGAAGGTGTTTTCGAACCTGATTTTCTGATCGAGCAGGGCAGCCAGGACAAAGCCGAGCACCAGAGACAGGATCAGCATGCAGATCCCGTATACAAACAGGTTTTCGATTGAAACGAGCCAGCGATTTGTGGACCAGAGCCGGTCGTACTGATCAAGCCCGACGAACTTCAGGCGCGGCAGAAGTTTGGAGCCGGTGAACGAATAAACAATCGTCCATACCGAACATCCCACAAAGATGACGAGCGCGGTCAGGACCATCGGAATGGCTGCGATTTTGGCACTGAGATGCCGGAAAATTTGCACGGGGCGGCGAGCGTCCGTCATCGGAAGATCCTCCCACGGTCCAGTTCATAAAATGGTTTTTAAACGCCTGGCGGCAGCCGGCCAACAAGCCGGCTGCACGGTGGAGTTACAGAGGTCTAGTCGGCAGCCGCGACGATCTGCGCAAAACGCTCCTGCGCATCCTCTGGCGTAATGTTGTTGTCGTTGAAGAACTCCACGAACAGGTCGTTGATCTGTCCAAGGGAATCCGGCGACATCAACTGGTTCGTGTCGGATATGATGTTTCCTTTGGCGAGGATCTCAAGGCCCTTCTTCATGCAGTCATTGGCTGCTGCAAGGTCAACATCACCGCGAACCGGCAACGAGCCCTTTTTCAGATTGAAATCGACCTGAACCTGTTTGGAAAGCATCAAGGACGCAAGTTTCGCCTGGGCTGCCGACAGCTCTTCATCGTCAAGCTTGGGGAAATAGAAGGCATCGCCGCCCGTGGAAATCACTTCGTTGATGCCCAGACCGGGCAGACAGGTGTAGTGTTCGCCTGCAACTTGTCCTGCTACCTGGAATTCGCCCTGTGCCCAGTCTCCCATGATCTGCCCGCCGGCCTTACCGGTTATGACAAGATTTGTTGCCTGGTTCCAATCTTGAACGTTGGACTTCTGTGACATTTTGCGGGCGTCATCTGCCGCCTTGAAAACCCGGGCGACATCGGGACCGGCCGCGACCTCGGCATCATGATCGCCATAGACCTTCTGAAACACCTCCGGGCCGGCCAAAGCCACCATCAGCACCTGGAAGGCGCCGGATGTCTGCCAGGACTGCTGACCCATGGCGAGCGGAATTTTGCCTGCGGCTTCAAGCGCCGGAGCGGCGGCAACAAATTCGTCCCAGTTGCTGGGGACCGGCACGCCGGCGTCCTCAAATGCCTTGTTTGAGAGCCAGATCCACTGCCACGAGTGGATGTTGACCGGAACACAGTAGATTTTACCATCCACAGTGCAGGCATCCAGCAAGCCTTTCGGATGGACAAGGTCTATCCAGCCCTCGGCTTCGGCAACATCGGTCAGATCGCGCATCAGGCCGGCTTCGACCAGTTCTTCCGCCTGGCGTCCATGGTTGAACTGGGTCGCGCCCATTGGATCGCCGCCGGTGATGCGGCTGATCATGGTCGCGCGGGCTGTGTCGCCGGATCCGGCGATAGCACCATCCACCCAGTTGTTGCCAGCGGCGTTGAAAGCGTCGGCAAAAGCCTTGACCGCCGCTGCCTCGCCACCTGATGTCCACCAGTGTGTGACTTCCAGGTCGGTGGCAGACGCGGCGCCGGCAGCAGCCAGAATTGTGGTTGCTACAAGAGCTGTCCTGATACGATGCATATGAACCTCCCATGGGCGCTGGTCTCCCGCCGCGCCCGAATGATCTGTGAAGACCGTTACACAAGTAATCGATTACATCCTGAAAAATGGCAGTTTGTAATCGATTACATTTGAAGCATGCGACGAGACGCCTATGGTGTCAAGTTCTTATTGCCGGCTGTATTTGCTGTTTGGAGATTTGGTTTGACGCAACGGCGTCAAGACAAAACTCGACAGGCCGGATGCGTCGCAAAAACCGGATTAGAATCAATCGTTTCTACGGAGCAAAAGGATGAACGCTGAAGTACAGCGCGTCGCGCCGAGGCTGTGGATCATTGCTACTTTCAGGCGAGAATGACTGGATCAGGCGGTATCTGGACATGCCCTAGGTCCTGTTCGAAACGTCGAGGATAACATCGGCACGCCTGGAATGATGGAGCACGTTCTCGGCATTCGGGATGTCGTTTCCGAGAGCTTTTTGATGTGCGGCCTCGGGATCGTAGCCGTGATCGATCCATCGCGAAACAAGACGGTCGCGAAGGGTATCCATCGATGCGCTCAGAAAGACCGTGATATCGAAAATGTCCTGAAGCGTGCACCAGGGCGTTTCATCAAGCAGCAGGTAATTGCCCTCAACCAGCACAACCCGGCAGTTGCGTGCGATCGTGATCGTGTTTTCCCGGACACAATCATTTGTCCGGTCGAAATCCGGTGCAAGATGGTCCCGGCTCGCATCGCGCAGTTCGGCAACGAAGCGGACGAAGGCTTCGGCATTGAAGGTTTGCGGCGCACCTTTGCGTTGACGCAAACCCAGATCGTCCAGCGCTGAGTTGTCCATATGAAAGCCGTCCATCGGCACGATGCATGCGGGCTGGCCAAGAGCGATCAAATCGTTGCGGAGGCTTTCCGACAAGGTGGATTTGCCAACTCCGGGCGGGCCGGCGATGGCGACAAGGGTGCGGCGGTTCTTAGCAGCCGAACCGGCAATCATGGCCGGAAGGTCTGCGGACGCGATTGACTTCATGCAGCTTCCAGCTCTTCAGGCACCTTCGCCCCGGTCATATAGGCGACGGCATCCGACATGCTGTGTTCCTTGGGATTGATGACGCATAACCGCCGGCCGAGCCGATGGATATGGATCCTGTCGGCAACCTCGAAGACATGCGGCATGTTGTGGGAAATGAGCACGATTGGAAGGCCGCGGGACTTCACGTCGAGGATGAGATCAAGCACGCGGCGCGATTCTTTTACGCCAAGTGCCGCCGTGGGTTCGTCCATGATGATGACCTTCGAGCCGAAGGCCGCGGCCCGCGCGACGGCCACGCCTTGCCGCTGGCCGCCGGAGAGTGTCTCCACGGCCTGGCCGATATTCTGAATTGTCAAAAGGCCAAGTTCGCTCAGCTTGTCGCGGGCGAACCTCTCCATCGCGGAGCGGTCGAGCTGGCGGAAAATCTTGCCGGCAAGACCCGGCTTTCGCCATTCGCGGCCAAGGAACATATTGTCGGCGATCGACAGGGCAGGGGACAGCGCAAGATTTTGATACACGGTCTCGATACCGGCCTGCTGTGCTTCGAGCGGCGTGTGGAAATGGACCGGTTTGCCCTCCAGCAAGACTTCGCCTTCGTCAGGAACAACGGCCCCGGAGATTGCCTTGATCATCGTCGATTTTCCGGCTCCATTGTCTCCAATGACCGCCAGGATCTCGCCGGGATAAAGATCGAAATTCGCGTGATCGAGGGCCACGACGCGGCCAAACCGCTTGACGAGATTGCGGGCTGTGAGAATAGGCTCGCTCATACCGAAATCTTTCTTATCCATTGGTCGATCGCAACGGCCGAGATGATGAGCAGGCCGATCAGCAGATAGGTCCATTGCGGGTCGGTGCCGATCATACGCAGGCCCAGCGAGAAGACCCCGACGATCAACGCGCCGAACATCATGCCGAGGATCGAGCCGCGGCCGCCAAACAGCGAAATGCCACCGATCACCACGGCTGTAATCGATTCGATATTGGCGAATTGTCCGGCCGTTGGCGACACCGAGCCGATGCGCCCGATCAGCACCCAGCCGGCGAGGGCACAGATGAGCCCGGCACAGACATAGACCGATATCAGTGTCCGTTTAACACGGACCCCCGCGAGTTCCGCGGCATCCGGGTCATCCCCGACCGCATAGACATGTCGCCCCCAGGACGTGTGATTGAGAACATAGTTGAGCGCCAGAACCAGCAGCACCATGGTGATGACGCCGAAGGTCAGGACGGCGCCGCCGATCGAAATCTTGTTGCCGAAGAACTGAAGCAAGGGGGCGGATTGCGAAATGTCCTGGCTGCGGATCGTCTCATTGGCTGAATAGAGGAAATTGGAGGCAAGGATAATCTGCCACATGCCGAGTGTGACGATGAAGGGCGGCAGCCGGACGAGCGCGACCAGCGCGCCATTGATAAAGCCGCAGGCCGCTCCGACCGCAAAACCGCACAGGACCGCGATTTCCGGCGGAAATCCGTAGCGGAATGTGAACTGCCCCATAACCACGGATGACAAGACCATGATTGCCCCGACCGAAAGGTCAATGCCCGCCGTCAGGATCACCAGTGTCTGCGCCGCTCCGACAAAGCCGACAATCGCGACCTGCTGAAGGATAAGCGTCAACGCGAACGGGGAAAAGAATTTGGACCCGACAATCAGTCCGAAGATGAGGAGGGACATGACGAGGACGATGAGCGGCACCGCTGCCGGATTGGAGTGCAGAAGGTGCTGCAAACGCTCCAGTGGGGTGTGGTGTCTGTGGTCAAAGGACGCGACCTCCGTCGCGCTTTGATCGAGAACCTGCTCGAAATCCTCTCCGGCCTTGTCGGTGGTATCGGGCATGACTGTTTCCCCGGGTTAAATGGCAAACATCAGGATCGGCAACGTCGTCGCGCGCCATCCGTGTGCTGCCATGCCTGGTATTGTCCTGAAGGTGTGCGGGTTTGTAAACCGCACCGGTTCGGGCTGTTTGCCCGAACCGGCCAGCTTCAAAGGCTCATCAGCCCCAGCACTTGTCCATGCCTTCCTTGGTGTCGATGGACGGAACACCGTCAACCGGCTGGTCTGTGACCAGCGCAACACCGGTATCGAAGAAATCCTTGCCTTCGGTGTTGGTCGGCTTGGTGCCATCCTTGGCCCAGGCAGCAATCGCCTCGATGCCGAGTGAAGCCATGAGCAACGGGTATTGCTGCGAGGTCGCGCCAATAACGCCATCGGCTATGTTCTGTACGCCCGGACAGCCGCCATCCACCGAAACGATCAACACGTCGTTTTCGCGGCCAACCGCTTTCAGGGCCTCATAGGCTCCTGCGGCGGCAGGCTCGTTGATCGTGTAGACGACATTGATGCCCGGATCTTTTTGGAGAAGGTTCTCCATGGCCGTGCGTCCACCTTCTTCATTGCCGGCCGTCACTTCGTTGCCGACAATGCGCGGATCATCCTCATCGCCCCATTTGCCGGGATCTTTCAGGTCGATACCAAATCCCTGCAGAAAACCCTGGTCGCGTAAAACGCCAACCGATGGCTGGCTGACCGCAAGGTCGAGCATTGCGATCTTGGCGTTCTTAGCCTCGTCGCCGAGAGTTGCCGCCGCCCATTGCCCGATCAACTCGCCTGCGAGGAAATTGTCGGTCGCGAATGTCGCGTCAGCCGAATCGATTGGCTCGAGCGGCGTGTCGAGTGCGATCACCAGCAGACCGGCGTCCCGCGCCTGTTGCACTGCCGGCACGATCCCTTTTGTATCTGAGGCCGTGATCAAAATGCCCTTCGCACCGTCAACGATGCAGGTTTCGATGGCGGCAACCTGACTTTCCGAATCGCCGTCAATCCGACCGGCATAGGACTTCAGTTCGATACCGAGTTCTTTCGCCTTTGCTGTCGCGCCTTCTTTCATCTTCACGAAGAACGGATTGGTGTCCGTCTTGGTGATAAGGCAGGCGCCAATGGTTTCGGCCTGCGCCCCTGTTGTTCCGGCGATACCGAGTACCATGGCACCGAGGCTTGCTGCGATGAATGTATGTTTCACGATCTTCCTCCCGATTGATCACTTTGGTTGCAGCGCCGCTCCTAAAGGCAAACTGCAACCGCTCGGCCGGCAGGCCTTCGGGCATCTCCGGCAAGGAGAGGCCGCCAGGTTGTTCCGGCTGGCTGGACACGCAGACCCTGAAAGTCGGGTCGACTTGCCCGTTGAAGAGGCGTCCCGACGCCGCCACCAGCATGCAATGGTCCTTGCGGGCAGACGTCTCTACGCTGGCAATCACACATGCTGCATGGCGTCTTGTCAATAAATAAATCTACTTGATTTATTTATTTTCTGTGCCAAAGTGCGCCGGCGAGGAAGAAATTGCCCACCCGTATAGCTATGCTTGTCGTGGCCTCAGGCCAACGCGGGGGAAAGCAGATTGAGTATGTCGCCTCACAACAGGGCGGACGACACCGTGAAGCGGATCAAGGATCCGAGCGGTGGTTCCAACCAGACACGCGTACGTGCGCACAATGAACGCCTGGTCATGTCTCTGGTGCGCCGCCATGGCAGTCTTGCCAAGGCAGACATTGCGCGGCGTACGGGACTTTCCGCGCAGACGGTATCCGTCATCATGCGGGCGCTGGAAAAGGATGCGCTGCTGATCCGTGGTGAACCGGTTCGCGGCAGGGTTGGGCAGCCATCGATCCCGATGGCCCTTAATCCGGACGCGGTTTTTTCCGTCGGCCTGAAGATCGGGCGACGAAGCGCGGACCTTGTCCTGATGGATTTTATCGGCGGCGTGCGCCGTCAACTGCGCGAGACGTTTGCCTATCCGCTGCCCGGACAGATCATCCGGTTCGCCGAAGCCGGTCTGCGGCAACTCCAGGATGAGCTCGATGAAACCTCCAGAGGCCGCATCGCGGGCATCGGCATTGCATCGCCCTTCGAGCTTTGGAACTGGCTGGACCAGGTCGGCGCGCCCCGCAACGAGATGGATGCCTGGCGCGATTTCGACTTTGCGGAGGCCATGGCTGACATCACGGACCTTCCAGTGATCGTTCAAAATGACGCGACTGCTGCGTGCGGCGCAGAACTTGTGTTTGGCCGCGGGCGTGAGTTTTCGGACTTCGCCTATTTTTTTGTCGGCTCCTTCATCGGTGGAGGGCTGGTGCTCGACCATGCGCTTTATACGGGCCGAAGCGGCAACGCCGGAGCGTTTGGGCCGATCCCGGTTCCTGGACCGGGCGGAAAGCCGCGTCAGTTGCTCAACCAGGCATCAATCTTCGTTCTCGAAAACCGGTTGAAGGAAGCCGGGCTCGACCCGTCGCCCCTGTGGCTCAATCCGGATACATGGCCGGACTACGGCGTCATATTGTCGAATTGGATCGACGAAACATCACGAAACATCGCGATCGCGATTGTCGCCATATCAGCCATCATCGACATGGAGGCAGTTCTGATCGACGGCGGTTTTCCGAGATCCGTGCGCACCCGTCTGGTTGAAACGGTCGAAAGAGAGTTTCACAAGCTGGACAGGCAGGGCATCCGCGAGCCGGCAATTGTCGAGGCTCAGGTGGGTGCCGAGGCCCGGGTCATCGGTGGCGCCAGTCTGCCGATCTTCGACCGTTTCATGATCGATCAGTCCGTGTTGACGAAAGTGCCCGCCTGATCGGTTTGAGCTGTTCAACCCGAATGGTCGCAGGGTGAGACAGCAAACAGCCCGGCTTCGCAGCCGGGCTGTCTCCATTCAAGCAACTGTTGTGCTGTCTGACCTGTTAGCCTTGCGTGTCAGGCTGGACAGGCTGAACCGGCTTCATTGGTTTTTGCATGGATGCGCGGTCTTTACCCTTTTTCATGTGCTGACCCGAGCGCTTGCCCTTGTGCTTGCCGCCTTTCATGTCCGCCTTGGTGACGACGCCGTCGCCATTGCGGTCATGCTTTTTGACAAAGTCTGCATTGCCCGCTGTGTACTCTTCGAGCGTGATCGACAGATCGCCGTCGGCGTCATAGCGTTGGAAGCCGCGGACGATCCGGTTGTCGTTCATGCCCTGCCAGATCGTGGTGAACTCTTCGAGCGATACGGCCTGGTTGCCGTCGGCATCGGCGCCGCCGAAGATTTCTGCGCGAACGGCATCGAACTCGGCGCGGGTGATCTTGCCGTCCTTGTCGGTGTCGAAGCGTTCCATCAGCCGGGCGGCGCCCTGGCCGTGACGCGGACCGCCGCGTTTTGCCATCTTGCCTTTTTTGCCGTGCTTGCCACCGGCCTTGGCTTGATCGCCCTTGGCAGGACGGGTCAGTTCACCATCGCCGTCACGATCAAGCCGGCTGAACATGCGTTCCGAGGCCGTATCGTATTCCTCGGCGGAGATGGCTCCGTCGCCGTCGCGATCGAGGCGCTGGAATGCTCTGACCATGCGGTCTCTCGACTGATCGAGCCACGCGGCACGGAAGTCCTCAAGCGAGATCGTATCATCGTCGCCGGAGAACGCATTGAAGCGTTCGACAATGACGGCGTCGACTTCTTCCTGCGTGATGACGCCGTCCTTGTTGACATCGTAGCGCTCAAAGGCGCGCTTCATCGCGCCGCGCTGGCGCTTGCCGTGCTTGCCGGCACCGGCATGAGCCATGCGCTTCTCTGCGACGGGTTTGTTACCCGGGGTTCCGGATTGTGCGAGGGCCGGTACAAGGCTTGCGCCGAGGAAAGAGGTGGCCATAAGGGAAACGAGGATTTTCTTGGGGGTGCTCATCGTTCCTGTCCTTTCGGTTCGTTGCGATAGCCTGAAGCTAGGTCCGGGTTGTCGCAAAACTACGACCGTAAAGCCCCCATTTTGTCGCCAACTGTCGCAAGGCGCGCGATTGATACACTTTGTTACACTTTCCATTTCATCATGGGCAATCAAAGGGCTAAGTCTCTGATTACAAGGAGGCTGTATCGCCTCCAACACCGGGCAGATCGCGCATGAACGACACGAGCGCACATATCCTGGTCGTCGACGACCATCGCGATATTCGCGAAACCTTGGCGCGTTATCTCGTCAAGAACGGATTGCGTGCGTCAGTTGCCGACAGCGCCGCCCAGGCCCGCAAGACTCTGACCGCCGCATCGGTCGATCTTGTTGTTCTCGATATCATGATGCCTGGAGAGGACGGTTTGTCATTCTGCCGTTACCTGGTTGAAAAGGGTGGTCCGCCCGTCATCCTGCTCACCGCCATGGCGGAGGATACGGATCGGGTTGTCGGCTTGGAGATCGGCGCCGACGACTATGTGACCAAACCGTTCAATCCCCGCGAATTGCTGGCGCGCATCAAGGCTGTGCTGCGCCGTACGGCGCTCGTTCCGAAAGAACGCGACCCCGTGACAAGCGAACGGCTCGCCTTTGAGAACTGGGTCCTTGATCTCTCCAGGCGCCATCTCATCGGTCCGGATGATGTCATCGTTCCGTTGTCGACCGGTGAGTTCCAGCTCCTGGTCGCCTTTCTTAAAAGACCGAAGGCTGTACTTTCGCGCGATCAATTGCTCGATTTGACGAGCGGGCGCACACCCAATGTCTTTGACCGCTCCATTGACAACCAGGTCAGCCGGCTGCGCCGCAAGATCGAGCGGGACGCGAAGAACCCCGAACTGATCAAGACGGTCTGGGGCGGCGGCTACACGTTCACGGCCGATGTTCGGGATCCGGACTCATGATCTGGCAGCGCATCACCCTTTGGCCCCGCACGCTCGCAGGTCAGTTGATCGGATTGATTCTGATCGCGCTCGTGGTATCGCAGATATTTACTCTGTGGCTTTTCACTGATGAGCGGCGGGTCGCATTGATCGAGTTGGCGGGTGGGCGCGTGGTTGCGCGTACGGCCGCGCTCGTCGAGCTTCTTGATGATACGCCGCCGCAATTGCACGACCAGCTTCGACGGGCTGCATCCAGCCCGCTTTCCCATTACTGGATATCAAATCGACCGGCGCTGGAAAAAAGCGGCGAGAACCGGACAGACCAGCGCATCCGAAGGGCGCTGACGGATGAAATCGGCGAGGACCGCGACGTGCGAACGCAGGTCGGCCCGAATATCGAGATACCGCGCTATCATCGCGGAAAGCCGCGCGCAGATCGGCCTGAAAAGAAGAGCGCGACGCGGCGGGTTCCTCTGGTGGTCGCCATGTCCGTCCAACTGGAAAGCGGGCGCTGGCTGAACATGGCCTCCAGCTTGAATATGCAGCGCAGTTCGCTTGAGCGTGTCTTCGCATCCATTGGCATCATGGCCATTGCCGTGATTGTAATCGTCGGATTCACCGTGCGCCGGCTGACCAAACCTCTGCGCAATCTGGCAGACGCCGCCGATCAGCTTGGCCGCGGGGCTGAAGGTCTTCAGGTTGCAGAAGCCGGGCCGCATGAGGTTCGAAGCGCCATCCACGCCTTCAACGTTATGCAGGAACGCCTGACCCGATACGTGCAGGACCGCACCAAGATGCTCGCGGCCATCAGCCACGATCTGCGCACACCGATCACCTCGCTGCGCATCCGGGCGGAATTTGTCGAGGACGAGGAAAACCGAGACCGCATCATCCAGACGCTTGACGAGATGCAGCGCATGGTGGAGGCCACATTGGCCTTTGCCCGTGATGAGGCGAGTGGAGAACAGCAAAGTCGCGTCGATCTGGGTGAGTTCCTCGACGCCATTGTCACCGATTACCAGGACATGGGCCAACCCGTACAGTTTGATGGAGGCCTGTCTGAAAACAGCGGCCGCATCATCGTCACATGCCGTCCGCTTGCCATCAAGCGCGCATTGCGTAACCTCATCGACAACGCCGTGCGTTACGGCGGTGAAGCCGGTATCGGACTTTCCGACGATGAACGCTCGGTCCGTATCACAATCTCCGACAAAGGTCCGGGCATCCCGGAGGACAGGCTCGACGAGGTTTTTGAGCCTTTCCTGCGCCTGGAAGATTCCCGCAGCGAGGAGACAGGTGGCATCGGTCTTGGCCTTGCCATCGCCCGCTCAAATATTCACGCCCATGGCGGAACTTTGAAACTGACGAACCGGGAGCAGGGTGGCCTGACCGCCACTGTGGTTTTGCCGAAGGGTTGAGGTTCTAGACGCCAACGGTGTTGGTCAGAAAGCTTCTGTACTGGCTTGAGAAGGCTTGCCTCGAGTATTGCGTTTGAGCATAGCGTTTGATGTTGGCCAAATCGTCAAGCAATTGCTCATCGCTCAGCAGGAGAAATCGGTCGATTGCTTCGTCAATGGCGTCACAGGTCAGTTCCCGCAAATAAATGCCGGCGCCATCGGGCAGATCAATTCCGGTTTGCCTCGAGATGATGGGATAAAGGCCGATCGTCATTGCTGTTGTCACCGACGTCGACATGCCCTCTGAAGCCGAAGGTTTCAACACGCTGACGCACCGGGCCGCCAATGTGTTGAACTCGTCACCGGCAAGGTCCATGAAACCGTGGTAGTGGATGTTGTCGGTCTGAAACAGTTCCGTTGCATAGCCGGCAGAAAAATCGCGTTCACCGCTAACGCCGCCAACGATGTGCAGGTGCAGATCGGGACGCCGTACAAAACAGTCCAGCAGCAGGTCGAGCCCCTTCAATACGGCACCGCCGCCGCCCAGCCACATGAACTCCCGCTGCTCCGGCAACGACGATCGATCAACGGCTTTTGTTCTGGAGGGTGACGGGTTGATACAGGTTATTTTCGACTGTGCATTCAAGGGATAGGTCGACAGCGTGGTCCTGTTGCCAATGAGGCTTATGTGTCCGCTTGCTTCGATCGATGCCTTGAACGCATCGCCATCGGATATACGCCTCGGTCTGCACTTTATGCCGCGCCGGCGTTTCAAGGCCTCAAGCCGTTGCGCCTCAGCCTCCATCATGGAGGGCACGTAAGAGCCGGTTGCATGCAGGACCATCCGGCAATCAGGCGTTAGATGTGGCGCGAGCCTTGGTAGATTGCCGTGAAGATCGATGACGACGTCATAGGGCTTTGCAGGCAAGAAACTATCATTCAGGTAGTGTATGACGTCCACATTGTACCCGAGATCGAACAGAATATGAGCGATCTCCCGGCATTCCCATTTATTGGTGTGCCCGTCGAAAAAGGGATCATCTTCTGCAAGGCGGATACCTTCGTTCAAATAGCTCAAAAGGGCATGTTTGCGATGGGCGTCGCGCCGCAGCGATTCCACACGTTGCCGTTTTCGATACGACTTTGACCATCGTTTGAATAAGGATTTCAACGTCGTGGCGCCCTATGGAGTGACAATGACCTGTCAAAACTATCGCGGCTATTACAGGATCGGCCAGCGAATGTGAACGTGCGCCTGTCGCGGATCGCTGTATTTTCAGGTGAATGCTTGTTAATCGGGCGGCGTTTGATAATGGTGGGCGCGAGGTCCCGACGGGGCGGTGCGGTTCTGTTGCGGTCTCGCGGCGGCAATGCTCACAACCAGATATTCAAAGGCGACATGACAGGCATCCGGGATCCCAAAAAAATCTTGATGGTGCAGCCGCAACTGGAATCGCTGGACGGGCACGAGCACACCCAGATCAAGGCAGTCCAATCGCTATTGCCGCAAAGCGAGATTGCAATTGCCACCCGCTACGGTTTTGGCCTGTCAGGTCAAATCGATGACCTCAACATTATGCCGGTTCTTCCCAGGGGCGCTCATTTCGGGGCCGAGTTGAAGGAAGCTGTCCTGTCAACGGGTCTCACGCAAGCCGATCTCATACTCGTGCCGTCGGCTGGCCCGGATGAGATCGAAGCGCTCATGGCGTACTACGAAGAACATGCCGATGAAGACTCTCCGACAGCTAAGCTGCGCATTTTAAGTGCCGACATCCTGTCCGGTTGCTCGGACGTTTTCCTTGATAGGCTGCGCAACGCCTGCCAATCCGGTAAAATCAAGCTTCTCACCGAAGCCGAAGAACTGCAGGCCCATTTCGAAGACAGATACGGCCTGCCGATTGCGGGCCAGCTTAATCTGCCCTGTACGATCTTGCCGGACGATCCGGATATCGAGGCCGGAAAAAGAGGCTTTGAGGATGTGACGACCATTGGCGTTCTGGGGCGGCAAAGGTCCGAGAAGGGAAGCTATCGCATTCCCTCGATCATGAAACACCTGGGACGGCTGACCGATCGGCATTCGGAGAAACTGCGGATACATTTTTTGTATCAGGCCGTTGGAACCAAGCGGCTGCGCCGGTTGTCCCTGGAACTGAAAACACGCTTCAATCGGCTCGCAAATCCGAATATCACAATCGATTTTGTCGGTAGCGGCCTTTCTGAACAGCGTTTCAGGCGGCTGGTCCTGGATGCCGACATCCTGTTGCTGCCCTATAATGTGAGCCGCTACCAGTTCAGCGGATCCGGTATGATCATGGATGGGGTCTTTGCCGGAAAGCCGATTGTCTGCAGCAATGGCATGGCAATGAGAAATGTGCTGTCCCACGGCAATTGTGAGCAGGCGACCAGCGATGAAGAGTTCGCGGAAAAACTGTTGATGGTGGCCACGAACAAGGCAAAATATGACGAGGGCGCCGCCATCGCCGCCTCCTTTGCAGCAGATCTGCTAGTGGCATCCGCCCGGAACTTGCGCGACTGATCAACACGTCGCGCCCGTATCCTGATTCCTATTTTCTGTTCTGTGCCAATCGGCTATTGAGGGCAGGGGCCATTATCCGGTTGGGTGGAAGCTGTCGATTGAAAAAAGGATTCTGTTCAGAAGCAATCGTGCGCATGACGTATAGGGCGACATGCGGTCAAACACGTCCTGATTCGACGTGATCAAAACCGGCAAAATCTACGTCCGTATCTTCGGAGGTCTGGGAAACCAGATGTTCCAATATGCCTGTGGGCGCGCACTGGCACTGCGCACCGGTAGCGAGATCGTTCTCGATACCCGTGATTTTGTTGCCGGCCCCGGACAAAGGCCCGGGCTGCATCATCTCAACATCGTTAACGCGAAGGTTCCGGATCGCGACTTGCCGCCAAGCAAGAAACAGAAGCTGCGCTATCTTTTATGGCGTGGATTGGGATTGCCGCCAAAATTTGTACGCCAGAACGGGGCCGCCTTCGATCCGCAGATTATCGGGTTGCCTGCAGACGTCTGGCTGCATGGATACTGGCAATCGGAACGGTTCTTTGCGGATTTCAAAGAAGAAATACGCAAGGAGCTGTCGGTAAAGACCGAGCCGGATGAAACGAATGCGAGGCTGTTTGACGAGATCATGATCACGCCGGCCGCGTCTCTGCATATCCGGCGCGGGGACTATGTCAGCGACCCCAAGGCCAATGCGGTGCACGGCATCTGCTCGCTTGCATACTATGAAAATGCAGCAAGCCTGATTGCCCGCACGATGGGGCAGGAACCGGTCTTTTATGTGTTTTCCGATGAACCGGGCTGGGTCGCAGACAATCTGCGTCTGCCCTACGAAATGCGGATCGTCAGCCACAATGGCGCGAAGAACTACGAGGATTTGCGGCTGATGTCGGCCTGCCGTCACCACGTTGTGGCAAACAGCTCGTTTTCATGGTGGGGCGCCTGGCTCAATCCGTCGCCCGAAAAGCTTGTAGTCGCTCCAGCCCGCTGGTTTGCCGACCCCTCGGCACACAATCCCGATATCGTCCCGGAGGACTGGGTTCGCCTGGAGGGCTGACACAACACTGAGGAATCCCTTGGCGGCTTTTGAAATCTCATCGTAAACCGAGCAGCGCTCTCAGTTTTTGGAGCCTGCCTTGCCCGCTGTCTGACCAACTGGCTCATTACTTGGAACACTGTCCCAGGCCGCATAGAGTGTCGAGTGCAGCAACGGGATGCGCTCGCCGAAGCGCACAACCACGAGATTCCGCTCCGGCATCATATAGGTAATCTGGCCCCCTCGGCCCATCATATAGGTGAACGGCCCTTGAAGGGGCTCTCCTGACCGGTCCAGGACGTTTTGATAAACATGGGTGCCATAGGTTCCGGCATGCCGTTCCTCACTCGACACATCGGACCCGAAGAACTGTTTCCAAAGCTGGTCTGGCATGAAGGGTGCGTCATCTGTCCCGTTTTGAAGCATGAAAACACCGACCCTTACCCAGTCTCGTGCCGTTGCGTAGAGACAGCAATAGGCCGACACCGGGAGGTCCTCGGACGGTCTGCGCCAGAACGCATCGCCGGCACCGCTCGGTTGCCAGATCTTCTCCGAAACGATCGACTCAAGCGGTTGTGCGTAAAGCGTAGAGATTAAATGCCCCAAAATAGCGGTGTTGACATTCTGATAGTTGAAGGCCGGGGAACTGCCGTTTTCGCTGTGTAGCCGGTTTGATACGGCGCCAAGACCAAGCATATGCAACCGGACCATCGGCCCGAACGGGTTGAACTCGACGGCCCCTTCCTTATGGCCGCTGAAGCCGACCGGCACCTTTGTGCCGGCTTCGAAAGTCACACCGCTTCGCATGGTCAAAAAGCGTTCGATCGGCACCGCGCGCAGCCCCGCATCGCCGATATCAGGCAGATAGCGTCCGATCGGGTCGGACAATTCGGCAATCAGGCCTTCCGCATGCGCCCGTAAGACAAGCGCTCCGACAAGGGATTTCACCATGGAAAACGAGTTGAAGCGCGTATCCGGACCTGCGGCGGTGTCGTAGAATTCCGACCGCAGATCACCGCCTTGCCACACAAGCAGGGCCCGTCCGCCATTGTCCGTAAACAATGCCGTGGCCCGCTCGCTTGGCGGTGTGGTCTCGCCTTGAAGCAGGATCGGGGTTTGTACACCCTTCACAACCAAGTGGGATCCCGCCGACGGCCAACGATCTGACGGATAGCCCTCGGCGGCGAGGCGGGGAAGATAGGGTGCAGACGCATAAGCCGCTGCGAGGGCGGCGAACAATGCGGCGGCAAAGGCTAGGATGAACCGGTGTTTTCGTCGCAGGGCAGGCATGGGGGGCTTGTGCGGTTTCTGAACGGGCCGCGCAAGCATCTACAGAAATTTGTCCGCCTTGTGGCCGCCCTGCCTTATCCGTGGCTCGCTTACTTTTCCACGAAGGCCTTTTCGATCAGGAAGCTTCCGGCATTGGCGCGCGTCCCTTCCGTAAAACCGCGTGCTTCAAAGAAAGACCGCGTGTCTTCAAGCATTTGCGGACCGCCGCACAAAATGACCCGGTCGTTGTCCTTGTCGATCTGTGGAAGGCCGATATCGTCGAACAGCTTGCCGCTTTCCATCAGCTCGGTGATGCGCCCGTTGTGGACATATGGCTCACGGGTCACCGTCGGGTAGTAGGTCAATTGCTCGCGCACCATATCGCCGAAATACTCGTTGGCCGGCAGTTCCCCGGCAATGTAATCGGAATAGGCCAGGTCCTTGATGAAACGCACACCGTGAACGAGGACAATCTTCTCGAACGACTCATAGACGGTCGGGTCCTTGATGAGGCTGAGGAACGGCGCGAGGCCTGTTCCGGTTCCCAGAAGATAGAGATTTTTGCCGGGCAGCAGGTGGTCGGTGACCAGGGTGCCCGTCGGTTTGGTGCCGACGAGAATGGATTGCCCTTCTTTCAGATGCTGCAGCCGTGAAGTCAGCGGTCCGTCCGGCACCTTGATGCTGAAGAATTCCAGATTTTCCTCATGGTTTGCACTGGCCATGGAATAGGCACGCAACAGGGGGCGTCCGTCCACTTCAAGCCCCAGCATGGTGAATTCGCCATTGCGGAAACGAAACCCTGCGTCGCGGGTTGTCTTGAAACTGAAAAGCGTATCGTTCCAGTGATGAACCGAAAGAACGGTTTCTTCATTGAAAGTCTTCATGTCGTCTCCAAGCGGTCTTTCCGCGTCGTTGTGCGGCACAAACATGCCCTGCTCGATGTTGGCCCCTTGAGGAAGGCATCCTTGCTGCACAGGGCACTGGTTTCTATGACGAAAATGATTTGAAGCGCGGGCAAAGTCGAGCATCGCTTATTCTAAGTCTCGGTGAATTTGCGGAATGGATTTCCATTGTTTCGGCTGCACGGGCCGCACTGCAACCCGATCACGGCTCGGCCGGCTCTTAAGGCTGCCACCACGTGATACGCCTGATCCGGAAAGCGGCAACTGTGCGCTTGACAATGCGGCCTTGCCTTGGTCTTCTTTGGTCATTCACCAGGGGAGTCCCGGCAAGGGGCTGAGAGACTGCTGGCAATCGCGGCGCAGTGACCCTTTGAACCTGATCCAGTTCACGCTGGCGTAGGGACGGTACAAGCGCTTCGGGGCCTGCACCCTGTTTTTTGGAAGCGTTTTCAGCAATCCGCAACCTGCGTCTCTGGATCGTCCGAAAAGGTCGATGGAGGCACCAATGTTATATTTTCGAAACCGGACACGATCCCGGCCGTCATGCCTGGAGTGCCGGTTGTGAGGATACTGGTCAAAGGCGCAGGCGTGGCAGGCCTGACGGCGGCTTGGGAACTTTGCCGGCGCGGCGCGTCGGTCACGGTGATCGACACACGCGACAGGGTGGGCGGCGCAGCCTCCTGGTTTGCCGGCGGGATGCTTGCGCCCTGGTGCGAGGCGGAGACGGCCGGGCAAGGTGTCGTTGATTTTGGCGGCACGGCTCCGCAATGGTGGAGCGAAGCACTTCCCGGGCACGTATCAACCAACGGCACCCTTGTGGTCGCACGGGTACGGGATCGCGCCGAGCTTGGACACTTTGCCGGGCGTTCCAGCGGCCATCAAAGGATAGACGCGACATCCATTGCCCGGCTGGAACCCGACCTGGCGGAGCGCTTTGCAGACGGTTTGTACTTTCCTGATGAGGCGCACCTGGACCCGCGAGCGGCGATGCAGGAGCTGCAAAGACAGCTGACCGATGCGGGTTGCATATTTCACCTCGGCAGCATTGTGCCGCCCGAGGATAATTACGACCGGATTGTCGACTGCACCGGGCTCAACTGTAGCCACACGGATCTGCGCGGCGTGCGTGGTGAAATGCTGCTGCTGCGCGTCGATGGCCTGATACTGTCCCGACCGGTCCGACTTCTGCATCCGCGCATCCCGGTCTATGTCGTCCCGCGCGGTAATGGCCTCTTTATGATCGGCGCTACCATGATCGAAAGCGCATCGGCAGGGCCTGCGACTGCGCGATCCGTGATGGAATTGCTCAACGCGGCCTATGCCTTGCATCCGGCATTCGGCGAAGCCGTCATCGAGGAGATTGGTGTCGGTGTGCGTCCTGCTTTCCCCGACAACTTCCCGCGCGTAACCCGAAACGGCGAAACAATCAGCATAAACGGTTTTTACCGCCATGGTTTTCTTCTGGCGCCGGCGATGGCCGCGCGGGCCGCCGGTCTGGCCTTGACCGGGAGGGCAGCCTGACATGGAAACGATCGACATCGTGATCAATGGCCAGCCGGTCAAAGCCAATGCGCGACGGTTGGATGTGCTGCTCAGCGAATTTTCTTATGAAGGCGATTGGCTGGCAACAGCCGTCAATGGCGAACTGATCCGGCGTGAAGAGCGCGTCTCATTCGTTTTGAGTGACGGCGACCGGGTCGAAATTCTCTCACCCATGCAGGGAGGCTGATATGTTTGAAGTTTACGGCGTAAAGCTCTCGTCCCGCTTCATTCTCGGCACGGCGCGCTATCCGTCGCCGGATGTGTTGGCCGACGCTGTCCGGGCTGGCGGCGCTGCCGCAGTGACTGTGTCCCTGCGGCGCGAAACGGTCTCCGCTTCGCCGGCGGGTGACTCCGGAGGCGGCTTCTGGTCGCTGATCAAGGCTTTGAATGTTCCGGTTCTGCCGAATACAGCCGGCTGTCACAGCATCAAGGAGGCGGTCACGACAGCCCATATGGCGCGCGAGATTTTCGGCACACCCTGGGTCAAGCTCGAAATCATCGGCAATCAGGACACGTTGCAGCCCGACGTCTTTGCGCTGGTCGAGGCAGCGCGCATCCTGACTGCGGACGGTTTTGATGTATTTCCCTATACGACCGACGACCTAGTGGTCGCAGAGCGTCTGCTCGATGCGGGATGCGAGGTGTTGATGCCCTGGTGTGCGCCCATCGGATCGGCAAGGGGACCGTCGAACCCGGATGCCCTGCGGTCCCTGCGCGGGCATTTCCCCGATGTGCCGCTGATTGTCGATGCCGGGATCGGCCGGCCTTCCCATGCGACCTGTGTCATGGAACTTGGCTATGATGCCGTACTACTGAACACTGCGGTTGCCCGCGCCAATGACCCTGTCTATATGGCTCGCGCATTTTCGGCTGCCGTCAAAGCAGGACGAACAGCCTGGCACGCCGGTGTCCTCGAACCGCGCGATACAGCGGTACCCTCAACCCCGGTCATTGGCATGGCGGCGTTCTCATGAAGCTCGATCCCTTTTACCTTGTTGTGGACAATGCCGAGTGGATTGCACGGCTGGTGCCGCTCGGTGTGCGGCTGGTGCAGCTTCGGATGAAGAACATGTCCGAGGCAGATATGCGGCGCGACATTGCGGCGGCCAAACAGGTATGCGGCGACCATGGCTGCCAGCTGATTCTCAATGATTACTGGCGTCTCGCAATCGAAGAGGGCTGCGATTACATCCATCTCGGCCAGGAGGATCTGGCCGGAGCGGACGTATCCGCCATCCGCGCTGCCGGAATACGCGTCGGTGTCAGCACCCACGATAGTCGCGAGCTCAAAGCAGCTCTGGCTGTCCAGCCGAACTACGTGGCGCTCGGGCCCGTTTATGAAACCCGGCTGAAGAAGATGCCCTGGCGCCCGCAAGGCTGCGACCGTATCCGGGACTGGAAACAGCGCATCGGAGACATACCTCTCGTTGCGATCGGAGGACTCGATCCGTCACGCCTTCACGGCGTTTTTGATGCCGGTGCGGACATCGCTGCCGTGGTGACCGATATAGTCACAAACGACAATCCGCAGGCGCGTACGCTGGAATGGATCAGAACAACCCGGCGATGGGCGAAGAAAACTCTCTAGTCCTCGCCCAGCAGAGCAGAAAAGCGCTGCTGTCCGATATTGGAGCCGCAGGCAAGGATGCCGACATTGCGCCCCAACAGGGAATCGCGCAGTGGACCCATGATTGCCGCCAGTGAAGCGGCGCAGGCCGGTTCGGCGATGATCTTTAATCCGTCGCGCAACAGCGCCATGGCTTCCAGCATCGATTTGTCTTCAATCCGCACGATCCGGCTGACATAACGGCGGGCGACGGCGAAAGAGTAGGGGAGCGCAGTGGGCGATCCCAGGCTGTCTGCAATCGTGTCGACTGTGCCGATGCGCACTGGCTCACCCTGCTCGAAACTCTGTGAAAGGCTGTCGGCTCCGAACGGTTCGACCCCGATGATCTCGCAATCCGGTTTCTCCTGAGCGATGGCCGCGGCGACACCGCCGATCAGTCCGCCACCGCCAACGGCGACGACCATGCAGTCGATATCGGGCAGGTCTTCCACAATCTCCGCGCCGAGCGTCGCCGCACCAAGGGTCATATGTTCGCCCTCGAACGGGTGCATGACGGTCAGACCGTCAGCTTCGGCATCCCGGTTCATGACGTCAAAGGCGGCTGCGATGTCATCAACGAGCACAACCTCGGCGCCCATTGATTTGCAGCCGTCGACACGCAGCGGGTCGGTGGCGCGGGGCATAATCAGCTTTGCATGCACTTTGTTTTGGGCCGCCGCCCAGGCCACTGCCAGCGCATGGTTGCCGCCGCTCGCCGCGATGACACCTGATGCGCGCTGATCGCGGCTTAGCCGTTCAATGCCGAGCAGGTTGCCGCGTGCCTTGAAGGATCCCGCATGCTGAAACAGTTCAAGCTTGATCCATGCCGAAATGCCATCACCGATCTGATGCGCAAACGGTTGCTGGCGAAGCGGCAGCATCGGCGTACGAATGATGCGATTTTCCAGGGCGTCACGGGCGGCACGAATGGAACTGGGAGAAATGTCTGACGGGGTCATGTCCGGGCTTTGCTGGAATGCTTGATATCGCGCCTACAGAGCATCTTACTTGCCATAGCGCAATTGTTTTTGGGCCGGTATTGGCCGGGACAATTGATCTGTCTGCTACTAGACTGGAGTGACTCGATTCACGTCAAAGAAGGAGAAGAGCAGTGTCCGTCAAATTCCTCGGCCTTCGCACGACAATCTACAAGGTTCCCGATCTTCAGGAAGCAAAACGCTGGTACAGCGACGCTTTCGGCACAAAACCCTATTTCGACGAGCCGTTCTATGTCGGCTTCAATATCGCCGGCTACGAGCTCGGCCTGCTGGAAGACGATATGGCCGCAGCCGCCAAAGCGGCCAATGTGCTCACCTATTGGGGTGTTGAGGATGCCGCCAAAGCGGTGGCGCATTTCAACGCCATGGGGGCAGAGACGATAGAAGAGCCCACCAATGTAGGAGGAGAGATCGTTGTCGCAGCCGTCACCGATCCGTGGGGCAACGCGATCGGCCTGATTTACAATCCCGAGTTCAAACTGCCCTAGGCATCGGAAAAAAAGCGCCTGGTGGCGTCATTCGCCGGAAAATAGGATTCGATCCGCATTTCCTGCAGGGTGATGTCACGCGGCGTTCCAAGCGTTGCAATGGTGGAAAAGAAACTGAGACGTTTGCCGTCCTTGTCGATGTCGACGGTCAGGATGGGTGCTTGCCAGTGGTTGGGCTGATGCCTCTTCCAGTCGGACGGAACGCCGTCATAGCTTTCAAGCGTGCGAACGAGATCCGAAAACGGTCCAGCAGTGCGGTGAGCCAGCGCCTCGGCGTGCAATTGCTTGAGAAAGAACGGTGCGATCTCGTCCCAGTTGGCGATATGGTCGCGTATGCCGTCGGGCGAAAAGAGGCTGTGCATCATATTGCCGGCGACGGGCGGCAAGTCCTCGGGATGATCAACATCATAGAGAAAGCACTGGAGCTTTATCGCGCCGAGATTTGCGCGCTGCACGTTGAAGAGTCCGTCAACAACCATCGCAGGGAAGGGGTCCTGATGTGACAGCATCATGTCGAGGGCCTTGTCGACCTCCGCCATTTCAGGTTCGCTGAGCGCGCTTTCGCGGAATTCAGGCGCAAAACCGGCGGTAACAAGCAGCCCGTTGCGGTCCCGAAGCGGTACGTTGAGTGCTTCGCATATCTGCAGCACCATCGCGCGGCTTGGCGATGAGCGGGCGGTCTCGATGAAACTGATGTGCTTTTGAGAGACATCGCACAGCATCGATAGCTCCAGCTGGCTGACATTGGCGCGGGCGCGCCAGGATTTCAGCATGCGCGGGAATTCTTCAGTCTGCATGGGTTCGTCTCCTTCAACGCGGCATTCTTGCCGCTGCCCGACGCGAAAACAACTACCTGCGGGGTAGTTGCCGGCATACGTGCTTTTTCTACGATTTGGCCATGCATCAACCAGTCGAAAGGAACGGTTATGACGCGATATCAATCGAATGCACGGCCGGTGCGTCTGGCACTCGCGGCCAACGGCGTTTTCTCACTGTTATCGGGAGCAGCTTGCCTGCTTGCACCGGGAGCCATCGCAACGCTTGTCCTGTCCGAACCGGATGCCGCTCTGCGCCTGGCAGCGCCGGTGCTGGTCATGGAACTTGGCATCGGCCTGATTCTGTTTGCCGGACTGGTCTTCTGGGCCGCGAGCCGGCCGATGATTGGCCGCAAAACGGTTTGGACGATCACTGTACTTGATGGTCTTTGGGTCCTTGCAAGCATTGATCTGATGATCTTCATGCCGGACCTGTTTTCAACTGCCGGGTTCTGGGCTGTCAGCGGTATCGCGGTGCTTGTCGCTGTGTTCGCCATCGAACAGGCCATCGGCCTTTCCGTGCTCTACCAAGGCTCGAACAGAGTCGAAGCCCGCTTTACGGGCCGGAAGCTTCATATGACCGCGACGGGCACCACCAAGGCGGCACCGGACCGGGTCTGGTCTGTTATGAGCGATCAGGAAGCCTACGCGGATGTCGCGGACAACATCTCCCGGGTGGAAGTCCTGTCCGGGGCAGGCGCAGATCTGCGCCGCAGATGTTACGACAAGAAGGGGCGAGGTTGGAACGAGACTTGTACAATGTGGGAGCAGGGCAAAGGCTTTGCATTCCGTGTTCACACCGAGGCCGAGGACTATCCTTACCCCTTTGCCGAGTTATCAGGTGTCTGGACGCTCAGCCCGGTCACGGGTGGCACGGAAATCCGCATGGTCTTCGATGTGACCGCCAAACCGGGCTTTCTCAACGGCCTTATGCTGAAGATGGCGGCCGGGCCGTTCTCGACAATCTGCGACCGGCTGATCGTGAATTGGATTGCGACCATGGAGAATGAAGGGCACGCTGCAAGCAAAGCGAATGCGCCCTCGGTCAATGGCGGTGCAATGCAGCCGGCCTGACAAATGCTGGCGGGCGGTTTTGCCGCCCGCCATGCTGCTATTTCGAGAAATCTGCCGCGACTGTTTCCAGAAACGAAACCGCCCTGGCAACCCCGTCTTCTTCTCGCAAGGCCGCGCCGATCATCTCAGCACGTTGGTGCATCCTCTCATTGAAAATCAACTGATCGAACGCATTGGCGAGACTGTCGGTCGTGAGCTTCTTTTGCATGATCGGCGCCGGGCCGGCCCCGAGACGGTGAACGGTCTGACCCCAAAATGGCTGGTCCGCAAAAAACGGGCAGATCATCGTCGGCTTGCCGGCCCTCAGCCCCGCTGCGGTGCTGCCGGCCCCGCCATGATGCACGACACCTGCCATTTGCGGGAAAAGCCATTCATGCGGTGCTTCGTCGATCATGAAGACCGATGCTGGCAACTCGTCCGCATCGAGGCCGCCCCAGCCGCGTGCCAGCACACCGCGATGACCGGACTTTCGCAGCGCGTCGATCACCATGTCACCCAGCCTTTTCGGATCGCGGCCCGAGATCGAGCCGAAGCCGATATAAAGGGGCGGGGGACCGTCGGAGAGGAATGACACGAGATCGGTTGGCGGTGTCCAGCCTTCGGATGCGTCAAGGAACCAGTAGCCGGACATGATGGCCGTCTTCGGCCAGTCCGATGGGCGTGGCAGCACATATTCGCTGATCGCATGCAGCGCCGGAACCGGATTTCCGCCGCTATCTTGAAGATAGTCGATATTATTGCGGCGAAGGGGTGTTCCCGTGCTCTCTCGCCAGGCTCGTACATCTTTGTTCGACGAAACCTTGATGAGCGCATTGACGATCCTGTAGCCAAGCCGGTTGGACCAGCCGCCAAGCCTGAGGTCCGGAAAGCCGACACAGGGGAATTCTGCGGTCGGAACAATCATCGGTATCGGCGTGGCAAGAACGTATGGGATATTCAATTTCTCACCGATGGAAGGTCCAAGAACGGCCTTGGGGTGGAAACAGATCAGGTCCGGTTGGGCCTCTTCCGCGATGGCCCAACTGTTCTCAACGGCTTCCCGTTTCAAGGGCGCGGTCTGGCGCGCCATCTTGATCATGGCCGCAATGGTCCGGAAAATATTGGTCGTGTCTTCCATGAGGGCCTTGCCCTCCGGGGAATCGATGATCTTCATCAGATCGTCGCTGATATAGCCGTAGGTCAGCCCGTGCTCTTCGACGAAACCGCGAAACCGTTCGCAGGTCGCGAGCGTCACCTCATGCCCGGCAGCCTTCAAGCCCTTGCCAAGCGCCACATAGGGCTGCACATCGCCGCGCGAACCGATCGTCAGAATGAGAATTTTCATATCCGGCCCCCGTTTCGCGTGTTCATCGCAAGTATGTATCGCAACAATCGGGTTCAAGGCGGCGAAGTAGAGCGGACTTGCATTGTCGTTGGTTGTCTTGACATTTGTCCTTCGCATCACTTTATAAGGCCCGGGCTCGAGGCGCCCGCCGCTCGCAAGCGAAAGCTATGGTGAAGACCTCGACATCTTAGTCCAAGCCAATTCAGTGCAACTGGATCGATGGCAATGCGAGCACCGGTTTCCAAACGCGCGCAACTGAATGAGGCGAAGGATGACGGATTCCCTTCCGACAATTGAAACGCTCAAGGACCAGGCGCGTCGTCTGCGCAAATTGCTTGAGAAAAACGGACGCTCCATGGGCCATAGTCAGGCTCTTGAGGCGATTGCCCATCAATACGGCTACAAGGACTGGAACACGATCAGTGCCCGGTCTTCCAATGCCGGGCCGGCGACGCCGGTCTATGTGGGTGAGGCTGTAACCGGCACCTATCTGGGCCAGCGCTTTACCGGGCGTGTCATCGGCACGCGTGTCCTGTCGGCGCATGACCGGTTTCGGGTCACGCTGCATTTCGACAGCCCGGTTGATGTGGTGAGCTTTGACAGCTTCTCGGCCTATCGCCAGAGAGTGACCGCTGTGATCGATTCGCGCGGGACGACCCCGCAGAAGACATCCAACGGCAAGCCGCATCTGCAGCTTGATCTCTGACCGGTCTGGGCTTTCAAGGTCTCAATCGATGTTGAAGGTCTGGATAAGGCTGGCGATCTGCGCTGCATCCAGCATAGCCGCCCGGCGATCCGTCAATGTGATGGCGAGCCGGGCGGTTTCTTCCAGTTCCTCCATCGCATAAACGGCCTTTTCAAGCGTGCCTGCCGTTACGACAGGTCCGTGATTGGCAAGGATGACCGCCGATCGCTGCCCGTCCAGAGATCGCACCGCCTCTCCCATTGCCGGATCGCCCGGCTGAAAGTAGGGCAGGATTTTCACCCGCCCCAGCTGCATGATGGAGTAGGGGGTGTAGGGCGGCAGGGCATTGTCGTGGTCCGTGTCCGGCAGCGTCGACAGTGCCACGGCATGGTGGCAATGCAGATGGACAACCGCACCGGCACGGGTTCCGCGCGTGTCGTAAAAGGCCGCATGAAGCGGCATCTCCTTGGTCGGCGCATCACCGGCGATATGTCTGCCCTCGGCGTCGAAACAGGATATGCGTTCCGGATCGAGCCAGCCGAAACTGCTGCCTGTCGGTGTGACCAGAAGTCCGCCATCTTCCGTTCGGGTGGAGATATTGCCGGTCGAGCCGTGAGCGAGCCCACGATCATAAAGTGACCGGGCTAATCGGCATATCGCATCGCGCAGCTTGGTGTCGCTCATGTGCTGCCTCTTTCGAGCATTGTCATTGCCCGGGCGAAGAAATCCTCCTGGCCGAAATTGCCGGATTTGAGCGCCAGGTAAAGATCTTGATCCGGATCATGCACAGCCGGAACACCGGGAGCGATCTCCGGACCGATTGCGAGACTGTTGATCTCCAGGCCTTCCACCACCGCCCCCGAGGTTTCGCCGCCGGCGGTGATAATCTTGCGGATACCGCTTCCTACGACCTTTCGGGCTACCGATACAAAGGTTGCTTCGACCTGCTCGGCGGATGCTTCGCGGCCGAATAGATCCTGGGCCTGCCGCACGACGCCCGGATCGGCGGAGGAATAGGCAATCGGGCCGTGATCCTGATGCTCGATCAGCCATGAGGCGATACTGTCGGCGGTCTGTTCTCCGGACACCAGGGCTTCGACACGGATTTCCAGCGACGGATGTGATTTGATGTGATGGGTGACTTGCCCGCGCGTTGCCAGTGAGCAGGAGCCGGAAAGCACGATGGCTGGTCCGTCAGCACCCTTCCAGACCGTTGCGCCGTCATTGCCCTTGATGAGATCTGCAAAATTGTCGGGAAGGCCGAGCGCGATGCCCGAACCGCCGGTCAGCAGTTTTCTATCCTTTGCCGCCTTGCCGATTGCAACCAGATCCTCGTCACGGATCGCATCGACAACAACCATGGCCCGTTTCGGTTGCGCCAAGGCGGCGCGGATCGCATCGCTGCCGTCAAACACGGTCGACGCATCGATATGGTCAACCGGCCAACCGGTCTGATGGGAAAGCCACCGGCGGATATCGGAATCCGTCATCGGCGTCAGCGGGTGGTCGCGCATGCCGCTTTCACTCAGGAGTTGATCGCTGACAAAGAGATGCCCCTTGTAGATTGAACGCCCCGTTGCCGGGAATGCAGGGCACACGATCACCCGGTCTTCACCAAGACGCTCCGCCAATGCCTGAGCGACCGGGCCGATATTGCCCTGGCGCGTGCTGTCGAATGTCGAGCAGTATTTGAAAACGATCTGCCCGCATCCCTGGTCCAGCAACCAGTCCGCCGCCGCCAGCGATTTTGACACGGCCTCGGCGACCGGTTCCGTGCGTGTCTTCAGCGCGACGACGCCGGCTTCGACATCCGATGAGGCGCTGCGCGCCGGGACGCCGGTATACTGCGCCACGCGCATGCCGCGTTTTGCCAGCGTGTTTGCGATATCACTTGAGCCGGTGAAATCATCGCCGATACAGCCTAGAAGCATAAATCAAATCTCGATGGGTTTGTGCGGCCCGACATCAAGGCGCCAGCCGAAGTCGGTATTGTCCAAAGCCGGAAAGTGGCGGGTTACCAGCGGGTCGTGTCCCGGAATGACAAGGTCGCGATGGCTGGCGAGGGATTGAATAGTCTGCCAGCCATTATGCATGTCGGCGATGCTGTCGACGATGGGAAACGGTTTCTGGCTGATGAAATTCTCATAATAGTGGGAGGCGTCGGAGGCGAGGCATAAATGACCGGAAGCCGTTTTGATTTGCACCGATTGCAGGCCGCGCGAATGACCGCCGATGTGGTGCAGGGTGATGCCCGGTGCAACAATCCCTTCGCCGTCATGGAAGATGACCCGGCCCGAATAGACATGGTGGATCATCTGGCACACATGCTGCGCCGTATAGGGCATGCGCAGCGTGCCGTGGCACATGCATGGTCCTGTCGCGAAGGCCATCTCTGCGGACTGAAGATGGAAAACGGCGTTGGGGAATTCATCAAGTCCGCCGGCATGGTCATAGTGCAGGTGGGTAATGATGATCGTGTCGATATCCTCGGGCCGAATGCCGAGCACTTTGAGCGCCTCGACCGGATGACGCAACACGGGCCGGCCGCGCCGGTTCGCCTCCTCGGTGTCATAACCGGTATCGATCAGAATGGTCCGTTTGCTGTTGCGCGCAACCCAGATGAAGTAGTCCATGTCGTGCGGACTGGCGTGATCATCGTCGAAGATAAAACTGTTCGCCCGGGTGCGGGCGTTGCGCTCTGCATATTTAAGGGCAAAGACCTGCCAGATATCGTCGCTCATGTGACCGATCCGAAGGTGATGACGCTCTTGTCGGCGATCATGTCAGCGGCCGCGGCGGAAAACTCCTTGAAGTGCGCCATCCGCTGATGAGTTTCAAAGGCCGCTTCGTCATCGTAGAGTTCGTAGAGGAAAACCTCGTAAGGCCGGCTATCATCTGTACAGACATCAAAATGCCTGCAAGCCGGCTCCAGCTCTTTCGAAGCCCGGGCGTTGTCCCGCATGATCTCCAGAAAACTGTCCCAATGCTCTGTTTTGATTTGAAAAGTCACGACAACGGCGAACATCAGGCCGGGGTCTCCTTGTTGCGTCTTAGCCGTGAAAATCGGCGTCTGACAAACGGAAGCTGACTCATTATGAGGAGAACGTTCAATGTCAGCAATATGGCGGCGCCCGGACGGCTGAAAAAGACTGACGGGTCGCCATCGGAGATCAGCAGGGATCGGCGGAAGGTTTCGTCGAAAAGGCCGCCGAGAATGGCTCCGATGACCAGTGGCGCAATCGGATATTTCATCACGTTCATGGCATAGGCGACGAGGCCGACGCAGATCATCAGGAAGAGATCGTTGACGCCGCCGCCAACCGAGAATGAGCCAATCGTCGTCAGTACCATGACAACGGGCAGGAAAACGGTCTGGGGGATGCGCAGGATCATGATAAAGATGCGCGCCGTGAAAAGCCCCATGATGAACATGGTGAGCGATGCCATCACGAGGATCGCCACAACCCTCAGGATCAGCGCCGGATCAATCGTCGGGCCGGGAATGACGTTGTTGATCTTGAGCGCTCCGAGGAGCGCGGCGGCCGGGGGAGAGCCCGGAATACCCAGCACCAGAAGCGGAATGAGCGCGCCGCCGATCGCCGCATTGTTGGCGGCTTCCGCCGAGATCAGGCCGTCAACCGAGCCGCGGCCGAATTTCGAGCCTTCCTTGGAGGACGCTTTGCCGACGCCGTAGGAAACCCATCCGGCGACATCCTCGCCGACGCCGGGCAGGGCGCCGACGCCGGTACCGATCGCGCCGGAGCGGGTGATGCCGGGCAGCCGGCGCAGGACCTCGCCGAATTTCGGAACGATCCGGCCGACCTGGGGAATTTGCGCGGCCATTGTCGTTGCCCGCAAGCCGTCCATGATCTGTGGGATGGCGAATGCGCCCATCAGGACCGGGACGATCTGGAAACCTGACAGCAGGTAGGACCAGCCGAATGTGTAACGGTCCTCCGACAGGATCGGGTCGAGGCCGACCATGGCCATCGCGAGGCCGATGAGCCCGGCGATCCAGCCTTTGACAACGAGATCCTGGCTCATCAGCGTGCCTGACAGGAGGATACCGAAAAGCGCCAGAAGCGCCTTTTCCGGCGAAGCGATGTTCTTCGACATCAAAAGTAGCACCCAGACGAAGATCAGCAGGCAGACCGTGCCGAACAGCGTTCCGATGAAGGAGGCCGTTGTTGTGATGCCCAGCGCTTCGCCGCCGCGACCGCTCCTTGTCAGCGGATAGCCGTCCATGGCCGTTGCAGCCGATGCGGCGGTGCCTGGGATATTAAGCAGTATGGATGGATAGGATCCGCCATAGATTGCCCCGACATAGGCGCCGATGAGCGCGATCAGCGATTGCTCTAGTGGAAACTTGTTGCTGAAGAAACCGGTCAGGATCGTGACCGCCAGCGTAGCGGTCAGACCCGGCAGGGCGCCGAAGACGATGCCGAGGAAAACCGAAGCAATGAGATAGACATAGGTGACCGGATCACTCGCAAGCTCGGCGAGCGCGATCCAGAATCCGGCGATCTGCGTGGTGACGAATTCCATGTCAGTTGCCGCTCCAGAACGGCTTAAGCGTGACATAGTAATGGTATTCAATCTTGGAAAAGATCAGCCCCTGGCGGTTTGGTACATTCTGGCGAAAACCGAACGCCATGGCGATGACAAGAAGCAAGGGTGTCAGCACGGCGATCACGGGCGTGATGCGCACGACGCGGCCCATGATGCCGAGGCGCCGCGACAATAAGAACATCAGCGCGGTGAGGACAAGAAATGCGATAAGAACGATGATGTCGTCGTCGTGCGGCTTGGTCCATTGATCGCGCGGGAAGTGGACAATCAGTGCATAAGCCGACGGCAAAAGGATCATCAAGGCCGAAAGCCGCATGGCCGTGCGGTTGCCCGAATGAAAACCCCAGATCAGTGCTGTAATGAGCAGCGCCGAGCAGGCGATGAAATCAGTACGCGGCACAAGGGCGAAGATATAGGCGCAAAGGATCAGCGCAACGCAGGCCAACCTCTCGGCTTCTGAACGGGTAAAGCCCATGGCGCGCGCGCTGAGAGCCCCCACCATTCCGCCATCCTTGACGGCAATGGCCAGAAGAACGAACGCAAGAAGCAAAAGCGCGGAGAAAATGCCGAATGGAACAAGCGCTGCTGAATTGAACCAGGCGCCCTGAACACCTGCGGCGTCCGCCTTGAAAAAGGGGATGAGGCTTGTTCGGTAAAGAAAGAAGGCACTGACGACAATGAGAAAGATCGACGTCCAGAAATCGCGCCTGCGCATGATGGTCCGGTCGGTCAAAGACTGATCCTCGCATTTGCGGATAAATCGGCTCCGGCGAGGTTATCCTCGCCGGAGCATCCGTTTGAATGGATCCTGAGCCTTTGTATCAGGGCTTCGGGATATTCAGCGTGGACGGATCGACCTTTGCAGCGCCAAGGTCCCAAAGGGTCCAGGCGAATGTGCTTTCCAGCTTGTCGAAGATCGCTGTTGCATCGTCACCTGACTGCCCGCCGATATCGTAATTGTTGGCGGCCGCCCATTCCGCAACGACATCGGACGCGATGGCCTTGTCGAAGGCGTCGGTCAACTTGGCCTTGACGTCATCGGGAGCCGAGGTGTGCACGGCAAAGCCGATGGCCTGTTTGAGCGGCAGGTACTTGTCGAGCCCCTCATACATGGAAAATGCCGACTGGATCTTCTGGCCGTTGAACTCGGCGTCTTCCGGCGTCAACATGGCAAGCGGCTTCAACTGGCCGCCTGCGATCAGCGGTGCCTGTTCCGCAAGCGATGTCACGACAAGGGCGACCTCGCCGGCAACTGCGGCTTCCTGACCGGGCGCCGATCCCTTGTAGGGCACGAATTTGAACTTGGCGCCGGTGCCGTTTTCAATGGCAAGCAGGTTGAGATGGTGGATCGAACCGGAGCCGGACGCGGCCGCGGGAATTGATCCGGGCTCTGCCTTTGCGGCTTCCACCAGTTCCTGAAGCGTATTGTACGGGCTGTTGGCCGGAACGGAGATCAGGTCCGGCGAGCCGCCGACAATGAAGGGATGCCAGTAGTTGAAACGCTTGTCCCATCCGCCCTGAACTGCGGCGGTGACATTCGATTCCGAAAGACCGACCAGCGTGTAACCGTCGTCCGGCTGGTTCATGACATAGGTCATGCCGTTCGAACCGGCGACGCCGCCCGTCTGGTTGATCACAGAAATGCTGACCGGCAGATGTTTTTCCATCTCCGCCATGATCATTCTGTTGATGCTGTCAGTGCCGCCGCCGGCGCCCCAGACCACTGCGGTGGTGATGTCCCTGAATGGATATTCCTGCGCGGTAGCCGGTGCCACGGCAACAGAGGCCGCGAGTGCCGCCGCCAATCCAATTGAAGTTGCAAGGTTTTTCATGATTCCTCCCGAACCGGTGTTGCGATGTATAAATTTATGTATACATTAACAAATACATTGTCAACAAGAGCCGTTGTCGCTATCAACAAGGTCGCGTCGCTATCGGCTCACAAAAAGAACAACGGGAAAAATCCATGAAACCTTCGTTTGAGATTGCCGTGTTTGAGGGAGACGGGATCGGTCCGGAAATCATGAAGCCCACATTGGAGCTTCTGGATCGGATCGCCGGCAGGCACGGCCTCTCGCTCAGCTTCAACGAGGTGCCGGCGGGTGCAGCGCATTACGCAAGAACCGGGGAGGCGCTTCCCGTTTCGTCGCTGGAGGCAGCGCGCGCTGCGGACGCGATTTTGCTGGGAGCGATGGGCTTGCCGGACGTGCGCTATGACGACGGAACGGAGATTTCACCGCAGATCGACCTGCGCAAGGAACTCGATCTTTATGCTGGTGTGCGACCCGTCACGCTGGCTGCGGGGCAAAGCTCTCCGATTGCCGGGGCAAAGGGCCGCCGGGTCGATTTCGTTTTGATACGCGAAAGCACCGAAGGCTTGTTCTGGTCGCTGGGTAAAGGCGAGGTCAGCGAAGACGAGGCCCGCGAAACCCTTGTGATAACGCGCAAGACATCCGAGAAGCTGTTTCGCTTTGCCTTCAATCTAGCCGCGCAAAGAAAAGTCAATGGCCGCGGCAAGGGGCGTGTGACCTGTGTCGACAAGGCTAACGTATTCCGCGCCTTTGCCTTTTTCCGATCGATTTTCGACGAAGAGGCGGCGCGCCATGCCGACCTTCAAGCCGATCATGCCTATGTCGACGCCATGGCGCTGCGCATGGTCCAGGCGCCATGGGATCTTGATGTGCTCGTCACCGAAAACATGTTCGGTGATATCCTGTCCGATCTCGGGGCCGGCCTGATGGGTGGGCTCGGCCTTGCGCCGTCTGCGGATATTGGAGACCGCCATGCCGTTTTCCAGCCCTGTCATGGCTCCGCACCTGATATTGCCGGTCAGGGCGCGGCCAATCCGTTCGCCATGATCCTGTCGGCTGCTATGATGCTCGAGTGGCTGGGTCACCAGAATGATATCGGGGCGGCGGTTGAGGCAGGCAGCGCCTTGAGGCGTTCGGTCGATGAGGCGCTTTCCCGTTCGTTGGCGTTGACCCGCGATCTTGGCGGCCAGGCCTCGACCGAGGAGGCAGGCGCGGCGGTTGTCACCATGCTGGAGGATGTGGCTGCATGAGTTTCAAGAGCCCGATCAAGGTGGTCTGCCAGGGCGCGGGATATTTCAGCCGTTTTCACTACGATGCCTGGCAGCGCATTGCCGATGCGCTGCCCGTTGCGTCCGTGAACCGGGATATTGAAAAGGCAAAGGCAACCGGCCTTGCAGCTTACGATAATCTCGAACAGGCGCTGGATGACCATGCACCGGACCTGCTGGACATCATCACGCCGCCCGAAACCCATCTGGACACCATCAGGCGCGCGACGGCAAAGGGTGTTCGTGTCATCATCTGCCAAAAGCCCTTCTGCCGCGATCTTGAAGAGGCGAAGGAAGCTGTTGCCATAGCCAAACAGGCTGAAACCATTCTCGTTGTGCATGAGAATTTCCGCTTTCAGCCCTGGTATCGGCTGATGCGCGAGGAGATCGAAAACGGGCGTATCGGCACTCTGCTGCAGCTAACGTTCCGGCTGCGCACCGGGGATGGGCAGGGCGAAAATGCCTATCTTGACCGCCAACCCTACTTTCAGACCATGCCGCGTCTGCTCATCCATGAGACGGGCGTCCACTTTATCGACGTCTTTCGCTACATGCTTGGCGAACCCGATACAATCTATGCCGATCTGCGACGGCACAATCCGGTGATTGCCGGAGAGGATGCCGGCCATTTCATCATGGGTTTTGCCGACGGCAGCCGCGCTGTTTTCGACGGCAATCGGCTTTTGGACCACAATGCCGAAAACCATCGCGTCACGCTGGGTGAGGCAGCAGCCGAAGGCACTGATGGCACGTTGTTCCTCGATGGTGCGGGCGCTGTCCGCTTTCGGCGATTCGGTGCGCAGGAAGAAGAAATTCTACTGGAACCCCAGCAATATCAAGGGTTTGGCGGCGATTGCGTCCACGCCTTGCAAAAACATGTTATCCAAGGGCTGATAAGCGGCACACCGATCGAGAATCTGGCGGAGGATTATCTCCGGAACATCAAATTGGTCGAAGCGGTTTACAGGTCGAACGAAACCGGAAAGCGGATCAACCTTTAGACAATGCAGCAGAGCGAGCAGGCAGTCACTCAGGAGCCAAAAGCGCAATCGCAGACACAGCGCGCCGTGTCTGAGTTGAAGCGCATGATCGTCTCCAGCGAACTGCCCGCCGGCTCCAGCTATCTTGAAACCGAACTGGCGGAAATGCTTGGCATGTCGCGCACACCGGTGCGCGAAGCGACGCTGATGCTGGAAGCGCAGGGACTTGTCGAAGTCAGGCCGCGCCGCGGCGTTCGAATTCTGTCGATTTCGCCGGACGATATGGAAGAAATCTATCAGATCCTGACGGAACTGGAGTGCCTGGCGGCTGAGCGTGTCGCCGAACGCTGTGACGATCCTGTTATGCTTGAGCCTTTGCGCGAGGCGTCCCGGCGCATGGAAACGGCACTGGAGGCCGATAACCGCGAGGCATGGGCCAAAGCCGATGAAGACTTTCACAGCAGGCTCTTGGACCTCTCAGGCAGCGAACGCCTGAAATCGGTCATCGCCAATTTCAATGATCAGGTGCGGCGCGCACGTGCACTGACCCTTTACATACGTCCGGCTCCACAAAAATCGAATGCGGATCACCTGGCGCTGATCGATGCGCTTGAGAAGGGGGACGGCCCGCTGGCCCGCCGTATCCACCGTGATCACCGTATCGCCGCCAAGTCGCTGATGATCTCACTCTTGCGCAAACACGGCTTTCATCAGGTCTGAACCGGATAGGTTCTAAAGTGCTGCCGCCACCCGGCTGCCCTGATCGATTGCGCGTTTCGCGTCGAGTTCGCCGGCCTTGAATGCGCCACCAATGATCTGGCTGGCAACACCGCGCGCCTCCAGGGCTTCAGCAAGACCTGTGTCCGAAAGCTGGCCGGCGCATATGACAATCGTATCGACGTCGAGCCACCGCGGGTCGCGCCGCTCTTCGCCAAATGAGATGCGCAATCCCTTGTCGCTGATTTCCTCGTAGTTGACGTTACCGAGCATATGCACGTCTTTCATCGCCAGTGCCGCCCGGTGGATCCAGCCGGTTGTCTTGCCGAGCGTGGCGCCGTGTTTTTTCGACTTGCGTTGCAGCAGCGTGATTTCGCGTGGTGAGGCTTCCGGTTGCGCGCCCTGAGGGTTCAAGCCACCACGTGATTGGGACGGATCGCCGACACCCCATTCCTTTTTCCAAAGGTCGAGATCCTCGGTTGGCGACTCGCCTTCGTGGGCAAGGAACTCGCACACGTCAAAGCCGATGCCACCGGCGCCGATCACCGCGACTTTCTTGCCGACGGGCTTTTCGTCCCGCAGGACCTCGATATAGCTCAGCACGCTCGGATGGTTCTGACCTGGGATTTCAGGATCGCGCGGCAGAACGCCGGTCGCGACAATCACGTCGTCAAAACCCTTGTCGGCAAGGGTGTCGGGGTCGACAGACTGTCCAAGCACGGTGCGCACCTGTTTGAGTTCAAGCTGGCGTTTGTAGTAATCGACCAAGCCGAAAAATTCTTCCTTGCCGGGTATCTTCTTGGCCATGTTGAGCTGGCCGCCAATCTCCTCGGCTCTGTCGAACAGCGTCACCTCGTGACCGCGCTCGGCTGCGACGATTGCCGCCGAGAGTCCGGCCGGACCTGCGCCGACGACCGCGACTTTGCGCGGGTTGTCGGTCGGCAGATAGTTCAATTCGGTTTCGTGGCAGGCACGTGGATTAACAAGACAGGTCGAAAGCTGCATCTGGAATGTGTGGTCCAGACAGGCCTGGTTGCAGGCGATGCAGGGCGCGATCTCGTCTGATCGGCCTTCCTTTGCCTTTTTAACAAATTCGGAATCGGCAAGGAAAGGCCGTGCCATCGACACCATGTCGGCGCATCCATCCGAAAGAACCTGTTCGGCAACCTCCGGCGAGTTGATGCGGTTTGACGTGATCAGCGGTATCGATACATCGCCCATCAGCTTTTTCGTCACCCAAGTAAAGGCGCGCCGGGGCACCGACGTTGCGATGGTCGGAATGCGTGCTTCGTGCCAGCCGATACCGGTGTTTATGATGGTCGCACCAGCATCCTCGATGGCTTTCGCCAGTTGAACGACTTCTTCCCATGTCGAACCATTGGGCACCAGGTCGATCATCGAGAGCCGGTAGATGATGATGAAGTCTTCTCCGACGGCCTTGCGTACGCGTTTGACGATCTCGACCGGCAAACGCATGCGGTTTGCATAACTGCCGCCCCAATCGTCTTCACGTTTGTTCGTGTGGGTAACGAGGAACTGATTGATGAAATAGCCTTCGGACCCCATGATCTCAACGCCGTCATATCCGGCCTCACGGGCAAGCGACGCGCATTTTGCAAAATCGGCGATCTGCTTTTCAATGCCGGCTTCATCGAGTTCGATGGGCGCAAAGGGAGAGATCGGAGATTTGATGGCCGATGCCGATACTCCGCCCTTGTGATAGGCATAACGCCCCGAATGCAGGATCTGCATGGCGATTTTTCCGCCTTCTGCATGAACAGCCTCAGTGGTCGGCACGTGTTCCGCCACTTCATCCATCACTGACAGCTTGCCAGCGCCGGGAAGGGCGGCGCCTTCTTCATTCGGCGCAACGCCGCCGGTTACCATGAGCCCGACGCCTCCACGCGCCCGTTCCGCGAAATAGGCGGCCACACGCTCATGCGCCTTGCGGTCTTCCAGACCCGTATGCATCGACCCCATGAGGATGCGGTTGGGCAGTGTCGTAAAGCCCAGATCGAGCTGCGTGAAAATATGAGGGTAGTGCGTCATGGGTAGTCCTCGTTCAAAATTGCTCAGCTTCGAGTTATCGGCCGGTCACGGCGCGGTATTCAGCAAGACCTGCACCTGCCTTCTCGCTCATTTTTTCGGCCAGAGCCGCCAGCGCATTGGCCGGCCGGATCATGACTTCGAATTCAGCGATCAGCCCGTCTTCGTCGAAACGGATCATGTCGATGCCTTTCAGGCTTCTTTGACCGATGCGCGCTTCAAATTCCAAGACGGCATTCATTCCGTCACTGGATGCGAACTGCCGGTGATAGCGGAAGTCCTCGAAAATCTGAGAGACAGCGCTGATGATAAATACAAAGGCGGATTTGCCGTGATAGGGCTTGAAGAAGGCGGGTGAGCGGAAAACAACCGCATCGGACGTGATATCGCCAAGGCGGCGCATATCTGCGCCAAGCAGCATATCGTGCCAAAGATCGAGTGATGTGCGGGCTGCCGGGTTCAGTCCGGGCGGTGCTGACATGGTGATCCTCCCTTAACCGTATCATCACAGCGCTTCATATGTGCGTTGACACATATATGCAAAGTTTAATAGGTGTGACAAGAGAAAATGGAGTTTGCCTGTTGGCCTTATCCCACGCCATTCTGGTCTGTCTCACCGAGCGGCCGATGTCCGGCTATGACCTTGCCAAGTTCTTCGATACCTCGATCGGCTTCTTCTGGCGCGCGACCCACCCGCAGATTTATCGTGAAATGAAGAAGCTTGGCGAAAAGGGATACGTGACGTCGAGCGAAGAAATACAGTCCGGCAAACCAAACCGTATTGTCTACAGCATAAGCCAAGCGGGCAGGCGGGCCCTGAAAGAGTGGTCAAGGGAGCCGGTCGGCCCGCCTTTGATAAAGGACGACTTGCTGGTGCGTCTGCAGGCAATCGAACACGTGGATCGCGATGCGTTGCGTCAACAGATTTGCGGACGCCTCAAAGTGCACAAAGAGCAGCTCGAGCAGTATTTTCATATCCGCGACGTGCGTTTCAGCGACGGAGAGCCCGGGCCGGAAGACCTGGGCAAGCTGATGGGACTCGAACTTGGTATCCAGTACGAGCAGGGTTGGATTACCTGGTGCGAAAGCGTTTTGAAACGGCTTGGCTGACTACGCGACAGGGGCCGTATGAAGCCGGACACATGGTGTGCGACCGGCTTCACACCAAAACCTCCATCAGCGCGATGCGGTGCTGCTCGACAGTGTCAGCGCGCCGATGCCGGCTGATGCGTTAAGGCCGATATTGCCGCTCACGCTGACCGGAACAAGATTGAGATTGTTCTTCAGATTGCCGACCAGCACGTTTGCGCCGACGCCGATGCCAAGTCCTGCCGCCGCTGAAACGCCCACATAGGTCCCGTCCAGCCGACCCCGGGGAACCTGGTAAGTCGGTGCATAAACGGCCCATATGACCCGCTCGCTGCGCTTGAAGCCGATGTCCGGCCCGACCTTTGTTATTGAACCGGAATAGTATTCGAAGTCGCTGCTTTGGCTGCGACTGCGAAATGAGCATGACAGATCGGTGGATGAACCGATGACATAGCCGATGCCGCCATTGCTTGTGCAGCTCAGGACGCCGATTTTGGTGAAGTGCTGCTTGGCCGCCGGTGCCGGTGCCGGAGCAATCTCCTGTAGAGGTGTGTCCGCCGCTCCGGCAACGCCCGTGCAAAAGGCTGCCGCAATCGTTGCAGCCAGAACTGTTTGTAAGTTTTTGGTGAACATTTTTTCACTCCTGCCGTTTGTGTGTGCTGATCGGCGGCTACCGGCCACGGGCCTGTCCGGAGCGCAAAATCAACAATCAACAGGAAATGCAGATTCGCGGCCAAAGTGGGCCGGCATTGTGGTGCTTAGCAGGCAATATGGAGACAAATGCGACAGGACACGTCCATCCGGCGGGCGCAACGCGCTACAATCGTCGGATATAGATGTGTTTTGCGCAGATTACTCCTTGATCGTCATTTTGAGCGACGGGTAGAGTTGCGCAAGGACGAAAGGAACCAGCCATGATGCGGACAGTCTTCTATATCGTTTCAGCCGTCGCGCTGGTCGTTATCGGATTGGTTTCATTTGCCTGGCCGCCGATCTTGTGGGCCCTCGTCATCGTCGTGCCGCTGATCCTCATCGGCATCTATGACATCCTTTGGGCGGGCCACAACGTTCTCCACAACTATCCGGTGATTGGTCATCTGCGCTATGCGCTTGAGTTCATCAGTCCTGAGATTCACCAGTACTTCATTGAGAGTAATGAGGACGGTAAACCCTATAACCGTCTGCAGCGGCATCTCGTTTACGCGCGGGCACAAGCGGCCGTGGACACCCAGCCCTTCGGCACGCAAAGGGATCTGATGGATGTCGGCTTTATCCGCGCAAGCCATTCTCTGGCTCCGAAAGAAGTTCCGGACAGTGAGGCGCGTATCGTTGTCGGTGGAACCGAATGCAAGAAACCCTATTCCGCCTCACGCCTCAATATTTCGGCAATGAGCTTCGGCGCGCTCAGCCCGACGGCGATTCACGCCCTTAATGCCGGCGCGCGTCGGGGGAACTTTGCCCACAATACCGGCGAAGGCGGGCTGAGCCCCTACCATCTGGCGGGCGGCGGCGACATTATTTTCCAGATTGGCACCGGTTACTTCGGTTGCCGCACGCCGGAGGGCAAATTTGACGAGGACAAGTTCGTCGGTATCGCAAACAACGAAGTTGTGCGGATGATTGAGATTAAACTGTCCCAGGGTGCCAAGCCCGCCCATGGCGGTGTCCTTCCCGCCGCCAAGGTGGATGAGGAGATTTCCCGCATTCGTGGCGTGCCTATGGGCCAAGATGTCATTTCGCCGCCGGCTCACACCACTTTCTCCACGCCCGAGGGGCTGCTGCAATGGGTGGCGCGGCTGCGCGAGCTGAGCGGTGGCAAGCCGATTGGCTTCAAACTC
The DNA here is from genome assembly GCF_027944115.1 of Hoeflea prorocentri. Lineage (NCBI taxonomy): Bacteria > Pseudomonadati > Pseudomonadota > Alphaproteobacteria > Hyphomicrobiales > Rhizobiaceae > Hoeflea > Hoeflea prorocentri. The sequence goes on along the minus strand of NZ_JAPJZI010000001.1, from coordinate 2,157,714 downwards.
TGCATCGGCAGGCGGCATGAGTTCATGGGTATCGTCAAGGCGATGCTGGAGACCGGTATCCTGCCTGATTTTATCACGGTCGATGGGGCGGAAGGCGGAACGGGAGCTGCCCCGTTTGAATTCACCGACCGGTTGGGCGTGCCAATCAACGAGGGATTGTCTTTTGTCCAGTCCTGTCTCGTCGGGGCTTCCTTACGGGACGAACTGCGCCTCATTGCCAGCGGTAAAGTTGTCACCGGCTTCAACATGGTCGAGAAGATTTCGCTTGGAGCCGACATGTGCAACGTGGCCCGGCCCATGCTGTTTGCGCTTGGTTGTATTCAGGCTGTGCGTTGTAACACCAACACCTGCCCGACCGGCATTGCGACGCAGGACCGGAGACGTGCAAAGGCCGTCGACATTCGTTCCCGGCAGAAACGTGTCGCCAATTTCCACAACGCAACGATCGAGAGTTTCCTTGACCTTGTCGGAGCCATGGGTCTGACCTCGCCGGCGCAGCTTTCACCCGACTTGATTTATCAGCGTGTGGCCGATGAAACCGAGCGCGCCTATGACGAAATCTATCCGTTGCTTGAGCCAGGCGAATTATTGGGCAAGAAAATCAACCCTGCCTATGCGGATCACTGGGCCCGGGCCAGCGCGCAAGCGTTCTAGGCGTTGGCCGTTTCACCGTTTCTTGGCGCCTCCGGCGCGCGCATGGCCAGTATCGCGGTAACACCGTTGATCAGCGCGAGCGCAAGGATCGCCCAAAGGACGTGCTGGATATGGGCAACGGATGCCAATACGAACGATAGGCCTATACCAACGATCCGAACGGCGACCTTCGAAACTCCAATACCCGTAACAACATATTTTTCCGGTGCGATATCAATGAAATAGAGATAGCGTGCCGTGGTAACGCCGCGAACCGCAATTGTAACGAGAAACAGCGCGACTGCGTGGATATAGGGAGCGCTTGCAAGCTGGATGAAATGATCCACGATCAGCAGCAGGCCAGCCGACGCTGCCATCATGGCTCCGAGGACCATGACCAATCGGGTCGATTTGGTGCCGATAGCGCCCCAAAGCGGGCCCGATACGATGAGCGCGGTCGCCGAGGATATAATCAGTGCGGCAAGCCCTTTTGGAGATTCATGGTGCGAAAGTGCAGCCAGGATCGCATAAAACGGAACTGACAACTCAACCGTCAGCAAAGCGAGCCGGATCCTTAAATAGCTGCGGAACCATTCCATGGTCAGGAGGAGGCTAAATTTGTCGTAGACGTCGCGTAGCTGCGTTTCCACAATTGCGATGAAAGACCGTCTTTGATGCGGCTGGTGCCCGTGGTGGTCTTCCTGCTCGGACCGGATGGTGTATTCACGAACCAGCAGGATGACGATGCTGGCGACAACAAAACACACGACACCGATCGAGACCAGGACGACATGGCGCTCGAACGGCGGGTCATGGAAGAACGCACGATGCGCCCACCAGGCCAGACCGGATGCAAGAATACCTCCGAGCGTCATCACCGAATACATGAGGATATTGCGCGAATTTGAATTCAGAACGTTGCCATAAAATCCAGCGGTGATAATGGCCTGATACTCGGAAGCGGCCCCTACAATCAATATGCAGAGGATAAATGATATGGCGACGATGGTCTGAGTGCCGAAAGCCGCTGCTGTCAATGCAACGATGAAGCTGAAAGCCAAGGCCATGTCGGTTATGGCAAGATCTCGTTTCTTCTGAATGCGCCTTTCTGCGACGGGCGTCCCGAATGTGGCGGTAAAAAGCCGTGCGGCCTGGCTGAATGTGACAAGCAATCCGGCAAGAAGAACCGGAAGATCCAGTGAGATCGCGATATATGTCAGCACGATGGATGGGTTTGCCATCGTCCACGCGATGGTGGAGAGCGTGCCCTGACCGGTGAGGATGGACAGGTTATGCCGTTCCTGGGATGCGTTCGAAGTATTCATCTTTCTTAGATGGTCATGCGTTTGATTTGCCGATGATTGCGGCTTTGATGTCGGATTTTGTCCCTTTGGGTAGCACAAGAGCGCTTATTTTAGGTTAAGACCGAAGAGAAAACTGTCTGCCTTTTCCGTGATTGAAAGCCGTCGCCTAGCTGCGCTCTACCGCAGTTTTACGGCTTTGACCGTGGCCTACAAACATGCGACTACGGGGGCGGGGCAGGGAAAACCGATTTGATGGCGAAACCGGTCGAAGTCGTGATCGTAGATGATCACCAGATGTTTGCAGATGGGCTCGCAGGGCTGATTAGCGGGATCGGCGATCATTATAGGTGCACATCCATCGCATCGCCTCTCACAGCGTTACGCATGTTTGAGGAGGGCAGGCGGTTCGACCTCGTGATCTCCGACCTCATCATGGACAGCATCAATGGCATTGCGTTCGTAAAGGCATTGCGCGCACGCGGTGCCCGCATGCCTGTGCTCATCATCTCGGGCATCAGCACAGCGCCGCCGGTGGAAGAGGCCTTACGCCTTGGTGCTCAGGGTTTCATCCCGAAAACCGCCTCGTCGGCCATGCTTGACGAAGCGTTGGACACTGTTCTTGCCGGTGACATATTTCTGCCGCCGAAGCTGTGGGATATTTATGAACACAATAGCCGCTCTCCGGCCGCGATGAGACAAGGGGCGGATGAGACATCGGTCAAGCTCAGCCAACGTCAGCTTGAAGTGCTCCAGCTGGTTTCGGAGGGGTACTCAAACCGCCGCGTGGCGGGGGTGCTCCAGGTCAGCGAGAACACGATCAAGACCCATGTCAAAAGAATATTTCAGATCCTCGACGTCAACACGCGGGCGGCCTGTGTTCGAAGGGCGCAATCACTCGGACTGATTGATTAAGCCCGATGTGCCGGAATGCGGGCTGGTGCAGGCACCTTACGCTACATCTGATCCGCAGGCGTTGATTTGCGACAGCTCATGATAGAGCGTTCCCGCGTCGACCGGCTTTGTCAGCAAAAGGGCGTCTGAGGGCAGGTCGCTCTTGCTGACGCCCTTGATATTACCGGTCATGATGATAGCGGGAAGGTTTCGTTTTACAGTCGTGCGGATGAGGTCGACAAGTTGGCTGCCGCCGACAGTTCCCGGCAACCGCAAATCCGTTATCAGGACATCGGGCGAGAGGTTCAAGGTTTTGACCAGCTCGACCGCCTGCGAAACCGACGGCGCGCAAAACACTTCACAGCCCCAGTCCGAAAGGATCACCGACATGCTGTCCAGGATGGTACGCTCGTCATCCACCACGAGGACGCTCATGCGCAAGGCGTCGCGCTGCTCACTTTTTGATGCTGTTGTTTCCGGAATGGATCGTGATTGCCGCAGGCGGAAGGTGAAGCAGCTACCCTTTTCCGGGTGTGATACGAGCTGGTGGTCGATTTCGAGCAGGTTGCACAGCCGGCGGACGATCGACAGGCCGAGCCCAAGTCCCTTGGTGCGATCTCGCTCATCATTTTGTAGTTGGATATATTCGTCGAAGACCTGTCCGATCTTGTCAGCCGGGATGCCGATACCGGTATCCTGAATGTCGAACACGATGTCTTCGCCGTCTTGCCGGAACCGGGCAATAACCCGGCCATGAGGTGGTGTGAACTTGATGGCGTTGGAAACAACGTTTCGCAGGACCCGGCTGAAAAGGTAAGGGTCGGTATCGGTGACCGCCTTATAGGTATCCGCACTCAACTGGATTTGTTTCTGGTCCGCAACCTCCGCGAACTCGTCGACAATTTCGAAGACCAGTGCTGACAGCTCCACGGGCACGATGTTGGGCACGACGCTTCCAGTCTCAAGCCGGGAAATATCGACCAGCCCTTCAAGCATGCTGCCCATGCTTCTCCAACTGGCTTCGATCTTTTGCAGCAGTTCATATTGATCGGGCTGTGTCAGCTTTCGGTGCAAGGCGGCAATGTAATTGCCCTGCGCATGCAAGGGTTGCGCGAGGTCATGGCTTGTGGCCGCGAGAAACCGGGTTTTGTCGTCGTTGATTTTCTCGATGGCATCGCGTTGCTGTCTCAGGGTCTCGACCATGTCATCGTGTCGCTGCCGGGAGACCAGACCCGATACCGTGGTGCGATGGATGTTGCGCGCAATCAGCATGTACGGAAGGAACATGATGACCGATACAAAGCCGAAGCGCCATTCGGGGGCGGGCGCTGAAACGATGAGGAAAGATCCGTAAATGAGAAGTGCCGAACCTGCCGCAGCGGCATAGGAGCGTGGAAAGGCGCCATGGCTGACCACGGCGGCCGTTGAGTAGGCCAAAATTGCAAGAAAACTGTTGGCGATCGAGGGGGCGGACGATGTATCGGTCAGCGCCGACATCCCGATACCCCATACAAGGCCCGATATGAGGGCATTGAGCGTGTTGAAAAACAGATATGTGCGAATATTCGAGCGACTGAACGGATGACGTCTTTGCACGGCCATATATGCGAAAGGCAGGCAGCCGGCGACAAAAACCGAGACCAGCCAGCCGGCTGCGATGTCTGTCGGTACCCTGTCGTGAAGCAGAGTAACGCACAGCAAGGCGAACAGAAAAGAGGATGTTGTTGCGATCGGTGAGCGGGTAAGCAGTTGCTGGGCGATCCTGATTTCGATCAGCCTGTCGTCAACCGGCGCCTCGGCTTGCGTCATGCGATTGTCCCCTGCGTGATGCCGGCAGGCACCAACTTGCGTTCTGCTAGTCTTATTCAAATTGCGGCGGTTTTGCCACTATTGGGGGCAAGTGATTTCTCAAGCAAACGAGTGTGTTAGGAGTTTCCTGTCACCCATTCGGGTGATTGAGCCCGCTGTGGCGGTCCCCTAATTTCCGTCTGTCGCTCACGATGACGGGCTGTCGATTCGTGCCTAAGTCACGACCGGATTTCCTTTCGGTGGTGGCGCTGCAATGGACGGGTATGAGAGGCGGCATAGTCGTGCGCGTCGCTTTGGGACGTGAGCCGCAGGGGATGGCGATCGTCCTGTTAAATGATTTGTCGGTTGCGCGAGGTCTACGCCCAGACTTCGTTCGGCAAATAGAAGGCAGGGTCAGCCGTTATACGCCTCAACGGGCTGGTCCTGCCTTTTTTGGTCTTTCCAGGATATGGGGTTCCGGGTCTTCGGCCACTCAGGCGCCGGGCTGTTCGTCGCAGCCAATCATCCATCTGATGCCAAATCGGTCCGTCAGCGTTCCGAAACCGGCACTCCAGAATGTGGGCGCCCAGGGCATGTCCACGGTGCCGCCATCGGCGAGCTTGTCAAATACAGTTTTTGCCTCTGCAGCGGTCGGGAAACTCAGCAGGACGGATGAGCCGGCCATGGGTTGACTGTCACCCGCAATGTTGTCGGAGGCCATGATATGGCCGTCTCCGATCCTGAGGCGCGCATGCATGATCCAGTCTTTTCTATCTTCGGGGACGGGAAAGTCCGGCGGCATGTCGGATGCCGGCATTTGCTCCAGTATTTCTGCCTGAAAAATAGCCACATAGGCGGCGATTGCCTGTGCACATTCGCCATTGAAAAACAGGTAGGGGGTAGGGGTCATGGCTGCTCTCCTCCTGGTGGATGCGAAAAGTTCAAGGCCTGGGCCAGGGCGTTTCCGGCACGGGTGTCAGCGGTAAGCCGTCCCGGAACCAGGACACCAGATTGTCAACCTGCAGCTTTCCCATCGCATTACGCGTGAACTGAGATGCGGACGCAACGTGGGGAAGCAGAACCACATTGTCCATTGTCAGGAGGTCTTCCGGCACATGCGGTTCGTCGTGGAAAACATCGAGCCCGGCGCTCATGATCGTGCCGTCTTTCAACGCTTTGATAAGGGCCGTCTCGTCAACGGTCGATCCGCGGCCGATATTAATCAAGATGCCATCGGGGCCGAGCGCCTCGAATATCTCCGATCCGATGGCCCGCCGCGTTGCATCTCCCCCGGGGGCGGCGCAAAGCAGAATGTCGCAGTGAGATGCAAGTTCGCGCAGGCTGGCGCAATAGGGATAGCGCACGTCCCGTACGCGGTTTCTGTTGTGGTAGCAGATTTCCATATTCATTGCTTCGGCCCGCTTCGCGATGGCAAGGCCAATACGCCCGAGGCCGAATATGCCCAGGCGCTTCGATCGCAAGGTGCCGCGAGTGAGCGGGTAGCTGCCGTTCCAATTGCCGTCGCGCAGCCATCGTTCGGCGGCGGACAACTCCCTCGCGGTCATGATCATGAGGCCGATTGCTACGTCGGCAACCTCTTCGGTCAGGACATCCGGGGTGTTTGTGACGATGATCTTGTGTCTTGCGGCATAGCTGACATCGATATTGTCGTAACCGACACCGAAATTCGCAATGATCTCAAGGCCGGGGAGCTTTTTGATCAGATTGCTATGCACTGAGGCGTTTGGAGCGGCCGCGATCGCGCGAATCTTTTCCGCAACGCCCACCGGTAGTGACTGGATATCCGCGTCCTGAAGGAGACGATGGCAGACAAAAGACTTGGAAAACATCTCCTCGGCTGATTGTGAAAAGCTTCCGGCAATCAAGATGTCTGCGTCATTCATGGTCTGGTCCCCGTTTTATGCAGCCTTGTACATAAACCGACAATGTGCCCGGTTGAAGCGTCTTGAAGTTAACAATGATAACTATATAATTGACACAGTTAATTATATGGATTGCATGGTCGAAAGAGAAGGCACATGGGGTGTAACTATCGTCTGCATGGTCGGCTTGGCTACAAGGTCTCGCGGCTCGCACGCCTGATGGAGGCGCGGCTTGAAGAAAAAATCAGCCATTATGGCGTGACGCGTCTTATGTGGTGTGTCCTGAGCGGTGTCGGCCTGGAGGGGGTCCATACGCCTTCGGAGCTTGCGTCTTATGTCGGCGTCGCGCGTTCGGCAGTGTCGCGCGCCTTGCGCTCCATGGAAAAAATGGAGCTGATTATCCGGCAGCCCGCCTCGGGTGATGGCAGGGGCATCGAAATCAGGCTGACCGACAAAGGGCGAGATGTCATGGAGCAGTGCCGGGTTCATGTCGAATGGCTCAACGACCATTTCACGTCAAAAATCGCTGATGCCGACCTCAATATCCTGCTGCGGAATATCGATGTGCTGTCGTCCGGCGAAACGCGCGAACTCGAGCGCCTTTAGGATCATGAGTGTGAACTTCTTTTCGGCAAAGCACCGTCCGTTCCATCTTGGCCCGTTTCCACTTGAAAAGCTGAGACGGAATGAGACGCAGCCCGATTTGTCTGCGGTCCCGTCCATGCGGCCGTTGGATTTTTCGCGCCATCCATCCGCTTCGCTCGCCCACGCAATGGCCAGGTTTCAGGGCATGCTCGATACCGTGCGTGACGGCAGGATTGTCCATAAAACGGCGGAAATCCCGACCGATCCGCGCGAGCGTGCGGATCACATGAAGGCTGCGGCCTATTATTTTGACGCGTCGATGGTCGGCATTGCAAAGCTTGGGCCCGCGCATTTTCTCGCCGAACCGATCCGCAATCCGATGGTCGCCGACCTGAAGGAAGAACTGGAAGCAGGGCAGCCGAAGAGTTTTGCCTCCGGAGTGGATGCGATTTACGCGGATGTTCTGGAATCGGCACGCGAGGAGCTGGGACCGGTCGCCCATCACACCCACGCCCTGATGTTTCTTGTCGAATACACGCGCGATCCGAAGCCGGACGAGGCGGGCACCGAATGGTTTGTTGATACGCAGGCCGAACGCGCCGCGCTCTTGACCTCCAACGTGGCGGTTGTGATCGCAAATTATATCCGGATGCTGGGACATGAGGCGCGCGCGCACACGGCAACGACAAGTGATGTCGATCTTGGCCGGCTTGCCGTCTCATCCGGCCTGTGTGCGGTTCAAGGTGCAGGCGAGACCGCAGCGCTGATCAATCCGTTTGTGGGCTCCCGCTTCGGTCTGGCCGCTGTTACGACAACCCTCGATCTGGATGAGGACCTGCCCCTTGGGGCCGATGCCGGGCGAGCCGGCTGGCGCTCCCACGGTCCTGACTGGTGGATGGGCCGCGGAACACAGCGCCGGGCAGGTACGGCAACACCCTACAAGGACCGTGACTTTCGCATGGGGCCGCATCCTTTTGAGACAATCAAGCGGACCGACAAACCCACCACCTTTATCGATGAGGAGCGCGTTCCGCGCTTTCCCAAAAGAGCAGATTTCTTCGCTCGTGCGCTTTTCGGCGACATCGGCCGCAAGGTCCAGGAGGGTGCGAAAGGCGGAATGTATGTGATGAAGAGCCCAATTGGCGCCTGCGCGCGCCGGGCCCTGGGCGCCCTTCTTCTTTTGCAGTTCGGGGAGGCACGCGGGCCGGTTTCTCCGGACACGCACGATCCGCAACGCAATGCCGACAATCTCAAGGCGGCGTCCTACTATCTGTCAGCGGATGCGGTTGGTTTGAGCCGCGTACCCGACTGGGCCTATTATTCCCATGATGCCGGCGGCAACCCGATTGAGCCCTATCACGACAATGGTGTTTCGCTGCTTCTCGACCAGGGCTTCGACACAATGGAAGGCGCCAGTGGAGACGACTGGATTTCCGTTGCCCAGTCCATGCGCGCCTATTTGCGGTTTTCGCTTCTCGGCGGCGTGATCGGCGAGCAGGTCAGGCGGCTTGGCTATTCCGCAAGGGTGCACTCGGTGCTGGATGGCGACGTTCTGCAGCCACCCTTGCTGTTGCTGTCCGGGCTTGGCGAGGTGAGCCGGATCGGCGAAGTCATCCTCAACCCGTTTTTGGGGCCGCGCCTGAAATCCGGGGTCGTCACCACCTCGATGCCGATGGTGCATGACAAGCCAATCGATTTCGGTCTCCAGCACTTCTGCAACTCATGCAACAAATGTGCCCGTGAATGCCCGTCCGGGGCAATCACCGCGGGTCCGAAGCTGATGTATAACGGCTATGAGATCTGGAAGTCCGATGCGGAAAAATGCGCCCGTTACCGTATCACCAATGCAGCCGGCGGCATGTGCGGACGCTGCATGAAAACCTGCCCCTGGAACCTGGAGGGGTTGTTTGCCGACGAAGCCTTCCGCTGGCTTGCGATCAATGCACCGGCGAGTGCCAAGACACTGGCAGCCCTCGATGACCGGCTTGGCAGAGGTGAAATCAATCCGGTCAAAAAGTGGTGGTGGGATATAGAACTGAATGTTGAAGCCGGCCGCTATGTGCCTGCCGCGGCCGTCAACGAACGCGGTTTGTCAAAGGACCTGAAGCTTCACTATGCCGATCAGACCCTTGCGGTCTACCCGGCGGACATGATGCCGCCGCCTTATCCCGTGACGCATCCGCTTGATCGGGAAACCGGTATCGAACGCTACCGCTCCTTGCTGACACCTGAAGCCTATCGCGAAAAACTGTCGAAAGGCGAGACTGAGGGCCTTGCGCCAAAGGCGCAGCCGCCCTCCGCCGACCCGGAGGTCTTTCCTGTTGTCGTCTCCAGGCGCACGGACCCCGCGCCGGACATCGTGCGCTTTGAACTCGAGCGTGCCGACGGCAAGCCTCTGCCGAAAGTGGAGGCCGGTGCCCATGTCGATGTGGTCATCGCGCCCGAATATCAGCGGCAATATTCGCTCGCTGGCGATCCCGCCGATGCAGATAAGTATGTCCTGGGCGTCCAACGGGAGGAAAAAGGGCGGGGCGGCTCGCTGCTGATGCACCGTGTCTTCAAGGAGGGCAGGCGGATCTTTATCTCCAAGCCGCGCAACCACTTCCCTCTGGACGAGACAGCGCAGTTTTCCCTCTTGATGGCCGGGGGAATTGGCGTAACTCCGCTGATGACCATGGCCCACCGGCTGCATGCGCTCGGCAAGGAGTTTATTCTGCACTACAGCGCAAAGTCCGCGGAGCAGTGCGGTTTCGCAGATGAGTTGAAATCAATGCCCTGGTCGGAGCGCGTCTTTTTTCATTTTTCAGGCGAGGGACGGCGTGCCAGGCTAAGTGAACTTGTGCCGCAATTCCGGGACGGTTTCAGGCTCTATACCTGCGGAGCCGATCGCTACATGGATGGGGTCTTCGATGTGGCCGCCGCCAAGGGCTGGCCGGAGGAGGCGCTTTTGAAGGAGTACTTCTCCGTCCCGGAAACGCCAGATTACGTCAATCACGACTTCACCGTGGAACTGGCGCGTTCCGGGCGCGAGTTGGTTGTAACAGCGGACCAGACGGCGGCAGACGCATTGAACGACGCCGGGATCCATGTCGACGTCAAATGTACAGACGGGTTGTGCGGTGTTTGCGCTGCCACGCTTGTTGATGGCCAGGTGGAGCACCGGGACCACGTCTTGTCGGCAAAAGAGCGTAAGGACCGCGTCATCCTGTGCTGCTCCAGAGCCGCTGAAGCCGGTGGAAAAATCAGGGTCGACCTTTAGTCCTCGGGCACATTGGGTCGGAGCTGCCTGCAAGCCGGAGCAAATTTGTTACCGCTTGACATAAATCAAGTCTGCCGTCGCAGAGCGTCCCTAAAACCGGTCCATGACCTACAATCGAGAATCGGCCGGTCCCGGCAAAAATCCGGTTCGAATGCATGGATCCGGTCCACCCGCACAGGGACTATTCCTCCCTTTGCCGCTCTTTGTCCTCCAGCCCTTGCTTCGCCATATCGTAACGACTGTCGCGCGCAAGCATCCGGATCTTTTTGAGCGGCTTGGCGACAGCCAGAAGAAACGTTTCCTGATAGATCCACGCGGCCTGCCGCTGGTTCTGCTCTTGCAACCGGATGGGACTGCGCCGCGCCTTCAGGCCTTCAACAGGCATCGGTTGCCGCCCAGTGATGTCCGCATCTCCGGCTCGTTTCCGACGCTGTTGCGTATGATCGACGGTCAGACGGACAGCGATGCGCTGTTTTTCAGCCGTGAACTGACGATCTCAGGCGACACGGAAGCTTCGGTAGCGCTTCGCAACGCGCTGGACGATCTCGACACCACACTGGCCGAAGATGTGGTGTCCTGCTTCGGTCCGCTTGCCCGTCCAGTCCGGGTTGTTCTTGATGCAGTGAGCGGAAGGAATGGAAAATGAGCTCAATCCAGCCACCGGAACTCGTTTGTCCCGCCGGCACGCCGGCCGGGCTTCGGACGGCGGTCGATGCGGGCGCTGATGCCGTCTATTGCGGCTTCCAGGGGCCGACCAATGCGCGCAACTTCCCCGGTCTCAATTTCACGCCGGAACAGATGGCGAAGGCCGTGGACTACGCCCATGAGCGCGATGCCAAGGTGCTTGCTGCGATCAATTCCTTTCCGACGGCGGGCCGCACCCATGTATGGAAGGAGGCGGTCGATGCAGCGGTCGCTTGCGGCGTGGACGCCATTATCATCGCCGATATCGGCATGGCCCGTTATCTCAGTACCCGCCATCCACAGCAGCGTATTCATCTGTCGGTTCAGGCCGGCGCATCGTCGGCTGAAGCCATCCGGTTCTGGTGTGACCGGTTCGATGTCAAGCGGGTCGTCCTGCCGCGTATCCTCACCGTCGCTGAAATCAAGCAGATACACGATGCGATACCTTGCGAGATCGAGGCATTCGTCTTCGGCAATATCGGCATGATGGCAGAGGGGCGCTGCGCCCTGACGAACTATGTCACCGGTTGTTCCACCAATCTGGACGGCGTGTGCTCGCCTGCGGGCGACGTCCACTATGAAGAAGACAGGCAAGGCAATCTCACATCAAGCCTGCGCGATGTGACAATTGATCGTTTCGCCCAGGGTGAACATGCCGGTTATCCGACCATCTGCAAAGGGCGTTACAGTGCCCCACACCGCGAGCATTATTATGCCTTTGAGGAGCCTGTCAGCCTGAACCTGACGCATCTCCTGGCCGATCTGGTCCAGGTCGGCGTGACGGCCTTGAAGATCGAGGGCCGGCAGCGCTCGCGCGCCTATGTGCGTTCTGTCGTATCGGCGTTCCGGGGAGCGGTTGACGATTATGCCGCAGGCCGCACACCGGATGTCAGCCATCTGCTCGCGTTGACCGAAGGCCAGCGCGAAACACAGGGCGCATTCCGCTCGAAAACCTGGAGATGACAATGCAAGGTGAACTGACGCTCGGGCCGGTTCTGTTCAACTGGCAGCCGGAAGTGTGGCGGGATTTTTATTTCGAGATCGCCGATGAGGCGCCCGTCTCTAGGGTCTATGTCGGTGAGGTTGTCTGTTCGAAGCGGGCGCCGTTATTCGATAAATATGTCGATGCAGTTGTCGATCGGCTGAAAACGGGCGGCAAACAGGTGTACTTTTCAAGCCTGGCGGAGGTCTCCAGCGCGATCGACAGGCGCCTGGTCAAGGCCGTAACGACAGACAACGATGCGGCGATCGAAGTCAATGACATCTCCGCCCTGTGGCACCTTTCGGGAAAACCCCATGTCATTGGACCCTTCGTGAATGTCTACAATGAAGACAGCCTCGACGCTCTTGCCGACGAGGGCGCCACCCATATCTGCCTGTCGCCCGAGCTTCCGAAAGAGGGTATCGCGGCGCTCACGGCACGCGCGCAGGAACGCGGCGTTACCTTGGAAACACAAGTCTTCGGCAGGATACCGCTTGCCCTTTCGGCGCGCTGCTATCACGCCCGCGCCCACGGTCGGACCAAGGACAGCTGCAAGTTCATCTGCGACCTTGATCCGGACGGAATGGAACTGAATACCCTTGACGGCCAGCCCTTCCTGACGGTCAACGGCATCCAGACCATGTCCTACACCCGCCTCAATCTAGTTTGCGAACTCGCTGAACTGATGGAACTGGGCATCAGCCATTTCCGCCTTTCGCCGCATAGTGCCGGGACCATGCATGCCGCAAAGGTCTTTCGCGCGGTCCTTGATGATGAGATCACCGCTGAAGAGGCAAATGGGCTATTGCAGGACTGCGGACCCGATGTGCCCTTTTCCAACGGCTTCTTCCATCACAAGCCGGGCGTCGAGTGGCGCGTATCGGGCGCGCTGGTTTAGCAGCCCGCGCGGAAACATCTCCGGGCGCCCGCTCTGTTCCCCGGGGGCGGGGAGAACGTGAAGCATTTTTCAATCATCTTGGCGTCTTCCTGATCGCGAAGACTTTTGCTAGGCTCGCTTTTAAGCACTAAAGTGCGAGGGGAAACAGCAAGAAGGCTGAGCGTGCCGTTTAACGAGATGGAAGAACCGGGCGGTGTGCGTGCGCCATACAGGCGCATCGCCGACTGGATTGAAGAAACAGGCACGCAGCTCCTTGGCCGCCGCCGTGACGAGGCGGAAGCGATCTTCCGGAAAATCGGCATCACATTTGCTGTCTATGGCGAGGGCGGCGATCCCGAGCGGCTGATACCGTTCGATCTGATACCCCGCGCCTTTGCGGCTTCCGAATGGGATCAGCTCGACCGTGGTATCCGTCAGCGCGCGCGTGCGCTCAACGCTTTTTTGTATGACATCTACCACCGCGGCGAGATCATCAAGGCCGGTGTCATCCCTGCAGAACTGGTTTATCGCAATACGGCCTACCTGCCTGAGATGGTGGGCTTTGCGCCGCCGGGCCGCGTTTACAGCCACATTGTCGGCATTGACATCGTGCGTACCGGCGAGGGAAGTTTCCAGGTTCTTGAGGACAATTGCCGGACACCGTCCGGTGTCAGCTATATGCTGGAGAACCGGGAAATCATGGCTCGCATGTTCCCAGATATCTTCAGTGGCGGCCCGGTCAAGCCGGTGGATCATTATCCGGACGAGTTGCTGCGCACGCTCAAGGAGGTTGCCCCGGCCTCCTGTGACGGCGAGCCAACCGTCGTGCTGCTGACGCCGGGTTCGCTCAACTCGGCTTATTACGAACATTCCTTCCTTGCAGACCTGATGGGGATTGAACTGGTCGAGCCGCAAGACCTTTTTGTCGACGAGGCCAAGGTCTGGATGCGCACGACACGCGGTCCGCAGCGCGTCGACGTGATCTACCGGCGTATTGATGACGATTACATCGATCCGTTGACATTCCGCCCCGACAGCATGCTGGGAGTGGCCGGGCTTTTTGATGCCTATAGGGCAGGACATGTGAATGTCTGCTCTGCGCCCGGCGCCGGCGTTGCCGACGACAAGGCGATCTATATTTACGTGCCGGAGATGATCCGCTTTTACCTCGGCGAAGAACCGATCCTTGAGAACATCCAGACCTATCAGTGCAGCAAAAAAGACGAGCTTTCCTATGTGATGGAAAACTTGCATGAACTCGTGGTCAAGGAGGTTCACGGTTCGGGCGGCTACGGAATGCTGATCGGCCCGAAGAGCACGAAAGAAGAGATCGAAGAGTACCGCAAGCGCATCGCCGCCGATCCGGCCGAGTTCATCGCTCAGCCGACGCTTGATCTATCGACCGCACCCACATTGCACGAGGGTGATCTTTGCGGTCGCCATGTCGATTTCAGGCCCTTTTGTCTTGTCGGCAAGAACATAAGGCTTGTACCCGGCGGCCTGACGCGAGTGGCCTTGAGGGAAGGATCGCTGGTGGTCAATTCAAGCCAGGGTGGCGGGGTCAAGGACACATGGGTCTTGAGGGAATAACGCCATGTTGAGCCGTGCCGCCGAAAGTCTGTTCTGGCTTGGCCGCTATATGGAGCGCGCCGAGGCGACCGCGCGGATGATTTCAATGGGCCAGCGCATGGCCATGCTGCCCGGAACGCAAGGGCAATCGGAATGGACGTCTTTGATGCAGGCCACGGGTACGCCGCCTCCCGAAGAACGGGCGATCACGGAAGCCGATATCGTTGCGCTGCTGATCCTCGATCCAGAAAGTCCGTCGGCCGTACAGGGTTGCCTGTCCAAGGCGCGGGAGAACGGCCGTGCCGTGCGCACCGCGCTCACCCAGGAGATGTGGGAAAGTCTCAACGAGGATTGGCGTTATCTGGAATCGATGGACACGCAGACCGCGCGCCGCCAGCTGGTCCAGATTTTGGAATGGGTGCGCAACAAGGCGGCGATTTTTCGCGGCGCCGTCGAGACATCGATGCTGCGCACGGAAGGCTATTTCTTCCTTCGCCTTGGTAGCAATATCGAGCGCGCCGATATGACACTGCGCCTGCTGAACGTGAAATATTTCCTGCTTTTGCCGGAGACCGAAGTGGTCGGCGGGGGCAGGGACCATCACCAGTGGATGTCGATGCTGCATGCCGTCTCGGGCCTGCGCGCCTATCATCACAACTATGCCGGCGATTATGCTCCCTGGAACATTGCCGACTTCCTGCTGCTCAATCAGGCGTTTCCCCGCTCGGTCGCTTTCAGCTATGGCCAGATCGACGGCTGTCTTGCGAAGCTGGAAAAGAACTACGGCGGCGCTCACAATTGCCAGCGCACGGCCCGGGCCGAACTGAACCGGCTGAGCCGGCTCGATATTCACGCGGTTTTCAGCGACGGGCTGCACGAGTTCATCAACGACCAGATCGCCAAGACGGCGCGCATCAGCAAGGAGGTGTCGGATGCCTATCATTTCTGACTGCGAACGCTGATGCGGCTTAGCGTACGTCACAGATCCGAATATGCCTATGAACCGGCGGCAGCGCGGGTTTCCCTTCGGCTTAAACTCTATCCGTCTGTCTATGACGGGCAGTTGGTGGAAAACTGGTCGGTGACAGTCAATGGCGACCCGGTCGAGCCGATTTACATCACCGGCTACGGCGACGAGACCGGCCTGTGGCAAAGCGACGGGGAGGTGTCCAGCGTTGAGGTGCTTGCCGAAGGGGTCATCGTGACCGAAGACCAAAACGGCATCATTCGCGATCTTCCACGCAAACCGCCTTCGGCCATCTTCATGCGATCGACACGGTTGACGCAGGCGGACGATGCAATTCGTGCGCTTGCCGAGGCAGCGCGCCAGGATGATGAGCTGAAGACGGTACATGACCTGTCATCGGCGATCCGAGAGACCGTCGACTACCGGCCTGAGGCCACCAACAGCAAAACCACGGCGGCCGAAGCAATGGCAATCGGCGCCGGCGTATGCCAGGACCATGCCCATATTCTCATCGCGGCCTGCCGCTCGCTCGAGATGCCCGCCCGCTATGTGACCGGTTATCTCAAGGCGGCTGACGATGAAGATGAACTTCTGGAGACCCATGCCTGGGCGGAAGCCCATATCAGGAATTTCGGCTGGGTGGGCCTTGATCCGTCAAACGGCATTTCGCCGACCGATCATTATGTACGGATTGCATGCGGACTGGACGCGGATGATGCGACTCCGATAAAAGGTCATGTCGTTGGGGGATCGCAAATTACATTGACGGCTGATGTCGCGGTTTCCGAGAACCAGCAGCAGTAGGAAGACCCGTTGACATATTGTGTTGCCATCAAGTTGGACGCCGGCCTGGTGCTGCTCTCCGATACACGAACCAACGCCGGTCTGGACAATATTTCCCGGTACGGAAAGATGCATTCCTGGGAAGTGCCCGACGAGCGCGCCGTGGTGCTGATGACCGCTGGAAACCTCTCAATTACCCAAGGGGTCATTACGCGGCTAGAAAAGCGCATCGAAATGGCCGCCATCGATCCCGAATGCGAAACGATCCTCAACGCGGACAGTCTGTTCCGGGTGGCCCAGATGGTCGGGGAAACGATGCGCGACGTACAAGAGCGCCACCGCGAAGGAATGGAAGCGCAGGGCGCGTCCTTTGATGCAACGGTGCTGGTTGCCGGTCAGCGCAAGGGAGGCTCCACCCGGCTGTTTCTCGTCTACTCCGCTGGCAACTTCATCGAGGCGACCAGAGACACGCCGTTCTTCCAGATCGGGGAGCACAAATACGGTAAGCCGATCCTCGATCGCGTGATTACGCCGGACACACCGCTGGAGAAGGCCAAGCTTGCCGCCTGTGTGTCCATGGATTCCACCCTGCGAAGCAATCTTTCAGTCGGCATGCCGCTGGATCTTGCAATCATTGAAACAGACGCCCTGAAGATTACAGAGCGCCGGCGTATCGAACCGGACGACAAGGATTTCGAGCGTTTGTCGGATGCCTGGTCAAAGGCACTGAATTCGGCCTTTCACGACCTGCCGCATATATTCTGATAATGCGGAGCTAAAACAGTCTGCGCGGCAGGGGTGTCGCAAACACCAGCACGTTCCCATCCACGTCACGCAAGCTCATCTGCCGGACGCCGAAGGCCATGTCCTGGGGCGCTTCGTCGACTGAAACGCCATTGCTGACACATTCGGCGTGGAAATGGTCGACATCCGATACGTTGAGGAACAGTCGCGTTCCAAGAACGCCGTCTCCGGCATGTTCGGAAAGAAAGAGCCGAACGCCGTCGCGGCTCACCGACAAGAAAATAGGAAATGCGGAATCGAACTGCCGGCGCCAGTCCTCCTTGAAGCCGATACTGCTGTAAAACGGTATGGCCAGTTTCATGCTAGCGACACGCACAAATGGCGTACAGTTTTCTATGGTCGTCGTGTCCATTTGATCGGCAATCCGATTCCCTCGTAGTTTCAGCGGACTATAGCCTCATACGCCGCATTTGACATGGCTGCGGGGCCGCATTCGGGAGCCAAACAAAAAAAGCCGCGGCAGAACCGCGGCTTTTCAATATCGTGTTGTGAGGACGATCAGTCGACGGCAACGCGTTCCAGAGCGTTGTCGATTGCGTCGACAATCTCATCAAGCTCCTTCGGTGTGCTGATCAGGGCCGGGCTCAGGCACAGCGTATTGTTGTAAGCATCAAAGCTCCGGTTCGTCGCACCGATGATGACGCCGTTGGCCATGCAGTCAGCTACAACCGCCTGGGTGATACTTTCATGCACCGGCTCACGGGTCTCGCGATCCTTCACGAGCTCAATACCGCAGAACAGGCCCTTGCCGCGCACATCGCCGATGAGCTCATGGCGGTCCTTTAACTCGTTGAACCGTGTCAGGAGGTATTCACCCATGGCGGTGACGTTATCCAGAAGGTTCTCTTCCTCGATGATGCGCATGTTCTCAAGCGCCGCCGCAGGGCCGGCTGCACAACCGCCAAAGGTTGAGATGTCGCGGAAATAGCTCATGGGATCCGACGGGTCCGCCTTGAACTGGTTGAATACGTCCTCTGTGGTCACCGTGCAGGAAATGGCGGCATAGCCCGACGCCACGCCCTTTGCCATCGTCACGATGTCCGGCTGGATGCCGTAATGCTGGTATCCGAACCATGTGCCGGTACGCCCGAGGCCGCAGACAACCTCGTCGATGTGGAGCAGGATCTCGTATTTCCTGCAGATGTCCTGAACGGTTTCCCAATAACCGTCCGGCGGTGTGATAACCCCGCCGCCCGCTGTAATGGGTTCCAGCACAATGGCGCCGATCGTATCGGGACCTTCGCGCAGGATCACATCCTCGATCGCCTTTGCTGCGCGCACCCCATAATCGTCGCAAGGTCCGTACTGGGAACGGTACTCCATGCAGTGCGGCACTTCCACGAAGCCCGGCGTGAACGGCCCGTACTGGTCCTTGCGCTGGTTCTGACCGGTGGAGCTCAGTGCCGTAATCGTCGTGCCGTGATAGTCGCGCTCGCGGTAGAGTATCTTGTGTTTCTTGCCACCGTGTTTGTTGTGCGAGATCTGACGCACGATCTTGTAGGCCTTTTCATTGGCCTCGGAGCCGGAGTTCGAAAAATAGACCCGGCTCATCCCCGGCATCTTTTCGATCAGTCTGCGCGCGAAGAGAGCGCCCGGAACATTGCCGGCTGAATTGGCGAAATAGTTCAGTTTGACCAGCTGCTCGCGGACCGCGTCGGCAATGCTTTCACGTCCATAACCGACATTGACCGTCCAAACGCCCCCCGAGACCGCGTCCAGGAACTCTCTGCCATTGGCATCCCACACGCGCATGCCCTTGCCCTCGATAATGACGAGGGGGTCGGATGTCTCGTAGCGCTTGTGCTGGCTCAGATGATGCCAAACATGCGCGCGATCGCTCTCTACGGCTTCACCGAAATCGTTGCTGCCTGGTGATATGTTCATTGCCAAACTCCCGCCAAGGCCGCGATCATTGTTGAACACAGCCTGATTGCCTAGCTTCTTTGTTGCGCTGACAGTCCCATGACCGCGCCCAAACACGATAGCCCCAGTTCACACAGCTCTATGACGCCAGATGTTGCCATGCCCGTGACACGGTCCATCGGGCATTGTCTGGCTTTCACTGCCCGTGCGCATAGTGTCGCTTGAGAACGTCGACCATCGCGCGGACTTTATAGGGCAGGTAGCGCCGGCTGGGATAGACCAGCCATGCCGCGGCCTGCGTATGGCCACCGCTGAAATCGTAGTCCGGAAGAATATTGACGAGGCGGCCTTCATCGAGATCGCGCTGGACCATCCAGTCGGCCATCAACGCCGGCCCCAGCCCGTTGCAGGCGGCTTGCTGCAGGGCAACCAGCGAGGAGATATAGATGTCACCGTCGATGGGAACCGCGAATGTGTTGTCGTCAGCGTCGCGGGCCATCCAGTTCTGGTTGTGCACAGGCGCGCGAAAAAGCAGACATTTGTGCTCGGTCAAGTCGCTTGGGTGCGCGATTGGGCGGCTGTCGCGGAGATAGTGCGGGCTGGCGCAGACGATATAGCGGGCGTCGAAGAGTTTTGTGGCGATGACGTCGCCCTCAATCTTCGAGCCGAGGCGAACGGCAAGATCGATGCGGTTTGCAACCAGGTCAATCTGATCGTCTGTCAGGTGAAATTCGAACTTCAGATCCGGAAACATCTCCCTGAACTTCGGGATGAGAGGCGTGAGACAGATTTGTCCGAATGCCAGCGTCGCGGTGATGCGTATCGTTCCGGTCGCACGGGCGCTGACGGAATGTGCCTCTTCACGCGCATTGTCCATATAGTCGATCAGCGCTTCCATCCGGTTCAGATAGATTTCTCCGGCTTCCGTCAGCGTCATGCTTCGTGTTGTGCGCTGGAAAAGGCGTATGCCAAGCTCGGTTTCCAGATTGGCCACCGCCCGTGAGATCGTTGACGGGTCCTGATTGTGGATGCGGGCGACCGCGGCAAAGCTATTGCGTTTCGCAACTTCTACGAAGAGTTTCAGCGCTTCAATATCCATTCATGCAAACTACGCATGAATATTGTGCCGGTCGAGCAATTTATTGTTTGAATGCCGGCATCTAACTTTTGTTGGCGTCAGTACCGAGTCTCGAAGGGATCGCAATATCCACGGGGTCGAATGGCTGGCCTGCGATGTTCGTCCGGGCGACCCGGTTGTCGGGACAGGCAAAGGAATTCAAACGCGCCTTTGCACATTTCGCTGGCATTGCCGGTTTGCGAACCATGATTGATCGATTACGGCGCCGACAAGTGTTGCCGCTTCGTCAGGAGCCAGGGCATCGAGACATGTAATGCAGAGTGTGGGCAGGCAGCTGATGGGGCGCCGCGACTGAATTCTGTGGCCAGGGGCTCAACGCTCGATGTTCGCAGGCCAGTTTGAGTAATGAGGCTGGCAAGGAACATGCCCGCTGCGGTGTGTTCTGCCGGCTTTGTTCAAGAAGCGGTAACAAACTAATGAGGGGCGAAGCGAGGCCGTACCCGGGTGGGCGGTCCCTAAGCTGCAGGTTGCTTTGATGGGCGGAGCGACCTGCGGCGATCAATATAACGGTCTTTGCCAAGACCCTTGGGATGGCGGCCTCGAAAGGGGCCGCCATCCAGCGTTTATGGACAGGTTGTTGCTGGATAAACATGCGATTGATCGCATAGCCGGTTAAGTTTAAATTAATTCGTACGGAGACATGCTTAGCGATATTGAAGTCTTAGGTGGGCGGCCTGGTATGACACAACAAAAGCAGCGTGATTGGGATCGCGCACCCTGCGCTTTCTTCTGGGAATACAAGGTTGCGCCTGAAAAGGCCGCGGAATTTGAAGCCTTCTACGGCGCCAGTGGCCGTTGGGCGCAGCTCTACAGCCGTTCCGATGCATTTATAAGGACTGAACTGTTCCGGGACCCGGATGATCCGACGCGCTATCGGACCGGCGATTACTGGAAGTCGCGGGACTCCTTTCTGGAGTTTCTGCGCGATTACAGCGATCCGTATGATGAGCTCGGGGCTGAGTGCAACGAAATATCGCAGGAGCGGACCAGCGCGGGCATGCTCCTTGTCGAGGTATAATCGGGCGGCGCGCCCATCCATTGCCTCGAGATGAGGAATCTTCCGGCCCGCAATGATCTTCAGTGTTCGCCCTCGCACAACGAATGGTCCAGGAGCGAATGTAGAACATAGCAGTCCTTGACCGTTCCAGATTTACAGGAACTGGTAATGCGGGCGAGTTCCTTTTCCAGGCGCCTGAGTTTTCGGATCCGTGTGCGCACTTCCTTTAGATGTTCGCCTGCAATGCGGTCTGCGTCGCTACACGGCATATCCGGATCTGCGCTCAACTTTATAAGATCGCGGATTGCGTCGATTGAAAGTCCGAGATCCCTAGCGTGCCTGATGAAGCCGAGGCGCTGCAATTCACTACGTGAATACCGCCTTTGATTGCCGGCTGAGCGCTCCGGTGCGCTGATCAGCCCCATCTGCTCGTAGTATCTGATTGTCGGAACCTTGACGCCGGTTTCCCGCGAGATCTGGCCTATCGTGAACAAATTCAATTACCCTCTTGAACCTATAGTCACTAGAGAGATTATAGTCTGTTCCGCTAGACGACAAGAGGTGGATTTATGAGTGCCTGCTGCGGACAGAACCAGAATTTTGACGGAATGTCCGATGATTACAAACGCCGGCTCTGGATCGTGATCATCCTGAATGCCACGATGTTTGCGGTCGAGATCGTTGCGGGTCAGATGGCGGGTTCAAAAGCTCTGCAGGCTGATGCCCTCGATTTTCTTGGAGACGCAATGACCTATGGCATTTCACTCGCCGTCATCGGTTCGTCCATCGCCGTTCGCACCACAGCCGCCCTGACAAAGGGCTTCAGTCTGCTTCTAATGGGGCTCTGGGTCTTCGGTTCGACACTCTGGCATGTATTCTTTGTTGAGGTACCGGAGGCTCATGTGATGGGCGTGATCGGCTTTCTTGCCCTTGCGGCAAACCTTGTCAGTGTTTTGTTGCTCGTGCGTTACAAGGACGGGGACGCGAATGTGCGCTCCGTATGGTTGTGCTCGCGCAATGACGCGATCGGCAATATTGCAGTGATGATTGCTGCATTGGGCGTTTGGGGCACACAATCCGGCTGGCCGGATCTCGCCGTTGCGGCGATCATGGCGGGTCTTTTTCTGACATCGGCCTTTCAGATTGTCCGCCAGAGCCTGCGTGAGCGGGACGTAGCGCGTGCACCTGTTCCGGTCGCACCCGCCGAGTAAAACGGTCAGTCCCCGGCTTTTGGCGCCGATGGCGCGCCATACTCATCAATGAACTCCCGGAAGACCGCATCAAGCTTTTGCGGATCGGCGAACCGGTCGAGATTTTCCAAAAGGACGACCAGGAGATAGTTGTTGCCGAGCGCCCATTGATCGTTCAGCCGACGCAGCCTGCCGTAAGCGTCGTCAGTAAGGGCCGCTGAAAATCGTTTGGGTAACGGCAGTCTTTTCCTTTTCATCGTCCGCATCCTCGGTTTGTTGAGACCGATATTGTGCGCGCCAATGGAAATATTCCGCAAGCAAAAACCAACTGTGCGGGACGGCGGGGTGTTCCCGCCACTTACGCGTAATAAGGCCTTCACGGCTCCATAATCTATTGATTGTCGATGCTCATTGGTGTTCACTCCCGCCAGCCGGCGCAGACATTGAAGCGGACATTTCGGGCCGTTTTCGCGCCTATCCAGCAAGGGAGGTCAGTTATGACAAATCTGAGAATTGGCGATATCGCACCTGATTTTGAAGCAGATACGACAAAGGGAAGAATTCGTTTTCACGAATGGTTGGGTGATTCCTGGGGCGTATTGTTTTCGCACCCTAAGGATTTTACGCCGGTCTGCACGACGGAACTCGGCTACATGGCACGCATCAATCCGGAGTTCCAAAAGCGCAACGTCAAGATTATCGGTCTCAGTGTTGACCCGGTTGAAAATCACGCCGAATGGGCTGCCGATATCGAGGAAACACAAGGCTTCATGCCCGACTATCCCATGATCGGCGATACCGACCTGAAGGTTGCCAAGGCGTACGGCATGCTTCCTGCCGGCGCCGGTGAAACGTCTGAAGGCCGTACCGCCGTGGACAATCAGACCGTGCGCACGGTTTTTGTGATTGCACCCGACAAGTCCATCAAGCTGACGATCTCCTATCCGATGAGCACCGGCCGGAACTTTAACGAAATCCTCCGGGTCATCGATTCAATGCAGCTCACCGCCAAACACAAGGTTGCGACACCGGTGAACTGGGAGGATGGCGAAGACGTCATCATCGTGCCGGCTGTCTCAAACGAAGAAGCGGAAAAGCAATATCCGGATGGCTGGAAGACACTGAAGCCCTATCTTCGAGTTGTCCCGCAGCCGAAATAACAAGTCTTCCATGCGGCGGCGGCCTTGCCCGTCGCCGCCAAATCCCCTGAACAGAACGGGGAAGCGGTCTGAGTCAGTCCTGCATGGGATGATCGACCTCAGACACACGAGGAAGGATCTGCCTCACTAAGAACGGCAGGTTGAAAACTAGCACTATGTTCTCTGTGAAGGTTTGCTATACTGATGAGTGTAGTGGGCGGATATGTTCTGGTTAAGAGCAGGCAAGTAAGAAGATAATATAAAAAAAATAAATTCCCGGCATTCGCCCGAAAAAACCGTGCGCACAGGCTGTGCTGCATGGGCCAGATCGGTGACTGGAAAGGGCGGCCATGGATCCTGCAATACAAGGTTTATTTGATAATGCCGCGACGATACTCGGCTTTGGCTTTCTCGGCTTGTCGATGGTATTTGTCGTTCTTGGCTATCTGAACGTCAAGCAAATCGTCAGCCAGCCTGATCCGAATGAAGCGGCTGTCAATCTCAGCCGTTTCTTTTTGAAGATCGCACTTGTTTTCATGGTGTGCGCCGGGCCGCTGCAATGGGTGACACTGGCCCTTGAAAATCACATGTCCACCAAGGAGGTCGAGCTTCACATCACAATGACTCACCCGGAGTGGGACGAGGGACATGGCGACATTTTGCTTGTCCACAAAGGTCAGACCCATGCACTCATCAACAATCCCTATGTCGGCGTCTACGGTGAGGATGATGAGATACAGTTGAACGCCGAAAGGGTGGCGACCGTTATCCGTAAGATCCAGGCTCAACTAACCGTGATCAACGAAGCCGCGCGCGGACCGATTGGCGGGGGAAATAATGCCCCGACAACCGCACCGGATGAGGACAGGTTGCTGGCGCCGCCTCCAGTGGCAGACATTCGCATCCTGAGTGGGGGGTAGCGCCATGTATATGCGTATTATCGGGCTTGCACTGTCAGCGGCGTTTCTCTTCGGCTCGCCGGCCACGGCTGCGCCGGACAAATTTGGCCAGGACGTGCCTAAAGCGCTCGAACGCCAAGTGTTGCAGGCGCGGCTGATGCGCCTTCCATATCAGAAGGACAAATATGATCCGGAAAAGTCGGAACAGCTTCTGCTGAAGGTCATCGAGCGCAAACCTGATTATTATCGCGCCTATTTCAATCTCGGTCTGACCTATCATGAATTGGGCGACTATGAGAAATCGGCGGACGCGTTCGATACTGCCCTGCGGATTCGCGAGGAACAGCAGATAGACGATTTCACGCTGATAAACACGGCCGGATGGTCCAGTCTGAAGAACAGTGATTTTCCGCGTGCCGAGCGTTTGCTCTTGCAGGCCGAGAAGCTGACCGAGGGAACAGACACCTATACCGAAGGGGCGGTTCACAGCAATCTCGGAGAGCTCTATTTCCTGACGCAGCGTTTCGACGAGGCGGAGAAACACTTGAAGATCGCGAGCGATCAGTTCGGCTCGAAAGAGGCTGCCTATTATCTCGAACTGATCGACCGGACCCAGAAGGTCATCATTCAGCAGAAGATACAGATTGACCGACGGATGAAACTCAAGTCGACCGGAACGAATTAGGGCTTCACCAACCTGCTGTCTTGAAGTGAACGTCGGCTCCGGTGTTTTGCGGCTGCCCGCCTGCGAAAACGCGCACCCTGGATGCAAAGGCGGCAAAATAGTCGCGGGACTGCAGGGTCTTGAGTGTGTCCTGCGTATCCCAACGGCCCCAGTGAATGCGGGTTTCTCCATCATCCGCAACCGAGACCTGGTAGGTGAATTTGCCGGCGATATCCGCGTCTTTATCAATGGCGGAGATAAAGGTCTGCATTGCATGCCGCCAGGCATCTTCCGGACCTGAATATTTGTAAGTAATCGTTATGCAGTGCATCGGCTCCTCCACTATTTAACTGAATTATTAAATAGCAATTGCGCGGTGCAGAGTCAGGTTCAAGTGCCGACCGAAAACCTCCTGACAGTAATTGTCAGGAGGTCCGCATACCTACCGAAATCTAAAGTGCGTCTGCAGCGCGCAAATCAGAGAGGTGTTTGTCCCATCCGGAATCGAGAGCCCTCATCAGTTCAAATGGCGCTGCGATGTCCGTAAAGCCCGTGTGATGCAGGGTAAGGCGTGTGCCATCCGCGACGTCGTCGAGCAGCCACGTGACGGTGGTCATTGCGCCATCAAGGGGACGAATGGTGAAAGTCCAGACCATTTTTGACGGCTTGTCCATTTCAACGACGGTACCCCAACAAAGCCTGGCCGGTGCGCCGTCATCGGTTTGCCCCATCAAGGCATAGTCCTCGCCCTCTGCAAGATCACGCTCTGCTGGGTGAAACCATTCGGCGAGTTTCTCACTCCTTGTCAGGAAGTCCCAAACCGTCTCTCGCGAAGCAGCAAGAAAAATCGTTTTGATTATCTCGGCATTACTCATCTGAATTCCTTTCATGTTTTTCAACGGCACTTTTCAGATCGAGCATCCGGCTGCCCCAGAAGCGATCAAAGTAGGAAAGCCAATCGGAAACGGGGCGCAGTGCGTCCGCCTCCAGGCGATTGATCCGTTCGCGTCCGTGTGTGTGGACACTGATCAAACGACCTTCCTCCAAAATGGTGAGGTGTTTTTTGACCGCTCCTCGCGTTATGGCGAAATTTTCGGCAACTTCCGCAATGGTCATCTCCCGTTCGCTGAGCTTGATCAGGATCTCCCGCCGCGTTGGGTCGGCCAGCGCCCGAAATGCTCCCTGTATGCCGCCGTTCATGGCTGCACCGGCAGGAAGTCGAAACGTCCGTCCTGATAAAGGAACGTCACGCAGTCCGTGCTGGAGACGCATTTGCTGACATGCGGTAAATCCGCGGGAATCTTGTAGAAGGATCCCGGCGGGAGCCGTGTCTCTTCATTTTTGCCAACACCGGCCTCGGTATGTACCAGCACCCCAGAAACAACGACGCCGTACATAGTGGCGCTTTTGGTGTGCGCAGGGCTGACGAGGCCTGCCGGCAAGCGAACCATGGCCATATAAGCCTCTTCGAATCGGTTGCCGTCGAGCGCGGCAAATCCAACCCCTTCAGCTGTCCTCTCCCAGGCAAATTGATCTGGTGGTGCATTTGTTATGGGCTCGCTTGCAAGTGCAGGCATGGTGCAAGCTGACAATGCGATAAAGCTGGACAGGGCTCTGGTTTGAAACCGGGAATGCATGGCGACCTCCAATGTAATACCTTTTAGTACTATTTAAAATAACACCAAAAGGTATTATGTCAACTTTTGAAGCTGCTGTTTTGAAAGGCGGCGCTAGAGTGTGATGAAAAAACGGATGATCACAGCGTTGGCAAGATCGACGAAGAAGGCCGAAACCATCGGAAGAATGATGAAGGCCAATGGGGCAGGGCCGTATCGTTTGGTCACTGACGACATATTGGCGATGGCTGTCGGCGTTGCCCCAAGCGTAAACCCTGCAAAGCCCGAACTGAGCACCGCTGCCGTATAGTCGCGACCCATGATCTTGAAAAATATGAAAACGATGAACGCGGCTGTTCCGGCAACCTGAAGTACAAGCACACCGATCAAAGGGCCGCCGAGCCCGGCGAGCGACCAAAGCTTCAGGCTCATCAGTGACATGGCGAGAAAGACGGACAGCGAATAGTCGGAGATGACGGCAAGGGCTCGGGTGCGCGCCGGCCAGGGCAGGTCGGGAAAAACAAGCGGAATCGTGTTGGACATGACGATCGCAACAAGCAGGCAGGAAACGAACAACGGTAGTTTCAGCCCCGCTGAAAGGATCGCCTCATTGACACCATAACCGATAATGATCGCGATATAGATGGCAAGGATCGAGCGCATGATGCTGATGTGATTGACTGCTCCGGCTTCTTTGTTGTCGGTCCGGTAAGGCAGGCCGACAATCGGTCCGGCGGATGCCGAGGCTTCCAACTGGTTGCGGTCGATCAGGTGCTTTGCAATCGGTCCGCCAATTAGCGCGGCACAGACAAGACCAAGCGTCGCCGCCGCCACTCCGATTTCAGCCGCAGCGTCAAAACCGGTCATCTCCTGAATGGTCGGCCCCCAGGCAATTGCGGTGCCGTGTCCGCCGATCAGTGATGCGGAACCAAGCAGGACCGCGGCTGGCCTGGGAAGATCAAATGCTGTCGCCCCGACGAGTCCGATTGCATTTTGAAGGACGATGAAAAGCAAAGTGACCGCAAGCAGGATAATCAATATCCGCCCGCCTGAAATCAGGTCCGATACCCGGGCATTAAGCCCGATGGTGACAAAAAAGACGACCAGCAGCTCATCCCGGGTGCTCAGGTCAAAGGTGATTTCGAGATTGAACCAGGAAAAGATAATCCAGGTGACGAGTGCGGCGGTAAGCCCACCGGAGACAGGTTCGGGAATATTATAGTTTTTCAGGAATGACACCCGGCGGGTCAAAAAGGCGCCAAGGAAAAATACGATGATGCCGATCGCGACAGCCGGAAAGTCATCGATATTGTATGTTCTGGTCGCCAGATTATCCAACGGCTCTCTCCTTGCCGGACATTCAACGCAGACCCTTGCCTAAAATGACAGTATTTTGCAAAGCGAAAGGCCCGGAAAGGGTGTGCGATTTTGAACTCAATTACATTCCGTGATCCGGCAAACGAACACAATCCTGATGAAAGGTGCGGAAGAAGTTCGTACCGAGTCATGGGTATTGCGGCGGAAAACGCTTGGTTTTATCGGTTAGTCTGGTGTAGTCGACACAACTAAAGATTTATTTTTATGAGTGTTAAAATTTTGGAGAGCAGTCTTTGGCAGGTAACGACTGCTGAAAAATACACAGGGTCGAGGCTCGAGGGGAGCCTTGCAGCGGATCTGGTAATCATTGGAGGCGGTTTCACTGGCTGCGCGGCGGCGCTGGAGGCATCCGGGCGCGGTCTCGACGTATGCCTGATCGAAGCCGACCGCATTGCCCATGGCGGCTCCGGGCGAAATGTCGGCCTGGTCAATGCGGGCCTGTGGACCCCGCCGGAAAAGGTTGAAAAGAAACTTGGCCGGGAGGTCGGGGCCAAGTTGAATGCACTGCTGGCCGCAGCGCCGGAAACAGTCTTCTCCCTTGTTGATAAACATGACATCCAATGCGAGGCGACGCGGAAAGGCACCTTGCATTGCGCACATTCGCGGGCTGGCATGTCCGATCTGCGCCGCCGTTTTGATCAACTGATTGAGCGGGGCGCGCCTGTCAGGCTTCTCAATCCTCTCGATACCGCCGCCCGCACCGGCACCTCCAGGTATCATGGGGCATTATTTGACAGGCGTGCCGGAACCATCCAGCCATCGGCCTATTGCAACGGGCTCGCGCGAGCAGCAAATCAGGCCGGCGCCCGTATATTTACCGAAACGATTGTAAAGAACGTCGGGCGCAAGGGCGACCGCTGGATCGCGCACACCGATGGTGGTTCGGTTTCGGCACGCGCAATGTTGCTCGCAACCAACGCCTATCATGAGGCCGTCGATGGCGTCGCTCAGCCGGCCTTTGTGCCTGTTCACTACTTTCAGGTGGCAACGGCCCCTATGAAAAACGCCAGTGCCGCCGCCATTTTGCCGGGTCTTGAGGGATGCTGGGATACAGCACCGGTCATGTCATCATTCAGACGGGACGCAGCCGGACGGCTTTTGGTTGGCGCTGTCGGATCCTTGGCCGGCATTGGCGAACGGATCCACCGCAACTGGGCAAGGGCGAAGGTTTTGCAGTTGTTTCCGCATCTGGCAGACCTGCCGATTGAATTTGCATGGCATGGACGTATCGCGATGACGTCCGATCATCTGCCGAAAGTCATGCGACTTGGGCCAAGCGCCTATTCCGTCTTCGGTTATTCAGGACGAGGCATTGCGCCGGGAACTCTGTTTGGGATCCGGCTGGCAGCCGCGATTGCAACGGACAACGAGGATGAGTTACCTGTTCCACCATCCGAAAGGCATTCGGAGACAGCGACCGCGCTGAGAGCAGCCTATTATGAAAGCGGTGCAAGGCTTGCTCATTTTCTGAGGTTCTAGGAAGGGTTTTGTCGCCTAGTGAATGGCCTGGAATATGATCCCCGACACAATGGCTCCGGACAGGCCCAGCGCCAGATAGGTTGCGAAAACTCCGCGATTGACCAGCGACCAGACAGCCGCCATCGCCGGAATTGAACTGACCGCCCCGGCGACCATGAAGGCCATGGCGGCACCGGCTCCCATACCCTGATCCATCAAGCCGGCCAAAAGCGGTGGCGCCACGTAGCCGTTGAGATAGGCCGGCATGCCGACGACCGCCGCCGTTATGATCGAGCCGACGCCGTCGCCGCCGACAGATGCTGCGATTAGCGAAGCCGGCACATAGGTGACCAGAAGCGCTTCCATCACATAGGCAAATGCGAGCCATTTAACGAGGAAGACCCCATTGGCAATGAACTCGGAGCGAAAGACATCACGCCTTTCCGCTTCGTGCCAGAACGTCCAGCGCGGGCTTTGCTCTGCAGGCTTTGGCGCGCTGCAACAAGTGCTGCCCGCCCGTGGCCGTGTCGGATTGGAAAAAAAGCCTGTCGCACGGGCTGCCTTGATGGCAAAGCCCCCGGCAAGCCCGATGAACACTGCAGCAGCAGCCTTGCCGATCGCGAAGGGCCATCCAAGGGCGCTTGCCGTGATGATCAGGGTAGGGGGATCGACCAGCGGAGAGGACAGCCAGAAGGCCATGATGGCCGACAATGGAGCTCCAAAGGCCAGGAGGCCGGCGATGAACGGAATAACCTCGCAGGAACAAAAAGGCGCAAGCCCGCCCACCAGGGCAGCAAAGACGATCATCCGGTTTTCGCGTCCCTCGAAAACACGCGTTGCATAGGCTTCCGCACTCGCCGCCTTCAGCCAGGCGATCATGATGACGGCGATGAGGATGTAGGGCAGCGTGTTTGCAAGAGCTCTCAGGGCGAATACCACGACGGGTATCGCATTTGGCTGATCCAAGATCAGAACGGCGAGAGGAACGGCGACCACCGCGGACCACGGAGAGAGTAACTTTCCGGGCAATAACAAAGGTTTGTGTGTTTCGTCGGTCGAAATGATAGCCACAGTCGGTTTCTCTCGGTCCTGCGAATCTAATAAAACTAATATTCTAGTTATATAGAAATTATTGAGCGGTCAAGCGTGGATAACGCCGGCTGAAAATTTAATAGCCGCGATATTCACATGCCAGGCACTGAAAGCGGGACGAGGTGCATTGGAAAAGATTTGAGCAGGCAGCGTCAGTTCAAACGCTGCAATCCGGACCGGCTGTAGCTTGCCGCCAGATCGTTGAACTTCTCGCCCTGTATGGCTACGTGCTTGCGAAGTGAACGTTCCACCTCAGCCGCATTGCCGGCTTCGAGTGCGGCGATGATAGAGCGGTGCTCGCCCATTGACTGTTTCATGCGCCCGCGCACATGAAGCTGCATTCTGCGAAAGGGCTGCAGGCGTCGCTGCAATTTGCGGGCTTCGGTGGCCAGAAACCCGTTGCCGCTTGCTTCGTAGAGGATCGTGTGAAGCGTTTCATTGGCGTGATAATAGGCATCGGCGTCATCTTCGCCGAGCGCCTGTTCACAGGCAATTGCTGCCTTTTCCAAAGCGGCAAGCTCTTCATCGGAAATGCGTCGCGCGGCGAGCCGGCCGCACAACGCTTCTAGCTCTGCCATGACTTCGAACATTTCCACCAGTCCCACCATGGTGGGATGGCGTACATAGGCGCCGCGGCGGGGCACCAGTTCCAGGAGGCCGGAGGCCGCGAGCATCCGGAACGCTTCGCGCAACGGCGTACGCGAAACACGGAAACGGCGTGCAAGACGCATTTCGTCGAGCCGCTCTCCGTCGGCGAAGGCTCCCGTGATGATCAACTCTTCCAGCTTTTGGCGTACGCTGTCTGCCATCTGTTGATCCATGGTGAATACCCGGCTTGCTCTCGCGGCTCGTTCGATCTGAATTCTTGTATACAAGATGATTGACATGGAATGCAAAATGAATAGCCTCGGTTCATGTTTCCCAGACCGGGCGACGTAATATCTCGCCGGGCTCAAGGCCACCTGGAACTGATTGATGAACCGGTCACGCTTTCTGTCGGATCTATTGTCCACCATCTTCGAGCGCCGATATTCCGCTTCAGCCGATGTCGACAAGCGCCCGATCGAGGAACTTTGCCGGTCTTTGCTCAGCGGGACTGGTGAAGTCACCGGACTCAAACTGGCCCGTGCGGTCGTGTCGCGATACGCACTGCTGGATCGGGACGAGAAGCAGGCGTTTTTTACATTCCTCAACGATGAACTCGACGTCGATACCGACACTGTTGCAGCAGCCGCTGAGAACTACAGCCGAGAGCGTACACCAGAGCACCTCGAAGTACTTGTGCGCACCGCCGAGCCGGTGCGCCAGGAACTGCTGCGCCGTATCAATCAGGCCCCTGGCGCAACGGCGAAACTTGTCGCCATGCGTCTTGACCTTCTTGATATCTTGGACGCAGAGCCCTCATTCGGTCGAACCGATCTGGATTTCGTCCACCTGTTTTCATCCTGGTTCAACAGGGGGTTCCTTGTGCTGCGACGGATCGATTGGGATACGCCTGCCAATATCCTCGAGAAGATCATCCAGTATGAAGCCGTCCACGCCATCGACGACTGGGATGATCTGCGCCGCCGGATCGAACCGCAGGACCGGCACTGTTTTGCCTTTTTCCATCCTGTGATGCCCGACGAGCCGCTGATATTTGTGGAAGTTGCGCTTTCTAAAGGTATTCCGGCCTCGGTTCAGGATGTTCTTGCCGAAGAACGGGACATTCTCGATGAATCGCAGGCAGATACGGCGGTTTTTTATTCCATCTCCAACTGCCAGCGCGGTCTTGGCGGCATCTCCTTCGGCAACTCCCTGATCAAGCAGGTCGTAGAGGATCTGTCTCGCGAACTGCCGCATCTGAAGACATTCGTGACGCTGTCTCCGATCCCCGGATTGAAAGCATGGCTGAAGGAACTGGACGGCGATGAGCCGGACCCAGGTCCCGAAGACATTGTCGGCGCCGTCGAGCGTGCGGCTGACACCGGTGATACGACAGAACTGGAACAGCTTTCGAATGATCTGCGGTATCTTGCAGCCTGGTATCTCATCGAAGAAAAACGCTCAAATGGATTGCCGCGCGATCCGGTCGCACGGTTTCATCTCGGCAATGGAGCGTCCGTCCACGATATCCATGCGCTGGCTGACATCTCGCCGAACGGCCTGAGGCAATCGGGCGGAGTCATGGTGAATTATCTCTACGACCTTTCGCGTGTCGAGCAGAACCACGAGGAGTTTGCTTCCAGACAGGTTGTTGCCCAGTCGCGCGCGGTTCAATCCATTCTGCGGGCCGGTCCGCCCGACAACAAGACACGGAAGACGGTCAATGGCTAACCCGCTCTATGATTCCCTCTTTGCGCCCCATCGTGGCAATTCCGGCACTTTCCTTCACCTGAAAAACGGCAGCGCAATCACATACGAGGCGTTCTTGCTTATGGCCGGAACCTTCGCCAACGCGATCCGTGATGCCGGCCTTGAGCCCGGTGATCGCCTCGCTTTACAGGTCGCAAAATCGCCGCAGGCCTTTGCCGTATACGCTGCCTGCGTAAGCGCTGGTGTCGTCTTCCTGCCGCTCAACACCGCCTACACCCCAGCGGAAATTGAATATTTTCTGCATGATTCCGGTGCGAAGCTGCTTTTGTGCGACGACGGCGCTGCCGGAGCGCTTGCGCCTATCGCTGCCAAAACCGGTGCATCGCTGATGACGCTGAATGCCGATGGAAGTGGAAGCTTTGCTCAGGCTGCGAAAGAAAAATCGGTTGAGTTCGTAACGGTTGAGCGGAGCGGGGACGATCTGGCGGCTCTGCTTTACACATCGGGCACGACCGGTCGCTCGAAGGGCGCAATGCTCACCCAGAATAATCTTTTGTCGAACGCGCAAACCCTGGTGGATTTTTGGCACTTCACCTCAAAAGACGTGCTGCTCCATGCGCTGCCGATCTTTCACACCCATGGCCTGTTTGTGGCCATGAATGTCAGCCTGCTTGCCGGCTGTCAGGTTATCTTCCTGCCCGCCTTCAACGTCGATGATCTGGTGGAACATCTTCCGAAGTCCACGTCGATGATGGGCGTGCCGACATTCTACACGCGCTTGCTGGATGACGGGCGTTTCACCGGAGAACTGGCCTCGCATGTGCGCCTTTTCGTTTCGGGCAGCGCGCCGTTGCTCGCCGAAACGCATATCGCTTTCGAAGGCCGCACGGGACATCGCATTCTCGAGCGTTACGGCATGACCGAGACCAATATGAACACGTCCAATCCGTACGATGGCGAGCGCCGGGCAGGAACCGTTGGTTTTCCGCTGCCAGGTGTCGAACTGCGCGTTGCTGACCCGGAAAGTGGCAAGCCTGTTGCCACCGGCGAAATTGGCGTGATCGAGGTGCGCGGACCGAACGTCTTTGTGGGCTATTGGCAGATGCCTGAAAAGACGAAAGAGGAATTCCGCGATGACGGGTTTTTCATTACGGGCGATCTCGGCCGGGTCGATGAGGACGGCTATGTGCACATTGTCGGCCGCCAGAAGGATTTGATCATCTCCGGCGGCTACAATATCTACCCGAAAGAAATCGAACTCCTGCTTGATGAACAGGACGGCGTCCTGGAATCGGCGGTGATCGGCGTACCGCATCCCGATTTCGGCGAGGGCGTCATCGGCCTTGTTGTGCCGGAACGGGGGCGCGACCTCGCTGCAGAAGAGATCATGGCCGCCATCGATGGACAGATTGCCCGCTTCAAGCAGCCCAAGAGGCTGGTCATTGTCGACGAACTGCCGCGTAACACCATGGGCAAAGTGCAGAAGAACGTGTTGCGCGAAAAGTTCGGTGATCTACTTTCCGGCTGATGCCCTGTGCCGGTCCGTCCATTCCAGGCATGACTGAAGCAGCCTGAGATAAAGCTTCGGTGGGTATTCATCATGGTCCGATCCCGGATATCCAACCAGATGGGCGTCAACGCCGACCCTTTTCAGCGCCCGGTAGAATTCCTGCAACTGCGTGTGGGGAACGTTGTCATCGAGCAGGCCTCCCTGGACCAGTGTCGGAGTTCGCACGTTCTTGACATGAAAAATCGGTGAGCGTTCCAGGAAACGCTGCAGATTGTCCGTAAAGCTGCCGCCCAGATACCAGCTTGTCTGAAAATACCCGTTTGTTCCCTCCAGGCTGATGTAATCCGTTTCGCCTGCGATCGGGCAGGCGGCCTTGAACATATCAGTCTGTGTGATGATCCAGCTTGTCAGCGTGCCGCCATTGCTTTGGCCGATAACAAAAAGCTGTTCGGGATCGACAAGCCCCAGATTGATCGTATGCGCAACGCCGGACATGATGTCCTGGATATCCACAACACCGAACTTGCCGATGAGGTCCTCCCGGAATTTCTTGCCGTACCCAAGTGAGCCCCGATAGTTTATACGCAAGACAAAATAGTCTTTTGCTGAATAAGCCGCCGTCGAGAAAAACTTCATCAGCGGCAGGTACTCGTTAAAGTCTGCGCCATTCGGTCCGCCATGGAGTTGGACGACCAGAGGGTATCTTTGTCCGTCAACGAAGTTCTGCGGATAGGTGAAAATTCCCTCGACCTTTGTATTGTCCAGCGAATGCCATTCAATCAGTTGCGTCTTTCCAATCGGCACATCATAAAACGCGGCGTTGGCGTCGCTTGCTTTCTCCGGCGAAAAGGGCTTGAGGTCGCTGACATATATCTCCGGCGGCTTGTTGTAGGTCTGGCCAATGATGGCGACTTTCTCATTGTCTGAACTGACATCGACAAAGGAGGACACGAGGTAGGTGTTCAGCCCCGGGACATCGAGATCGCTTGGTGAACCGAAAACCCTTTCGGGTGCCCCACCGTCGACCGGCATGCTGAAGAACGAGTAAGTCGCGCGATCATTCTCGACGTAATAGATACTCTTGGAATCTGACGCCCATTGCCACGGAAATGGCAAGCGGCGGTTTGAGCTGGCGAGGCTGATCATGCTTCCGCCATCGGCGGGAACAAGTTTCATATCCCAAAGGAACGACCACTTGAACGCGCCGGGCGCATTAATGAAGACAATCCACTTGCCATCGGGAGAGAACTTCGGAAAATACTTCCACCGGTCATTTTCCGTAGCGATTTTGGTCAGGCTCCCGGTGTCGGTCTCCACAACGGCGAGCTGCGCCTTTGTCCATGCATCAAGCCCCGGATCATCCTGATAGGCAAACACAATTTTCCGGCTGTCGGCGGACCAATCATACGCCCAGCTGCCTGCCCAGTCGCTGACAGTAAAGTCCTGATCTT
Source organism: Hoeflea prorocentri (assembly GCF_027944115.1). NCBI lineage: Bacteria > Pseudomonadati > Pseudomonadota > Alphaproteobacteria > Hyphomicrobiales > Rhizobiaceae > Hoeflea > Hoeflea prorocentri. The sequence goes on along the minus strand of NZ_JAPJZI010000001.1, from coordinate 2,122,016 downwards.
TTGTCAGATTTATGATCTGCCCACCCGTTCTGGCATCATCCAGCTTGAGTTGCCAAAGGCGGTTCTTGTTAAAGATTTCTGGATCCTGAACATCCGGTGCGTTGAAATCCGGGTCGGTCATGACAAATGCAATGGATTGAGAATCCGGCGCCCATTGAAAACTCGATATGTCGTTTTTCACATCGGTTATCCGCCTGCCTTTTCCGCCCCCGGCGTCAATCATCCAGATATTGTTCACACCGGATTCAGAGGACAGATAGGCGACCGTTTTACCGTCGGCGGACCATTGGGCACTGGAGATGTGTGCAGAGGGGGCCAAAAGCGTGCGGATGTTTTTCCCCGAAAGGTCCGAGACAACGAACTCGGTCAGGTAAATATCGCCATCCAGATCAACGGAGTTTATTCCGTAGAGCAAGCTTTTGTTGTCGGGTGAGAACGACAGGTCCGACAGCCGCTTCACCTGAAGGCTGAGTTCAGGGGTCCATTGACTTTGAGCATTGGCGTGCTGGGTGAGGGGTAACGCAAAGACGAGGACGGCAAATGAGATGCATATGCGTGCGGTGGCTTTGATCTGCTTCATTGTTGCGTTTCCTGTGCTTGCTGCCTGCCGGTGCTCACCGGTGTTGATGTTCGCCGGCGGAAATCTTGGTGCATTCGCGAGCGCACTGCGCCTCAAATTGTCTTTTCCATTGGTGCAAGCACACACGGGTGGGCGAGACGTGCCTGCGGACGTATTGGTATGATTGCACAGCTAAATAAAATCCCGCAATGCGATTTGCCGCGTCTCACACGCGCGCGCCATCCGGAATTGTTACAGGCAGGGCGTTCAACTCATCAACGCTGAAGCCGGCAATCTTCTTGTACTTCTCCGCATGGCTGGCCAACTCGGCATGGCTGGCGACATCCTCGATCCGGTCAAAGGAGCCGCCGCACCGATCTTCGATCATCTGCAGGACCGCATCCGGTCCGCTGCCACGGTTGGTCAGAATGATATTGCGGGTAGCCGGCAATATCTCATCTTCATAGGCCAGCAGCGCCTCGGGCGTTACGCCATGATCAAGAAAGGCACGTCCGATCTTGCGGGCATCGACAATGGCCTGGCTCGCTCCGTTTGAGCCGACGGGGTAGGTGGCATGGGCGGCATCGCCCATCAGCGCAACGGCGCCATCGGTCCATCGTTCGATCGGGTCGCGGTCGACCATTGGATATTCATAGACCGTCTCGGCGCCGGTGATGAGGGCGGGAACATCGATCCAATCAAAGGTCCAGTCGGCAAAGGCGGGCAGGAAATCGCCGATATCGGCTTTGCGGTTCCAGTCCTCCTTGTTCCAGACGGCGTCCGGATCGAAAGTCAGTTCCGCGATCCAGTTCACGGTGACAAGGCCCGATTGCGGATCCGGCTTTGAGATCGGATAGGCGACGAGGCGCTGCGTTGCGTGTCCGATGAGGGCCATGCTGGCCCCGGTCCTGAACGGTTTGGTCTTCGTTGTCGCGCGCCACAGGACCGCGCCCGCCCATTTTGGCGGGCCTTCATCAGGCTCCATCTGAGCCCTGATGGCCGAGTGAATACCGTCCGCACCAACGGCCAGACGTGCCGCTTCTCTGCGTTCGCCGCCGTCTCGCGTCGAAACAAGTCGTAGAACCGCTCCTTCAGACGTATTCTCGAAGCCGACGGCCCGCCAGCCGGTTTCGACACAATCAGGACCTGCCCGTTCGACAAGCTTGCGGTAAAGCAGCATCTGCAGGGCACCGCGGTGAACGGAGTATTGCGGCCAATGATATCCGGCCCATTTTCCGCGGGGCTCGGTCCAGATTTCAAGGCCGGATTTGGAGAAGAAACCGTATTCGCGGGTTGCAACGCCAATGTCGGACAAATCGTCTTCAAGCCCAAGGTCGAAGAGCTCGCGAACCGCATTCGGTTGCAGGTTAATCCCGACACCGAGCGGCTTTAGCTCTTCTGCTGTCTCGAAGACCTTGAAAGGCACCCCGATCTGTTCGCAGGTGAGGGCCAGCGACAACCCGGCAATGCCGGCTCCGGCAATCAAGACCGTCATGGGCTGTTCGGATCTGTGATCCGTCCTTCTGTTGGCTCATCCGTTTGTTGAATTGAAATTAGTTTATGTGATAAACGAATGTCAAATATTGTTTATCCAGTAAACGGACTGAAGCCAAACATGATCGCCACAAAGGACCAGCCCGGTACACAAATCGATCACGGTATGCTCCACGATCTTGTCGGACATCTGCTACGGCACGCGTTCAACAGGGGCCAGGCGACGTTTGCGGAAGTTTTTGACGGCGACGGCATTACATCGCTGCAGTTCATGATCCTGGAACTCATCTCGCGAAATCCCGGTATCTCGCATTCGCGCATCAGCCGTGGCGTGGGTGCTGCCCCGTCGGTTGTCACAACAACCCTCAAACCCTTGCTTGTCGACGGCACGATTGCCGTAACACCATCGACCAGAGACCGGCGTGTTATCTGTTACCATATGACAGAAAGCGGAGAACTCTGGTTCAAGGGTTTGCGGCCGAAGATCGAAGCATGTGAGGACCTTTTCGCCCGCGGGCTCAATCCTGACGAGCGTCAGGAACTGTTACGCCTGTTGCGAATCCTGTCCGACATTTAAATCAGATGTATATCCACTAGCGTGTTCGGGCGGCATTCAGCTTGACTGTGCAACAACGACCTGAGCAACGGGTGGTGGAGCATTGAGCCTGTTTTTGCAGGCGCCTGAAACCGCTTGCGAAGGTTTCCGGGCATGGGGCTCATCACACATCGCCATAGACCTTCACGATCCGCTACGTCGCTGGGGCAAATCACGGCGTGGCCGGATCGTGCAGGAGAGCCGGTGTGATCGCCGCCATGATCACGCCGGTGGGGAGACCGGACGCCGGCGACGGCGTTCGGTCTTGCATGCTTGGAATAATCGAATTCAGGGCAACGGAGTAAACTCGTCCGTATCGCCGGGCGGAAGCTGGAACCGGCCGTGAGCCCAGTCGCCTTGAGCCCAGGCCTCCTTGGCGGCATCGATCTTCTCCTTTGAAGATGCGACGAAGTTCCACCAGATATGGCGCGGTCCATTGAGCGTATCGCCGCCCAGGAGCATGATGCGCGCGCCCATATCACCAGCTTTGACGGTGATCGCGTCACCGGGACGAAAGACCATCATCTTGCCGCTTTCAAAACGGTCTCCGGCAACTTCGATGGATCCCTCAACCACATAGATACCGCGATCTTCATGGTCATCGGGCAAGGGCAGAAGCGCCCCGCCTTCAAGCACGGCATCCGCATAGAACATGTTGGTGAATGTCTTGACCGGCGCGCGCTCGCCCCACGCATTGCCCAGTATCAGGCGTACAGTCTTGCCGTTACCTTCCAGCAACGGCAGGTTTCCCTTGCCATGATGTTCGAATGCGGCATCGGTCTCTTCGGCATCATCCGGCAGTGCAACCCAGGTTTGAATACCGAAAAGGCTGCTTGGGGCTTGCCGTGTCGCCGCGCTGGTGCGCTCCGAATGGGTGATGCCATTGCCCGCGATCATCCAATTGACCTCCCCGGGATAGATCATCTGGTCGGTCCCAAGGGAATCGCGATGATGAAACTCGCCCCGGTAAAGATAGGTCACGGTTGCAAGCCCGATATGCGGATGCGGGCGCACATCGATGCCCTGTCCGGTGATAAACTCCGCAGGACCCATCTGATCGAAGAAGATGAATGGCCCGACCATTTGCCGCCTCGGCGCGGGCAGGGCGCGCCGCACCTCGAACCCGCCGAGATCGCGGGCGCGCGGAACAATAATGGTCTCAATGCTGTCGGCATCGCCTGTTTGTGGGCATTGCGCGTCGAGGGACGGGTTCCAGCTCATCGTCAGTCTCCTTTCGGATCAATATGAGCGTCGCAGGCACGCATTCAACGGCCTCGCCGGTTACGCACCGTCAACAGATTGCCGGATCGGAAGCAAGAGCGGAGGGGCGGAACCGGCCCCTCCGGTCGGTCATTATGTCAGAGTTGCAGTTGGTAGGACGCCGGCACGTAGCGGAAGCCGTTGCCCCGCGTCTCGACATAGCCGAGGGCCGGGAAGGGCATGTGGTAGCCGACAAACGGAATTTTGTCCGTTGCCAACATGCCCAATATCTTGCGGCGTTGCGCTGCCGCGGCTTCCTTGTTCATGTCGAACAGCACCTCCCAGTCGGGGTAGGCAAGCGACCACACATAGTGGTTCGCAAGGTCTGCGGTGAGCAGCATGCTGCTACCTTCGCTTTCGATCATGAAAATGAGATGTCCGGGAGTGTGGCCGAAGGTTTCCATGGCAGTGATGCCGGACACAACCGTGTCACCGTCCTTGATAAACGTCGTCTTTTCCGCAAGCGGCTTTACATTCTTTGCGACGAGCGGGCCGGCGCCTCCCTCAGCGCCTTCGGTCGTCCAGAAATTGTATTCCGTTTCTCCCGTCACATAACGCGCGTTGGGGAATGTCGGTCCTGTGTCCGTCATCAGGCCGCCGATGTGATCGGGATGCATATGGGTAATGACCACGATGTCGATCTGGTCCGGCGTGTAGCCGGCGCTTCCGAGGGCTGCCACGATGCCGCCGTTGTCGCCACCCAATCCGGTGTCAAACAGGACCAGTTCACTGCCGGTATTGATGACGGTCGGCGTGAAGAAGAACCTGGTTTTGTCGGTCGGGATGAAGTTGTCCGATGATACTTTCCCAAATTCTTCCGCCGACACATTCAATCCGAAAATGCCTTTCGGGTTGTCGCGGATCATCGATGCGTCAAGAAGCGTATTGACCTCGAACCCACCGACCTTGAAGCGTGCAAACGGCAGTGGGGCGCTGGTCTGCATCGGCGCCGCCGCCCTGGCTGTACCAGTTGCCGCAAGACTGGCTGCGAGTGGCAGTGCCGCGCCGCCGATGAGCGCCGAACGCCGTGTGATGATGACTTCAGACATACTGTTCCCTTTCAAAATGCTATTATATTGGTTGGCCAGAGCATCCAGATGTGCAGGTAGCGCGGTCACGCCCGGCGGCAAGACCGAGTGCCGCCGGCTTTGCTGAAAGGTGGGCATATGATCACAAGACGCAGTTTGCTTAGAGCGGGCGCCATATCGGCGGCCACACTGTTGTCATCACAAGGAACTGCCGCAATGCAAGGATCTGCCCGGGAGAATGGATATTATTTTCCGGAGGAAGCGCATCCTCACCTGCGCACCTTCATGCAGTGGCCGTCCAACAGAACGGTGCACAGCGATCCGGTGTTTCTGCGCATGTTGCAGGAATCCATCGCAGAGATAGCCAACACAATTTCAGCATTCGAACCGGTTGTCCTTTTGATGGATGCATCGCAGGAAAATGCCGCCCGCCGGTATCTGAGCTCTGACGTGGAAATCTGGCCGATAGCAACAGACGATCTGTGGTGCAGGGATTCAGGTCCTGTATTCCTGACGGACGGCAGGGGTGGTCTGGCCGTAACACAGCTCAATTTCAACGGCTGGGGAAACAAGCAGGTCCACAACAATGATGCGAAGGTTGCCGAACGGGTCGCCGCCCGCCTCGGCCTGCATATCTTTGACAACCCGGTTGTCGGGGAACTTGGCGGCCTGGAAGCTGATGGCGAGGGCACGCTGATCGCCCATGAGAGCAGTTGGGTGAATCCGAACCGGAATTCTGTCAGCCGCCAGAAGGTCGAACACGACCTGCTCCAAGCGCTGGGCGCCGAAAAGATGATCTGGGCGCCGGGTATCGCGGGCGCTGACATCACGGACTATCATATAGATTCCCTTGCCCGCTTCGTCGCTCCGGGGATGATCCTGATTCAGCTGCCGAAAACTCTGGACCCGGACGAACCATGGTCCGCTGCCGCCTTCCAGACCTACGATATCTTGCGTTCCGCTACGGATGCGTCCGGCCGCCATCTCGACATAACGGTTATACCGGAACCCGAACGCACACGTGTCAAATCAGCGGACTTTGTCGCGTCCTATGTCAATTATTATGTCTGCAACGGTGCGATTGTTGCAGCACAGTTCGGCGATGCAGAGACCGACAGCGAGGCCCGGCGTATTCTTGGCCAGCTCTATCCAGACAGGGAGGTCGTCATGCTCGACATCGACCCCATCGGTGAAACGGGTGGCGGGATCCATTGCGCCACGCAGCAGCAGCCACAGGTCTAGTAAAGCGTCAGCCGGCTCGTCAGCCGGTCGATATCTTGCTCTTTTGCCGGTCCCAGGCCGAGGCAGGTCGTGGTCCCGGGGGTAAGCACCGTTCTTCCTGAATCGCGGACGAGTTCGGCCGGCAGGCCGCGAGCGGTCGCTAGAGACAAGAGCTCTTCCAGAATTTCGGTTGAAGGCGTGGCGAGAACGATTTTTGGTATGGCTTGCTCGATCCGGGCCTGACGGTCGGGCAGGGCGGCCACCAAAAGGGCCGCAACAAAGGCATGGGCGACCTGCGGCAAGTTTGCCCGCCGGAAGATCGAGCGATTTATTGACCACGATCACTTGTTTCATGAATCAATCCGGATTGATGACATGCTATGGTCCTGATGAAATCTGGAGCAGAAACAATGCTGACACTTCTGGGCCGCCGAACCTCTTCCAATGTGCAGAAAGTTGCCTGGCTGCTCGCCGAACTTGATATCGAGCATCGCCATATTGAACTTGGCGGCGCGTTCGGTGGCCTCGATACGCCGGAGTTTCGCATGATGAACCCGCATGGGAAAGTGCCGGTTCTCAAAGATGGCGATCTGGTTGTCTGGGAATCGCATGCGATCCTGCATTATCTTGCAGCCGCCTATGGGGCCGGGCGTTTTTGGAGCGAAGACCCCGGTGAGCGATCACAAGTGGATCAATGGGTGGATTGGGCGCAAACGGTTCTGCAGCCGGACTTTCTGCTAGGCGTTTTTTGGGGTTTCTACCGAACGCCGGAAGAACATCGCGACTGCGATGCGATTGACAAGGCCGTGGAACGCTGTGCGTCCCACTTCAAACTAGTTGACAGACTACTTGAGGAAAAAGACTGGCTGCTCGCACCGGAGCCGACGCTCGCAGACATTGTGATCGGGACGCATCTGTACCGGTATTTCGAATTGGAGATTCAAAGACCGGAGATTTTGAACGTGCGCAAATGGTACGACCGGCTCCAGCAACGCGAAACCTATCGCCAGCATGTGATGGTCCCGTTCGACGAGCTTTACGGGCGACTGTCCTTCTAGCCGCCGCCCTTATTGAAATCGATCAGGCCAATGACCAGATAAGGATGATGCGGACGGCCGCATGTTCCCGAAAAGACGGATAAGGACGACCTTGTCGACCGTAAAGGAGACAGGCATGTCCTGGATATTGTTGCTGCTCGCGGGCCTTCTGGAAGTCGGATGGGCCGTGGGTCTGAAATTCACCAACGGCTTCCGCCTGCCGGTTCCGACAGTACTGACCGTGAGCGCTATGGCCGCCAGTGTCTTTTTGCTCGGACTTTCATTGAAATACCTGCCGCTGGGTACGGCATATCCGATCTGGACGGGAATTGGCGCGATCGGGACCGTCGCCGTCGGTATGGTCCTTTTCGGCGAGCCGGTGACGGCGATACGTCTGGCTTGTATCGGCCTGATCGTTCTGGGCATCGTTGGTCTAAAGCTGGCGACCTGAAAAAAGCGCGGCGGGCGTCGTTACCGGCGCCCGATTGCGGCGTTCGCTAAGTCGTTTATTGGAAAATGTCCGTAAGGACCGATAATTCCTAAGAAAATTTCGTGCGGCAATACGTATTCACGATACGTGACAATTCATCTGGATTTCATTGAAGCTTCGTGTCTATACTCCCGGCAAGGTCCGCAATGGGTAATGCGGATCACCAAAAAACTGGGAGTTTTTCATGTCACTTCGTAGAAGCTTACTAGGGGCAACGCTTCTTACAAGCCTGTTCGCAACACAGGCCTTTGCTGAGAACACATTTAAATTCGCGTTTCAGGGGACCTTGAAGTCTCTTGACCCTTATTCATTGAATGAAACATTTACTTTGGGCACCCTCAACAACGTCTATGAGGGGCTTACCAGACGCGGAGCCGACCTTCAGATCATGCCGGCGCTTGCCGAAAGATGGGAAGTCATCGAGCCGACCCGTTGGCGTTTCCACTTGCGCAAAGGCGTAAAGTTCCACAACGGCAACGACTTCACTGCAGCAGATGTGGTGTTCTCTGCGGACCGGGTTCGCTCTGAGGGGTCTGACCTCAAGACCCGTATCCCTGCAGATGCCAAGTTCGAAATCGTGGACGATCACACGGTCGATGTCGTCCTGACGTCGCCAAATCCGATCCTTCATTTTGAATGGGATACATGGGGCATCGTCGACAAGGAATGGTCTGAGGCAAACGACTCCGTACGCGTAACATCGGCCTCCGATCAGTCCGCGACGACGATCTCGCTTCAGGCCAATGGAACCGGACCGTTCAAGATTGAAAGCCACGATGCCGGCGTGAAGACCACGTTCACGTCCAATGCTGACTGGTGGGATGCAGCCAACAAGAACTACAATGTCGACACGGTTGAGTTTTCGACAATTTCATCGGATGCCACCCGCGTAGCCGCGCTGCTTTCCGGTGAGATGGATATGGTTTATCCGATCCCCGTCCAGGACATCAAACGGGTCAACGACAACGGCGCGACTTCCGCCCTGACAGGACCGGAACTGCGTACAATCTTCCTTGGCATGGACCAGAGGCGTGACGAGTTGCTCTATTCCGATGTGAAGGGCAAGAACCCGTTCAAGGACCAGCGTGTCCGTGAAGCGTTCTATCACGCGATCGACATCGAAGCGATCAAGGCAAAGGTCATGCGCGATCTGTCGACCCCGTCGGCGATCATGATTTCGCCGTTCATGTTCGACAACGCCGCGAAGATCTCGCGTCTGGACTACGATCCGGATGCCGCCAAGGCACTGCTGAAAGAAGCCGGTTACGAAAACGGCTTTGAGGTCGGCATGGACTGCCCGAATGACCGCTACGTCAACGATGAAGCGATCTGTCAGGCCGTTGTCGCCATGCTTGCCAGGATCGGCGTCAAGGTGAACCTGAATGCCCAGCCGAAAGCGCAATATTTCGCCAAGGTTCTGGCGTCCGGCGGTTTTGACACCTCATTCTACCTGCTGGGTTGGACCCCGGGCTCGTTCGACTCCTGGAATGTCTTGAGCAACTTGATCGGGTGCCGGGATGACGCAGGCAATGGCGGCATGTTCAACCTCGGTGGCTATTGCAATGAGGACGTAGACGCCCTGACAGCGCAGGTTCTCGTCGAGAACGATCCCGACAAGCGCCTCGACCTTATCACGCAAGCCTACCAGATTGTTGCCGGTGAATCGGGTTACATCCCGCTGCATCAGCAGGGTCTCGCGTGGGGTGTTTCCGATGGGTTTAAAGTGACCCAGCGCGCTGACAACACGCTTATGCTCTATCACGTCAACAAAAATTAAAGAGCTTTCTTCGGGCCCCGTCCTCAGGACGGGGCCCAAGACTATTTTCACATGCTTGCTTTTGTAATTCGACGTCTTGTTCAGTCGGTGGTGGTGATGCTGGTTGTCAGCCTCATCGCCTTTGTTATGTTTCGTTTTATCGGGGATCCGGTGGACCAGATGGTCGGCCTGGAGACGACGCTTGAGGAGCGCGCTCAGCTGCGTGAGCAACTCGGCCTCAACGATCCGCTACCCGTCCAGTTCTGGCATTTTGTCTCCAAAGCCGCTCAGGGGAACCTTGGAATTTCGTACCAGTTCAAGCGCCCGGTCGCGCAGATGATCGGCGAGCGATTGCCTGCAACGCTGGAACTGTCTTTTGTTTCTGCTGTTTTTGCGCTGGTCGCCGGCATACCGATGGGTGTGTATACGGCACTTCGCCGCGAGAGCTGGCTGTCGAAAATGTTTCTCACGGTCTCGCTTGTGGGCATATCCTTGCCCACCTTCCTGATTGGCATATTGCTGATATTCATATTCTCAGTGAACCTTCAATGGTTGCCGAGTTTCGGACGCGGGCAGGTGGTGGATCTTGGCTGGTGGACGACTGGGTTCCTGACGGCGTCCGGTCTTAAGGCGCTGATCCTGCCTTCGATTACGCTTGGTCTTTTCCAGATGACATTGATCATGCGGCTGGTCCGCTCTGAGATGCTTGAAGTGCTCAGGACCGACTACATCAAGTTTGCCCGGGCGAGGGGGCTGAAAAACCGCGCCGTGCATTTCGGGCACGCTCTCAAGAACACGATGGTCCCGGTCATTACCATCACCGGACTTCAACTGGGTTCGATCATTGCCTTTGCCATCATTACCGAAACGGTATTCCAGTGGCCGGGCATGGGGCTGCTGTTCCTCCAGGCCGTGCAAAATGTGGATATACCGATCATGGCGGCGTATCTGCTGCTGATCGCCTTCCTGTTTGTCGTGATCAACCTGATCGTCGACCTGCTCTATGTCGTGGTCGATCCGCGCATTCGCATCGGGGGGGCTGAAGCATGAGCGTTCAATCGCAAGACGCCCAGCGCCCCGGTTTCTGGACGCGCATCACCGATTCAGACATCTGGTATTCCTTTAAAAGATCGAAGATCACCATTGTTGCTGCAATCGTCACGCTGATCATATTTCTCAGCGCGCTCTTCGCACCACTGATTGCGCCGCACGATCCGTTCGACCTGGCAACGCTTTCGCTTCTTGATTCACTCACCCCGCCGGCCTGGGAAGAAGGCGGTGACCCGCGGTTCCTGCTGGGTACGGATGACCAGGGGCGCGGCATTTTGTCGACTATCCTTTACGGATCGCGCATATCGCTTGCGGTTGGATTTGCCTCGGTGGTTTTCGCGGCCGTTCTCGGCATCTCGCTGGGCCTGCTGGCGGGCTATGCCGGAGGCAGGACCGATTCCATCATCATGCGGATCGCCGACATACAACTGACCTTTCCGGCCATCCTGATTGCCCTGTTGATCGATGGATCGGTGCGCGGCGCGCTTGGCGGCATTGATCGCGAACAGTCAGCCTTTTACGTGCTTGTTGTGTCGATCGGTCTTTCGTTCTGGGTGCAATATGCACGCACGGTGCGCTCCTCTACGCTGGTTGAGAAGAACAAGGAGTATGTGCAGGCTGCGCGGCTGATCGGCCTGCATCCCATCAAGATCATGGCCCGTCATGTTCTGCCGAATGTAATGGGTCCGGTTCTGGTGATTGCAACGATCAATCTGGCGCTTGCCATTATCACCGAGGCGACCTTGTCCTTCCTTGGCGTCGGCATACCGCCGACCCAGCCGTCGCTCGGAACGATGATCCGTATCGGAAATGATTTCCTGTTTTCGGGTGAGTGGTGGATCACCATATTCCCCGGCATCACGCTTGCTGTACTGGTCCTTGCCGTCAACCTTTTGGGCGACTGGTTGCGCGATGCGCTTAACCCGCGGTTGAGGTGATCCGATGAGTGATGCTGTTCTCTCAATTCGCGATCTTGTCGTCGAGTTCCCCACACGGAAAGGCGTGCTGACGGCTGTCGACCGGGTGAGCTTTGAAATTGGCCGCGGCGAAGTTCTGGGTGTCGTCGGCGAGTCCGGCGCCGGTAAGTCCATGACCGGGTCGGCTATCATTGGCCTGATCGAGCCGCCTGGCCATATTGCCGGCGGGTCGATCCATCTGGCCGGTGAGCGTATCGACAATCTTTCGCCCGATGCGATGCGCAAGGTAAGGGGCCGGCGCATCGGCATGGTCTTCCAGGACCCGCTGACGTCGCTCAATCCGCTCTACACGATTGCGGAGCAACTCATTGAGACTATAAAGACCCATCTTGATCTCAATGAGCGCGAGGCCCGCGACCGCGCCATCGGCCTGCTTGACGAGGTTGGAATCCCCGCAGCAAAGCGGCGGATTGACGATTATCCGCACCAGTTCTCAGGCGGTATGCGCCAGCGCGTTGTCATCGCGTTGGCCCTGTGTGCCGAACCGGAACTGGTGATCGCCGACGAGCCGACAACGGCGCTCGATGTGTCCGTCCAGTCGCAGATTATCGATGTTCTGAAGCGCATGTGTTCGGAGCATGGCACTTCGGTCATGCTGATCACGCACGACATGGGTGTGATTGCCGAGGCTGCCGATCGTGTTGCCGTGCTTTATGCCGGGCGTGTCGCGGAAATCGGCCCTGTCAAGGATGTGATCCAGGATGCCCGTCACCCCTATACGGAAGGGTTGATGGGATCGATCCCGACGCTGCTTCACGATTCAGAACGGTTGACGCAAATTCCCGGATCGATGCCGCGGCTGACGGATATTCCGCCCGGATGCGCCTTCAGCCCAAGGTGTCCGAAGGCCTTCGATCGTTGCTTTGTCGACCAGCCTCCATGTCTGAAACACGAGGGCCGCGATATCGCCTGCCTGCTCTATGGCGAAGGAGACCGGCCATGACTGAAGCTCTGGTCAGTGTCGAGAATCTGAGCCGCGTGTTTGACGTGTCCAAACCATGGCTCAACCGCGTGCTCGAACGCGATGAAAAGAAATTTCTTGTTGCCGTTAATGATGTGACCTTCGAGATTCGCCGCGGAGAAACCTTTGCACTCGTTGGCGAATCGGGATCGGGCAAGTCAACAATCGCCAAACTGATCGTGGGCCTGCTTAACCCGAGCGATGGGCAGATCAGATTTGACGGCAAAAGCGTCGCCACGCAGAGCAGCGCGTCCATGCGCCAGCTCAGAAGCCGGTTCCAGATGATCTTTCAGGACCCCTTTGCAAGCCTCAATCCGCGCTGGCGCGTCAAGGACATCATAGCCGAGCCGATCCGCACGTTCGGCCTGAACGGCGAGACCGTGCGCTGGGAAAAACGCGTCGACGAACTGCTGGAAACCGTTGGTCTGTCCAGCGGCGACGGCGCCAAGTTTCCGCACGAGTTCTCAGGCGGGCAGCGCCAGCGTATCGCGATCGCGCGGGCGCTCTCGGCAAAACCCGAATTCATCGTGTGCGATGAGCCGACGTCGGCGCTCGATGTGTCGGTGCAGGCACAAATCCTCAATCTGATGCGTGATCTTCAGGACGAATTCGGCCTGACATATCTTTTTATCAGCCATGACCTTTCGGTTGTCCGGCATATGGCGACCCGCATCGGTGTGCTGTATCTGGGGCGGCTGGTCGAGGTCGCGGAAGGCAAGACCTTGTTCCGGGACCCGCAGCATCCCTATACACGCATGCTGCTCGACTCGGTTCCCGATCTGGAAATGACCGGGCGCGCCCGTAAGATGGTGGAAGGCGAAATTCCAAACCCCATCGATCCTCCGTCCGGCTGTGCTTTCCATCCGCGCTGTTCACTGGCCAATGACCGCTGCCGTACCGAGATGCCTGAACTTCAGCCCTACGGTTCAACGGAAGCAGCCTGTTTCGCGGTCGAAGAAGGGCGTGCCTGATGAAGGTCATTGCCGCTCGATTGCGAGCCTAGCCGATCGCAATTCCGTCCCGGGTGCTTTCATCGTCAGGCTCGACATGAATGGTGACATTCGCACCCGGTATGGCCGCCTGCAGGGCGTCCTCGACACGGTTGCAGATGGTATGTGAATCGGCAACGCTCATTTTGCCGTCAACAACCAGATGGAATTCGATGAACGACACGTGGCCGGCGCCGCGCGTCTTGATGTCGTGAACCTCGATCGCGCCGGATGCCGTCTTCAGAATGGTTTGACGGATGCGGTCAGTTTTCTCATCGTCCAGGGCACCGTCCATAAGTCCGTCTACCGAAGAAACTGTGACCCGCCAGCCCTCAAGCAGAACATTCACTCCCACGGCCATCGCAATCAGCGAATCCAAAAAAATCCAGCCTGTTGCGAGCACCAGGATAAGGCCGATGATGACGCTCGCCGATGTCACCACGTCGACAAGAATGTGACGACCGTCGGCGGCAAGGGCCGGAGAGCGCGATTTTCGTCCTTCCGATATCAGGAGCCACGCCCACAAACCGTTGATACCGGCGGCGACGGCGTTGACCGCCATGCCGGCCAGCGGCGCTTGCAGATCATGCGGATCAAGCAGCGCCGACACGGCCTCGGAGAATATCAGGATCGCCGCGAGCACGATGAGCACACCGGCAACGACGGCTGAAAAATATTCGGCTTTATAGTGCCCGAACGGGTGTCCCTTGTCGGCGGGACGATGGCTGATGCGAATGGCCACCCACGCCATGAGAGCCGTCACCACATTGATTACCGACTCCACCGCATCCGAATAAAGCGCGACAGACCCGGTGATCCACCATGCTGTAGTCTTCAGGCACAGAACCACACAGGCGATGACAATGGACCAGCCGGCTAGGCGGGCGATTGTGTTTTTGGCGCTCATGGCGACCCTTCATGCCAACACGGGGCAAGCTCATGGTCGGTCTGTCACATTTATTGTGGTCCTTGCAACCGGCAATGCCGTACATGAAGCAGTATTTTGTCAGACCGCCTGCATTGGTCGGCGGCGAATTCGCAGACCGGTTGTTAAGGATCAGAGGCTATTCTCAGTAGCCGGCTTGTACGTTTATCTCTCCGTTTTGGGGTATGGGTAAGCATCTGCGAACGAAGATTGGGAGCTCGTTCATGACTGAAAAACCTCTTTGGCAACTCAGCGCCTGCGAACTGGCTACTTTGATATCAGATGGCAGGATATCGGCACGGGAAGCGGTGACCGCAGCCGTCGACCGCATGCGGGAACGCAATGGCGCCATCAACGCGGTCGTTGACGATCTTGGCGATGAGGCCATTGCTGAAGCCAAAACGCTCGATGAGGCGCTGAAATCTTCTGGCCCTGTCGGACCGCTCCATGGCGTACCCGTGACGATCAAGGAAAACGTCGATCAGACAGGCAGAGCGACACCGAACGGCGTCTCCGCATTCAAGGACATCATCGCGCCGGCGGATTCACCGGTGGTCAGGAATTTCAAGCAGGCCGGCGCCATTGTGATCGGACGCACGAACACGCCGGAGTTCTCGTTTCGCGCCACAACAGATAACGAATTGCACGGCCGCACGTTCAACCCCTGGAACGACTGGGCCTCTGCCGGGGGCTCTTCGGGCGGCGCCGCTGCGGCGGTGATGTGCGGTATGGGCGCTCTGGCCCACGGAAACGATATTGCCGGGTCGCTGCGCTATCCACCCGCAGCGACGGGATCCATGTCCGTCAAACCCGGACTGGGGCGCGTTCCTGCCTATAACCCGTCGGCTGCCGCGGAACGCGGGCTCCTGGCCCAGCTCATGTCAGTTCAGGGCGTGATTGCCCGCGAAGTGCGCGATGTGCGCCTGGCTCTGCGCGAATTGATGCGCCCGGATCCGCATGATCCCTGGATGGTGCCGGTCCCGTTTGACGGCCCGGCCCTGGACGGACCGATCAAGGTTGGATTCACAAAGGATATGTTCGAGTTCGAAGTGCATCCCGCCGTCGAACAGGCGCTTGATACCGCACGCGATGCACTTGCAGATGCGGGCTATCATGTCGAGGAGGTTGAGCCGCCGCTGATCCGGGAAATTGCCGCCGAAGCCGGGCAGAGCCTGTTTGGTGAGGTGCGAACCCTTCTTGAGGACGACATTAAGCGCTACGGCAGCGAAACCTTCAAGGCGATCTTTCAGGATTACTTCCGCTTCTTTGGGAGCTACGAAGGAGCGGACCTGGCCCGAGCGCTTGCCAAGCGGACGCACTATGCGCGCCAATGGTCGCTTTTTCTCGAAGACTATCCTCTGGTCCTGACACCGTTCCTGCCGCAGCCCACCTACAGCTGGAACCGGGATACGGAGGGTCTGGAAGGCGTTTCTGAGGTCCTGGGTTCAGCCATCTATGGTGCGTCGATGAACTATCTCGGGCTGCCGGCCGGCAACATTGCTGCCAACTACAATGATGGTCTTCCTGTTGGTGTTCAGATTATCGGTCGTCGGTTCCGCGAAGACCTGATCCTCGATGCGTGCGAGGCCGTGGAGCAGCGCATTGGCGTCATGGCGCACAAACTCTTCGAGCGCGGCTGACCTGTTCGCACCTATGATCCGGCAAGCGCCCTGATATCCCCATTGCGCCATGTCGCTCTGATCAATACCAGAGCAAGAAGGGCTGCCGCCACGCAAATGTAGAAGGGCGTGCGGATATCAACCGCCATGAGCAGACCGCCAAGCAGCGAGAAGACGCCTGCCGCCAGCGTGAAGGCCGCTGTTGTGATCCCCATGACCCAGCCCTGCTCGTCATCCGGCACGCTGGCCGAGAAGAGCCCCAACAGTGCCGGGTAGGCGATACCGAAGCCGAAATAGAATGTCGCTATGAAGAGATAGCAAAAGGCTGGAGCCGGGGAGACAATGAACAGCAGGGAACTTACCGCCATCGTACAAACGACCGTCACGATGACTGGCAGCTTTCCGAAACGGTTGAGAACCGGCGTCACCAGAAATGTACTGGACGATGCCAGCGCGATACCCAGCACCATCATGGCCATGCTGGTTCCAAACAGGCCGATCTGAAAGCGGCTGCTCAGATAGTTGTCCATGAAAATATAGAAGGTCACATTGGCCGACATAAAACTCAGGAAAACCCAGTAAAGCCGCATGACGACGGGTTTTTCGCGGATCCGGACCAATTGCGTGAACACTTCCAACGGCCGGATTTCCAGCTTCTTTTTCGGAGGATGCAAATCCTTGTAAGTGAATTGTACGAGAAGGATCGTGACAAACACCAGGAAGAGAGCGCCGTAAAACGGCATCTTGATGCTGGCAAAACTTCCCAGAATGGCGGGATCGGAGAGCAGGCCGCCGATGATTGGCCCACCCACGAGACCGGCGCTGATCCCGGTGACGATATAACCCATATTGCGGGCTTTTTCTTCATCGCTCCTGCTGGCATCGATCATGGCCGCCTGGGCAATCGGCTGGTTTCCGGCGGTAAAGCCGGTGATCCCGCGTCCAAGGATCAGCAGCCACAAGCTGTCTGCGAAGAGGGCTGCGATGGTGATCATGTAACCGACCAACGCACCGAGGAGGCAGATCATGATCGCTTTCTTCCGACCGATCGTGTCGGAGAGCTTTGCGACATAAACCCCGCCAAAAAACCAGCACAGAAAGAAAATGCCGATGACCAGGCCATAGTCGAAGTGGCGCGTGGCTTCGGTGGACGAAACCGGCAGGAAATTGAGCTGGGGCGCCATCACCAGTTCGTTGATAATCGGAAAGACGAGCCCCTGTCCGATGAGATCGACGAAGACAACGGCAAGCAGTGCGAATTTTGCTATCGGGTTCATGATGTCTCCTGATGCCTTCGCATTCAAAGTCGCCGGATCGCAGAACCGCCATCAGAGCATATTAGCCGCCTTGCTCCCGCCAGGCTAATCTTGGGGTGACCGAATTGTTTAAGCCTGCAGGTAAGCCGGCCATTCAGATGTCATTGAGAGCCGGAGATAGGGGGCCTCATGTTCTAGCATTCTTGGCCGATACTGAAACACGTCGAAATGCCAAATTCCAATGTCTGCTTTCCCTTGCTGCATTACCGCAACGCGTATTGCGCATGAGCGCCCACATAGGGCCGTGAGCTACGCTTGAGAGCCTGCATCTGCGCTTTCAATCTTGCAAACCGGCGTTGCGCAGCCCTGCAACAACACGTCGTCGATCGACATCGCGTTTGAACGGAGCAGCGGATATCAGAAACTCCAGCGAAAACTCGGGATTGATTTCAAGGGCGCTGGCCAGAGCTTCTTTCGCTTCGTCTTGCCTGTCTATTTCCCCCAAAACCGCAGCGCGGAGCAGGTGCGCCCAGAAGTAGCTTGGATTGCGCACAAGGGCCCTGTCGAGCGTTTGGACAGCGTCTTGATCGCGTTCAGCGATGAAGTGTGCGAGGCCCATGAGCGTCAATATCCAGCCGCCGTCATTCGGGCTAAGCCGCAAGCTCCGTTCAAGGGCAACAAATGCCTCATCGGGCTTTCCGCTCCACACCAGAATATCGCCTAGGTGTCCTTGCGCGCTGTAGTCGCTCGGCTCGAGAGAGACCGCTGTCCTCAGTTCCAATTCGGCCTCTTCATGCCGTTTCTGCCACAGGTAGACCTTGCCCCTCAGCGCATAGGCAGAAACGAGTGTGCGGTCCATTTCCAGAGCTTGCTCCGCATGCGTCAATGCGATCTGCAACGGCTCCATGTTCCAGCCGGAAACGGTAGCCATCCAATGGCTCCATCCAAGAAGGGCTTGTGCCCGGGCATAGTTTGGATCAATCGAAAGGGCCTGTTCGAAGGATCGCAGGGCCGCTCTATTGTCCTGTGGAGTCATTCTCCGAAAAAGCTGATGGCCCCTGAGGACATGATCATGTGCTGCGGCGCTTTTCGTTTCCACCCTGTTTATATGGTCGTTGTCAATATCGCTGAGTCTGACTTCCAAAGTTGTGACGATCTTTCGAGTGATGCGAGTTTGCAGTTCAAGCACGTTTTCTGCCGGACCATCAAATCGTTCCGCCCAAAGATTGCTGCCTGTGTCTGTATCGACAAGCTGCGCGTTTATCCGGAGCTGTTCGTCGCTTCGCCGGACGCTTCCAAGCAATAAAAAGCGTACGCCGAGGTCCCGGGCGATCTTTTGCGGCGACACGGTCTGGTCAGTGTAAATCGAGGTAGAGTTTCGTGCGATGACGAAAAGACCGGACAATTGGGACAGGTCGGTTATCAGATCGTCCGTCATACCTTCGGCGAAGTAGTCCTGATCGGGATCTGCGGACATGTTGGCAAATGGCATGACCGCGATGGAGGGACGGGCTGGACGTTCATAGGAGACTTGGTGCTCGGACCCGTTGATGCTCCTGAAAAAAAGAAATACGCTCAACAGCAAAACCGCAATTGTGACACCTGCTACAACCCAGCGGGGCGACATCCGCCAGGAAGGCACCGTTGACAGTTCTTGCGCGCGGCTTGCTTCTGGATTTTCAGGGGAGGTCACGGATTCCGGCGTTTTCCGCGGACCCTGCGGTTTAGGCTGGCCATCCTCCTCTTGAATAGAGATTCCGCCCAGGAAGCGATAACCAAGCCCCCGTTCTGTCGCTATGAAACTGGGGTTGGCCGGATCATCTGCCAGAGCGCGGCGCAACTGCTTGACCACATCCTTCACCGAGCCTTCTGTAACGTGTGTGTCCGGCCAGACGCCGCGCAAAATCGCGGCTTTTGTCAGCAAACATCCTGGATTCTGTGCGAAAAACACCAGCAGATCATAGGCTTTTCGCTGAAGTGCGATCCGTTCACCACCGCGAGTGACGATATGCTGTTGCAGGTCTATGACGATACCAGTTTTGCTCTCCATACCCCATCCGCCCATTGGCAGAATATGACTCTACCAAAAGCCTACCGAAACTCTACCCCAAACCCACCAGGCCTCCATTAGCAAAACAGGTGCTGCGCCACTTGTCCCGGCGCATCTTAAAAATGGAGCCAAGTCATGTTTAGGAGAATCATCGCAAGCCTGCCCCTGATAGCCTTGCCTGCAATTGCCGTTGCAGAAGCGACCCAGACCCCGGTCTGGTGTTGTCCCGATCAATGCATATCCGACGATGGCAGTGCTGCACTCGTACCCGGAAATGCTGCCTCGGGCGACTTCGATCTTATATTGAACGGGGTCCGCGTTCCGGTTATGCCCGGAGCATTCCAAGGAACAGCCCCAGACAGCCTCATGCGGTATTGTTTGGGATACAACGCATTTGGAGACCTGCAAGTCAAATGCCTCTTCGTCCCACCGAGTGTGTGAGGCTGATCGAGAGAAGCTTCCTTAACACAAAGGGTCTCACTTCTGCATGGTTCAGTCACAGAGTGACCGAATTGTTTAAGCCTGTAAGCAAGTTTGATCCGCCTTGCGGTCGGAAACCACACCGCCGCCTCTTTTGATCGCCACGATCTCGATCCGGGGGTTGTGTTGTGGAATGGGGCAGTAGGGAGTGAAACGGTGGCAAACGGAAGCGAGCTGGCACTGATACTGGAAGGCGGCAAAACCGCCCATGTCGAACACAAAAGGGATCTGCGCGAAGAGATAGGGCGGATCGGGTTGTTTGAGATGTCTGCCATTGCAGCACCGGCCCTTGCGGGCGCACTGGGTCTGGCCTGCGCCGTCGTTCTTTATGCCTCTGGAACATCGGGTGCGGCTCTTGCCGAGTTATCGCCGGTTCTGGCCTGGTTCTTTGCTGCCGTCTTACTGAGCGTCATGGTGCCCGGTCTGTCATGGCTACGCCACTACACACATGCCCTTTCATTGTTCGAGCGGAAACTGGATTTCGAAGAACCGTTTGTTCACGGCAATGGCAAGACAAAGCTTTTGACCTATTCCGGCCAGCTTTGTGTAGCCGCCGCAGTCGGTGCGATTGTCTGCTCCTATGGTGCGCTTCTTGCCGGCGGAATAGCGTTTCTTGACTTAATGCGCTGATTTTTCAGTCTTCTCCGATCCCTCAGGTTCGTCGCTGTTTTGCGCAATGGCGAAGCTTTGAGTATGTTGCGAATGCAAGTTGCTGAGTCTACATCTGTTGAACTGGGCGACGCAGGGGCACATGCTGAAAGCACCGGGGGGACAAACCAGTTGCGCAAAGCCTATCCGCCTATCGAGCCTTACAATGCCGGCATGCTCGATGTCGGCAACGGCCACGAGATTTACTGGGAACTGTGCGGCAATCCCGCCGGCAAGCCGGCCGTTTTCCTCCACGGCGGTCCGGGCGCCGGTTGTATCGAGGACCATCGCCGTCTTTTCGACCCCGACCGCTACCGCGTTCTGTTGTTTGATCAGAGGGGATGCGGGCGCTCAACGCCCCATGCGAGCCTTGATTCCAATACAACATGGCACGTCGTGGACGACATCGAATCCCTGCGGATGAAATTCGACGTTGATCGCTGGCTGGTCCTGGGCGGGTCCTGGGGCAGCACGCTGGCGCTGGCCTATGCCCAGACTTACCCGGAACGGGTGTCGGAACTGATCCTTCGGGGCATATTCACGGCCCGCAGATCCGAACTGCTCTGGCTTTATCAGGATGGCGCGTCCTGGCTCTTCCCCGACAAGTGGCAATCCTTCTTGGAACCGATCCCGGAAGAGGAGCGGGGCGATCTGATTGCCGCCTATCATAAGCTTTTGACCGGCAATGATGAGGATGCGCGCCTGAAGGCGGCGCGGGCCTGGAGCCTTTGGGAAGGCGAGACCGTCCGGCTGATGCCCGACAAGAAGCTGAGCGAGTTGCATGCGACCGACGAATTTGCTTTGGCGATCGCGCGCATCGAGAACCACTATTTCATCAACAAGGGTTTCTTTAAGGACGCACAGATTCTCAGAGATACCCATCGTGTCAGGCATATCCCCGGCGTGATCATCCAGGGCCGCTACGATGTGATCACACCCATGCGGACAGCCTGGGATCTGCATCGGGCATGGCCGGAAGCGGATTTCCAGTTGGTTGATGGCGCAGGCCACGCTTTCAATGAACCGGGCATCCTGCACCAGACGATATTGGCCACGGACAGATTTGCCGACGAGACGACCTGAGGTGTGCCGGGGTGAGGTTCCTCAGGTCCCGGCGGCTCCCTTTGCGTTGAATAGGTTCAACGCCGCATATTGCAGCAGCATGATCGTCTTGCAGTCCTGGATGCGCGCATCCGCAATCATGGCGTAAGCCTCGTCGAAATCCATCTCGAGAACTTCGATATCCTCGCCTTCCGAGGTGAGGCCTCCGCCTTCGGACACTCGGTCTCCTGGCCTGTAAGGGGCGACGAAGCAGTGGATCTTTTGCGTGACGGCGCCGGGGCTGACAAAGCACTCAAATACTTTGGTCACATCGCTGACGCGGTAGCCGGTTTCTTCTTCGACCTCGATGACGATGCGTTCTTCCGGTGACGCGTCGTCGAGCAGCCCTGCCGGTGTTTCCAGCAGCAAATCCGTATAAGCCTCGGAAAATGCGGCATAACGGAACTGACGCACGAGGATAACGGTTCGCCTCTCGAGATCGTAGGGCAGCAGGGCAGCGCCATGCCCACAGTCGAAGATGTCACGGGTCTGGGTCTGCCAGGTTCCGTTGCGGTGCTGATAATCGAAGGTTGCGCGATTGAAACTGGACCAGCCGTCATAGACGGTCTCATTGTCCAGAACGCGTACCCGTGAGGTGATATCCATGAAAGCCGCCTTGCAAATTGAATCCAGGGCCTGTGAACACGCCGGGACGGATGAAGTCAATCTCTTCACTGAACAAGCGGATCAAGGCCCTTTTGCTGCCGCCATTCGCTCAAGCTGGAATCGCCATCCAGCACGACCCTCATCGCCATGACCGCGACCTGAACGGCTTCCTTGCGGACATTTGCCCGCGGCTCCTCAAAGCTTGCCTTCGCCAGTTCGCCAACTTCTTCCATAAGTGCCAGCATTGTGACGCCGTCGCCCGGGAACTTGGCCCGTGCACGCTCTAGTTCTTCCCTGATTTCAGAAAAGAGAATGTCGATATCCATGTGATTGTCTCCGTCAGTGACGATAATATGTGCCTTTCCAGGCAGGATTTATTTTTCGCCATGGGCCAGACGAACGCGGCCTGGGGCTCGGCGAAACTATGGGCTCGGGCGGGTATTGCCATAAAGATCAAAGGCCTGGTTAACACCTTCAGGTTGTTTTCCCCTGAATTATCCACTGTGGAATAGTCGCACTCGACAAGATCTGCGATTGCCGCCATCATGGTTGTGTTGGGTCCGGACAATTACCGATCGCCAATCGGGAAACGATTGATCGGATCGCCCAACATCCCGTGATCGGACCAGGAGGGAACGTTTCTGACGCCCTGACCGGTAACCGAAAGGCAGCACGGGGCGCTGTAAAAAGCGGATGCATGTGCAGAAACAGCAAGCGGTCGGCGGATTTCGGTCCGAGGGCTGCGCGGCAAGAAGGTCCCATCTGATGAGGCTTTCAGCCACGGCGAACGAGGCAGCCGATGCGGAGTTTGCGAGAGGCCTAACGGTCAACGCGAATGACTGAATTGGTTACCACGTTTGAACAGGGGGGCGCTGGCTATGCCAGCGTCTTTCCTTTTGTGGGTATGGCGTTCGGCACGTCTTCGGTTTCCAAAAGTCAGGCACTCAGATCCCCAACAGACCGGGTAGTATCCGCATATTCCTGAAAACCTCCGCACCTGCAACGCTGAGATCCTTGCCGTCGTCATGCTCGGCATATCCGTAACAGGGCATGGCAGCGGCGCGCGCCGCGCGCACACCCGGAACGCTGTCTTCCACGACGACACAGTGACCGGCAGCGACGCCGAACCTTTCGGCGGCAAGTTGGAAAAGACCGGGGTCGGGCTTCGCAACCCCATGGGTATGCGCTGAAAACAAAACGTCCTGAAAGCGATCCCAAAGGCCTGCATGCCCCAGGGAGATCGACATCTTCTTCTCACTGCCATTGGAGGCGACGCACAGGTCGATGCCGCGCTGATCCAACCGGCCGATCACCTCGTGGATACCTTCCACGGCCGCAACACCCGCCTCAAGCCTGGCGTGCATTTCCTCGTAGATCTCGTCAATCCAGCTGTCGGGCAATGCAGCGCCCATTTTCCTGGATTGCGTCATCGCATCGGTCATCCGGCCGCCCTTGAAAAGGGCGAGGCAGGCCGCCGGTGTCAGTTGCAGACCATATCGGGCAAGGTTTGCCGACATGACCTCGTTGATGGCCATCTCCGTATCGACAAGCACACCGTCGCAATCGAAGATGACCAGCGCTGGCGGGCTGTTGCCGTTCGTCAACTCGTTTTCCTGTCCCGCATGATGACAAAGTCGGTTCCCGTGCGCGTTGCGGGATGCGCGGGCAGGTCGGTCAACATGAAGGCCGAACCGGGATGCAGGTTCTGTGCGATCGTGGCATAAATGTCCGGTGGGATCGTCAGTCGGTTTGTTGCCGCCAGTTCCTTCTGCTGGCGCACACGATCCTCGTGCCCGGTCCCCATCCCAACGGCCAGCCAGTCGAAGTTCTTTCGATCCGGATCAAATCCCTGAAGGATATAAACATGGCTGCCAAGCGGCTTGCGCGGGTTTTTTATACCGATGGGTGAAGTAAAGAGGATCGCGCCATCCTTCAGGCCGTAAACGGCGCCATCCGCGCCGCTGACCAGCAGGCTGAAATTACTGTTCTTGCCTGCATTGTCCGCAGCCAGTTTTTTGTCGGAGACGCCACCGGCGAGCTTCTCTATCTGTTTGAGATCCTGTTCGGACATGACAAGCCCCGCATGGGACAGGCCGCCTATGCCTGATCGTTCATTGGTCACGATGACCGGTGTTCCATCATGGGTGACTTCAAACAGAAGCGCGGCAAATTCGGTCGGCAGGTGTACACAGCCATGGGAGCTCGGATAGCCAGGCAACCCACCGGCATGAAGTGCCGCACCGCCGAAGAAGAACTGACTGTCCGGCATGGGCGCGTTGTCATATTTCTTGGAAAGGTGCAGCTTTTCCTTTTTGAAGATCATGAAGACACCGGTCGGTGTTTCAAAGCCCGGCCGGCCGCTGGAGACTGTCGTCACGCCGATGCGGATACCGTTGCGGTAGACAAAGGCGAGCTGGTCGCTCAATGAGACGATTACGGTCACGGGGCCGTAAAGTGAGCGCTCCGGATACCAAAGCCATTCGCCGGGTTTGAGATCTGTCGCCGGTTCTGCTTTTTGAGACCATGCGGGGCCGGCCGCGGTGACTGCAAAACCGATGGATGCGAGCTTTAGAAAATCTCGGCGTGTACGAACATTGATCATTGAGTATGTCCTCGTGGCGGGTTGCCGCTCCCTTCCGGACTTTTAGGCTGTTATGCGAGCTTGTCCAGCGCAATGATATAACGAGCGTGTTATCATGCGGCCTGTCAAAAACGGTCAGACCGGAATGACGTCAAGTCAATGGACGGCTTCTCGCCGTCTATCAATTGGCCAACGAGTTCTGCCGTGCCTGCCGACTGGGTAAGGCCCAAATGCCCGTGACCAAACGCATAGATCACGTTGTCGCTTCGTTTCGATTTGCCGATGACGGGCAACGTATCGGGTAGTGACGGACGAAAGCCCATCCACTGGCTGCCACCCTCGGTCTTGAGGTCCGGCAAAAATGCCTTGGCCTTGTCCATCAGCGCTTCGGCGCGCCGGAAGTTGGGCGGCAACGCCAGGCCGGCAAGCTCAACCGCGCCGCCGACCCTGATCCCCGAACTCAGCTTTGAAACCACAAAACCATGGCCGCCAAAGGTCAGCTGCATCTGTAGATCAAAACTCTCCACCGGCAGGGTGGTGTTGTACCCGCGTTCTGTTTCCAGCGGGATTTTGTCACCGATTGTTCGTGCCAGTTTGTGAGACCATGCACCTGCGCATAT
Source organism: Hoeflea prorocentri (assembly GCF_027944115.1). Classification (NCBI taxonomy): domain Bacteria; kingdom Pseudomonadati; phylum Pseudomonadota; class Alphaproteobacteria; order Hyphomicrobiales; family Rhizobiaceae; genus Hoeflea; species Hoeflea prorocentri. Next base: position 2,096,713 of record NZ_JAPJZI010000001.1, on the reverse strand, counting down.
GACAATCTTATCAGCGCTGATAACCTGACCGTCCGAGCAGGTGACTTCAGCGCCTTTTTCGGTTCCGGAAACTGCAATCGCTTCCGCAACCTCAATGCGTCCGCCGCGGTGGCGGAAGATATCGGCGATTGTCAGGGCATATTCCAGCGGATCGGTTATCGAATACCACTCCGGCGTATAGGTCGCTGCAACGAAGCGCTTGTCGAGGCCTGGCTGGTATTCGGATATGGCGTAGGATCCATGGACGTGTTCGAAAGGGATGTTGCAGCGCTCGCGCGCATCCCAAAAGGGCAGGGACGCCTCGAATTCAGCCCTGCTTTCATAAAGTTGCAAATTGCCGTCGCGTCTGAGCATGCCGCCTGTACCGGTCTTTTTCAGGAAGGGCAGCAATGCGTGTTTGGAATGCTCCATGAGTTCGGTCTGAGCCTGGATACCATGTTCGACACGCTGGGGCCGGCATGCCAGCCAAAACCGGATCATCCATGGCGCAAGTTGCAAAGCATATTTGGGAGGGATCGACAGTGGCCCAAGGGGATCAAGCAGCCAGCGCGGCGCCTGACGCATGATGCCGGGTGTTGCAAGTGGGATAATCTCGGAAAACGCGAACGCACCGGCATTACCGCGGGACGCCTCGGCAACCGGTCCCTTGCGATCCATGACGAGGACGGAATAGCCCCGTTGTTGGAGTTGAAAAGCTGTTGAAAGGCCCAAGATGCCTGCGCCGACGACAACAATGTCCGGCTGACCCTCAGCTGCAATTACCATAATTCGCCCAAAACAATTCAGCCACCGCACAATAACGCGGGGTTCGGCACAATATTCCCTTTAGCCGCGTCAAAAATGCGGCAAAGGCGGCCGTGACGCAATCGCAGCTTCAACAATCTCCTCTACTTTTTTGCGGTGCTCGCCTGTCAATGGCATACGTGGCAGCCGCACCCGGTCATTCGAGCCGATTTCGATAACTTCAGCGAGTTTTATCTGCTGAACGAGAAAGGTTGATACGTCCAGATCGAGAAGCGGCCGGAACCATCGATAGATGTCCAAGGCCTCCTTGTAACGCTGCTGGCGAATGAGTTCATAGATGGCAACCGTCTCCTTGGGAAACGCGACCACAAGGCCGGCAATCCAGCCGACGGCACCGGCAGTCAAAGCCTCAAAGGCCAGATTGTCCACTCCTGTAAAGACCGCATAGCGATCGCCCAGACGATTGAATATCTCCGTTGCGCGGCGAATATCGTCGGAGCTTTCCTTTATCGCCACAAAACGTTGGTCGTCCGCCAACTCCTCCATCATGTCGGGCGTGACGTCGACACGATACCCGACCCTGTTCGAATAGATCATGACAGGAAGATCTGCAGCCTGGGCGATCGCCCTCAGATTGGCAATCGTCTCCTGCCGGTTGGTATGGTAGATCGGCGAGGGAACGATCATCACACCGTCGGCGCCGGCAGATGCAGCCTGTCCGGCAAGTTCGCACGCTTCACGCGTGCCGGCCTCGGATATGGTCAGGAGTGCGGGTCGGTTGCCGGTCGCCTGTTTGCAGAGCCGCAGCACGGAAAGGCGCTCTTCATGGGTGAGCATATTGCCTTCGCCAAGCGTCCCGCAGGCGACCAGACCGTGACAGCCCGATTCCATCTGATAGGCAAAACACCGCTCCATCTCGGCGTGGTCGAGATCCCCGTCCTCGGTGAATTTCGTGGTGACCGCTGGAATAATTCCCTGCCACATGACGGCTCTCCTCCTGCCGGGTCACAAGTGCCCGATTGATTCACGGGATGAACCATAGCAATTGGGCCGCCGATGATCGACGACGAAATCAAGGCCGTTACGCCGCGCAATCAGGATGCGATGATACAATGGTTCAAGACGGGCCGGTGTCTGCCTGTTTGGCAACCCGAATCCTAAAACACTTCGCCCGCGTCCAGTATGGCCTTGTGGCACTGCGGGGAAAGATGCTCCTCATGCACCTTCAGGCAGAACAACACATTGCCCTGGCCAGCCGGCAGGTTTGGACACAGGACACGGTAGTCGCGTGCACAGGCACGGGCTGCAAGCCGCATTTCCTGTCGTAGTGACATGGCCGGCTTGCCGGAGGCCGGCGCTGCACCGGCCGCTGAAGCGGCAGGTGCGCTTGTCTCAGTCTTTGCGCCACCTGAGGCCGTGGCACTTTCTGCCTCGCTTTTCGGCTTTGCCGCCGTTGTTGTTGTCGCTTCTGACGTTGCTTTCGGCGCTGTAGTCGGTGTCGAGGCGCTGTTGTGATCGACGGCTTCAACAGCCGATTTGCAGGCCGACGAGAGCTTGTCTTCGTGTTGCTCCAGACAGATAAGCGCATCCATGCCGCCGGTCGGCACGCCTGCGCAGTTCGCTCTGTAGTCAGCAACGCAGTTTGATTTGATGGCCTGTTGTTGTGCCGGTGTGGGTGTCTGCGCAAACGCGGCAAGCGCCGAAAAGGTCAGGGCTGCGGCCGCTACTGGTAGAATTGTCTTTAGCATGGGTTCCTCTCCCGCTGTCTGGCTCCCTGCCGCTGGTGCCCGCAAGAATGAACTTGACGGACATCGAACGGAAGGCAGCCGGAGTATTCAACCCATTTGCGGCGCCACTTTGTCAATTTGCTGCAAGGCGCCTGTCTGACGTTTGCTCCCACATGGCCTCCCGAAGCGCGTCGTAGAAACAATCTGACGCCTCTTTGTGCGCTTCGATCCTTGCAGCCAGCCGCTGGAAGAGCAGGACGCAGAACGGGTCGTCGGACCGTTGGCAGATCGGTACCCGGCGCTTGTCGCGATAGTCGCCAAGGAGGTTGCCCTCCAGTTCGATGTGACTGACGCGGAAGCCATAGTCATGCGTTCCGTTTTCACCTTGGAGATGGGCGACTCCGGAGCAGACCGAGAACTCTGTCCGCCCGATGACGAGCGGCAATTCCTCGAAATGAAATTCGACATGAAACATGGCAGATAATCCTGGGATGGGCGGCCGTTTGCGCTCTGGCCGCGAGAGGTGTCGTTGGCTGCAGGCCGATTTTCGAAAAATTATGTCAATACGGTATAATTCACAATCCCATTTACCGCGAACCCATCATGAGCCACGAGGCAATCTTTGGTGCCTTCGACCAGGAAGCAGTAGCAATCCGCGGCTCTGGTTGAATATGTATCAAATAAGACATATGTGTCTCATCATGAAAAAGAGACTCAGCGCCAGACAAGCCATTATCGAAGCAGCATTTGAAGTTTTTGGACGTGATCCTTCGGCGTCACTTGCACAGGTCGCAGATGCCGCCGGCGTCGGACGGGCGACGCTGCATCGGCAGTTCGCCGGGCGTGACGATCTGATACGTGCACTCCTTTATCAGGCAGTGCGGGAAATCGAAGACGCCGCTCGTAAAGCGGCAGCCGGTGCCCGCAGCCATACCGAAGCACTGGAGGCAATCATGACGGCGCTGGTGGCGCTCGGCGACAGGCAGTGGTTTCTGGCGCAAGAGCGCACCGCAGACGGAGCGGACGAACCTTACCGGGAAAAACAGGAGCATGAGTTCCTACAACTGTTGACGGAGGTTCAAAAAGAGGGGCTCTTTCCTGAGCGTTGCCCGGTGGAATGGGCGGCCAAGGTATTCGACCACCTTGTTTATGCCGCCTGGATCCAGGTGCGCGACGGACATGCAACACCGAAACAGGCCGCCCGGCTGGCCTGGTCCACATTGACTGCGGGCCTTAAGGGGGTGTGTCTTTGATGGCTGTCAATCAATCCTCCGGACGCCGGCTGGAAGGGCTGGATCTGGCCCGTTTCCTTGCACTTGTCGGCATGGTCATTGTCAATTTCGACGTGGTGATGGTGGGCATTGACGAGAGCGCGGCGCATTTTGCAATTTTACTTCAGGGGCGCGCCGCGGTGACATTCGTTGTCCTTGCGGGCATTGGTTTCTCACTGTCGGCGAAACGCGGCAGTGTGGAGAATATCCGCCGCGTTACGCTGAAACGCGTCTTTTTCCTGGCTGCCCTCGGCATGGCGAATATGCTGATCTTCCCGGCCGATATAATCCACTACTACGCTTTCTATTTCCTCCTCGGTCTGGCGTTTCTGCGGGTGAATCTGATTGCGCTGATAAGCTGGTGTTGCGCATTGATGCTGCTCTTTCCCGTTCTCGTGATGGTTCTCGATTATGACGCGGGATGGGATTGGACAACCGGCGATTATTTCGGCCTTTGGACGCCGGACGGATTTGTCCGGAACCTGGTTTTCAACGGATGGCATCCGATCGTTCCATGGCTTGCATTCTTCCTGTTTGGGATGCTGCTGGGTCGAGCGGCCCTTGCACACACGCGCTTCCAGGTCGGCTTGGCGATTGTGGGAGGCGTGTCTTTCAGCCTCTCAACAGCGCTTGCCCTGCTGCTTAAGCCGGTCCTCGGAACGATTGATCCCGAACTTGCCTATTTTGTCGGAGCGGAGCCGATCCCGCCCATGCCGCTCTTTGTGATTGCGGGCTGTGGTTTCGCGTCGATGGTGATCGGGCTGTGTCTGCTGGTTGAAAAGCGCCTGGCGTCGTGGCGTTTGAACGCTATCGTAGTGCCCGCAGGCCGTCAGACCCTGACGCTCTACATCGCGCATATCCTTATTGGAATGGGTGTTCTGGAAGCGGCGGGCCTCGTCGGCGGGCAAACGCCATCGGCGGCTCTGACGGCGGCAATTCTGTACTGTGTTGCCGCCACCGTCTTTGCGTATCTCTGGAGCAGACGGTTCAAGAGGGGGCCGCTGGAGAGTGTGATGCGCTGGCTGACAGGTTAGTTGCCGGGCTTTGTTCAGGAGATGCCTGTGGCCGGGTTTTGCCGTTTGTTGTCTGCACCGCGCGTGGCAAAAAGCATGACAAGGGCGAAAAACGCGCACCCGGCACTGACCCACACCACTGCACGGTAATCGAATCCGCTGGCAATAAAGCCCATGGAGATGCCGCCGACAGCACCGCCGAGGAACAGGCTGTTGACATACATGGACGTCGCTCTGCCCATTCGGCCGCCGGCAAAGCTTTGTACGAATGTTATTCCGACGCCTGCAAACAGCCCGTAATAAAAACCTTCCAAGGCCGAGATAACGAGCATCTGAAAAACGGTTTCGACCCGGACGATTGCAAAAAATGTCACGATGCCAACGGCTGCCGAAAGATACAGAACATTACGCTCGCCAAAGCGCCTCGCTAGGACCGCTGCCAGAAAGATAGCCGGCACCTCCACAAAACACTTGGCGGATAATGACAGACCGGGCGCGTAATAGGGCAGGCCGACCTCCTGAACGAAATAGAGCGGCATGACCATGAGGTAGAGCGAATTCGTTATTGAGAAAAACAGGCACGAGATCGCGGCAATCAGGAGCAGGCCGTTTGATCCAAGTCCGCCGCTTTTGACCTCAGAGCGGCGCTGCGGCGACAGGAAACCACGTGGAACGGATAGTTGCCGAATCACGAACCAGACGCAGCCGAAGAGCGCAGAAACAAGGAACATCGTTTGAAAACCCCACAGACCGATGATCGTGAAGGCAATGGCCGGCCCGATCATCCAGGCAAGCGATGTGCTGATGCGAAGCCATGAGTTGAACTTGATGACATCGAGCCCGGCTTTTTCGGCGTGAAGCCGACCAAAGGTGAACGCCGTCGAGAACGCGGCATTGGACAGGCTTAAAAACAGCGCGCCGATGGTGACCAAAAGCAGATAGGACTGATAGGAAGCAAGGGCGAGCGTCGCGACAAGAAAACTGACGATCGAGACATCAAGCATCCGCCCGACATTTGTTCCGCGGTCTATCTGTTCCCCGAAAAACCGGTTGTTCACCATGGTCAGGCCGATGACGATGGCGGAATAAATGCTGACCTTCCATGGCTCCTGCGAAAGACCTTCGACGATGTACAGGCCCATCGCCGGCACGAGTGAGGAGGTGCACACGCTCCCGACAAAGACAAGCAGCAGGACAAGGATCGACTGCCGGTCGGCGTTGAATTGCAAGCGCATGGCGGCGTGTCTCCTGTCCAGCGCAGCCGGAAATACAAATGGAACGGGGGTCCTGGCACGGGGCTTAACGCGTTGCCACTTGCACAGTCAACCGGAGAACCGGCCACACCTGTCAGGGATAAACCCGCAGGGCCTTGAGGAGCGCCTTTCCAAGTGGTTTGCGCTGGTCGACATCTCGCCGGGATACAATGTCGATCGTCAAGGCAAAGGCATAGATGCTGCCATCTCCCTTTTCGACCCAACCCACCCACCAGCCGATTTGAGGCTTTGCGGAAATGCTCCAACCGGTTTTCGCGTAGAGCCGGTCTTGCCCGTTTCTGCCAACCAGCAGGAGATCGCGGACAGTCGACTGGCTGCTTTTGGAAGCCGGCAACGTGCCGGACGCCAGCCGGGCTGCAAACTCGGCCTGTTCAACCGGGCTGATCGCAAGAGGTCCCCGCAACCAGAAGCGTTCGACGTCCGATCCAACCTGTTCATTTCCATAGCCGAGCGTTGAAAGCCACTCCTGGTAGCCATCCAATCCGACCCGGCGCGCAACTTCCTGAAACACGGCAACATTGGAAACCTTCATCGCCTCGCCCAGCGTCATGTCCCGTTCCCAGACCTTGATCGGCTGCGGCTTGCCGCCGTAGGGAATCACTTCATCCTCATTGGAAACCGCTCCGGTTTCCAGCGCGATCAGACTGTTGGCTATTTTGAAAGTTGATGCAGGAAACCGGCGGTCTGCTACTCGGTCGCGATTGACTGCGTGCAGCCTGTCGTTTTCTACATCCAGCAGGATAAACGCGCCGTCCACCCCGTATTGCCGGAACACGTCCTCAAGGCCTTTATGCTCAACGACCGTACGCTCAAAGCCGGAGCCTTCGGGATGGGCCTGGCCCGAACACAGACAAATCCCCGTAACAAATACAAGGAAGCTTCTTCGCATCATGTTGTTGATCTCCACGGTTTCTCATCGCGGACCATAGATGACAATATGACCGAATTGCGCGTGGCAACTGTGTGTGTACGAGGCGGTCGGCCGATTGAACGCTCAAGCAGCGTTATCGTGACAACGTGTCGACGGCGAGTGCCGCTGAGAGGATTTCATCCCGCCCGTAAACATCCCGGCGATAGTGCACCGAACCGTCCTTGTTGACCCATGCCGTCAGATATACCACGTGCACCGCAACCGGCTCCTCCAGCTTGACCACCCGCCGCTTGCCGGAATTGACGATTGAATCGACCTGCATGCGCGACACATCCTGCGCGCCAAGGATCACCTCCGCCAGCGACATCGGGTTTTCGACTCGGATGCTGCCATGGCTGAAATACCGTGATGCTCTGTCGAAGTTCGATTTTGAGGGCGTATCGTGAATGTAGATGTTGAACTGGTTGGGGAACATGAATTTCACCCGGCCAAGGGCGTTGTCCGGTCCCGGTTCCTGTCGCAGCCGGAAGGGGAAGCTGTCGCTTGAGTAGTCGCCCCAGGTAACGCTGCCGGGGTCCACCGGCTTGCCGTCACGCAGGACGCGGATATTTTGCGACTGCAGGGCATAGGGGTTGGATTTGAGCTTCGGCAGATATTCACTTGTGGCGATGGAGTAGGGCACGTTCCAATAGGGGTTGAACTCCAGATACTCCATTTCATCGGAGAAGACCGGTGTGCGGTACAAGGGCTTGCCCACCTGGGTAACCGATGCGTGGACCGTCTTGTCCTCGCTGACGAACTTGACGACCTGATCGGCAAGGTTGACGAAAACATACGGGTCTCCGAAATCCGCCTGCATCCAGCGTCGGCGCTCCAGGTTCAGCTCCACCTGGCGGATACGGTCATCAACACTGGTGTTCAATTGCGCAAGTGTAGCCGGACCGATGACGCCATCGGTTTCAAGACCCATCCGGAACTGAAACTGTTTCAGCGCCTCGACCAATGCCCCATCGTAGGCTTCCCCGGCATGTGCGTCCTTTTCAAGGTCCTTTGATTCTACAAGCCGTTGGCGCACGGCCGGCACTCGCGGATCCGTCATGCCGGGCAGAAGCGTCTTGCCTTCAGGAACACTGGTCCAGCCGCCCTTGGCCTGCACCACGAAGAGATGCTGCAACAGGTCTTTCATCCGGTCGTAGCGCGGGGTGCCCGGAGCGAAATCATGCAGGGCGTCCACCACGTTGTCGGCATCGGCAAGCTTTTCCAAAAGCACATCGGCGGCGACCGTGTCCGGATAAATAACCAGTTCGCGATTGACTTCGTTTGGGTTGACCCGGCCGCTGCGCAGGTGCTGGCCGTAAAGAGTGACCGCATAGGAAAGCGAAACCTCGAAATCAGCAAGGCCTGCCTCTCCGTCCGCCTGCAGTTTCGGGAAGAGCTGGTCGGCCCGGTATTCAGACGGAATAAGGCCGTCCTTATGGGCATTCAGAAGCGCAAAAACGACTTCCTTGGCATCGTTGGTGGCTTTCCCGTTGCTGATCCAGAGCGGTGCATAGTCCCTTCCTTCATACCAGAAGGCGATACGCTCGGCGCGGCGTGTATCCGATTGAAGGCCTTCCTGAGGCAGGTAAAGGCGCTCCTGCATGGCGGCGTACCATTCCGGCGAATCCGTGCGCTCCGCAATTCCGCTCTTGCGTATAACCTGTTCCTCGCCGGTGTCGGTTCCGTCTGATTGTGCTGCCACCGGGCCAATGCCCAGTAAGAACGCAGCCGCCAACATCATCAATCCGCTCTTTTTTTTCACGGTTTGCTCCCTGCCGGTCCGGGTTTTAGACAATGACATCCAACCTGGAAACAATACTCCAACAAAAACTCAGGCTATAGGCGACACTATTGGATGGCCTGTGTCAATTCAGCCGGTGCTGCTCGGTGCCGCGCGCACAGTATTGTGTTCCGATGTGTTGTGTGTTGCCTTACCTGAGACCCGCAATGACCTGCGCGAGGAAGGCCAGATCGTTCGGCCCGGAAACGGAAACGTTCAATTTCGGTTCTGTCGGGGAGGCGGTGTCGACCCTCGCTTCCGAATAGACAAAACCGGCATCCGAGAGGGATGAGGGCAAAGAGGTCAAACTCTGGTCACGGTTGAAGCGATCGACTGCCTCGAAATAGAGTTTTTGAAGGACACGGTCGCCGCCGATCGATGTTATCAGGTCGCCGATTCCCTCGATTTGCAGCTCGCCGGCTTCAAGGAAGATGCGCCCATCCTTGACGGTCGGCACCACCCCGGCCGTGATCCTGGCCGATTCGCCGCCCAGTTTCGTTTTGAGAAAATTGGTGCAGACCCAGACCTCGGCATCAATGGTTGCGGCCAGTATGAGCAGGGTGCCATCGGCTGATACATTTGCATCGGGTACGGACAGCCGCAGCTCACAGGCACTGATATTCTCGTCAGCCATTATCTGGAGCTGTTCTTTCAGGATTGGCGACAAATCCTGCGTGCGGGCGGTTGCGTGCAGGATAATCGTTTCCGCTTCCTCGCCCGCTGCCTCACCTGTGAGAACAACCGGAACCGAAACGGTGCGGTCCTTCACTTTCACCGGCAAAGGACCGTCGTAGAGCTTTGCCGTATCTGCCGCCGCGTAGCCGCAAGCTGCAAAGATAGCAAACAGAAATAAAATCAAGCGCGATGCAATCATGATTGCGTGTGCAAAAAGCCCCCCAACCCTCTGCCCCAAGTATTAGTCCATGAACGCGGGTGGTGATAGCACTGCGGATAAAAAGTATCTTTCAGACTGCCTCAATCTGTGAACGGGTTCACATGAGCTTGGCAGCATTCAATAAAGAGAGCTTTCTCATGGGCTTTGCCTTCTGTCCATTGATTTGACAAAAATCTGTTCCGTCAGGCTGTGGCCCCACTGATCGCCGTTGTATTCTTCGGTCAAAATGAAGCCGTTGCGCTCATAAAGCCTGCGTGCCGCATCGAGGCCCTTGAAGGTCCAAAGTTTGATTTCGGCGAATTCTTGCATTCTGCAATGCGTGACAGCGGCTTCCAAAAGCCGGCGCCCGAGGCCGGTGCCACGCGCGTCTTCCGCCACAATGAACCATCTCAGATGGGCGATGCCTTCGCCGAGATTCTCACCGTCAATCGCAATGGAGCCGACAAATTGTTCACCATGCCAGGCGGACCATACCTGGTTTTTATCGTTGCCGAGGCGCGGCGCGAATTTTGCGAGCCCATCCGATACCGTGGCTTCGAACTGGAGCCCGAAGCCTTCAAGCTTATTGTAGGTAACGGCGTGCAGGGTGACGATTTGCCCGATCAGACCTGGCTGATATCCGGCGACGATCCGCAAAGAGCTTGAAGCCGCCGTGCCCGCGGCACCTGACCGACTGGCCTCTAATGCCTGTGCATAGGCTTCGAGGCCATTAACAATGCTTTGCCGCGAATGTGTATCGAGTACCTTGATCGCCGATTGGACGCGCTCTTCAGCAAACTGGTTGATACGGGCAAGGGTTAGTCTTCCCCTCCCGGTCAAATCCAGATGCTTGATCCGGCGGTCTTCCTGCGAGGGTAACTCCGTTATCTCGCCCCGCTGGACAAGCGAGCGAACCAGCCGGCTTACCGTCGATTTCTCCAACAATAATTGATCGGATAGCTGTCCTGCAGTCAGACCTTTATGAGACTGGAGCAGCAAAAGTGCATGAACGCCCGATGGCGACAGGTCGCTCCCGGCGAGATTACGGTTCATAAAGCCGAGTTCTCGCACCAGCCTTCGCGAAGCCGATCTGATCTGCTCGATGGTTGACCTACTCTGCCGCGCGCCGTCTTTCATATTAGTTGTATGTTACAACTAATATGAATTGAATCAAGCCGGGTGTTTGCTCGTGCCGTGCAGGGACGGGGTCTCGTCCGTCGATTTGTCCTTTTGAGCCATCATCTGCCACCCGATTCTTTGTGACGGCACCTGGGGCCTCCAGCCTGTCACGTCGCGAAACCGCGTGTTGGAAATGCGCTGGCTTCGGGTCAGCAAATCGCGCAGATTTTTGGGGATGGCGATGCGTAGCAAGACGCGTGGTAGTTTAAGAAGACGGCGGCGCCTGACGGCGGTCGCGATCGCGGCAATCGCTTCAAACTGTGTCGCCGGATCGTCCTCAACGACATCATAGAGACCGGTCGGCGCGCTCTCCGCCGCTTCGACAATGGCCGATGCCGCGTCGTCAATCCAGATCATCGACTTGTAGGCCGGCGAGGGCGCAACGGATATCGCAAATCCCTTTCGGGCCATGGCGATGGTCTGCGCGCTGTCCGGCGACGTCGGTCCGTAGAAGTTGCCGAAGCGCAGAACAACCCCCTTGTTGTGTGGCCCGGTTTTGCTGAAACCCAGAACAGCGTTTTCCGCGTCGATGGTTGATCTGTGAATTTCAAGCGGTTCGATGGCTGCATCCTCGGCCGAAACCCATTGCGGACCGGCGTCGCCGTAGAAGATGGATACGCTCGGATAGACAAAGGTTCGAACAGAGGAAGTGCGTTCTGCCGCCCGTATCAGGCAATGGGTGCCTTCACGCCTGATCCTGTCATTTTCGTCCCAGGCGCCTGGGTTTTTCATGCTGGATACCGGCGGAATGCGCGTTGCAAGATGCAAGACCGCCTCGCAGTCATGAAGTGCCGACGTCACGGAGAGCGGGTCAAACAGATCCGCCGCCATTGGGATCGCGCCGTCCTCCATAATAATATGCCGGTTTGCTTCTGAGCGGCTGAGCGCACGCACCTGATGTCCATTCTGGACAAGGCGTTGAACGGTGGGGCGACCGAGGACACCGGTTGCGCCGGTAACGAAGATAATCATGATTTCGGCATCCTTGTGTTTTCCGCAAGCCAGTTTTCTCCAAGCGGCAGGAGGCGCGGGTCCGCCGTTGCAAAGAAATCTTGTGATATGTCGTCCAGCGTTTGCTCCTTGAGTGCATTTCGCCACGCCTGTTCGGCGCGCATCATCGCCCGGTTCACCCCGCAGCAAAGCGGATAAGCGCTGTCGTCGAGGCGGCACGGGCCGCGCCGCCGAATCTCCGTGCAGCGAAAGGCCGGGCGGTTGCCGTCGACGGCCTGGACGATATCAAGAAGCGTGATCTCGTCGGGTGCACGGGCGAGGCGATAACCGCCGCGCGGGCCTGAGACCGATTCAAGAACACCCCTGGCGACAAGCTGTTTCAGATGTTTGAGCAGATAACTCTCCGGTATGCCGTGAAACTCCGCCAGAGCCTTTCCGGAAAGTGTCGCATTTTCGGGAATGTTGCCGAGCAACATGGCACAATGTATGGCCCATTCGACTCCATCGCTCAGCTTCATGATCGTCTCCTATTCATGGATAAAATATATCCATGATAGAGAATGTCAATGAAATCCGGTTGGATTTTCTTTCAGAACCTTTGCCACCGAAAGCAGGCTTGTTGCCTTCACGGGCTCTTGACGGTCCCCGGTTGGATTTGACAATGATGGATCCAAGACGTCGGTGAATTCCCGGCGCTACAATCACTTACAGGCATCAGGCAAACCGGCATGGGAAGAACGCGCGATGCGGCAAGCGTTTGAGATTGCAACAGTCCGGCCTGCGTGCGCACCAGTGTGGTATATCCAGCGATGAGCGCACCGAAGCCGATTGAGGCCGAGGAGCCGGCGACAGCGCGGCTTCCTGAACTTATCGCGGCTTTTTGGCGGATTGGAATCCTGTCGTTCGGCGGACCGGCCGCACAGATCGCATTGATGCACCGGGTGCTGGTCGAGGAAAAGCGCTGGCTAGCGGAAAAACAATATCTTAACGCGCTGAGTTTTTGCATGCTGTTGCCGGGTCCCGAGGCGATGCAGCTTGCCACCTATGCTGGCTGGCGGCTTCAGGGCGTTGCCGGAGGGTTGATTGCCGGGTTGCTGTTCGTGCTGCCCGGAGCCGCGGTCATGCTGGGGCTGGCTGTGCTTTATGCCTATCTCGGCAGCGTGCCGCTGGTCTCGGCCCTGTTCCTGGGGATCAAGGCAGCGGTGTTGGTCATCGTTATTGAGGCACTGCTGCGGGTGGCAAAACGGGCGCTCCATCAGTCCCGTCATTGGGCCATCGCGGCGCTGGCATTTATCGGCATCTTTTTCCTCAACCTGCCATTTCCTTTGATTATCCTGGCTGCGGCGTTGATCGGGTTCCTGGGTGGGATGCCGAAAGGTGACGTGCAGGAGCCGGTTGTTCGGCAGACATCACTTGCAAAGACGGTTCAGACCATCGCCCTGTGGTTGGCGATATGGTGGTTGCCGTTGCTGGCTATTACGGCTTTGGGGCCTTCGTTTCTGGCCGAACTCGGGTTCTTTTTCTCAAAGCTTGCCGTTGTCACGTTCGGCGGCGCCTACGCCGTGCTTGCCTATATGGCGCAAGATGTCGTCAGCCATCATGGCTGGCTTTCGGCAGGCGCGATGATGGACGGTCTTGGGCTTGCCGAGACGACGCCGGGCCCCCTTATTCTGGTAACGGAGTTTGTCGGCTTCCTGTCCGCCTTCGGCAAAGGTGGATTGATACTGGGTATCGCCGGTGCGCTCGTGACGCTGTGGGCGACCTTCGCACCATGCTTCCTTTGGATTTTTGCCGGTGCGCCTTACATTGACTGGATCGGTGCACAGCCCCGGCTACGGGGCGCTTTGGCTGCGATCACCGCAGCCGTTGTCGGTGTCATCCTGAACCTTTCGATCTGGTTCGCCTTGCATGTCGCCTTCACGACGGTTGACGCTCGGAGCTATGGCCCGATCATGGTGTGGCAACCCGATCCCGCAACACTGGATTGGCGGGTCGTTTTGCTGACGCTCATCTCCGGCATTTTATTGCTGGTGCTCAAATGGGGCATGCTGCGGGTGCTTGCAGTTTCGGCGCTGCTTGGCCTGCTGCTAAGCTACGCCGGTTCTCTGACACTTTGACGTATAGAATCCGATGAAGATTTCACGCCACTGCCTTCGTGTTGAAAACCCACAGGAACTCGTTGAATTCTACAGCGGAATTCTGGGCATGCGCGATTTTGGCAAACCGGATGAACCCTTGCTTGGTTATGATGGCGACCAGTGTTTGCTCGAGCTGACGGGCGGTGCGTCTTCGCCATACAGGTCGCGACCCGACGGCCTCTACTGGAAGATCGGAATAACGGTCCGCGATCTCGATACGGCCGTAGCATATCTCGCAACGCGCGGTTGCGCGGTGACCGCACCGCGACAGTTCAAGGATATCGGCTATATGAGCCATCTTCACGATCCGCAGGGCTTTGCGATTGAACTCCTGCAACAGGGATTTGAGGGAAGAGCAGGCGCGCCAGGGGATGGCCACCCCATTGGCGGGCAAGCGACGCTGGCGCATATCACCCTGCGGGTCAACGATATCAATGCGGCACGCGACTATTGCGAAAACCGGCTTCAGATGCGTCTGATGTCCGTTCAGCCGGTCGAGGACTACGGGTTCTGTCTCTATTTCTTCGCATGGAGCGACGAGGCTCTTCCAGAGCCGGACCTGAAAGCAGTGGCCAATAGAGAATGGCTCTGGGCGCGGCCCTATGCCTTGCTGGAACTGCAGCATGTGTTTTCCGGTCACGCGACCGAGCCGGAGCCTGGCAGCAGCGCCGCGGGCTTTACCGGTTTTGGATGGATCGGCGGCGACATGCAGGCGCATCAATATGTCCCGCTCCGTGACCTAAAAAGTTTGCTTTAACACCTCTATTTACCTTGGTGTTCAAGCCACGCGGAGGATCGACATGAAGAACCATGAAGGGCAATGCCTTTGCGGACATATTCGTTTCCGGGTGGAGGGCAGGCCGACATTCCCGCACCTGTGTTCCTGCAGGACATGCCAGCGCTGGTCAGGTGCACCGACGGTCGCCTGGGTTGAATTTCCGATCGACAGGCTCGTGTGGACCGGCGAGGGCGGTGAACCCGCGCTCTATCAGTCATCGCAAAAGACCCGGCGTGGTTTCTGCCCGAAATGCGGCGGAACCGTTTGCGCGATTGATGAGGGATACGACAAGATTTCCCTGACGATTGCGTCCTTCGATGATGCCTCGCCGCTTGTTCCCGGCAAGCAGCACAGTTACGGCAAGCAGGCGCCGCCTTGGTGGTCGGTGACAATCAGGCGTGACTGACCAGCTCTAGCGCGCCTGCCGCCCGAGCGAGCGCATCTGTTCGAGCCAGGTCGACCTTTTCTTGTCGCTGACACCTTCGACCATGCCGAACAATGTGTTGCGGATCGGCTTGATGCCGACAAAGCCCAAAATGTTGCGCTGCAGGTTTTTCAAACTGTGCGCCATGAAGAAAAACCGGTAGGCAAGGGCTGGCATGCCCATGGTGACGACGATACGTGCAGACTTGTCGCGCAGCATGGCCTTGGGGAAACCGTCGCCCTGGCTGAGGGCGACGCCCGGCCGGAACACCTGCTCCAGAAACCCTTTGAGGAGTGCCGGCATTGTGCCAAGCCATAGTGGGTAGATGAAGACGAGATGGTTTGCGTCAAGGCAGGCTTTCTGTGCGGGTATGAGCACTGGCGGCGTGGCCTCGGCACCCGCGTTCCAGTCAACCGGACTGCGCAGGAGCGGAAAATCCAGTTTCCCGATTTCGATGAATTCAACGTCATGTCCGGCGTCCCGTGCGCCTTCTGCATAGGCATGGCCCAATGCGTGGCAAAGCCGGTTGCCTGCCGGGTCCGGATGCCCCTGAATGATCACAATCTTCGACATGACACTCTTTCCGCTGATTCGATATCCCCAGCTTAACGGTGAGGCCGCGGATGTCCTTGACCCAGCGCAAGCGGTGCATGACAAAGGAAAAGCAGTCGGCGAAGAGGAGGCGAAATGGCCAGCGAACGCGAGAAGATGGAAGCCGGGCTGATGTATTGCTGTGTTGATGACGAACTCGACCGGCTGCGCAGCCGGACCTATGAGATTGTCCACGGTCACAATTCGATGCCTCCATCCAAGCGGGGCGATGTCGCGCCGGAACTCGCCGCGCTTTTCGGCCTTGCCGGAGACAATATTCGCTTGGAGGCCCCGTTTCATTGCGTCTATGGCTACAATCTCTTTTTGGAGGAACGGGTCTACATGAATGTTGGCTGCGTCATTCTCGACACGGCCAGGGTCCATGTCGGCGCAGGGACTATGTTTGGACCGGGGGTCCATGTCTATTGTGCAGAGCACAGCAAAGATCCGGTTGAGCGCGCAGCCGGTCTTGAAGTCGCCAAGCCTGTCACAATCGGCGAGAATGTCTGGGTTGGGGGGCGCGCGGTCATTTTGCCCGGCGTGTCAATTGGAGCCAACGCCATCGTCGGCGCGGGCAGTGTGGTGACCCGCGATGTTCCGCCCGGTGCAACGGTTGTGGGCAATCCGGCACGTGCGGTCGCGAGAGACTGACGTAGAGATCACGAATAAAGACGAAGCGTCATCTTAGTTCACGGAATATTATGGCGATCTGGCTTATTCCTGATTAGATTGTAGTATATAGTCAATATAAGCAAATAAATTGAAATCAATACTGTAGGAATAATAATGCCCGCAGTAAAAGTACTTTGCATTCATGGCGTCGGACATCACCCGAATGGCGGTGCGTGGCAAGACAATTGGGAAAGGGCTCTGGATCTTGCCGCGCGCCGCGTAGGTCAGCCAGTCGAATTGGAAGTCGCCTATTTCCTTCACGACCACATCTTCGAGCACTTCAACATTACGCCGCAGGGAACGCTTGAAGCCTTGGCGAAGCTGGCGGTCAGCGGGCTTGTACACGGGATCGGCGATTTACTGACACCGCGGCCAAGAGCTCTTCCGTCACCCGGTGCCCGCGCTGCCCGCGGCCTGACCGAAACGGTGCGCTGGACCGCCGGCATGGTCGTGCAATGGGCCGAAAACGAACCCTTGCGCAATGCGCTCCGCACGGCCCTTGCGGACCATATCGAGGTTCTTCAACCCGACATCATCTTCGCCCATTCGCTTGGCAGCCTGATCGCCTATGACACCTTTCGCCATCCGGACCACAAGGACCGTGCCGATGGCCGGACATTCGTGTCATTCGGATCACAGATCGGCAATCCGTTTGTCCGGGCGCAATTTGCCGGACGGCTTGAGCCGCTTGAAGGTGCGCATTGGTATCATCTGTTCAACATTCACGACGACGTGCTGACGACGCGGGTCAGGATCACCGACGATACGTTTGAGGAGGTCAACACGACCTTCGACGCGGACGGCATAACGGATCACTACGCGCCGCATTACCTGAGCCATGAGAGCGTCAGCCAGACCGTCTGGCAGGACACGCTGTCGGGCTGGCGTGACCGCAACAAGTCGCGTGCTGCCCGAAGGCAAATCCGCCGTGGCGGGAGCCATGAGCGGCGCGCTCTCATCATCGGCATCAATGCCTATGACGATCCGGAGATGCGCCTCGACGGCTGCGTCAACGACGCTTTCCTGATGAGTGAAATCCTGCAGGAAAACGGCTTTGAGTCCGAGAATATCCGGCTGCTCCTGGACCACAGGGCAACAGCCGTTGAAATCTGGCGGCGGCTGGAATGGCTGCTGGAAGGCACATGCGACGGACAACAACGCGTGCTGTGCTTTTCCGGTCACGGCACCCAATTGGCCGATTACGGTGCCGATGAAACGATTGACCGCGTCGACGAGTGCCTGGTGCCCTATGATTTCGACTGGTCGCGCGACCGAGCGATCACCGATGACCGGTTCCATGACCTTTACAGCCAGCTGCCCTACGGAGCGCGGTTCACTGCGATACTGGATTGCTGTCATTCAGGTGGTATGACACGCGCCGGCGGCGCGAAGCCGCGCGGCCTGTCTCCACCTGACGATATTCGTCACAGGACAATGAAGTGGGATGCCAAAAACGGAGTGTGGGTCCATCGGCGTCCGGGCAATGCCAATGCTGATTTGAGCGGCAACAAGGCGGTGCGCAGAATTGGCTATTTCGGCGGCAACGGACAAAGGCGGCTGATGCGTTCCACGGACCTGTTGACTATGGACAACCGCACTTTCAACTCGAAATGTGACGAGTTGGCCCATATGGGGCCGTTCCTTCCCGTTATCCTTCAGGCCTGTCAGGAGGATCAGCTCGCCTATGAATACAGGCACGGCGTGACCTCCTACGGCGCTTTCACCTATTCACTTGCCCGCATCCTGCGCGATCAGGAACACGCCAGCGCCGATCTCATCCGACTGGAGCAACTCGCCACACATCGCATCAAGCAGGTCGCAGACAATCAGGTGCCGAATTTTGTCGCGCCCGGTCCGCGCTACGACAGCCCGCTTTTCCAGAACCAATAGCAGCAAGCAGGAGGATCAAGGAATGAAGGCAGCAAAACATATGTGTTACGACCGGATCTTGCCGCAAGACCTGGTCAAGGTTCAGCGTACGCGCATGATCGGCGGCCGCGAACGCGCGATAAGCCTGATCGGCAAGCAATGGGCAAACGGCAGCACGTTGAGAATCCGTTTTCTTGGCGGAACCCAACAGCAGCAGGACATGGTCAGGCAGGTGGCCCCCATGTGGACCGACCATGCCAATCTGAACTTTGATTTCACCGACGATCCACGCGCCGAAATCAGGGTGACCTTTGATGAAAATGACGGCGCCTGGTCCTATGTCGGAACGGACAATGCGAGTATCCCGCTGCATGCGGCCACGCTCAATCTGGGCTGGCTGGATCAGGGTGTGATCCTGCATGAATTCGGCCACATGATCGGCTTGAGCCATGAACATCAGAACCCCGATGGCGGGATTATGTGGAACGAGCAGCAGGTGATCGATGATCTGTCGGGTGCTCCGAACTTCTGGGACGAGGCGACGATCCGTCATAATGTGCTCAACAAGTATAGTGCCGATCAGGTGCACGGAACCGAGTTCGATCCGCAGTCGATCATGCTCTACGCGTTTCCGGACAGCTGGACGACCAATATGGGAGCGACCAGCGAGAACAACGATCTGTCCGATCAGGACAAGGCCTTCATTGCCAGTGCGGTGATGTATCCGGGCCGGGGCGGTGCGGACCCGAATATCGTTGAACTGGATGTCATGCGTGGAACGGAAGCGGAAATCTCGAGCGCCGGCGAAGAGGATCTCTTCAGCTTTAAGGTCAAGAAGGACGGCATGCACATCATCGAGACGACCGGTTCAACCGATGTCGTGATGGTGCTTTTCGGCCCGGACAGCAAGACAGCGAAAGTCGCCGAGAATGATGATGGCGGACGCGGTCAGAACTCCCGGATCGTCGCGCGTCTGCGTGAGGGCACCTATTATGCCGCGATAAGGCATTATAATCCCAACCGGACAGGCGAATACCGCATTATGGTCTCTGCCTCCTAAAGCGCCTGGTAAATACCGAGAGCCAGGTTGAGCGCGGCCAGTACGATCAAAGCTGCGAAGGTCAGTCCCATGCCGAGTGTTCGCGATCCGGTGATCTCAGGCTCACGGGTGACGCCGTAGGCATGGATAAACCGGCCCGTGGTCAGCATGGTGCCCATGAGGATAAGGATCCATGCAGGCACGGACTGCCATTCCGCCAGCGCCATCAGGAGGAGTGTAAACGGAACATATTCGGAAAAGTTGGCATGCACCCTTATCGCACGCAGCGTGGCCTTATCGCCGCCATCGCCAAAGGCGATACGAGCGCTCCGCCGGCTGCGTATAACGCGAAAGGCCAGCAGGCTGTAAAACATGGCAAGCAGGCCGGCAAAAAAGGCTGTCACATACATTGCCTTTGTGCTCCGTTTGTTGCTCCCATAGATCTTTACGCGAGGAAAGACGCTTTGGATTACAGGTCGGCCGTTGCTGATATGCGGTGATCGGGGATAGTCTCTTGGAAAGCGGCATGGCGGTTGCATGCGGCGGAAGGAGTTCTGAACGTGAATCAAATGCTGATCCTTGCGGGAGTTTTTGCAATCTTCATCCCGGCTCTCATGCTGCCGGGTCCGGATTTCATTGCCGTCGTCCGCTCTTCCATGACCGGTGGTGCGATTGCCGGGCTGCTGACAACACTTGGCGTATCCCTGGGTTTGGTACTTTACGCGGCCCTGAGCCTTGTCGGGCTTTCTGCCATATTGGTGGAATATCAATGGCTTGCCTGGACGGTCCGAGTGCTTGGAGGCTGCTATCTTGCATGGCTTGGCCTGCGTCTGCTGTTCACGCGCGCGGAGCCGATCGAAGTGTCTGATACCTCGTCCGGTCGACGCCACAACGCCTTTGTCTTCGGCTTTCTCGTCACGTTGACGAACCCGAAAGCCATTGTTCTGTTTGCAAGTGTCTTTGCCACCGCTGTCACCGATACGACACCATTCTGGCTTATGGTTCTTATGGTTGCGCTCGTTTTTACAAGTGCGCTTTTATGGTACTCCGCCGTCAGCCTCTTTATGTCGTCGGGCCCGGTGATGCGCCGTCTTGAGAGCTCACGCCATTGGATCGAGAGGGTGGCCGGCGTCTGTTTCATCGCCATTGGCGGACGGATACTGGCGGATGCGCGCAATCCCGTTTCACCTTAACAATCCTCGGACCGGAAGGTGTTGTCCCAACAAATGGAGAACTCAGAATGCGCAAGCTGTTTGCCGGAATCATTTTGGCTGCTTCGGTGGTGCTCGGACCGGCTTTGGCCGAGGAACTCGATATCCCGGTGATGGTATGGGCTGCTGACGATCTTGCCACTTGCAGCTTCGGCGTGGTGACCGGTCTCGATCCGAGTGGCGATAACTTCCTGGCAGTCCGCGCTGGCCCAGGAAGCGGGCATCGCATGTTGAACAAAATCAACACGAATGATGAAGTCTGGATTTTTGATGAAAACAATGGCTGGTTCGGCATCGCCTACGGATCGCCTGATATCAATTGTTCCCCTGCCTCAGCCGATCGACCCTATATCGGTCCGGGCAAGACCGGCTGGGTTTTCGGAAAATACGTCAAAATTATCGCAGGTTGAGCCTTCGCGACCGGTGACGATCAACCGGGCTCGACTACGCTGCGAACACCGGATTTTGGAGTAAATGACATATGAACCGTTGCGCGTTCCTGTTTTGCCTGATTGTGATTGCCGGTTTCGTTCCTCCGGGATCACATGCTGCTGACACTTGGCGGGTTGAACCGTCGTTGGATATTAAGGTGCCCTCAGAAATCAGCAAGGAGCCTGGAAAACGTACCCCGCCGGGCGGTTTGCCAGACGGGCGGGTTGCATCCGGTTCAGGAGACATTCGCGAAGCCTGGTATGGCGCGCCGACAGAGCGCTATGCACATGCGGTTCTCGGAGATGCGATCGAGGCGGGTGAGTTGGTTGTCCGCACACGCAGCGGGACTGTGCTGACACTGAGCTTGCCGGAAAATCAGGTCTTTGAGGACCGGACACCACGCCTGGCAGACCTCGACGGTGATGGGCTGACTGAGGTGATCACAATCCGGGCCGGGCAGGCCGTGGGCGCAGCCGTAGTTATTTATGGAATACGGGAAGGGCGGCTTGTCGAACTGGCCGCCACGGACCCCATAGGCCGCGCCAACCGCTGGCTCAATATTGCTGCAATTCACGATCTGGACGGGCGGCCGGGACTTGAAATTGCCTATGTGCGCACGCCACACATCGGAGGCACGCTGATATTTCTTTCCTTCGATGGCAGACGCCTCAAGCAGTTGGCTGCGATGGAGGGCTTTTCAAACCATGTCATCGGGTCTCGCGAGCTTCGCCTGTCGGCGGTCGCAGACATAGATGGTGATGGGCGGTTGGAGCTTGCCCTGCCTTCCAAGGATCGCAGGACGTTGCGTATCGTGGGATGGGGCCCGAGCGGCCCGGTCAATCGGGAAACGATCCCGCTTCCTACAAGGATCGACAAGGCAATCGTGCTCCAGAATACGAACGGTTTCAAGGGCTTTGTTCTCGGTCTGGATGATGGCAGGTTCTATGAGGTGTCGCGCTGACGGTACCATTGCACATTGCGATAATCTCCACGCGATGCTAACCGTCGCCGGGCGGAGATTTTGCTTCAAAACCAGAGATTTGTGGATATGTCCTCCATCATTCCGTTCGTTTCGAGGATCGACCAGTCGGATCATGACAGGTGGCTGGATGCTTTGCGCAACGCCATACCCGGTTGCCGGATTGAGCCGCTTGATGCGTTGACGGATAAGGAGCGAGAGGCGGTCCGGGTCGCGATCGTCGCCAACCCGGACCCGGCCGATCTTGCCACGATGGCCAATCTGGAATGGGTGCATAGCCTTTGGGCTGGTGTCGAACATATTGCGGCGGAACTGCCGCATGACGGACCGCGCATAGTTCGTTTGGAAGATCCTCAAATGGCAAAGGCGATGTCCGAGGCTGTGCTGGCCTGGACGCTCTATCTTCACCGTGACATGCCGCGCTATCGTCGCCAGCAGGGGCGGCGCTTGTGGCAGCTCCATGAGCTTTGTCTTCCGACCGACCGCGCCGTTGGTGTTTTGGGCATGGGAAACCTTGGCCGGGCTTCCGCCGCGAAGCTGCGGGAGCAGGAGTTCGACGTCCGTGGCTGGAGCCGGACACCACGCGACATGGCTGGCGTTGAAACTTTTCACGGGGCCGAAGGCCTGCGGAATATCCTTCAACTGTCGGATATTATTGTCATCCTGCTTCCCTTGACCGAACAGACACGGGGGTTGCTGGACAGTGCCGCGCTCTTGGAGATGAAGGCAGGCGCAAGCCTTATCAATTTTGCCCGCGGGCCAATCTTGGACAGCACCGTACTCCTCGACAGGCTTGACGGGGGGCATATAGATCACGCGGTTCTTGATGTTTTCGATGAAGAACCATTGCCAGAGGAAAGCCCCTTCTGGACGCACCCTTCGGTAACAGTTCTGCCGCACATTTCGGCGCCGACGAACCGTGTGACCGCAAGTGCGATCGTGGCTGCAAACATTTCGGCATATTTCGAAACAGGGCTTGTGCCGAGGGGTGTGGACCGTGCAAAGGGCTATTGAGTTGGAACATTCACACCGTGCCGCTTCTAATGAGTGTTCTGTTTTTCCCGGCGTGGTTTCGCAGCCAAAAAAAGCGGCATGATGAGGCGATGGTCACAAAAGGGGCACGCGATCAACTTTTTGTCACGATTTGGCTGTTTTCGTTACAGGCGTGGGCGGGCAAGCGAGTCGGTATTGGATCGGCAAGCGCTTCGCGAGGCAGAAGGCAGGCAGGCCTTTGTACAACGGGCCGCTCACCACTCGCCGGCGGGCAAACTGATTTTTCACCGGAAGGACCCGGCATTGTTATCGACGCTTAAGCTGCTCAGCCTTGCTTTTCCGCTCATTGTCCT
Organism: Hoeflea prorocentri; assembly: GCF_027944115.1. Taxonomy (NCBI): domain Bacteria; kingdom Pseudomonadati; phylum Pseudomonadota; class Alphaproteobacteria; order Hyphomicrobiales; family Rhizobiaceae; genus Hoeflea; species Hoeflea prorocentri. The sequence goes on along the minus strand of NZ_JAPJZI010000001.1, from coordinate 2,073,511 downwards.
GGCGGCCACGCCGGTGAAGGCTGATGTGAACATCACATTCAAATCCGCCCCGCAATCATCTTCCTATCACGAGATAGGGGCAGAGCTTTCGAAGGCTTTGCAGGATGGTTCCGGCGGCACAATCACCATTGTCGATGAGCCAAGCACCGGTTCGAGCCAGAATGTGCTCGATGTGGAGATGGCAAAAGACGACTACATGTTCATGTCGCAGCCCGTACTTGTGGACCTTGCACAACAGGGCAAGGCAATGTTCGCCAACAAACAGAGCAAGGCATTCGACAATATACGCGCCCTGTTTCCGGCACCCTCGCTGACCATGCATTTCGTGATGGCTCGCGAAGAGGCCGTGTTGTCCTTTCCCGAACTCAGCGGAAAGTCGCTGCAAACGGAAAACGGCACATTTGCCGCGCGAGAAGCCGCCAAGTATATCAAACTGTTTGGACTGGAAGGCAGTGTTTCCATCGTTGACGGCAATCCAAAGGATGCCCTGGCAAATATGAAGGATGATAAGGTCGCCGGTTTTGTCGTTGCCGGTTTCTGGCCGATGCCGATGGTTGAAAAGATTGCCAATGAATACAGCGTCAACCTCTTGAACATGGATGCCGGCGAGTTAACGAAAACACGGCGTACGCGCATGGTTATTCCCGCCGGAACCTATGCCGGACAACTTGATGATGTCATCGCGGCGTCCGTACCGATGGTGGTTTACACCACGGCGGCAATGGACACCGAAACGGCCTACCTTCTAACGAAGGCATTCTGGAAAGTGAGGCCGGGTCTGATTAAGCAATCCGCATGGTGGAATGGCGTCGACGACGAGCTCTTGGTCAACATAACGCATCAGCTTCATCCCGGGGCGATCAAATTCTACAAGGAAATGGGATTGCCGATCGCCGAGGATCAGAAATAAGCCGTCTTGCTCGTTTCAGCGAAACCTGCCGGTCCGGACCGGGCGATTGCCGGCCGTTTTCAAAGTGCGGCTCCTAAAGCGAAAAATCCCGGTTCTCCAAAAGGTGAACCGGGACAATGACAAGCTGCTTAAGCGAATACGGTTGGAACCGTTCGAGTTCGGCTACTGCTTTTTGATGCGGTATGTTTCGTGACACGTGCCGCAGTTCTTCGTAGCGGCTCCAAATGCTGCCTGAAAGCTGGCAAGGTCTGTGATTTTCACGTTTGTATCGGCTGCGAACTGAGCGACCGCAGCGTCAAACCCGGCCCTGTCTTCCCAGATTTTGGGTGAGGCTTCCGTATCATTGCCGCTCTCGGTTCCTTCACCGAACATATATCCGTAGCCATTCGCGGCGGCATTGAGCGTATTGAACACCAGCTGCGCTGTAGCGGGATCGAATTCCATCTCTCCCTTTGCCAGCTTGGCACCCACACCGGTCGCTGCGCCGACGTTTTTCATCACTGTCTGTCTATCCAGCGAAGCGTCCGCCGCGAGCGAGCCGCCTGCAAGGCCGACCGTCAGAAGCACTGCCATTGAAAATGCGCGATACATTATGTTCTCCCATTATCATCATAGTTGTTTCTGCGTATTGCGCGGTGGTTGAACCGCGTGCCACCGACCGCATATAGTCCGGCGTCTTTCCGTTTTCAGCCGCTATCTAGGCCAAATTCGTACATTCACCTTACAAACATTAAAAAATGCGATATCGCTCGACAACGTGAAGTTTTGCATATTCAATCTGCATTTATGCAGAATACGAACTGGGACATCTTTCGCTATGTGATCGCGGTGGCAGAAGCCGGGTCCGCTGTTGCGGCTGCGGAACGGCTTGGAGTCAACGCCAGCACCGTGCTGCGAAGAATATCCAGGTTCGAGGATGAAAACGGTATTCGGCTGTTTGAGCGGCATCAGTCGGGATATCGTCCCACGGCTGCTTGCGCCGCAGTCGTCGAAGCGGCGCGTGATATCGAGCAAAGCGTCGCGGGCATAAGCCGCGATCTGCTCGGTAGCGATTTTCGCCTGGAAGGCGGACTGACCGTGACGACCACGGATTCGCTTCTGTTTTCGGTTCTCGCACCCATGATCCGGGAATTCAGTCTCCGTCATCCCCGTATCTGTCTTGATATTTCGGTTACGACAACGCGCCTCAATTTGACCCGGCAGGATGCGGACGTTGCAATCAGGCCTTCAAAACAGCCACCTGAAACCCTGGTGGGACAGCGCGTATCAGGGCTGGCCTTTGCCGTTTACGGATCAAGAGAGAAGCTAGCAGCAATCGCGCCAGCCAAACGCAGCGGGCAGATGGACGATGCCCGATGGGTCGGAATCGGTCAGGCGCTGACCGGATCCATGGTCGGAAACTGGATGAAGGAAAACGTTCCGGCAGAGCGCATTGCCATGACTGCGGACACATTCGTCGCGATGCACGACTGTGTTGCAGCGGGTGCGGGATTGGCCGCTCTTCCGTGCTGCATTGGCGACCGCTCCCGCTATGTCATGCGTGTGACTGACCCGCTGCCGGCGATGGATACCTCATTGTGGGTGCTGACGCATGCGGACATCCGCAACGCCGCCAGGGTCAAAGCCTTTATGGAATACATAGCACGCGCACTGCGATCGCAATCCGACTGCCTTGAAGGGAGCGCGTCACAGGCGCAGTGAAGGCGAATTGCAGACAAGTCTGCTATTGTGTGGCGGAGTGTTTACCACTGACGGTATCCTGATTTTGAGCAGACCCGATTAACGCGAGCATACAGCAAGCCATTCGTTGCAAAGGAAGGTCATGTCCCGGTCCCTTATCGATTCCGCCCGCAAGACGCTGTCCGATATCGAAGCTTCAGGTACATTCAAGCGTGAGAGGCTGATTTATTCTCCACAATCCGCCATCATCCGAACCCGTGACACCGGGGGCCACGAGCAGGAGGTGCTCAATCTCTGCGCTAACAATTACCTTGGTCTGGCCGATAATCCACGGCTGATCGAAACCGCGAAAGCGGCCCTCGACAGCCATGGATTCGGCATGGCGTCCGTCCGCTTCATCTGCGGTACGCAAGACCTCCACCGCCGGCTTGAAGAGCGCACGGCGGCCTTCCTTCGCACGGAAGATGCAATTGTCTTTCCATCCTGTTTCGATGCCAATGGCGGCGTGTTCGAGGCTCTGCTCGGTAAGGAAGATGCGGTTATCTCCGACAGTCTCAACCACGCATCGATCATTGACGGCATTCGCCTGTCCAAGGCCCAGCGCTTTCGCTACGCCAATAACGACATGGCCGATCTCGAGCAGCAATTGATCGAGGCGAAGGATTGCAGGCACCGGCTGATCGTGACAGACGGCGTGTTTTCCATGGACGGCATCATCGCTGACCTTCCCGCGATTTGCGATCTGGCGGAAAAACACGATGCGCTGGTCATGGTCGACGATTGTCATGCGACCGGTTTCATGGGTGAACGCGGTGCGGGAACAGCCGAGATGCTCGGCGTTGAGGGGCGTGTTCACATTCTCACCGGAACTTACGGGAAGGCGCTGGGCGGGGCATCGGGAGGTTATGTCGCCGCTGCTTCCCCCATCGTCGATCTGCTCAGACAAAAGGCCAGGCCGTATCTTTTTTCCAATGCAGTGGCGCCGGCCATCTGCGCCGCAGCGATCGAGGCCATATCGATCGCCGAGCAAGCAACAGATGCGCGAAGGCGTTTGCATGACAATGCCGGGCGTTTCCGCGCCGGAATGTCTGCCGCGGGATTCACTCTGATAGAAGGCCAGCACCCGATTGTTCCGGTCATGGTGGGCGACGCGGCAAAAGCCGCGCAACTGGCGGACACCATGCTGCGGCACGGCGTCTACGTCATTGCGTTTTCCTACCCGGTCGTACCGGAGGGCAAAGCACGCATCCGCACCCAGATGTCGGCCGCACATACGCCCGAACAGGTTGGCCGCGCCGTTGCCGCCTTCACGCAGGCCGGCATGGAGCACGGGATCATCGGTTAGGAACAGGAACGATGCGCGCACTCATCAAGCAAAGGCCGGCTTCCGGGCTGGCGCTCACTGAGATAGAAATCCCGGAGCCCGGACCGAGCGAGGTTCGCATCAGGATCGACAGCGCGTCGATCTGCGGCACTGATCTGCACATCTACAACTGGGACGACTGGGCGGCATCGACGGTTCCTGTGCCGATGACCATCGGCCACGAGTTTGTCGGGCATATCGACAAACTGGGTGACGGCGCCAACGGTTTCGAGGTCGGACAGCGCGTTTCCGGTGAGGGGCATATTGTCTGCGGTCAATGCCGCAACTGCCGGGCAGGGCGTGAACATTTGTGCCGCGACACCAAAGGGATAGGGGTCAACCGTACCGGCGCATTTGCCGACTACCTCGTTATACCCGAACACAATGTCTATCCGATCCCCGACGACATTGCCGACGAGTACGCCTCGGTTCTCGACCCGTTGGGCAATGCGGTTCATACGGCTTTGAGCTTTGATCTTGTCGGAGAGGATGTGCTGATCACCGGAGCCGGCCCGATCGGTCTCATGGCCTCGGCGGTTTGCCGTCATGTTGGCGCGCGACATGTCGTGATTACCGACATCAATCCCAAACGGCTGGAACTGGCCGAGTTGATGGGCGCGTCGCGCGCGGTTGTCGCCGGTCAGGAGGAACTGGACGACGTGATGCATGAGTTGGGCATGAAGGAAGGATTCGACGTCGGCCTCGAAATGTCCGGCTCGGCAGCCGCTCTTCAGGAGATGATCGACAACCTTAACAATGGCGGGCAGGTCGGACTGCTCGGCATATTTCACGGGGCGGTTACCATCGATCTCAACAAGGCAATCTTCAAGGGGCTGCAGTTCAAGGGCATTTACGGCCGGGAGATGTTCGACACATGGCACAAGGCGCTGGCCATGCTGGAGAGCGGTCTTGACATCTCGCCGATCCTCACGCACCGATTTGCTTTTGAAGATTTTGAAGAAGGTTTTGAAGTGCTCAACAAGGGTGACGCCAGCAAGGTCATTTTGGACCTGCATGCCAAGCCCGGGAAATAGGAGGGTTAATGGCAAGTGTGATCTCGGGGGGAGACGGCCCGCGCCGTCGCCGTGGTGGACGTGAAGCAAAGCGTTCCGGGGCGAATGCCATCGCCCGTCCGTTCGTACAGCCTACAAGGCACTATCCGCCTGTTGATTTGGCATCGTCCGAAGCGGTGGAGCAGATTCACAATGCTTCACTCAGGGTTCTGAGCGAGACCGGATTGAATGTGCTTCACGATGAAGCGCGCATGATCATGAAACGTGCCGGAGCCGAGGTCAGTGACGGAGAGACGCGCGTGCGTTTTGAACCGGAGCTGATTTCACAGGCCATGGCGACCATGCCGGCCCGTTTTACCCTTCATGCACGCAATCCGCATCACAATCTGATCGTCGGCGGCCCACAGATGGTCTTCTGCCAAATGGCGAGTGCTCCCAACGCATCCTGTCTGGATCGCGGCAGACGCAGCGGCAACCAGGATGATTTCCGCAACTTCCTGCGCCTTGCCCAATTGCACCCGATCATACATGCGACTGGCGGATACCCGGTTGAACCGGTCGACCTCCATCCGTCCATTCGGCATCTGGACTGCATTTCCGACCTCATCACACTGACCGACAAAGCCTATTGCGTTTATTCCTTGGGCAAGGAACGCATTGCCGATGCCATAGAGATGACCCGTATCGCCCACGGCCTTTCGCAGGACGAGCTTCGCAGGCGGCCGTCGGTGTTTACCGTCATCAACACGAATTCGCCGCTCCAACTGGATGCGCCGATGATGCAGGGCATTATCGACATGGCATCCATGGGGCAGCCTGTCGTCATCACGCCGTTTACGCTGTCAGGTGCCATGGCGCCGGTGACTATTCCGGGCGCGCTAGTGCTGCAGAATGCTGAAGCCCTTGCAGCCCTGGCATTCAGCCAGATGGTCTGTCCCGGAGCGCCTGCCGTTTATGGCGGCTTTACCTCGAATGTCGACATGAAGTCCGGAGCCCCGGCATTTGGGACGCCGGAATATATGAAAGCCCAGCACATTGGGGGTCAACTGGCGCGCCGCTACAAGGTTCCGTATCGCACGTCCAATGTCTGCGCCGCCAACACGGTTGACGCACAGGCCGCATACGAATCCGTTTTTTCCCTCTGGGGCGCTGTGAACAGCGGTGGCCACATGCTCAAACACGGCGCCGGGTGGATGGAAGGCGGGCTTTGCTGCTCCTATGAAAAAATGATCCTCGATATCGATCTGCTGCAGATGGTGGCCGAGTTCATGTCGCCAATGACATTCGATGAGGACGAGTTGGGTGTCGACGCCATAGCCGATGTTGGACCCGGCGGGCATTTTTTCGGCACGGCGCACACGCAGGCACGCTTCAAGGATGCGTTTTATGCTCCGATCCTCAGCGATTGGCGTAACTTTGAAACCTGGCGCGAAGCCGGAGAGCCAACTGCGATGCAGAAAGCAAATACGGTTTGGAAACAGCGCCTTGCGGAATATGAGCCGCCTGCACTGGATTCAGCCATCGCCGAAGAACTTCGCGCTTTTGTTGAAAAGCGCAAGGCCGAGGGCGGGGTGCCGACGGATTTTTAGCGCCGGCCGGAGACGATGGCTGTGGAGAAGAAAGTGAGTGAACTGAACAAGCAGTTGGCCCGCCGGTCACTTGAATTTTGGGCGAGCGGCAATGGTGATGATGTCAATGAGGTGTTTGCCGCCACTTACGTCAATCATCAGGAGCCTAGTATTGAGGGCGATGTCAAAGACCTCAACCTTGTCGATTGGCAGGCACTGGTGGCTGGCCATCACGCGGCATTCTCACAATCGCGAGTGCGGATCCTCATGCAGATCGCTGAAGAGGATCTTGTCGCGACGCGCTGGGAGTTTTCCGTGCTGCACACCGGTGAATATGCCGGCCATGAACCCACCGGAAAAACGGCCGTATGGATCGGTATGGAGATCGATCGCATTCGGGACGGCCGCATCGTCGAGAGTTGGGTCGATTGGGACAAATACCGGCAGCTGGAGATGCTTGGTTTGCTCTAGGTCAGGATCAGCGCTGTGCCCGTCACTGCCAACATCGCGCCAACCCAGGCGAGCAGGCGTGGCTTTTGGCCGGTGAATGCCCAGATCATCGGCAATATGAGGATCGGCGCTGCAGACCCCAGGATCACCGCCACCCCGGCATCGAGCCAGCGAACCGCATAGAGTTGTAGACTGACTGCGACAACGTATCCCAAAATGCCGGGTGTTATCGCCAGGATGGACAGCCGAATATCGGGCTTGTTGATTGGTGCAAACATTATAGGACGCCATAGGACAAGCAGGGCGACGATCAGTGTTCCGCCTGCGGTACGCAATGCATTGGCTGCCAACGGGTCTGTTCCGGCAAGCATTGCCGGTTTGAGAAACACGAGACCCACCGCGTTCGAGGCCGCTGCCAGCAGTCCCAACGCAATCATGACCGCGGCTGATCCCTTGATATCCTCAAGACGATCCCGGGAATTGCTGCCGTAGCGGATCGCAAGTGCCAACCCGGCAAGCACCAGTGCACCGCCCAGAAGTTTTTGAGCGGTAAGAACCTCGCCAAGAAAAACAAAGCCGAGCACGGCGGCAAATGGGCCATTCATGGAAAGGAGCAATTGCGCGCGCCTCGGGCCGCCACGCTGCAGACAGGACAAGATTGCAAAATTGCCCACCACCACGCCAACGATGCTGGCGATGACAAAGGCCGGCCAATGGCTCCAGACAACACTGTTCCAGCCACCCTGAAGTGTTACCAGAACGACCAGCGCTGCGGCAGCCCAGACAAGTTGAATTCGCGTGAGAGCCAAGGGGCCGAGCAGGGTTGCCGGTTTATGAGCGAGCAGGGCTCCTGCGGCCCAGCAAAAGGATGCCCCCAAGGCAGCGGCAACGGCAAGGAACGGCATGTGGGGACACAGTCTCCAGAACAAAAAATAATGGGACGTCTGCAAAAAGTGTTTTTATAAGGCGCCCGTTCATAAACGTAAAACGGGAATAATACAAAAAGCAACCTTTGATAGTGATCGGGCTGGGGTGCAATGCATTTTCCCCAACCTAGATTCGCCTCTCAATCCGGGCCCGTGTTTACAACACTGCGCAACAGCCGGACCCTAATTTCACGATAAATCAATTTCAGCTGCGGCCATACAGGCAACCGCCAAGGGGGTCTGCGCCTTGTCGGATTGTTCTTCTAAATGCCAGCTGGCAGACAGGCCGGCCCATGCCAGCACCCACATCAGCATTCTCTCACGATCAAGCGCCGCAGTGCAGCAAATGATATCCATCTGCCTGGCGAAGCGCCCCGGGCTCAATGCCCTTCGGGTATCCGGGTTGCACAATATGTTGCAGTAATCAAAAGCCCGCTCGCCAATCAGGCCCTTCGGATCGATCGCGAGCCATCCAGAACGGCCGAAATAGAGGACATTTTCGTGGTGAATGTCACCATGCAGAGGGACGATGTCTTTCTGGGAACAAAGGAGGTGTTTTGCGGCCCTGGCGGCTTTGTTCAGGACGCCGTCATCATCTTCAGCTACGGCAAAAAGGCTGTCGAATCGCTGGTCAAGTGCGATGGCGCATTCCGGTGGCTCACCCTCCTTACGGTGCAGGACCGCTGCGGTCTCACACAGGATGCGAGTTGCTTCGTCGTCCTCTCCATTCCGGGCCATGTGCGCGAGGGAAGGGGTCGGCTGCGCCCTCTTAAGCAGCAATGCGTCTCCTTCATGCGCCAGAACCTCGGCTGCACCGTGTCCACCCCACCAGACCATAAAGGCAGCGCCGGTCTTTTCTTCCGGCATCAACGCGATCTTCAAAAAGGCCGCTTCTCCGTTGTCGCGTCTTACCGGCAGCAAATGGCTGGAATGCGTTTGAATGTCCACGCCATCGGGCTGCAGGCGCCAACGGGTTACATAGGGCTCAAACATGATCGGCAAACGGAGTAGGATCCGACGTTTGTCGGATCATCCGATATTCCGGATTGTCATACCGCTCCGCCCATAACCACGAGATGAACCGAAACAACCTGACTGGCGGCAAAGCGCAATTCCTTCTCCGGGTTATACTGGGACAGCACCAGTTCCTCGGCGTTCCAACGCAAAAACCGTTTCACATAGGCGAGGGTCGGGCCGTGCTCCTGTGTTTTTACCTGAGCGACGACAAAATCGCCGCGCCGAACGCGTTTCACCGGGTTGACGAACACGATCTCGCCGTCGAAATAACGCGGCTCCATCGATTCACCCGCCACATAAACCGCATAGGCCCCGACGACGGATGAGAGGCTTGGCGGTGCAAATACGTCCTCCAAACGGTCACCATTCATTACAAACTCACCGTCAACTCCGCCAACTGCCTGGCCATATACGGGAATGCTTACCCGAAGCTCCGGCAACTCACTGCCAAGCCGTGCGTTTGACGGCTGGTGCCTGCTCTGCAAATCATTCTGTTCATTATTTGATTGCAAGATGCCGTCGTCTGCAACCCCGAATTCGGGATTTTGAGTATATTTGTTCTCTTTGTGTTCTTTGTAGGGGGGCGTGCGGTCCAAAGCCGCCGCAGACGTGATGTCGTGAGACCTACCGCCTGCCGGAGGACCGGACGGCAAGGGCGGGTCGTATGCCTGCCCGCCAAACATGAGTTCTGAAGGGCTGATGTCGAGGTGAGGGGCAAGCCGCATGGCCCAGTCTTTTGTCAACTGGCGCTCTCCGGCCTCAAGCCGTCTTATTTGCGGCTGCGATGTCTGAGCAAGCTCGGCGAGCCGGGCCTGTGTCAGCCCTTTGGCTTCCCGCAGTGATCTGATTGTAATCATGTGCCTTCTCACGGTTTCATCCGTTCCGCCGGATGGGGTATATGCCAGACTGGTTTCGAGGACAAAAACCGTATCGGTATAATCATTGACAAATATACCATAATGACATAAAACGCAAGTTACCCGATATCCGCAAATTCAGAGGTGAAATCCATGACGCAGCGTGCTGCCAATTTGTCTGCAGTTTCGCAAACGGAAGAGCTTGACCGTCTGCAACCCTTCCCCACCCAGGAACATTCAGCACGCATTCAAAAGGCAACTCCCAAAGAGAACAAAACAAGAACAGCCGCTGCGCGAGATATGGGCATTCAATCGGTTTCCAGGGAAGTCGTCGACTTTGGCGAGCCGACATCGGGGACCGGTGAGGAAGGGTGGGGCCGTAAAACCGTATCTGTCGCCCGTGTGTCCATACTCGATGACCTTCCGTCCGCGCAGGTTGATCCACCGGCCGTAAAACCTCAAACACCTTAGTCCGCCCCTCCAGTCTCAGCCGTCAGGACAGCAGATTGAATATGAAGACAGCGCCCGAACAACACCCTCCCGTCACCCGCTTTATCGACACCACCGCCAAACCGCGAGGCCGTCTAGGCAGGCTAACCCTGTTAGACAAGGAGAAATTGCTGGCCGACTACGCGGCCGGGTGTCCGACGGACGAAATTGCCGATCGTTTCGATGTCGATGAAATCTATATCCGTAAGTTGGCGAGTCGTTATCGCGTACGAAAGGGGCGGGCAGATGTTGTGTCTGCACCGGTTGAAAAGTCCGGTGTGCCACGGCGTGCGGATCATCGCGCAGCGTTCAAGCGCGCGCAACGCGGCTTCGATTTGCCAAATGAACTTGAGCCGCAGTATGTCCGGCTTCTAATCGCCGGGCTCAGCCGTCAGCAGGCTGCCCGCAAACTGGGTGTGTCTGAACATTTGAAGGGTTTTGAGTGAAGCCCGCACATGTGAGAACCGCACAAACCATGAAAAAGCGTTGTGACATCCACAAGGTCGCCAGGCGCTGTGGCGTCAAGCTCTATGACGGCGCGCGTATGTACAAAAAGGCACGCGGACCGAAAGAGTGTTTTTGTCCGGGAACACTGCGCCGCATCGGGCGTTCGCTTGGAGAGAGCCACCTGGAGCTCGTTCTGCGCCTGATCATCGAAACGGAAGGCAATGAGGCTGAGCTTTACGGCGAGACATTGACGGCCGTGTCATCGGTGCTGGAAAATCATCCTGATATCGTCGATCACGGTTCGGCATTGTTCGAAGCCCTTGACGCAATTGATCTTGATGGTCTGCGTCGGACCGCGCGAAATGTGCGCTGTGGCCTACCGGTTGCCCATATCATGCGCGTGCTTTTGTGGCTCGATCTGCAGCGGTTCTTGTCCCGGAAACCGGCCGTCCATGACGATGCCACTCGGCAAGCGCCTCCTTCCAGCTAGGCATGCCGTTGCACTCATATCCGTAGACTTTTCCAGATCCAATCAACTTGTAGCTTCGCATGGCCGCGGCATGCGCGCCCGCTGTGAGGAATGCACGCATGTCCGAGCGCGACGTCCAGACCGTCAACGTATGATGGACGCCGTCAATCGTGCGCGCCTCGGTTCGCAGATTTCCAGGCGCGTTGATTGCTTGGCAAAATGAACACATAGCGTGCCAGTGAAAGGGGATTTGCTGCAGCCATCCGTGCAGTTTCAGTCCGGTTACGGAAACATAAACAGTCAAGGCAGACCTCCCGCGACTTGGTTCTCCCGATGAATCATACGGGTTCGCCTCAGAAACGGATCAGTTTTCTGGCGGCTTGCCATTGGCAACTCCCCACCTCATAGTCCCTCGCAGCAGCACAACCGGGGATCAAAACCACACCCATGATCGACTTTTATTACGCACCGACGCCCAATGGCTGGAAAGTGGCCATCATGCTCGAGGAGAGCGGCCTCGAATTCACCACGCATTTGCTCAACCTTGCACAAGGCGACCAGCTTGCCCCTGCATTCCTGGACATCAGCCCCAATGCGAAGATGCCGGCCATTGTCGACAGGAATGTCGATGGCGATCCCGTTTCCGTGTTCGAAAGCGGCGCCATACTCTTCTATCTGGCCCGCAAGACCGGCCGTTTCTTGCCGGGTGGTCCGGAGGGTGAAAAGGAAACGCTGGAATGGCTGTTCTGGCAGGTTGGCAACCAGGGGCCCATGGCCGGACAGCTCAGCCACTTCAAGAACTATGCGCCTGAAGGCCAGGAGTACGGTTTCAAGCGATATCTGGGGGAATATGACCGCAATCTTGCAGTCCTTGAGAACCGTCTCGAGGGCCGAGACTATATACTGGGTGAGTATTCGATTGCGGACATGATCAGCTTTCCCTGGATACTGATCGCCAAACCGCTGGGCGCTTCTCTCGAACAATTCCCGAATGTGACGGCATGGCGTGGCCGAATCAAGGAACGTCCGGCTGTGCGAAGGGCTGTCAATCTTCATAAGGAGCGGCAGAACAAAGGCCAGCACAACGCGCAGAACAACAATGTGCTGTTCAATCAATCGGCAGATACGCTGCGCCGCGGATGAGAGGAGCATCGCCATGCCGCCAGACATGCAGGTCCTGATTGACGATCTGACCGGTTCCGATGTGGCCGGGCTTTTACAAACTCATGTCGATCACATGGCCTCTCTTTCGCCCCCCGAAAGCACGCATGCGCTGGATCTGGAGAGCCTGCGAGCGCCGGATGTGACGTTCTGGGCAGTGCGTGAAGGCGGGCTGCTCCTTGGCTGCGGCGCTTTGAAGGAGATTGATCCGCTGCACGGCGAAATCAAATCCATGCACACCGCACAGGCAGCGCGGGGCAGGGGTGTGGCAAAGGCGGTCGTGGAAACGGTTCTGGCAGAAGCACTCCGTCGCAGCTATGAGCGATTGAGCCTTGAGACCGGGTCCTTGGCCGAGTTCGAGGCGGCCCGCAATCTCTACCTTGGTTTCGGGTTCGAGTATTGTCCGCCATTCGCCGACTATGTCGAGGACCCGTACAGCGTATTCATGACACTGCGCATTGGTTGAACGTCAACGGACGCCGTCTACGGCGCAGGCAACTCAGTCATCACCGGCATCTGCTGGCGGACAGTCAGGCCCTTCAATTTCCAGGGTGTTGAAAAGCCAGTCTGCCTGCTGCCAAGCCAGTTCGTCGGTGGCGTCAATGCCGGCAGAAGCAGTCAAATGGTGGTTGCCGTCAATGGTGGTCATGTCTTGCAGGCCGTCATGGAAATGGAGGAATGGTTCGGCATCGTCCGGGCCTGTCCTTTGATCACCCACGCCGTAGACAAGATGGATTGGACCGCGGAACGGGGAGATTTCCCCGGCCGGATTCAACGACCAGACATCACGAAAAAAAGCCTGTTTGAAGCCAAGTCCGGGTGCGATCATGACGACCTTGCCTTCGGGTGCATTCAACCCCGTTGTGAGTTTTTCCATCCCGATGGTTTTTTCATAGCGCGCGAGGGGATTGAGATTGGGCGACCACAGCAGTAGTGCGCCAATGTCGTTGGTGGCGGCCAACCGGCCCGCCACGGTTGCGGCAATTGCAGCCCCCTGGCTGTAACCCAAAATGACGGTAGCGCTAGAGTCGAGGTCGGGTTGGCGTGACACCCAGCGGATGGCTGATCGGGTTTCCCTGATACGTCCTTCAAGGGACATGTCCTGGTGGTTTCCATCCGAGCCGCCCTTACCGCGGGTGCTGAAACGCAGACTGGCTATGCCGCAATGTGACCATTGTTCCGCGATGCGTTCGAACAGTCCCTGATCGCTGCCGGCGATTTTTGGTCCGTCGCGCTCTCCGCGCATGCCGTGAAGGATGATCACCACGGGAGGCTGCTTGATCGCACCCGGATGGGCAAGGGTCCCAACAAGTGTGAGCCCATCGGCTGCAAATCGCACGGTCTTGTCGTATGGGCGCGGCGAACCGTCCGCTTCGGACTGGCTGTCGGCCTTTGCCGGACCGGTTGCCGTGAGCAGCATAGCCAGAACGCTGACAAGGAGTTGGCCGATAACATTCAGACGCTGGCTTGCAGCGGCCACCGCAGTCTTTCCAGATGAGTACACATCTCGCTCCCTGATCCTGTCAGGCGCTCCCTGTCAGATTCATCACCAGCCAATGCCGCCAAAATATGTCGAAGGGTGTTAAAAGAGCAGAGCCGACAGACGTTGCCTGACCTCGCTATCTCTGTTTGTCGACACTGTTGCAAATTGCCACCCGGTGAATGAGACTGGGATCGACTTTGTTATGCCCGCAAGGGCTGGTTCGCACGAGGCGCATTCATGCTCAATCAGGGTTGGCAGAACGCTTTTACGGCCTCGGTGCTGGCTTTCATCGTATTGTTTGTCATACCAAAAGCCTGCGGCGGTGAAGCCGATAGGGATGTGGCCGAGTCGGCTGAATGTTTTGTCCTGTGGGACGGGCGGGAATATGCGATCGATTGCGCCGTGGAGGAAACGGAAGAGAACGAAGCAGACGATTTCGAGTCTGAAGACCTTTGATCATCAATCTTTTTAGCAAGCGTTGTGCTAACCGCCGACCGGTCCCAGCAACATCAATGTTCTTGTGCCAAACTCTTCGCGCCAGCTTTCAATGATCGGCCGTAGCAAGGCGGTATCCCATTCCGAACCATCCCAAAGCGCGGAATTGGTTTCTATGTCATTGGCCCAACGGTGCATGACGGCGCGTGCATCTTCTGTGGTTGCCACGCCGGACAGATCCGCCAGGAGTACGAGAGCGTTTGAAGCACCTCTTGCCTCCGGGGGCGACCAGGCCAGTAGGTAAGGTCCACGATTATCCAAAATCCAGCCGGTTCGTTCCGCGTCGGAAATCGCCCGCTTCGCATCGGCAAGGCCATAGCGTTCAACCGCTTGCGCACAGTCCGGCATGCCGGGTCTCTTGTTGAGCTCCTCGGCGTGCGCGGCTGACGATATCGGCCATATCGTGGTCATGGCGCCGTCCGCGGATGCCGTCATATCCGGCGTCGGTGATGTGAAGGCTTCGCAGATCGTTAACAGGCGCTCACGTTCATTTGCCGGCATTCCGGCCTGTACAGCCAGGATCCCGAAGCCGGCAAGTTTGCCCGTATCGATGCCGTCAGGTCCGGCAAATCGTCTCGCCTGGTCCATTGGACCGGCAACGACATCGTTGCGGTCATCTTTTACTACGATTGTGACGCGTTTTTTGCGTGTCTCGACGGGTGCCTTTTCGACAACAGTCTCGACAGTCGCTCCTGTTCGCTTGTCAATCTCTACGACGTCGACCGTCTTTCTTGTGCTTTCGACAACTTCAATCGTTTCTTCGATACGGGCCTTTTGTTCATCGATTTCCACGCGATCGATGATCCGCTCGGATGTTTCTACCTGTTCCTTACGTTCGATCAGCCGATCCGACGTTTCCACAATTTCCGTTGTTTCCGTGGTGCCCGTCGGTTTCTCGGTTACACGAACGATTTCTATAACCGGTTCAGCGGTCTTCCTTGGCGCGTTCCGGGGAACCGGTGCCTGCGTATTGTTCTGCTCTACCGGCTCAGCCTGTGCATTTTGATCTGGCCGGGTTTCAGGGAGCGGGGCGGCCTTTGACGCGAGGCCCGCTGTCGCGGACGAGGTGTTGTTTGAAAGGGCCGGTTGGTTTTCAAAAGCTGGTTGAGTCGCAACAGACCGGGGTGTTGGAACCGGCGCCTCCGACAGTTTTATCTGCTGTCCGCTCCCGCAGGCCGAAAGCGCCAGCGCTGCAAACAAACCAGTTAAAACCAAAGGGAACCTGCGAGAAAGCATACTGAAGTATTTGGTTTTTATATGAATATCGTGGGGGCAGTCTGCGTCTGTTCGCGAAGCGCTCGGCAAATAGGCTTTGTCGGAAACGAGTGGGTTCTCCATGCTGTCGGTCTCTTTGTTTCAATGAAGAAAGGCAGCGGGCAACATTCTGATAAAGTGTACTGCATGCATGCTCAGCAGCAAAATGTTCAGGTGTGGGCAAGACGCATTGTTTTTCCGGATTGCGTCAAATTGGCATCACCTGGTCACGTCAAGGATTGAAGGAAGTCAGCCTATGCGTCATTTCAACAAGCTCTCAAACACCTTTGCGATTGTGGTACTATGCGCGGCAAGCATCGCCTGGGTGACAGCGGCCGGCGCAGCCAGCTTCGACTGTTCACAAGCCAAGGCAGCGGATGAAAAAGCCATTTGTTCCGATGCTCAGCTGTCGGCCATGGATTCGCAGATGGCCGGTCTTTGGTATGGCTACAAGGCAATGCCGTTGCTCATGGGCGCAAGCGGCAACCGTCAGGACGAAGCGCAGGCGTTCCTTAAGTCGAGAACGGCCTGCGGTGCCGATACTGCCTGCCTGACGAAGCTTTATGAGCAGCGCATCGCAACACTTCAAAAGAACATCGACTGGGCGGTGAAGAACTATTGCGGCAATCAATAGCAGGACACAATCGAACGGCCGGTTCCAAGGGGCGACCAAAGAGGAGACAAACCTCTTCCTGACCTTAGTTCAGGGCGCCGGCCTTCAGCATGTCCCGGTCGGCCATATGAGGCAGGCCGAGCTTCCGGTAAGCGTGGGCGCGGCTGATGTAATACTCGGCCCGTTCCGGGTTCATCTTGATGGCCCGGGAGAACTCTTCCAGTGCGCTTTCGTAGTCGTTGAGATCCATAAGTGCGTTTCCGCGCTCATAAACAGCCTCTGCTAAATCGATGTTGAGGCCGATCGCCTCGTCGATGTCCGCAATGGCGCTGACCGCAAATCCGCTTCTTCGTTTCGCCACCGCTCGTTGAAAATAGGCGTCAGCCCGCTTCGGGGCGTTGACGATGACAGAATCGAACTGCGCTATGGCCTCGTCATAGCGCCGCATTTCCAGATAAAGCCGGCCCAGGTAATAGTGTGGTTCCGGATCGAGCACGTCGATGCCAATGGACCGTTTGAACTGCTCGGCCGCCTTGGCAAAATCGCCGCGTGACTGGAAGATCAGACCGATATTGAGATAGGCGTCCCGATAGTCCGGATCATGCTTGACGGCAGCCCGATAGCTTTCAATGGCAAGCATGTCGTTGCCGAGGCTGGCATGGGCGACTCCTCGGTTGTAGTGGGCAAGCGAATGCTCCGGTTGAAGTTCGACCGCGCGTTCGAAATCATCGATCGCACCACTGTAGTCGCCCGTATTGAGGCGGGCATTCCCGCGGCCCACATAAGCGGTGACGTTTTGCGGGCGCAGTCGCAACGTATCGGAATAGGCTGCCGAAGCCTCGTCCCAACGATCAAGCTGTTCCAGGCAAAGGCCAAGGCTGAGATGGCTGTCGGCGTCGTCAGGCATCATCGAGATGGCTGTCCGAAAGTCGATCACCGCCGCTCCATGCGCCTTGCTTTGCCTGAGCATCGTGCCGCGATTGTAGTAGGCGAACGCATCATCCGGATTGAGAGCGATGACCTTGCCGAAATCCGCCGCGGCGCGTTCATATCTCTGCATCGCTTCGTGCACAAGTCCACGGTAGTGAAAGATGTCGGGGTTTGTGTCATCGATCTGCGCTGCGCGGTCAAAATCAGATAATGCTTCGCTATAGCGGCCCATTTCCTGCAGATTGTATCCGCGTTTGATATAGCCGCCTGCTGCCTTGGGTGAGGCCGTGATGGCCGTGGAGAAATCTGCATGCGCAAGCAGTTCCAAGCCGAGTGCCTGATAGGCCAGCCCGCGGTTCTCCAGGGCAATGCTGTCATTGCGATCGAGCCGAATGGCTTCACTGTAGAAGATGAGCGCCTCCGCTGTACGATCCAGTGCATGAAGCGTGTTGCCGAGATTATTGTGCGCTGAGGCAAAGTCGGGGCTGAGCCGTATGGCGGTTCGATAGTCCTGCGCGGCTTCTTCGAACTGCCGCAGTTCCTGCTGGTAAAGCCCGCGCTTGAAGAAAAGATCCGGATCCCATGGGTCGAGTTCGATTGCTGCGCTGAGATCCGAAATCGCCTCTTTGGTCCTGCCTGCTTCATAGAAGGCTTCAGCCCGGAAAAAGAAATTCAGAGCGTCTTCGCTATCGATTTCGACGGCTTTGTTGTAGTCCGCGAATGCCAGGTCAAAGGCGCCCAGTCGTTTGTGGATGTTCGCACGATTGACATAGGCCGGGTGATGCAGAGGCTCGAGCATGATCGCTCTTTGGAAATCCCTGAGAGCCTGCGCATTTGAACCAAGACGCCCTAGTGTCAGGCCGCGCATATTGAACGCGACAAAATCCCGGGGGTTGAGCCTTATGGCTTCATTCAAATCGGCAAGCGCGCGCCGATGCTTGCCCCAGTCATAGTAGGTTTCCCCGCGCCGTCGGAATGTCTCGAAATCATTGGGAAGCAAATCGACCGCTTTGTCGAGATCGGCGATAGCATGTTCAAAATGCCTCTTGTTGCCATATGCAGTGCCGCGATTGAAATAGGCATAGGCAAAGGACGGGTCTGCCTTGATGGCGCGGGTGTATTCCACAATGGCGGAATCAAAATCATCCTGATTGAGGTGATAGTTGCCGCGCATATTGAAATCAGACGCACTCGTCGGATGGAGGGGAAACGTTTCGCCGTCGGAAATTCGTCCGTCATCAAGCGGCTGTTCGGAGCCCGCCGCGGAGATTGCGATGATATTGGCAGTATTGGAGAGACATCCGGCGCAGGCCTGTAGTCGGTTATGAACATCCGGCGCGAAACTATTGACATCGCCAACCGGTAAAGGAGTGACAGGATTGGCGGCAGCAGCGGTGGAAAGCAGACAGACAAACAACCAACTGAAACGGCCCGGCAATCCACTTACTCCCTGCTTGGCGTCATGGAAAATTTATGCACGCAAAGCGCTCTCTTACAACAGCATCTTTTCTGTCTGTGG
Source organism: Hoeflea prorocentri (assembly GCF_027944115.1). Taxonomy (NCBI): domain Bacteria; kingdom Pseudomonadati; phylum Pseudomonadota; class Alphaproteobacteria; order Hyphomicrobiales; family Rhizobiaceae; genus Hoeflea; species Hoeflea prorocentri. Next base: position 2,054,867 of record NZ_JAPJZI010000001.1, on the reverse strand, counting down.
ATTACTCCAGACGTCATTCCGGATTACTGGCGATGAGGCTGTGGAAAGGTTCTTAAAGGTCCCAAATGTGGCGGCGTGTCTGGTCATCGCTACAAGGGGACGTGCCCGCAAAATGAATCCATGGCGGTGAAACCGGACCGGGCGCTGACAGGCTGATAGAACTCCGGTTTATCCCTGCGAATTTCAATTTTGAATTGCTGTCATTATTGCCCAAGGTCGTGATGACGGCTCCCTCAAGGAGCTGAGATCCGGTCGTGCAATGCCAAATTCTCTTTGCATTTCAATAGGTTTTGTTGCAAACTCCGGTCGAGTACGGAGTTGAAGTGGGCCTTGGTTGTGGCGCAGGAAAAAGAAACAGCGAAATCGTCGACGAAGGCTACGGCCAAAAAGAAGCAGGCCGTTGTTGTCATACACGGCATGGGTGAGCAGGTTCCCATGGACACGCTTCGCAGCTTTGTGGACACCACATGGGTAACTGACGAAAATCTCATTCCACGCTCGCGTGTCGATTCCAACAATGGTCAACAGCGTGTTGAAAATCCGGTCTGGAGCAAACCCGACAGACGCAATCGCAGCTTCGAACTGCACAGGATTACCACCGAGGAAGCCAAGAACGGCGTCCGCACGGATTTTTATGAGTTCTATTGGGCTCATCTGATGCAGGGCACGACGTGGGAGCACTTCAAGATCTGGTTTGTTGACCTGCTGTGGCGCTCGCCAAAGCGGGTGCCGAAAGATGTTTTCAAGGCCTGGATCGCGCTTTGGATTATCACGGTGCTGATTGGTATCGTTATGGCAGTCTCTCTGCTGCCGGTTGACGATCTGCGTCAATGCCTTGCCGGTGAATGTGATGACGCAGGTTGCAGCGCCTCCAGCCTCTGCTGGACCTGGATCGGCCCGGTCCTGGGTGTGATCGTTTCCCTGGTCGCAGGGACCTTCGTCAATGTTTTCCTTCTTAAATATTTCGGTGATGTCGCCCGTTATGTGAAGGCCAATCCGCTCAACGTTGCCCGGCGCCAGGAGATACGCGAAAAGGGCGTTGAATTGCTCGAAACCCTCATGGGTGTACGTGATTTCGATCCGTCGACACAAAAGAAGGGCGCGCCTTATCCGAACTGGGATACCGAATATGACCGTATCATCGTGGTATCCCATTCGCTCGGCACGATTGTCGCTTACGATATTCTGAAGGCCAGCTTTGCAAGGGTGAACCGGTATCTTAACCGGAGCGGCCAGGCCCGTAAGAAACAGCCGGCGCGCGACGAACTCGAGAAGCTCATACAGGACGCTATCGAGAATTCGGGCAGTCTGGACCTGGAAGAGTATCGCAGGCTGCAGAACCTCGCCTGGAAAGAACTGAAGGAAAATGGCAGCCCCTGGCTGGTCAGCGATTTCATAACACTGGGGTCACCGCTCACTCATGCCGAGTTTCTTCTGGCTCATGACAATGACGACATGCGCAGCCAGCAGGAAAAGCGCATTTTGCCGACATGCCCGCCAGCGCTGGAGTGGGACCCGAAAACAAAACACCAGCATTTTACGTATCAGGTGGGTGCGAACTTTTCCAACGGCGCATATTTCCGCTATCCGCATCATGCTGCACATTTTGCGTTCACGCGCTGGACCAACATCTACTCAAAGAGCGAAAGAATTCTCTGGGGCGATATCATATCGGGACCGCTGGCCGATCACTTTGATCTTTCGACCCCGGTCGCCCGTTTGCAGGGAATTCTGGATATTCCGGTTCTGCCCGAGCAGGATATTGAGGGCAAACCGAAAGGGTCCGTGCCGTTCTTTACGCACACCAAATACTGGAACATGGATGTGCGGACCGGACCGAATGACAACTGGGCCGTGCCCTACCATATCCACAAATTGCGTGAAGCGATCAATCTGCTTGATAAGTGATCTGCCGGTCAGAGGCCGGCGGCCTAGACCACCAGTCCGAGATCACGCTGCTGCTTCTTCGTCAGCTTACTCGCTACAATGGTGTGCGCGGCTTCTATGTAGCCGCGCAAATCCACATCCGCCATTGCCGTCAGATCCTCCACCTGGACCCACTTGGCCCTTGCCAGATAGGGCGCTGGAACGATGCCCTCCTGCTCAGTCAAAATGGTGTAGGTAAGATCAGAACATTTGAAGCTGAACCTTTCGCCCGGGCCGTCGGTCCATTGCGAGCAGATTGCAAAGATTTTACCGCCGACCTTCCACACCGATGCGCCGCCCCATTGCACAATATGCGTCGTGGCTTTCAATGATCGGCAGAAACTGTCGAATTCGGATCGGTTCATTATGGTGCTTTACGCCTGCAGAGGAGACCGCCACTTTAGGCAATGCCGATCCGATGTGAAGTCAAGAACGCATCATTGAGGGCCAAAGGGGGGTGTCTGCTGACAAATTTGTCAGGAGAGACGGATCAAAGGCCAACGAAAATCTCAGACTAAAGTCGCTTTGCAAGTGCTCTGCCGCATACCCAGTTCAAAGAGACGGGGCTCAAAACCCCGGAGCAGGTTGCCGGCGGAACACCCGCCGACACATGGTTCCAACCATCCGGGGCGACATGATTGAAAACCGGAGGAATTCCGTATGCTGAAAAGGATTGCCTTTCCCATCATTGTGATACTCATTGCCATCTCGCTGGCTGTTCCGGTCATGGCCGAATCCGGGAAGCAGCGCGCTTTCCTGCCGGCAGGCGCCGTGGATGCAGTCGGGTTGATCGGGCATCCACCTGAGCGTGGATCACCGGAATTCGAAACTCAAATGGAAATCGTCCTTTGGCTGCAGCAAACCCGCACGCCCGATCAGGTCACGTTTGTGGAGCAGCCGCTGAACCTTGCGCGCTTCGCTCCGCTGATCAGTACGTCATTACTCGGTGTTGATGGCCAACTGCTCAACGAGACACTGGACGGTGTCATTGACGAAGTTCGCATGGACTATGATGCAGTAAAAGCGGTGTTTGATGAGCCACGGCCATTCCAGGTGGATTCCCGCGTCAAGCCGGTCGGAGATGCGCGGCCCGTTGCATCCTACCCCAGCGGTCACGCCATTCGCGCGACGGTCTATGGGACTTTGCTTGCAGACATGTTTCCCGAGCATAGCGCTGAAATCACCCAACTCGCTCGGCAGGTCGGCTATGGCCGTGTTGTCGCTGGCGTGCACTATCCGCTTGATGTGTCCGCGGGGCAGAAGCTCGGTGCAGCCTATGCATCTGAAATCATCAATCAGCCTGCCTATAGGGAGGCGGTTGAAGCGATTTTCGAAAAATGACAGCCAAAGCTGAACAACAGACTGCGGGCTACCGTCAGGTTGCCAGCACTTCGTTTGTCCGCGCATGAAACAAACGTATTTACATGGCGCAGATCATGTTACATATGTTTCGGCGAGGTTTCGCGGTCAAAGGCAAGCCAAATCAAGCAGGCTGGATTTGCTATGTCCCATGTTTTTCCAAGGCACACTAAAGCCGATCTCCCCGTCGCGGTGGCTGGTGAGGGGTGTTATCTGATCGACAGCACAGGCAAGCGCTATCTCGACGGCTCCGGCGGTGCGGCGGTCTCATGCCTTGGACATAGCGATGCCGATGTGACGGCCGCAGTCAAGGCGCAGCTGGACAAGGTCGCATTTGCCCATACCGGCTTTTTCACCAGTGACCCAGCCGAGCAACTGGCCGATACGCTGACTGAAAATGCGCCGCAAGGAATTGAGCGTGTCTACCTGGTCTCCGGCGGCTCCGAGGCTGTGGAGTCGGCGGTTAAACTGGCACGTCAATATTTTCTGGAGATCGACCAGCCGGAACGCAAGCGGCTAATTGCACGCCGACAGAGCTATCATGGCAACACACTCGGCGCTCTTGCGGCCGGTGGCAGTCCGGAGCGGCGCCGGCATTTTCTACCGATGCTGATCGAAACCTCACATATTGCGCCCTGCTATGAGTACCGGTTCAAAGGTGAAGAAGAAACGGCTTTTGAATACGGCCAGCGCGCCGCGAACGATCTCGAAAAGGAAATTCTGAGTCTTGGTCCGCAGACTGTAATGGCCTTTATTGCCGAACCGGTCGTCGGCGCCACGGCCGGCGCGGTACCCGCCGTCGACGGTTATTTCAAGCGCATCCGAGAGATCTGCGACCAATACGGTATACTGCTCATTCTCGACGAGGTGATGTGCGGGATGGGGCGCACGGGGACATTGTTTGCGTGTGAGCACGACGATGTCCGGCCGGACATCGTGACAATCGCAAAGGGACTGGGCGCCGGCTACCAGCCTATCGGAGCCATGCTTTGCTCCGGTCAGATTTATGAGGCGGTCGAGAACGGTTCCGGGTTTTTCCAGCACGGACATACATATATGGGGCACCCCGTTGCGTGCGCTGCAAGCAACGCCGTGCTTGAAGCGCTGCTGGGCCGCAAGCTTGTGGATGGTGTCGGTGAAAAGGGGGAGCGGTTGTCCACCGCGCTTCATGCGGCGCTCGGGCAGCATCCGCATGTTGGAGACATAAGGGGTAGGGGACTGTTTCGCGGCATCGAACTGGTCGAGGATCGCGAAAGCAAGAAACCTTTCGCGCCGGAACGCCGGGTTCATGCCACAGTCAAGGCCGCAGCGTTCGAAGCCGGTCTGATCTGTTACCCGACGGGTGGAACGATCGACGGCCAATCAGGGGACCACGTGCTGTTAGCCCCTCCGTTTATTATTGACGACAATCAGATAGACGAACTGGTGTCCAAGCTCTCCAAGGCAGTCAACAGCATCTAGCCCGGTCAATGCGGTTCGACGCTGCCGTCTTCCTTCAAAAACACCGACAGCGCTTCCACATAGCTGTCCCAGCCGCTGTCATGCATATCGAGGCTTTCCTGTTTCTGAAAACCGGTGTGGACAATACGAAGATCCGTGCCGGCATCAGCAGGTTCGAACCGGACATCGATTTGGGTTATCTCGCCACTGCGATCCCATTCCCACGTGTAACGAACATGTCTGTCCGGTTCGACGGCGAAAAACAGACCTTCCGCGACGCTATTGTGTTCCGTGCCTTCAATGATCAGCCGGAAGTGCCCACCTACTGTGGGGTTGATGTCCATCCTGGTCGCTGGCGGGATAACCGTTTCGGAACTCGTCCAGGCTGCAAAAACGCGTTCTGGTGAAAAGGGCAATTCGTAATTCTTGTCAATCTTCATAGGCATTCCCACTGCAAAACGGTGGGACCTCATGCGGTCTCCATCGGTTCATAGCAAGCCGCAAGGCGATTCGATGTTAACAAATTCTAACGCATTGAAACCGTCCATTGGCCGGCGTCACGTCATTGCGCGTAATCCCGTTGAACGGGGAAGAAATCAGGGTTGAGCAAAGGAAAGCGCCAGCATGAGCAGACTGACGGCGGCAAGCCACGCAGCGAGAATGCGGACCCCAGTCCTTGCCCAGAACCAGCCCTTGTCATGAACCAGCCAGTCCGTGAGGAGCAGTGGAATACCCAGGCAAACAACGGCGCGTAGAATACTGCCGAGAATGAGGCCCGTCATGACGCTCCAATGATCTGGATCCGGTGCGGAGGCGCTGCCTTCGATCAGGCCCGCGATCGCCGCAAACCCCATGACCGCGTAGTAAGGCATAACGGTGTCCAGGCCGACAAGCGCGCTCGCGGCAAGAACGAAACTCAAGGCCACAAGTGTCAAAATGGCCAATGGCACAGTAGCCGGCGGGACAGCAAAACCAACGCATAATGCGATGGCGAAGACGCAAAGGGCCGGTACCAAACGTTTGCCGCCGTACCGCCCTAATAAAAGTCCGGCTGCGAACAGAACCAATGTTTGTTCGGCCGGCAGCCAGGGATGAAGAAGACCAGCGTTAAGAGCGCCGCCGAAAGTTATTGATTCATGAGCACTGGCTTTGACCGTGAGCAAGGCCAATACCACCACGATCAACGGCGCGCGCACCAGCTTACCAGAATCCGAACAGGATGGATAAGCCCGCAAGGGCGATCGCAAAACCCGCCGTGCGCAAGGCAAATGTCCCGCCGGGCAGGCCGGCAACGAGGCCGAAGCCGATACCGAAAAGATGCAGCAGGCCGGTCGCGAGGACAAAACCAACGGAATAGGTCAGCGGGCTGTTCGCCGAGGGCAATTCGGCTCCGTGCGCATACCCGTGAAAGATAGCGAAACTTCCTACAATAACGACTGCGATCCACAATGGGGAACGCTGCGCCAGAGCAATCAGAAGACCCAGAACAACAGAGGATGCAGCGATACCCGTTTCAACGCCGGGCAGAGGAACTCCAAAAATACCAAGTACGCCGCCAAGAGCCATGATCAGCGGGAAAACGACGGGTAAAAGCCAGATAGCCGGACTTCCAAGAAATGCGCCCCACAGGCCCACAGCAACCATCGCCAGCACATGGTCCCAGCCATAGAACGGGTGTGTGAAACCGGAGACGAACCCGCCGACAAATCCTGGATCATCTGAATGGGCGCTGGCCTGACTGACAAGCAACACCATGAAAAGTGCAACAAGTGCGCTTGCAGCGGTAAGTCTGCGTCTTGATTTTCCGGCTGTTACGGTCATGGCTCGATACAAATTTATCGTGGTGAGAAAACAGACAAGGGCAAACGTGAGTCGAGTAGGAGTTCATAGTTTCCGAATTTTGCAGAGACCGCAAGCAGCGGCCTGGGATGTGGAGACTCAGCCGAAGGACCGCAATTTCAATAGTAGATATCGCTGATATCTATTCCGTAGAGCGTGCTCCATTCCTCAATGACAGGCAGATCCAGTTCCGGCGGCAGTGGCGAGAAGCCGTGAGCATTTCCGTCGAGTACGTGTTCGCAGCACTGATTGTGCACGGCAAATATCGGATCGATAAAGAACATGGTTGTCGGTGCGTCGAGAAGAAAGTTCAACGGAGCTTTGTTGGCGACAATCCGCGAGGCGGCATAACGATCCCCGAATTCATCGTCCGCGCCCATATTTATCAACAGCACTTTGTCGGCCAGCTGCTTGGGCTTAATCAGTTCCTGAAGGAGGCCTTCGCAACCGGTCGCCATGACGACGACAAAAGAGTCGTTTACGGCGTTGAGAAGCGATGGGCCCGGACGACTGAGCTCGGTGTCAAAGCCTGCCTTTCGAGCTTGTTCAAGGTTGGCCCCGTTGGTGTCGACGACCGTCAGCATAGCGCCTTCCTGCGCCAGATAGCGCGACACGCCGCGGCCGACCTTGCCATATCCGAACAGAACAAATTTGCGGCCTTCGATCCTTGGTTCAACAAATTGCCTGAACGCTCTGACGAAAGCCTCACCGGTGCCGAACATGGCCTCAAGGCATTTCAGTCTGGACAGGTCGAGGCTATAGATCGGCAGGTCGGTATCAAGTTTGCTGTAGACCGGTGAGCCCGATTGCGTCAGTTCGACAAATCCGCGCCGGACCGTAACACGTTCCATCGCCGGTATTTGCGCACAACAATCCAGCGCAATGTCGTAATCTCCATATAACTTCGCGTGGTCGAGTTCCATATGGGCACCGGCTGCTTTCAGGAGGTCGACACATTCCTGTTTGGGTTCAAGGCCGGGAAGCCGCAGATGGGTGACCGTCACGTCGGCGCCTGAAAGGTAGAGCGGCTCGAGCTTGAGCATCGTTTCCCGGGTTATCGGAATATTGTGAAGGAGACGCAGGCCGCGCAGCGGTTTCCTTTCGGCCCAGTCCTCTGCGAGCTTCCGCAATAACGGGTAGTCCCCAACATAGTTGGAATTGAAATCCTGAAGCTTGCCTATATCCATGATGAAGCTGCCCCCGGTGAACTATACTTCACGAACCGGCGCTTGCCGTCGCCTTGTCAGCAAGCAGTAGGAGAGGGCGTTTCGTAGCACAAGTGCCGCAGCAGAGTGCGCTCAGATTCTCATTTGCTCACCAATAAAAAGAGTTGGCCCCGCAATGGTTGTGATGGGCGGATCACAGATCATTGCGGGGCCTCGAAAGCCAGCATGTCCTCTATGCATATTATGCAATCCTGGCTTTCAATCTCCTATGTGTAATTCGGCAGCAAAATGTTGCACCTTAAAGGCTTTTCCTCAAGCGATTTGTGTAATCGCGATGGCATCATCATGTTTAGTTATGCATTCTGCATAACTTTTTATCAAGCGCGAACTCAACTCAAATGTGTGTTTCCTGCGATTTATTTTCCAAGGATGTCGGGTTGGTGATAGATGATTTGCATTGAAAGCCGATCAGAGCTGCGGAATTTTGATCTGCGCAGGCGATCCGAACGATCCGCTCCTCGCAAAAGCGTCAATTGATATCCTCTTGCTTTTGCGTTGTTTGTTGCGGTGAGCCGCGAATTCATGAGTTTGAGCTACATATTCACAGGATTATTACCCTGATACTGAATGCGGTCAAAGTAGCTGCATGAAGGTTTTCGGATTATTCATCGCGACGCAAGTAGAAACGAAAAGGTTTAACTCGCAGATGCGCCGTGACAACCCGTGCAGCATTGGCGGCCAAGCCTGATTCCGCAAGAGCTCAGACAGATTTCTGACAGGATTGCTCTATCACCGGACGGTGTATTGTCGGGGTGTTTTACAATCGCGCCTTTAATTCCGTGTATGTTGGTGGCGATATCCGGGCGAGCCGCATCGGCAAGTTTTAGAAAAAAGTGCACAACAAAAGATCGAAATCCCGATCGGTGGCAAAGGCGGCGCGCATATGCCGAAAACATCTGGGGCAATGGTTGGCGGCATGCGTGCATCCACTATGGGTTGCGAATTGGTCACTGGTGAATGCCCGTGGAGCGGACGCTAAGGCTGTTCTCGCGCTGGACCTGTTGAATTGCCGATGACCAGCTCCGTCTCCCAAAGCTCATGGACAGGTTCGTGGTTGGGATTTTCAATTGCTGCGATCAGCATTTCCGCACAGCGCCGGCCGGCGGCTTTGATTGAAGATCGCAGTGCCGTGAACATCGGAATTTCGCCGCTGTTGGACAGAAATGTCAGCATGTCGTCATGGGTCACGATTGAGATATCACGACCGACTTCAAGTCCGGCCTCCTGAATGGCGCGCAATGCGCCCATGGCAGGCAGGATGCTTGAGCACAGGATCGCCGTCGGACGGCGCACAAGCGCAAGCATTTCCTTTGTGCGGCGATAGCCGTAAGGCTCCATCATGTCCTCGGCGAACATAATGCTCTCATCCGGTTCCACACCGTATTCCTGCAGTGCTTCTTGATAGCCGATCCGCCTTCGTTGGGCGAAGGTCATACTCTCCAGCCCGTTAAGCAGCGCGATACGCCTGTGCCCAAGATCAAGAAGAAAACGGGTCGCGCGTTGGAAGGAGCGGCGGTTGTTGACGTCAAGCCAAGAATAGGAGTCATCCTCGTCCGCGCTCCTGCCATGAACGACAAACGGCATGGCAAGCTTCTGCAGGAGAGCAATACGGGTATCACCTATGAGGGGCGCATGAACCATCATGCCGTCGACACGTTTGCTGGCGATCAGCTTATAGTAGGTCTTTTCCTCCTGCTCGGGCGTAACGACAGACATGAGCATGTCGTAACCGGCTTGCGAATAGGTCTCTCCGGCGCCGGCGATGAAATCAGAAAAAAGCGGATTGATCATCATGTGATCCGATTGCGGGACCACGTGGCCGATGGTCTTGGATTTTCCGGTGGCGAGCTTTTTTGCATGCGGGCTCGGCGAGTAATTCAGCTGCTGAGCCATATCGAGAACCTTGCGGCGGGTCTTCTCGCTGACTTCCGGAAACCCATTCAGCGCCCGGCTGACGGTGGTCTGCGAAATGCCCAGGGCCTCCGCAAGCTGTTTCAGATTTACACTCATTCGATTCCCAAAGCGTTTTGAAAAACAGTCCGAAGCCTAGCCATAATTCTGCTGATATGGCAACCGTGTTCACGTTTTTCCAAGTTGCGCCGTCCGGCGATTTAATCGTTTTAAATTCGTATCAAACAAAAAGATTAACAAAAACAACAACTAGATAGGAAGGTTGAGTTTAGGGGCTGGATTTTGTTTACAATTGCGTTGACAAGGTAAATGGATGGCGGCATTTTGAACTCAATTCAAACCGCTTTGGATATTGTTTGAAGATAGATTGCATCACCGATGCGGGTAACCGCATTCCGTGAATCGGGAGGAAAATTCATGAAACGTAAAACCGCAATCGCGGCGTTTGTCTGTGCACTCACGATGGGAACGGCACTGTCCGGTGCGACCCAGGCGCAGGAGCTTGTCTTCAAGCCGGGCGAGGATGACCGCTTCAACTGGGCGAGTTACGAAGCGCTCAAGGGTATGGACTTGTCCGGGGAAACGATCACGGTTTTCGGTCCGTGGACGGGCGCCGACCTCGAGCTCGTTGAAGGCATGATCGCCTATTTCGAGGCGGCGACCGGCGCAAACGTGGAATATACCGGCTCCGATTCCTTCGAGCAGCAGATCGTCATCGATACGCAGGCGGGCAGCCCGGCCAATGTCGCAGTATTCCCGCAGCCGGGACTTGCTGCCGACTTGGCGGCGAAGGGTCTTCTGACGCCGCTGGGCGACGAAACGCGCGATTGGGTTGCCGAAAACTATGCGGCGGGCCAGTCCTGGGTGGACCTTGGCACCTATCCTGATCAGGACGGTAACTCAGGTTACTTTGCCTTTCCGTTCAAGGCGGACGTGAAGTCGCTTGTCTGGTATTCACCGGAGAACTTTGAGGATGCCGGCTACGAAGTGCCGGAAACCATGGAAGAACTCAAGGAACTGAGCGAGCAGATCGTCGCCGACGGTGAAACGCCCTGGTGCATCGGGCTTGGCTCCGGCGGTGCAACCGGCTGGCCTGCGACGGACTGGGTCGAGGAGTTCATGCTGCGCACGCAAAGCCCGGATGTCTACGACAAATGGGTTCGCAACGAAATTCCGTTCAACGACCCGGCAGTTATCGGCGCGATCGAGGAGTTCGGCGCCTTTGCCCGCAACAACGATTATGTGGATGGCGGCGCGGAAGCCGTGGCCACAACTGACTTCCGTGACAGCCCGAAGGGCCTCTTTACCTCGCCGCCCAAATGCTACATGCACCGCCAGGCATCCTTCATTCCGTCTTTCTTTCCGGAAGGCACGGAACTTGGTGAAGATGCCGACTTCTTCTATTTCCCGGCCTATGCCGGAAAGGATCTGGGTAAGCCGGTGCTCGGCGCCGGAACACTGTTTGCGATCACCAGGGACTCAAAAGGCGCACGTGCCTTTATCGACTTCCTGAAGTCACCGATCGCGCATGAGGTCTGGATGGCACGCGCCGGTTTCCTGACGCCGCACAAAGGCGTCAATCCGGATGCCTATGCCAATGAGACGCTGAAGAAGCAGGGACAAATCCTGACGGATGCGACAACGTTCCGTTTCGACGGTTCCGACCTGATGCCCGGCAAAATCGGAGCCGGCGCCTTCTGGACCGGCATGGTTGACTATGCCGGCGGCAAATCTGCCGCCGACGTCACGGCAGAAATCCAGGAGAACTGGGACGCGCTGAAGTAACGTCCGCGCCTGCCTGACCTCCAGCGATCCGGGCCGACCTCCCGGCCCGGATCGTCAGCCCGGCTCCTGCCGGCAGCCCGATCGGGGGACCCGTTCATCATCGAGTTTTGACGATCGCCTTTTTCCAAACGGAAGCTTGAAGGGGCAGAGCGATGAATCAGCTTATCTTCGCCACACTGACTATGGTCCTGGGGGTCGCCGGCTGTGCCGCTTACTTCCTGCTCTCCAACTGGGTGCTCGACGCCATTTTGCCTTCAAAAGAAGGTGACGGCGAAAGAGCGATCCGCAACCTGCGGCTTGCCAACACCATACGGCCTTGGTTGTTTCTCGCACCCGCGCTCCTGGCGCTTGGCGTCTATCTCTTCTACCCGGTCGTCTCGTCGGTCCGCCTTTCCTTTTTCGGTCGCTCCGGCGAGGAATTTGTCGGCCTGTCCAACTATGCGTGGATGCTCGCCGACCGCGAGTTTCACGAATCGATGCTCAACAACATGCTCTGGCTGATCTTTGTTCCGGCAGCAGCAACCTTCTTCGGCCTGATCATAGCAGCGATGACCGACCGGGTATGGTGGGGCAACATCGCCAAAAGCCTGATCTTCATGCCGATGGCAATCTCATTCATTGGCGCTGCCGTTATCTGGAAATTCATCTATGACTACCGCGAGCAGGGGTCAGAACAGATCGGACTGCTGAATGCGATGGTCACGTTCTTGGGCGGCGAACCGCAGGCGTGGATCACGCTGCCATTCTACAACAACTTTTTCCTGATGATCATCCTGGTCTGGATCCAGACCGGCTTTGCGATGGTGATCCTGTCCGCTGCGCTGCGCGGTATTCCCGAAGAAACCATCGAGGCTGCGGTCATCGACGGAGCAAACGGCGTACAGATCTTCTTCAAGATCATGATCCCGCAAATCTGGGGTACGATTGCCGTTGTGTGGACAACAATCACCATCCTTGTCCTCAAGGTCTTCGATATCGTTCTGGCGATGACCAATGGTCAGTGGAACACCCAGGTCCTCGCCAATCTCATGTTCGACTGGATGTTCCGCGGCGGCGGTGATTTCGGCCGCGGCGCGACCATCGCCATCGTCATCATGGTGCTGGTGATCCCCATCATGGTCTGGAACATCCGCCGGGCAAACGCCGAAATGGAGGGCCGTTGATATGGCAGCCGCAGCTTCTGCAAAATCACCGCTCACATGGGCTGTCCATATCGGCGTTCTGTTTCTTGTTGTGATTTGGACTCTGCCCACATTCGGGCTTTTCGTCTCGTCCCTGAGGGACAAGGATCAACTCGCTGTTTCGGGCTGGTGGACGTCACTGACGGCTTCCGAGCAACGCAAGATCGGACGCTCGGGTGCTCCTGACACCCAGATCGAGGAAGATGGGAAATTCGTTTTGCAGGGCAATGTCCTGGATGGCGAAAGCGGTACGATCACCATGTTCGGCGTCAGTTCGCGGGACCCTTCAGCTTTTGAAGCCGGAACCACGGCCGAGATGCGCAGCGGAGGCATGATGACCGTTGAGTCCAATGGCGACTATCGGCTGGTCTCCGATGAAAAATGGACCGGAAACCGCGGCAAGCGCATCTTCTACACGGTGACCGCGCCGCCCCGCTTCACACTGGAAAACTATGCCAATGTGCTCCGCGCCAATGGGCTCGGACAGTCCTTTATCAACTCGCTGACCGTGACAATTCCGTCGACGGTCATTCCGATCCTGATCGCGGCTTTTGCGGCCTACGCACTGGCCTGGATGAAGTTTCCGGGCAGGGCGCTTTTGATTGCCGCCGTGGTCGGCCTGCTGGTCGTGCCCCTGCAGATGTCGTTGATACCGCTTTTGCGCCTCTACAACGAGGCAGGCCTTATCCTCGGCGTTCCGGCAAAGACCTATGTGGGTATCTGGCTGGCGCATACCGGGTTCGGGCTGCCGTTGGCAATCTATCTGCTGCGCAACTACATTGCCGGCTTGCCGCGCGAGATCATGGAATCGGCCAAGGTCGATGGCGCCAGCGACTTCGAGATTTTCCTCAAGATTGTCCTGCCGCTCTCGTTCCCGGCGCTCGCATCCTTTGCGATCTTCCAGTTTCTCTGGGTCTGGAATGACCTCCTGGTCGCCATGGTCTTCCTTGGTAATGGCGATGATCAGCTTGTCCTGACGGGGCGTCTGCGCGAACTGCTTGGCTCACGCGGGGGCAATTGGGAAATCCTCACGGCTTCAGCCTTCATCAGCATTATCGTGCCGCTGCTCGTGTTCTTCGGGTTGCAGCGTTATCTCGTTCGCGGCCTTCTGGCCGGTTCGGTCAAGGGTGGCTAACAATGACAATAGTGGACAGGAACCTGATGTCTGAAGGTATCGTATCCTCTTCCGCCGTGGACGCGGACTGGTGGCGTGGCGCGGTCATCTACCAAGTTTATCCGCGTTCCTACCAGGACACGACCGGCGACGGCACCGGCGATCTTAAGGGTATAACTGAGCGATTGCCGCATATTGCGTCACTTGGGGTCGATGCGCTCTGGATATCGCCGTTCTTTACCTCGCCCATGCGCGACTTCGGCTATGACGTCTCGGACTATTGCGATGTCGATCCGATGTTCGGAACCCTCGGTGACTTCAAGGCGCTGGTCGAGCGGGCGCATGAGCTTGGCCTGAAGGTAATGATCGACCAGGTGCTGTCGCATTCTTCGAGCGAACACCCCTGGTTTATCGAAAGCCGCAGCTCCCGCGACAATGACAAGGCTGACTGGTATGTCTGGGCCGATGCCAAACCGGACGGCACGCCGCCCAACAACTGGCTGTCCATCTTCGGCGGCCCGGCATGGCAATGGGACACTGGCCGCAGGCAGTATTATCTGCATAATTTCCTTGCGACACAGCCCGATCTCAACCTGCACAATGCAGAGGTTCAGGACGCGCTGCTCGAGGCGGTGCGGTTCTGGCTCGACCTTGGTGTGGACGGTTTCCGGCTCGACACGATCAACTTCTATTTCCACGACCGCGAGCTGCGCAACAATCCGCCGCTTCATCCCGAACAGCGCAACGCGTCGATCGCACCCGATGTGAACCCGTACAATTTTCAGGATCACCTGTTCGACAAGAACCAGCCGGAGAACCTGGAATTCCTCAAGCGCCTACGCCGCCTGCTCGAGACGTTCCCGGGCTCTGCAGCTGTCGGTGAGGTGGGCGATGCACAGCGCGGCCTGCAGATCGTTGCCGACTACACATCCGGCGGCGACAAGGTGCATATGTGTTACAGCTTCGACCTCTTGTCGGAGACGCCGCCGACTGTGGATCACCTGAGCACCGTCGTGCGCAGTTTCGAGGAAACCGTTAAGGACGGATGGGCCTGCTGGGCCTTCTCCAACCATGACGTTCAGCGTCATGCGAGCCGATGGGCGCTAGGGTTCGGGGGCACGCCGCAGCACCTCAAACTGCTTGCCGCTGTGCTCCTTTCCCTGCGTGGATCGGTGTGCATCTATCAGGGCGAGGAACTCGGGCTTACCGAGGCGGACCTTCAGTTCGAGGACCTTCAGGATCCTTACGGCATCGAGTTCTGGCCGAGCTTCAAGGGGCGCGATGGATGCCGCACGCCGATGGTCTGGGGCGTGGAAGAAAAGCACGCCGGATTTTCGCAGGCTAAGCCATGGCTGCCCGTATCGGATGAGCATCGCAGTCAGGCCGTTGACAGGCAGCATGCGGACCCGGACTCGGTCCTCAATCACTATCGCGGGTTCATTGCATTCCGCAAAGAGAACCTGCCGCTGATCAAGGGAAATTTCGAGCTCGTTTCTCAGAATGATCAGGTCTTCTGCTTCCGCCGCCGTTTCGGCAACGAGACCATCATCTGCGCGTTCAACATGTCCGACGAAACGCAGACCGTTCGTATTGCAGATGAGAGCGTCGAAACGCTCGAAGGCAGCGGCTTCAACGGCCATGCCGACGGTCAAACCATCACCATTCCGCCCATCGACGCCTATTTCGGCCTCGTAGGGTAGGAACGGAAACCGAGGAGGGAAACGAAGATGTCCGGCCTGAAAATAGACAGTGCCAAGAAAGCCTATGGCGATGTTGAAGTGCTGCACGATATCAATCTCGATATCAAGCGCGGCGAGTTCATCGTCTTTGTCGGACCGTCCGGCTGCGGCAAGTCCACGCTGCTGCGCATGATCGCGGGGCTGGAGGAGATCAGCGGCGGTACGATGGAAATCGAGGGCACCGTCGTCAACGACATGCCGCCGTCAAAGCGCGGCATCGCCATGGTGTTCCAGTCCTACGCGCTTTACCCGCACATGACGGTCTACGACAATATGGCCTTCGGCATGAAGATCGCCAAAGCCTCGAAGGAAGAGATCGATCAGCGCGTGCGCGCCGCGGCGGACAAGCTTCAGCTGACCGAATATCTCGACCGGCTTCCCAAGGCGTTGTCCGGTGGTCAGCGCCAGCGCGTCGCCATCGGCCGGGCCATCGTGCGCGACCCGAAAGTGTTCCTGTTCGACGAGCCGCTTTCCAATCTCGACGCGGCGCTGCGCGTTGCCACCCGTATCGAGATCGCAAGGCTGAAAGAAAGCATGCCGGATGCGACCATGATCTACGTGACCCACGATCAGGTCGAGGCAATGACCCTGGCGGACCGTATCGTCGTGCTTTCGGGTGGCTATATCGAGCAGGTCGGCGCGCCGATGGAGCTTTACGAGAACCCGCACAATTTGTTTGTCGCGCGGTTCATCGGCTCGCCCGCCATGAACATCCTGCCGGCGACTGTCGAGGAGACGGGTGCATCGACCAAAGTCGCGCTGCAATCGGGTGATCATGTGAGTGTTCCCGTCGCATCGCCCGGCGCGATGAAGGGCGCGGCGGTGCATTTCGGCGTGCGGCCGGAGGATCTGCGCCTGGCGGATGCCGGCGGCGGCATCCTGCACGGCACGGTCTCGATCGTCGAATCCCTTGGCGAGGTGACCCTTGCCTATATGGACGGCACCGGCTCGGACGAGCCGATGATCGTCAAACTGCCCGGCAGCCATGAGATCAAGCGGGGCGATACGCTCTCGCTCGATGCCGATGCCGACAAGCTGCACCTGTTCAACGATGCGGGCATTTCGCTGCGTCATCTGAACTAACACGCTAAATGGGATTTCCATCCCTAGTTGTTCATGCTATGTTCCGTCCTTTCCAACGGAACAGGCATGGATATGAAAGCAAGTCCACATTTTCAGGAATGGACGGCTGACGCTGTTCGCGAGCGTGTCGTCGAAGCGGCCCGCACGCTGGCGATCTGCCCGCGTGCGCTCGGCCCCAAGGCTTTCGGCAATGCGATGCCCGAGCCGTTGCGGCGTCAGACCGACGCCTATGCTTCCAATGCGCCGCGCTATCGCCGCCGCCCATCCGCCGCAGCCATCGCGCGCATGGAGGAATGCTGGACCTGGATCAACCGGCACCCGGACGGACGCGACCGGCAGCGCCTTTATGACTGGGCGCGTGCGCGAGCCGGCTGTGGCGGCACCGTCAAATCGCTCGCACGAAAAGAGGGCGTCAGCGAGCGCACGCTGCGGCGGGATATCGCACGCGTCTGTGCAGCCATCGCGCATCATCTGAATGGCGCCCATGTCCTTCGCACCTGCGGCGGGTTAACGCCCGGCGATGCCGATCGCGCTGAAGGCGAGGGCATCCGGCCGACAGAACATCGTTCTCCACCGCATTGGCGCGCACCCGGCGCCCGCCCGAAGATTGACCCCGACGAGCCGTCCCGCCGTTTGCTGTCGCATCGAACCCCTGTGCCTGCGGACAAGCCGGTGCAAGAAAGGATCAAGCAATGAGTGAAGACGAGGATTTTGTGCCGCCGGAGCCGTTCCCGTGGGAGTTGGAGTTTTGGGATATGGCCCGCGCGTTCCGTGAGCGGGCCGAGCGGGAGGGCAAGCCGGAAAACACCTATCCGGAGATCGACCCGGACAAGAAACTCACTGTGGCGGATGTGTTTGCCTATATACGGGCTTGCGAGGCGCATCCGGAAGTCTGGAATGCCTATGTGTTCCTCAAAGAGCGTCGGCAGCTTTATCATACCGACGAGGATTATGTCAGGCCTACTGAAGAAGAGAGCTGGAACAATCACCTTACTCTCAGATTCCGACGCTGGTATGGGATCAAGCATCATCCCGGATACAACGCGGAAGATTTGATAGTCGGCGGTATCATTGTGACTTGGGTCATCGACGGTGAACTGGACGGTCTTTACGGCGACGCCGCTCGAGCGGAGATCCTAAAGTTGGGTAAAGACAAGGGGATCACGGAATGAACCACGTCCTGGATATCGGGCCGCTGCTCAACCTTTATCGCATGTCGCAAAGTGACGGCATAAAAATCGATCCCAAATACGGTACCCTGTCGCCTTTCCATCGTGATGGTGGCCGGGTGATCGTGCTGCATGAGGTGTTGGGTGAGATTGAGTATGAACCGTATAGGAACAAGATTGCAGATTGGCTGAAGGCCAATGGTGCCGAAATTCTTGAACCCCAGATTCCGGATGAACCGGATGCCCTGAGGCAACTCAAGAAGCGCTACTTTCCTGATATGCAGGAGAGCGAGGCCGCGAGCTGCAAGAACCGGGCCGATATTGCCGCATACCGGTTCCTTGAGACGGTGAAGGGCGACGGTCAGGAATACCGGCTGGTGGCCCATGACAGCGGCTGGCTGGACTACCCCAAAACCATGCTCGAGGAGTTCCGCAATACGGGCCGCCGATCTCCAGCTAGCACACAAACGACAGGGCCAATCCATGAGCAAGCCTGAAGGAAAAACTGAAATTCAAGCAAGGCCCTGGGCGATCGAACCGCCTGAAAGGGAGGCCTTCTACTGGGAGATTGAGGCAGATAAGCTGGAGGAGGTGCGAAGAAGAGAGCTCATCAAAAGAACTGGATCTCCTGTCGATTTAACTCCGCAGCCGATTGACCCGGACTACTGGCTAACGTTGGATGAAGTCTACACTTACATTCGAGCCTGCCAGAAGCACCCGGAAATCTGGGATCACATGATGCCTCTGGATCTGGACGAAGACGTGGAACGCGTATCGGATGAGGAGTTCTGGCGACGGTCCTGGATTGGCAGCTTTCAGCGATGGTACTGGTTAAAGTACCACCCGGGGACGCATACATCCGCCTTTGATAGTGCCGAATATGTCATGGAGGGCTATCTGATCGGCGAGTTTGATGATCTGTTTGGCGATGCGGCAAAAAAAGAACTGCTTGATGTCGGCGCCATACGGGAGAAAGACGCGTGAGCGAGCGAAAAGCCCTTATTGTCATCGACATGCCGCAGCTTTCGAACCTTTTTACGATGCATGAAAAGCACCGCATTGATGGCTACCGCCCGCTCAACATCAGCAGCAGTTCGCCCAAAGCGTTGAAGCGCATAGTGCAGAATTGGCCTTGAACCTGACTGCCCGATAAGGGTTGCCGTGCGGCAACAGCTTTAGTTTTGTTCTTATTTTGTTCTGATTTCGCTTGAGCATGACATAACAAATTCCCATAGTGGTTTCATGCAATGCAGGATTGAATTTTGCCGTCCGCACCGGATGTCCGGGCGCGTTGATAGGTCTTTGGACGAAAGGATCAAGGAATGAGTGAAGACGAGGATTTTGTGCCGCCGGAGCCGTTCCCGTGGGAGTTGGAGTTTTGGGATATAGCCCGCGCGTTCCGCGAGCGGGCCGAGCGCGAGGGCAAGCCTGAGAACACCTATCCGGAGATCGACCCGGACAAGAAACTCACTGTGGCGGATGTGTTTGCCTATGTCCGCGCCTGCAAGGCGCATCCGGAAATCTGGAATGCCAATGTCATGCTCAAGCGCCATCGCGAACAGGAGTACTCCGAAGGTATCCTGGAGAGCACGGAGGAGGAGACCTGGAACCATTATCTGACGCTGAGGTTCCAGCGCTGGTACGCATTCAAACATCTACCGGGCTACAACCCGTATGATCTGATCGTCGGCGATATCGTTGTTGTTGATGTCATTGACGGGAGGCTGGACGATCCCTTCGGAGACGAAGCGCGTTCCGCGATCCTTGAAATCGGAGAAGACCGGGGGATCGTTCAGTGAACCATCTGCTCGATATCGGTCCGCTTCTAAATCTCTATGTGATGTCTCAGACAGACGGCATCAAGGTCGATGCCAAATACGGCACTCTGTCGCCCTTCTATCGGGATGGCGGCAGAGTAATCGTGCTTCGAGAGGTGTTGGATGAAATTCGCGATGGACGCTTCAAGAAACCTATTGAGAAATGGCTGCTGGCCAACGGTGCCGAAATTCTTGAACCCCAGATTCCGGATGAACCGGATGCCCTGAGGCAACTCAAAAGGCGCTACTTTCCTGATATGCAGGAGAGCGAGGCCGCGAGCGGCAAGAACCGGGCCGATATTGCCGCATACCGGTACCTTGAGACGGTGAAGGGCGACGGTCAGGAATACCGGCTGGTAGCCCATGACCACGGCTGGCTGGGCTACCCCAAGACCATGCTCGAGGAGTTCCGCAATACGAGCCGCCAGCCTAATGTCAGCACACAAACGACAGGACCAATCCATGAGCAAGCATGAAGGAAAAACTGACATTCAAGCAAGACCCTGGGAGATCGAGCCGCCTGAAAGGGAGGCCTTCTATTGGGAGATTGAGGCAGCTGCGCTGGAGGAAGCGCGAAGAAGAGAACTGATCAAAAGAAACGGATCCCCGCTCGATTTAGGTCCCGACCCGACTAGCCCGGACGCCTGGGTAAGTTTGGATGAAGTCTACAAATATATTCGAACCTGTCAGAAACATCCGGAAATCTGGGATCATATGATGCCGCTGGATCTCGACGAAGATGCGGAACGCGTATCGGATGAGGAGTTCTGGAGACGGTCCTGGATACACGACTTTCAACGATGGTACCGACTGAAATACCACCCTGAGGCGCATACACTCTTCTTTGATCAGGCCGAGTATGTCATGGAAGGCTATCTGATCGGTGAATTCGATGACCTCTTCGGCGAGGCAGCGAAAAGCAAATTGCTGGATATCAGCATCATAAGGGAGAAACGCTCATGAGCGAGCAAAAAGCCCTTATTCTCATCGACATGCCGCAGCTGTCGAACCTTTACACCATGCATGAAAAACATGGCATTGATGGCTTGCGTCCGCTGATCTCGAATGGAAACCGATTGATCATCCTTCATAACGTTTCAGAAGAGTTGCCGCGTGGACGAAGAGGTGAAGTAAACGATTGGCTGGGCTCACGTCCAGGTGTCATCAAACCTCAACTTAAAGTCAAAGCGGCCGAACTCGAAACCCTCAAGCGCCAATATTTCCCTTCTGTGAAGGCAGGCCAGCGGGCCGACGTGGCCATCGTAAAATATATTCTAGAGAACAAAACAGAAACATTCACGATCCTCAGCCACGACAGCGGGCTCAATGAATGGCCGGATCATGTCAAGAAGAACAAGGGTTGGAACATCAAGGTCCGCTCCCACGGCGGTCTGCCCGGTTTTTACTTCAACGAGGCCATCAACGGTCGCATCAGCGCCGAGGATTATGTGGCGATTATGCAGCATGTCCAAACGGGAAACCTCAGCGAGAAATATCGAAGAGTTTTTACGGCGGAGGAGATCGAGAAGTTCAAGACAAAATTCGCGGACGAAAAGGGTGAGATATTCTTTGGCGCACGCCGTTTCGCTAAACTCGGCCTCTTCCTCGGCACGCTCAAGGCCGCGGGTATCCTCGGTGATGTTGTCAGTGTGGCGCAGGCGGCGGAGGAGTCGGCATGGCACGCCGAGCGTGGCGATGCCGTCAAGGCCGAGAAGGCCTGGGCCAAGCTCGCCGGCGATCTGTCCGGCGGAACGGCGGGGGCGGCGGCAGGCGGCTGGGCCGTGGCGGCCGGTTTGCGCGTTCTGGGCGTGGTTCCAAACCCGGTGACAAAGGTGCTTGCAATCGCTGCCGGCGCGCTGATCGGCGGCTATGCGGGCGGCGAGAAAGGCAAGGATTTTGCTGGGGCCTTGCATGATTACATCGTCGCCAACAATGACGGTCAGGCACTGACCGCCGGGCTGATTGCCCGCTTCGCACGCGACTACAACAACCGTCACGGTATCCTGACGCCTGAAGAACTGGAGTTCGTCCGGCGCTTTGCACTCAGCCAGGAATATCAGTTCTTCAAGCGCGAAGGACCGGAGCGGTTCCGGGAGATCTTCGGCCAGGACTTTCTTGAGTTGTACGGGCAATACATGCTGGACGAGGCCGGACGCCCGATCACCGGCTATATTGCGACGGATGAGGGCGACGTGTTCCTGACGCCCGACAGCAAGGGTGGCCTTCGCGAAATTGTGGTGCCACGGGAAACGATTGACAATACGAAGCAGATCTACCGGGACGAGGGCGGCACCTACAAGGCTGTCCCGACGGATGCGGGGACGGCGCTCTATGAGGAGGAGACCGGTGCGTTTTCGCGGTTGATATCGCCGGAAAATTTGCGCGAGGAATTTCTGAAGAAAATGGGCGCAAGGCGTTTGCGGTTCGATGCCCTCGAGCCAGCCTCGCCGCATTACGACCCGGAGATGAAGATCGACTTCTTCGGCAGGCCGATGCGAGCGGGCGATCTGGTCGACGGCGATCCGGATGTCGGCGATGTCAGCTACTACCCGGGGGACAATGACGGCAACCTCACCTCAGGCCCGCGCCAGCCTCGCTTCCGCAAAGTGCCTATCATGGACCTGCTGCTAAAAGACGGCGTTTTACGCAACGAGAATGGCGAGGTGATCCGCGCCTCGACGGGAAGGCCCGCCGGCGGTGTCTATGACCGTTTTGTCAACATGCAGTTGTTGAGCGATGATGGCAGCCTGGTGGAAGGACGCACGGGCCGGTCCCGGGTCGGCGCCCGTTTCATCCATTCGAGCGGGACGGATGTCGGCCTTGGCGAGCTTTTCAGGCATCTTCAGCTCTTTCCGGATGTTGACGGCGATTTGCGCAGCCCGGCGCTCGGCAAGAGACGCCAACGCCAGCCGCTCTACTGGATCCTGCATCGCGATCTGCCGTCTCCGGAAGATTATGTGCTTCAGCGCAGCGGCTTCGAGCCGGGGCATGTGCGCCGTCAGCTAAAGGCGGCAAACCGGTTTGTGAAAACGGATGGCGATCTGTTCGGGCGACGTCCACCTTTTGCTCCCGTGCCAACGCCCAAGCCTGACCGAACAGAGCCGGGCAGGGCGGAGTATCCCGGCTACAGGAAATTCGGCCCAATGTGAGAAAACTCTCACATTTTGTTTAACAGGGCTTGCGCGGATTGAACGAACCACCATATCGGGAAGTACATCGTCGCTGGAAAGAGCGCCACGGGATCGGAGGGCTAACTGCCTGAACCGTCGCAGCTTTTTCGCGCGAGCAAACGGAGCAGGACAATGCGAAACATCACCGTGGCCGCCGCTGCACTGGCGGTCGCAGGGCTTGGCTTTGGCTTTTTCACGCCGGCAATCACCGGCGATGCCGAACCGCGCCTGACATCAGCAACGGCAGGCGAATGGTCAACGACGCGCTACAACCGGTTCGGACCGTGGGAATCGATCTGTGAAGTCGGCGAACCCATGAACGACGGCAATGCGGAACGCTGTTATCTGCGTCTGCTCGACCGGTTCAGCACCGGTGCGAACAGCGATGCGCAGGATCGCTTCGGAACGATCGCCGCCTATGTCAGCCCGGCCAAGAATGGCCTGCGGGTCGAGTTTGACCTCGAAAACGGCCTGAGCTTTCAAACGGACGGGTTCTATCTTGTCCGCGATGGCATGGCCGTTTGGCGGCTGGACGACGGCGCATGCCTTGAAAGCGGCGTATGCAGCTTTACCGGTCCCGCAGCCGATGCACTGGTGCGCGCGTTCTCGGACCAGGGAACGGGCGAACTGGACATGCATGTCGAATTCACTGACCGCTACGGCCAGACGCTGGTGCGCAATTGGCCGATGCTGCCCTTCGCCGGCGCATTTGCCGACTTTAAAGGCAATATGCAGCAGGCCATGATGTAAGGTTTCAAAATCCGCGCCCGGTTCGACCAGCGCGGATTTTCTTTGCGGCCTTCCGATGTTCGGCGGCCGGTGCGGGCGATCTCAGGCGACCGTATAGTCAGGCGTTGAAGCCAGAAAGCGGCCATAGGCATCGGCATCCGGCGGCGACAGGTTTTCGGCCAATGGGTTACGCCGGCGCACCGAAGCGCCCATATCGTCAAGCAACTCATCAAAATGCATGAAATGGAACGGCGCCGAGCACAGACCGCCATAGACCTGTGCGGCGGGCCGGCCATTGCGCCGCCAGTCCAGCATCATGTCGATATTGCTCCGCATCTCCGCATCGCTCGGCTGCCTGGCGAGCATGCCGTCTGCATAGCGCACCAGCCAGTTCGCCGCCATCTCGGCGCTCAGCACCGTACAGAAGGACGAATTGAAACCGACAAAGCCCATATCCGGCAGGTCGGGATTCGCGATGATGCGGTAGAGCCTGTACTGCCCGTCCGGTTCGACGAGCTTCTCCCGATATGCTTCCGGTAGGAAAGGCACGCCCAACTTCCAGCCGACGGCAAGAATTGCAACATCCGCAGATACGGTCTCGCCGCCGCTCAGCCTGATTTTGCCCGGCTCATAAGCCTCGAATGTGCCCTGGATTGCCTTGATCCGGCCGCTGGCGACGAGATCGAAGAAGCCGGGGGTAACGATGGGGACGGAACAGTTGACGCCGTCCTCGATGCGGGTCTTGGGGCGCAGGCCGGTCTTGTTCAGCTTGAGCTGAAGTGTGAGCAGGGATTCCAGTGCCCGCCAATTGGCCCAGATGAACGGGGCGGCAATGGCATATTTGAACCGGTCGAGCGCCGACAGATCCCAGCCCTGGAACATGTTTTCCTGCTTGCGGATATAGAGGATGCGTTTGAAGTTGATCAGCCCGCCGATGAAATAGGGAATGCGCCAGACCGATTCCAGATAGACGATGGTGACGGATTTCGCGCCGCTGTTGGCGGCGTTGACGGCAATGTCCGTTGCCGATTTTGAAAAACCCAGGACGACCACATCCTTACCCTCGACCATATTCGGGTCGGTGTATTCGGATGAGTGCATGACGGTCCCGCCGGCTGCCTCGAATTCATCTTGGCCCGGATGGGTGAGCACGTTCTTTTCGCTGAACTGGCCGGTGCAGACAGCGACGAAATCGAAAGCCTCCGAGCGTTTTCCGCTTTCGTCTTCAAGCTCTAGTTGCCAGCCAGGCGCGCCGTCCGGGCGCCGGTCCATATACTGGACAGCAGTGCCGAAACGAATGAGATCGCGCAGGCCGTGGTCGGCGGCATAATCATCGAGATAGGCATGGACCTGCGGCCCCTTTGGCCATTCCGGATATTGGTCGGGCATGGCCTTGTCGGTGTAGCGGTAAAGATCCTTGGGGCTTTGGGTCTGAACATCCGGATAGGAGCGTGACGGCTCCCAGACGCCGCCGAGATCGTGGCTGCGTTCAAAGACCGAAACCGTATGTCCCTTTTCCTTGAAAACCTTGGCAGCCGCCAATCCGCTGACGCCTGCGCCGATGACAGCAACATGCTTGCGCTTGACCATGGCAATATCTCCCTCATGGCCTGCCGGATATCCGGCAGGTCCAAAAATGTTCCGTTTTTGATTGGGCCGGGCATGCCCGGCCGATGCGCTCAGATCAGTCGTTTGCCTCGGGCGGCAGGAAATCGACCTCATGCTGCGCCGAAATCTTCACGACCTCTTCCGGGTCTTCCAGATTGTGCAGATTGT
This sequence comes from Hoeflea prorocentri, assembly GCF_027944115.1. Lineage (NCBI taxonomy): Bacteria > Pseudomonadati > Pseudomonadota > Alphaproteobacteria > Hyphomicrobiales > Rhizobiaceae > Hoeflea > Hoeflea prorocentri. The sequence continues at coordinate 2,029,603 of NZ_JAPJZI010000001.1, read as the reverse complement.
TGAAAAGTTCTTCCAGCTTACCGGCAGGCGAGACCCAGAAGAGGGCGCGAGCCGGCTTGTCCGACTTGTTGAAATAGCCATGCGGAATGCCGCGCGGCATGCGTACCAGGTCGCCGGCTTCGGCCTTGACCCACTTGCCGTCGAGCTTCAGGTCCAAGACACCTTCCTGGACGAGGATGAACTCATCCTGCGTCGGGTGCACATGGACCGGCACGAACTGGCCGGGCTCCGAATTCGTCTCAAAGGCAAAGGTCGAGTCGCAGCAGGCCTTGGGGTAATAAGTCTGGCCGAGAATATTGAGGGTCGTATCGGCGTAGCCGGTTCCGTTGCGGGTAATGCCCTTTTCCAGATCCTGTGTCATCGGTTCCTCCCAGGTTGACAGTATCCAAAACTATTTTAAGCTTGAAGGATGGAGCCGGTCTGGCGCGCTGTCTATCCGATTTGCGCAAAAAACGGCCGGGTGCGATGCCATGACGCCGCTGTCGCAGTTTGCACTGTTTCACACACGCGATCCCGATCACGCCCGTGAGCTGGTCGCTCGGAGCTTCTGCGCGCACAGGCTTGAGCCGCTTGCCGAGCATGATGCATTCGATGCCCGTCATCACCTTGCCCGGGGTGCAATGATTGCCATCAACTACCTGCATTACGGCGCGACGGTCCTGATCGATCCGCAGGAATTACAGGATTTTTATCTCATCCAGATACCGGTCAGCGGTGCTGCCCGCATCACGAATGGCAGTAGCACATTCCTGTCCGACCGCAACACGGGCACGATCCTCAATCCGGACCGGCGCACCCGTATGATCTGGCTCGCCGGCTGCGAACAGTTCCTGGTTTATGTCAGCCGTAAAGTATTGTCGCGCTTTGCAGAAGCGGTAATTAGCCGAAGCCTTTCAACGCCTATCGTTTTCGAACCACAGATCAGCTTTGCAAGGCCGGACGCCGAACTTTGGCGCCGGAAGGTTTGTGCGCTTTATGGCGCGGCAGAGGAGGGACGTCTTTTTGTCTCCGACAGTGCGCTTGACCAAAGGCTGCTTGAAGAAGCGCTCTTGTCCGAATTTTTGGCAATGCAGCCGAGCAATATCAGCCAGTTCATGAACGAGCCCGTAACGGCCCTGAACGCCGGATATGTTAAACGCGCGCGGAGCTTCATTGTCGAAAATGCCGCAAAACCAATCGGCATGAGCGACATTGCCGAAGCCGCCGGAGTGTCCATACGCACTCTGCAATATGCGTTCACCAGAAATCTGACGCGTACGCCGGTTGAGGTGTTGCGCCGTGAAAGGCTGATGCGCATCCGTCAGGAACTGGCGTCAGGCCATTGTGAGATGACGGTTGCCCACATTGCATCCAATTGGGGCATGACGCATTTCGGGCGATTTTCCCGCTATTATGAAAGAGAGTTTGGAGAGTTGCCCAGCAAGACAAAGAAGCTTGCGAACGACGCAAGATTGGTATGAAAGCTTGTAGTTTCCGTGGACTACAACAAGAAATTGAATGCACCTGGTGATTCGAGCTTTTTGTTTTCACATTTTTATTTGGAGAAAAATATTTTTTGGGCGGCGGTCAGCGTTTTTTGTCTGAAACACTGGTTTACATAAGCATTTTTACCCAACGCTTAAATCTGCATGGTTTATGTAAATAAGTGTTGACATATATTTTTGACTATACAGTCAAGACGTAAAATCACCATGTTTTCGGGTGTTTAGCCGGTTCTTGAATAAAATGTACACAAGTCGTATTCAAATGGGCCTCTGAAATATATCTCAATGTCAACTAAAAGTTAAATATTGCAAATATTGAGTATTGCCTGCTTTCAGTATTGAAATGCTATATTGATAAATTACTTCCTATCTTATAACTGTAGATACATAGTTCACATCGTTGACTGCATCCAATGCATCGATGGTTTCGGTGAATTACGTATAATGCATGAACTGAATTTTGAGGCGCAAAATGAATGAAACAGTTGAAGAGGGCCGCGACGAGCGGCTCGTGGAGCTTACGGCAGATGTTGTCGCTGCCTATGTCAGCAACAATGTCGTGCAGACGAGTGATCTTCCCAACCTGATTGCCGAAGTGCATTCGGCTCTTGGGTCCACCACATTGGGCGAGGAGCCGAAGGTGGAGGAGCAGCAAAAGCCTGCGGTCAATATCCGCAAGTCGCTGCAGGACAACCAGATCACATGTCTTGAATGCGGGTTGAAGTTCAAATCTCTCAAACGCCACCTGATGACCTATCACGGCCTGACACCGGAAGCTTATCGAGCAAAGTGGAACCTGCCGGCCAGTTACCCCATGGTCGCACCCGCCTATGCGGAAAAGCGCTCCAGGCTGGCAAAGGACATGAAGCTCGGCCACAAGCGGGGCGAATAGGTCGCACGCACAACGACAAACGGCGCCAGATGCCCGACCGTTGCCGGATTTTGACAACTGGCAAGCATGAATAGGCATGGCAAGGAACAAACGGGCGCGTCAGCGCCCGTTTTGATTCAGAGTATCTGCCTCCTGAAGGGAAAGGGGCCTGTTTGCGGCGTTGGCCGGTCAGGCCTTGGTGTCGGAACGGGAGCAAAGGGCGGGCGTTGCCCAAACAGATGGCCATCCGTTTTGACGAACCGGTTTGCCGCCTTGAGCTGACGGCGCACATGTCCGGGCTCGAAACCGCTGCGCTGAAGCACATAATCTTCCGGAGACGGCAGTTCGCGATGCAGGATCCAGTAGAGCGGCTGGCGTTGACGTCTCTTGCCGAGCGCCGGGCTGCGCAAATCGCCGTCAACATCCGGAAGGAGCTGAAGATGCCTGAAAAGCTCACCAAGACCGACATCCGTCCCGCTTGAATGAATGAAGCGGGCGCCCACCCGAGACCTACCCGTTCGTCCCTCCACCGGGCTGCCGTCATCGCTCATCAACTGCATGTTGACGAAGCGGTCATAGACACCGCCGGCGGGTCTTCCCGTCGAGGCGCGGATCACCTCGCCATGCTCGTTGCGCAACACGCCGTCTTTTAGCAGCAGGTCCATGATAGGCACTTTGCGGAAGCGGGGCCGGCGCGGGCCTGAGGTGAGGTTCCCGTCACTATCCCCCGGGTAGTAGCTGACATCGCCGACATCCGGATCGCCGTCGACCAGATCGCCGGCCCGCATCGGCCTGCCGAAGAAGTCGATCTTCATCTCCGGGTCGTAATGCGGCGAGGCAGGCTCGAGGAAGCCGGTCGGGGAGGGCGCCGACGGCGGATCAATGGCGCGTTCACCTCTTTGCAGTGCCGGATAGAGCCGCGGCACATAGGCATAAATCGACCTCGATTTAGGCGAATAGAAGAACGTACCGTCATCCATCTCGATGCGCTTGAAGGCATGTCCGTCCTCACGCATGATCGGAGCGTTGTCGATTGCCTTGTGGTCCACGGTGAGTTGCCATTCGCCGCCCCTTCCGTCACGGATGTTGAAGTAGTGCGCCTCATCATCGACCAGATAAGAGGGGTCCGAAGGATCGACGGTGAAGCCGCGCAAGGTGATCTCCGAGGGACTTCGGTGGGGCAGGCGATCCCCTTTTTCAACATTCTCGGTTAGCGCGCGCAGGCGACCGGCCTTTTGTGGAGTGAGCATCTCGTCGAAACGGTCCGGATCAACACCGCGCCCGGTCGCGAAGCGGCGCGCTTCTTCTATCAGCAAGTCCAAGGTGAAATCGTCCTTGCCATGGCGCCCGGCCATGTGGCGGGCAAAATCCGCCGCCAGATTCTCTGCCGGTTCGCCGACGGCAAGGCTGCCTGCCATGGCAGCGACAACGCCTGTTGCAAGGAGGGCCCAGGGAGCGAGGGTGATACCGACAGCGCCGGCGAGCACGGTAGCAGCGCCAGCCGCCGCCGCGCCGGCCGCGCTCCCGCCGACCGTCTCGGCCGCAAAACGCACAATGGTTTTGAACGCCTCGTCTTCATTGCCGGCCTTCAGATGGTCCTGGACCTCGTTCGCGACAAGGCCGATCTCCGCCACATTGGCGGCACCTCCGAGTCTTCGTACGGTCTCTTCCAACCCGACGCTGCCGAGGCCGACAATGCCGAGATCACGAGCCGTCTTGCCACCGGAGCGGAAAGCGGGATCAGTTTTGTCTAATCTGGCGAAATGGCGTGCGCCGATAAAGACCTCCTTTCCGCCAGCCCCGTAGTGACGTCTAAGCGCTTCAATGTCGTGCGGCGTGAACACCCTTTGATAATCCGGCGACAGGTTTCTGATCTCGGTATGCTTCATGAGCTGCTGATATTGATCGCCAGTCAGACGTCCATTGACTGCCTCGTTCAGAAAGAAACCCGGCAGTCCAGCATGGGCGTGTGTTTTAGAGAGGCGTTTCAACTCCGCACGATCGAGGTCAGTCTGGGCAAGAAAATCCACCCGCGGCCTCTTGCCTTTACGCGTTTCCCCAGTGCCCGGTTGTCTCAGCGCTTGCCTGATCCGTTCCGGCCACTCTATCAGGTCGGAATCGTGGCTTATTATCGTAAATGTTCTTGATTTGTTCTTGCTGATATATTTTACAATGGCGGTATCGGCCAATTGACCCTTTTTGTATATCCCGCCATCGGGCGGCGGAAGGAAGCGCCGCTTGGTTTCTTCAAGGTTTGTGTGATTGACCTTTGCCCTGTCAAATATGACGCCAGGACGTTTCTCAAGCCACATTCGCACTTGTCGCTTCGATTCGACCAGTTCCTTCAGAACCTCATCAAGAATGACAATTTGGTAATTTCGTCCGGTCAGCGCCTGAGCGCCATTGACACCATGCTTCGTGGACAGATGATAGAGATTGAGAAGCGGCTTCATATCAATGACAAGATAAGTAATGCTGTCGGTCATGAACGCTTCTCCACAATCATCGTACGCTCCTCAAGCATGATCGAACGCGCCTTTGTACCGAACGGGTCATCGATCTTTCCGCGCAGATAGTCCTCGACAATTACCTCCGGGTCCGTAAATGCCCAGGGGTGCGCATCGGGCACGAACTTCAAACGGTACCAATCTTCAAACTTCCCCTGCCATTTTGTGTGAGCCCGCTCTTCGTCTGAGATCTCGAAATTGACAAGATCGATATCGTCGCCACGCTCACGGTGGTAGTATTGCGGCTTGTAGCTTTCCCACACTTCGGGATGATCCTTTATGGCGCGAATGTAGCCAAGAGCCTCCTCGAGCGTGATCCAGCCTTTCGGGTCGGTGGATTCGCCCCATTGGATGGTGTCGTTCGTCGAAGTCTCGGGGTCTTCGCCCCGGCGGATTTGCGCCCGGACAACCTCATCGGCCTCGAGCTTTTCCAGCTCGATCTCCCAATGGAAGCGCTCGCGTTCGGACGGTTCGATAAGCCATGGCGGCGTCTCCCAGGGCGGAGTGTTCTGCTGTGTGTTCATGAGTTAACTCCTGCACTCCAAATAGGACTGGTCACATCGCTCCGATTACGACCCGCCCCCCTGCATTCCAATGACGAGATATGTTGTGCTGTTAGTCATGAGCGCTTCTCCACAATCATACTGCCATCTTCGAGCATAATTGAACGCGCCGTGGCACCGAATGGATCATCGATCTTTCCACGCAGATGGTCTCTAACAATTATTCTTGGATCCACAAAGGCAGCGGGATGGGCCTCGGGCAGAAACTTCAACCGGTACCAATGTTCAAACTTGTTCCTCCAATTTGTATGGGCGCGCTCCTCATCGGAAATCTCAAAATTGATTAGGTCGATCTCCGCATCCGGGTCGCGGTGGTAGTATTGCGGCTTGTAGCTTTCCCACACTTCGGGATGATCCTTTATGGCGCGAATGTAGCCAAGAGCCTCCTCGAGCGTGATCCAGCCTTTCGGGTCGGTGGATTCGCCCCATTGGATGGTGTCGTTCGTCGAAGTCTCGGGGTCTTCGCCCCGGCGGATTTGCGCCCGGACAACCTCATCGGCCTCAAGCTGATCAAACTCGATCTCCCAATGGAAACGCTCGCGTGCGGGCGGTTCGAGAAGCCATGGCGGTATCTTCCAAAGCGGGGTGCTCTGCTGTGTGTTCATGAGTTAACTCCGGGATTTCGATCGAGGTTGGTCCACACCGCACTGGCTCGGCGCCAGCTTGTAGAGTTCCTCAAGCGGGTTCTTATCGAGAAGAAAATTCATTGATCCCCCCCCTCAACCCGCCTGGTATCCAGCATATAGTCGATGGCTTCTTGACCGAAGAGATCATCGATCATGCCGTTGCCGTACAACTCGATGACGGCGGCGGGACCAAGCAGAGCGGAGTCGCGGATGCCAGGGTGGTGCTTCATGGCGTACCATCTAAGAAAGTAGTTTGACACGTCGTTCCTCTTGTCATCCTCTTCCGACCATTCGTAACCAGCGGCTTCCTCCTCTGGTGATGGTATGTGGATATTTGCCAGAGAGTCCCATACCTCAGGCATGGACTGGCAGGTGCGGATGAAGCGGAAACAGTCTTCCAGCGTGATCTTCCTGTCGGGATCGGTTTCGAGATAATAGCGCCTGTGCTTGCCCTCGCGGAGAGCGCGGTCGATGCGGTCCTGAAGCGTCCGTTCAAGCTCATCTTCCCACCAGTATCGCTCCCGCCACGGGGTTTGGTCTTCGTCAGTCATGTCGTGATCCTTTCAGCAGGCGACGGTTCGCGCGGCTCGAAGCCGGCGCCGATCAATTCAATCCTGCATTGCAGAGACGTAGTATGGGGAATTCTTTTGTCACTCTCAAGCAAAAGTGAACATAAAGGGAACAAAATTGCAAATACCTCCACTCATTCGCAGCGATGCGGCATGAAGAAATGGGACTTTCGGCGGTGCTGGACGGCTCAGACGTCGCGTGACGACAGGCGCTCCTCCGCCATGCGATCGGCGATCACGTCGGTCGGCGCGGACTCGGCCTCGGCCCGGCGGAAAATGATCGTCAGCGTTTCGCCGATATTGCGCACGGTGGTTTCGAGGACTTCATCCTCAACATCGTGCAGGGCGAGCGCGATGACGCCGCCGGCATTGATCACATAGTCGGGCGCATAAAGGATGCCGCGTTCGGCAAGCGCCGCACCGTCCCCGGGCTCGGCAAGCTGGTTGTTGGCGGCGCCGGCGACGATGGGCGCGCCAAGCTCGGGGATTGTCACAGCGTTAAGGCCGGCGCCGAGGGCGCAGGGCGCAAAAACATCCGCCTCGACCTTATGCGCGTCCTCGGGGTTCACCGATTTGGCGGAGAAAGCATCGATGGCCTTTTGGACCGCTTTTTCATTGATGTCTGAGACAACAAGGTCCGCGCCCGCATGATGCAAAAAGCGGGCAAGGGTGAAGCCGACATTGCCGAGGCCCTGGAGCGAAACCGTGCGGCCATGCAGGTCGTCGGAGCCGAATTTATGGCGCAGGGCGGCCTGGATGCCGTTATAGACGCCGAGCGCCGTATAGGGTGAGGGATCGCCACGGTGGGTTTTCGATGTGCCGCGCACATGTTCCGTCGCGCCGCCGATGGATTCCATGTCGGCAGGCGTCAGTCCAACATCCTCGCCTGTTATGTAAAGGCCGCCGAGCGCATCGACCTTCTGGCCGAAGGCGTGCATGAGTTCCGGTGTCTTGTGCAGCTTCGGATCGCCGATGATCACGGCCTTGCCGCCGCCATAATCGAGTCCGGCCATCGCATTCTTGTAGGTCATGCCGCGTGACAGCCGCAGCGCGTCGGTCAGCGCTTCCTGCATATTGGCGTAAGGCCACATGCGGCAGCCGCCCATGGCCGGGCCGAGCCGTGTGTCATGGATGGCGATGACCGTATAAAGCCCGGTTTGCGCGTCATGCCCGAAGACAATCTTCTCGTGACCATCAAATTCCGGATGATCGAAGGCGGTCGTTTCGTCCCGCCTGGACGTCGAGGATGCAAGCTCCATCTGAATTCTCCCGCGGCCTGTTCTTGCCGCCGCAATCCACCTGTCGCCCGCCGACCCGAATCAACGGGCTTTCCTGCTATTTTATATGATATCGGAGCGATGTGATTTAAAGCGTGACGCACGCAAGGTTTCGTGATCGCCTTGCATGCCAGGATGACGGATTATTCACTCGGATCAGATGGTTAAATGAAGAGACGCGATGGCGTTTCGCGTCTCTTGAGGGCTTTGTCTGTTGATCAGCCGCTGCGGCGTTGACCGGATGCCCGCCCCATGCGCGGCTGTACGGCCTTGGGTTGGCCTGCCCGGGGCTGCGTTGCCCTTGGCTGGTTGGCACGGGGCAAGGGTTGCGCCGCTCTGGGCTGATTGGCGCGGGGCGGAGTGGCCCTCGGCAGGGGTTGGACGGCGCGGGGCCTGTCGGCGCGGGGCAGGGGCTGAACCGCCCGTGGCGGATTGGCGCGAGGCAATGGCTGTACGGCCCGGGGCCTGTCAGGCCTTGGCGGCTGTGCCCTTGGCCGGTCCGGCAATATGGGCTGGACGGCACGCGGCGGCTTGGCGACCTGCGGCGGCGGGCGGTAGTAACGGTCCCAATTGCGATACCAGGGGCGACCGTAATAGTAGCGATCCCAATATCTGCGGTCGTAGACGACGACCGAGATGCCGAGGATAGGCGCAAGGGCCGGGGTCAGGATACGGCGCTGGCCCTGATAGGTGATATGGATATAGGAGGCGGACATCCATCCGCGTTCGGTGCCCCAGGACACGTCGCACCAATTATATCCGTCTAAGCATCCATGCGTGGTGATGGCGGTTCCGTTGGGAACGGTGAGGAGGACGGGATAGACCGTACCCGGCCCGGCGCGCAAATTCACATTTGCCGTGGTGTAGCTCGGCGTCGCCGCCTGTACCGCACCGGCAAACGCCGACGCGCCCACAAGGGCAACAAGCCCTGTCAGGAGTCGTTTCAGCATTGTTCCAGTGATCTCGCTGTTTTGTTTCGTAAGCTTGAATCGCATATCGTGATGGAGCCGCAACGGTACAAGTTGAACTTTCGGATGATGTCGAATCCCCTTTGTTGAAAGGTGTTTGCGCCCCCGGGCTTGCCAATCGACCGGAATCGCTCGACTATTCGCCCGCCGCACGCGCAGGGCCGCGGCGGATCAGGAGCCGGCTATGAACAACCGCTTTCGCAATCTTGTCTACGGCCTCGCATTTGCGATCATGGTGGGCTTCATCCTGCGGATCGGCAAACCGATCTTTATTCCGATCATTTCCGGCATCATCTCGGTCTATGTCCTGAGCACCATGGCGACCAGTCTGGGAAAGGTGCCGATTGTGGGGTCGGTGATTCCGCTGTGGCTGCGCCACATCGTGGCACTTCTCGCCTTTATCTTCCTCGGGTTCCTGCTGGTGGTGCTTTTCGCCGAGAACATTCAGCAGGTGATTGCGCTTGCGCCGCAATATCAGGCAACGCTGCTGGGATTCGTCGGCGAGATTGCCAGAATGCTCGGCATTGACGACGAGCCGTCCTGGGGAACGATCCGCAGCGCCGTGCTTGGTCAGCTCGATCTGCAGCGCGTTATCAGCACGACCGTCACATCGGTTTCGGCGCTCGGCGGACAGGTCTTCGTCGTCTTTCTCTACGCCAGTTTCCTGATGGCTGAACGGCTGCATTTCAGCGAGAAGATCGTGAAGGCCGCAACCACGAAGGGCGACGCGGCGCGGATCATGGAAATTGTTGGCAGCGTCAACGAACGGATCGGCAATTACCTGACGGTGAAAACGCTGATCAATGTCATGCTCGGGCTGATCAGCTATGCCTGTATGCGGCTCATCGGTGTTGATTTCGCGGGTTTCTTCGCCGTGCTCATCGGCGTTCTCAACTATATTCCCTATGTCGGCTCTATTGTCGGGGTTGCATTTCCCGTGCTTTTGACCGCGGCTCAATTCGGCTCGATCGAGGCCATTGTGATTGTGCTTATCAGCCTGACGGCGTCGCAGGTCTTCATTGGCGGTTTTGTCGAGCCGCGGCTGCTCGGCCGCTCGATGAATCTGAGCCCGTTCGTGGTGCTGATATCCCTGACGGTATGGTACGCTCTTTGGGGGATCGGCGGGGCGATCCTCGCCGTGCCGATGACATCGGTTGTGGTGATCGTACTGGCCGAGTTCCGTCCGACGCGGCCAATCGCCATCCTGCTTTCGCAAAACGGCGATTTCGATCGAAACACGCAACCGGGCGAATTGCCGGCAAAGTAGTCCTAGGCTTCAGCGGTCCCATTCCGGCTAAGGGTGATCTCCTCCTCGACAACCGATTTGATCTCGGCGATCGTACGCTCAAGATTGCTTGGCCCCTCCGGCGATCTATGCGTATCGGGATCAAGGTAACCGCCCGGTCCGTTGTGAGACATATCGGCCATCGCAACCTGTGAGATAAGGCCCTGCTTGCGGGCCTGGTTCCAGTGGGAGCGGCCAAAGATTGCCCAGCGGTGAACGAAGAAGGTTCCTCCGATGCGCGCGACCCGGTCGGCGGAGCCTTGCAGGTGCACGATACGGTCGAGCGCGGCGATGCCTGGATGCGATGACAGCACACCGCCCAGCGACAACAGGGTCAACCGGCTTTCGAACTCACCGTGCAGGAAAGGTGCGGCGCCGAGCGAGATCTCTGCTCCGCCGCTATAACCAAGCATGATGACCGGGCGGCCTGAATGGGGACCATGGCCCCGCGCCAGGAGTTTTTCGCGCATAATGCGATAGGTGCCGGCGCTGTAGATCGGACCGTAACGCCCGTCTGCCGCGACAAGCACCTGGAACATATTGCGCAGGCGGATGAGGTTCTGCGTGACAAAGGCCCGGTGGCGTCCGGAAAAGCGCCAGAACCGCGCGAAGATCCGCTGGCCGGTGAGCGGAATGCCGGCAGGCGAATAGGGAAAGAAATCATCGATGACCGTGACATTCGGCATTGCCCGTTTCAACGCGTCGATGAAACCCTGCTCAAGCTGCGGGTGCCGTTCGCCGGTGATGGTGCCGATTCCTGTCACGTAGAAAAGCACGGCTTCCTTTTCCTTAGATAAGCCGCTGACCGTTTCTGTGTCTTCCTCTACCGGTTCCCCGTCCGGATCGCTTGTCCACCGCGACCACCATGTCATGGCCTCGAACGGGGCGGTGATGAGCGCCACAAACAGCGTGACGCCGGCAACGAGCAGCGCGCCGAAGAGCAATTGCTGGATATCCGTCATCGGCTGCGCACCTTCTGTTTGACGAACTCCAGGATCTGATCGGAGGTGAAGCGCGAAAGTTGCCGGCTTGCAAACAGGAAACCGCCGCTTTGTGCGGTGTGGCTGCGCGTAAAGAACAACCGCTCAAGCAATGAGACGGCAATCCAGCCGAGTAGCATGCAGACCGCGCCCGGCAGGAACGGCACCTGTGCGCCGTAGAAAAGCCCGTACATCATGGTCAGGCAGGTCCAGCCATAGAGCATGTAGAGGATGATGATGCCGATGCTGGGAAGCACGGCAAGAAAACCGAAGACCAGCGGCGCCGTGGCCACAAAGATGACCGATATGAAGTTCCAGGGTGCGTTGACCACGCCGAAAACAATGGCGGCGAAGAAAACCGAACAGGTCACCCAAAGCCCGAGACGCACGGCCAGCGACAAACCGCTGAAGATAAGACCGAGCAGGAAGCCAAGCGGCGAGGCGGCGACGAGGAAAAGGGCGAAACACTGTCCCAGCAGGAGTGACGCTCCGGCCAGAAAGACGACCAGTGTCGAAATAAAGCGTGTGCGGTCATCCATATAGGCCGTGTCGTAGACCGCCGGATCGAACCATAGGGCCCGGCCGATCATATCGCGAAGTTGCGTGATGATATCAAACCAGTCCATTCGACCTTCCAGCACATTGACGACCCGGCAGGAGGCTTGCCCATTTCGGCACAAAACACAATGCGGCCTGCTGTCTATTGAGCCGGGATTGCGAAATTTCATCTTGCAATCGTTCACTATTTGTTCCAGCTTGGCGTTTGGCCTGGGAGAGTGCGGATGAACACCGAAGAAAAATTTGAGCGTTTCAAGACACTGCATCAGGGCGAGGGCGCTTTCATCATTGCGAATCCATGGAACGCCGGATCGGCGATCATCCTGGAGCAGCTTGGTTTCGAGGCGCTGGCAACAACATCCGCCGGACTGGCCTTCGCCACCGGGCGATGCGACGGGCGCTCGCAAGTCACGCGTGAAGACGCGTTGAGCAATGCCAGGGATATCGCTTCGGCAACGTCGTTGCCGGTATCAGCCGACCTTGAGGGTGGCTTCGGGGACCTGCCGGAAGACTGCGCCGAGACCATAAGCCTTGCGATGGAGACCGGGCTGGTTGGCGGCTCCATCGAAGATGCTACGGGCAGGCCGGAGGCCCCGATCTATGAGTTCGGGCAGGCGGTGGAGCGCGTTGCGGCAAGTGCCGAGGCGGCAAGGGGGCAACCGTTCCTTCTGACGGCGCGGGCAGAGAATTTCCTCTACGGCCGTCCCGATCTGGATGACACGATCCGCCGCCTTCAGGCTTTCGACGAGGCGGGTGCTGATGTGCTTTTTGCGCCGGGGCTGCCGGATCTTGAAGCTGTCCGCCTTGTCTGCTCTTCGGTATCGAAACCGGTCAATGTTGTCATGGGCCTGACCGGCGCGAACTGGTCGCTCAATCAGCTGGCCGAGGCCGGCGTCAAACGCGTCAGCGTTGGCGGCTCTTTCGCCCGCGCCGCGCTTGGCGGCCTGATCCGCGCCGCAAACGAGGTCCGCGAGCGAGGCACATTCACCTATGCGGTCGAGGCGCTGACCGACGCCGAGGCCCGGCGTTTCATGGAGGCGGGGCGACGGTAAGGCGCGAATTCGGGATGTTGGTGTCTTGCTTTCTTGATAGATCTCAACGAGTTAAATGAAAACTGGACTGTGCGATGAGCTCGCAGCGCCTAATGGCATGGTGGCTGATGCGGTCTTGCGATAGGGTTGTTTTCAGCCGATGGAACACGTGATTATTGCAGATAGCTGACGATGCGCGCAGGCATAACCTACAAGGGAGAGTGATGGGATGCCGGGCAGGTTAAAGTGGATACGGATATTGTCGCCGATCACAGCCCTGACCACTTTCTTCATAGCGGCCGGACCAGCTCAGGCGGATCTCTCCGATATCTACAATGAGGCCTATTACATCTTTTTCGAGGAACATTACCCGGATGTAGCCTGGGAGAAGATCAAGGACCTGGAGGATTCTGATGACCCGTTTCTCTATGTCAACAAGGCGCTGATGCAGGCCTCGGGACGGCTGACTTCGGGCTTTGACCGTTGCGGCGCAATTATCAATGCGGAAAAGGCGGCGGAAAGGGGCAATGTAACCCCGGCGCACGACCTGCTCAGAGGCCTCTATGAAGGCGAGTGGATATCCATTGCCGCGTTGGAGGGAAGCAGATTGGCGCTCTATTACAAGGGCTACCGGTTGATGAAAACGGACATTTATCCCTACGCGCTGGACCTCTTCGATGATGAACGGTCGCTCAAGGACGCCGCGCCTTATCTGTATCTTTCCGCCGAACTTGGATACGAGCCCGCAATTGATCGAATACGGCAATTGGAAACCGAGCATCCAGAAATTTTCGAGCGGGAACGGTTCATGGATGCTATGGCCGCACACGAGCCGATCCAGCTCTATTGTCCGCCGCGAACTTACCTGGATGGTGAATTGAGATGAGCAAACGCGCTTCTCTTTCCTGGTTCCATGATCAAAGACAACATGCCGTTCTCGGCCGGAGGAGAGCGGTATGAAGCGGTTCGTGAAGATGTGCATGATTGCCGCATCGCTGACACTTTCCGGTGCTGCGGCCAAGTCGGAAGACATTTCACCGGAAATCGTCGAGACCGTCGCAAGGGCCAGTGACCTGTTCTGGATTGATAATCAGGCTAAGACGGCATGGGACCTTCTGGAGACGCTCGGCGATACACCTTACACGGAACTCTATACGCTCCGGGCCTTCATCATCGCATCCGGCCAGTTAAGCGGTGGTTTTGACCGTTGTGCCGCAATCCTCAATGCTGAAAGGGCGGCCGAACGCGGCAATATGATGCCAGCCTACGGTCTGCTGAGGGGCCTTTACGAGGGCGAGTGGATTTCGATCGCAGCGCTGGAAGGCAGCAGGATTGCGTTGTTTTTCAAGGGCTACCGTTTGCTGACGACAGACCGCTATCCCAACGCACTGGCTATGTTCGACAATGAACGGCCGCTGAGGGATGCCGCACCTTATTTGTATCTTTCGGCCGAGCTTGGACACGAGCCCGCCATAAGGCAAATTCGCGCCCTCGAGCGCGATCACCCCGGCATCTATTCTAGAAACAACTATTCCGACGCGATCGATGCCTACACACCGATCGAAATCTATTGCCCGCCTCGGGCCTACGAGAAAGGTGACGTAAATTGGCAGAATTAGTTGAAAGGCAAGATGCGGCGCCCCTGGTTCTCATCCGCTTCTTTGCAGTCGGAGCATGACAAGATCAAAACTTGCTAAGAGCGGACTCGCGTCAAGGAGACCTATAAACATTGCTAAGAGGCCTGGGGAGCAACCGGCTTCAGCCGAATCCCCTATCATCCGCGACGCGATCATCCAGGCGGCGGTCGAGGCGGGCGGTGGCGATATGGTCGCCTATCTGAAGAAACAGGCCGAGACCCATCCGAGCGCCTTTCTGACCCTGCTCGGCAAAGTGCTGCCCATGCAACTGACCGGCGGCAAGGGCGAGCCGGTCAATCTTGAGTTTTCGGTACGCTTCATTGCCGCCGAACAGGAAATTAGCGGCGAAAACCGCCGCACCTAAACGACAGTAAGAGACCTTATGGATATCCAGTTCCCGGACGTGTTCCGGCCGCTGGTCGCACCGGCGCGCTTCAAGGGCGCGTGGGGCGGACGCGGCAGCGGCAAATCGCATTTCTTCGGCGGGCTTTTGTGCCTGCGTGCGCTCAGACAACGCACGCGTGCGGTGTGTCTGCGCGAGGTGCAGAATTCGATCAAGGATTCCGTCAAACAGCTTCTGGAAGACAAGATTTCCGCCTACGGGCTGACATCCCATTTCGACATCACCGACACGCAGATCCGTGGGCCGAACGACAGCCTGTTCACTTTCAGGGGGCTGAAGAACCACAATGCAGCGAGCATCAAATCGCTGGAAGGCTTCGATATCGCCTGGGTGGAGGAGGCGCAGACCGTTTCGCAAAAGAGCCTCGATCTTCTGATTCCAACGATCCGCATGCCGGACAGTGAACTCTGGTTTTCCTGGAACCCGGAGCGTCCGACCGATCCGATCGACCGGCTGCTGCGTAAAGAAAAGCCCAGCGGGGCGATCGTGATCCGGGCGAATTACTCCGACAACCCGTTCTTTCCCGCCGTGCTCCGCGCCGACATGGAACGCGATCGGCTGACGGACCCGGTAAAATACGACCACGTGTGGCTCGGCGGCTATCAGAACGTCTCCGACATGCAGTTCATCACGCGCGAGACGATCCGCGCCGCGCAGGAGCGCTCCGCTGAGACTTCCGGCGGGCCGCGCATCATGGGGCTGGATGTCGCCCGCTTCGGCGATGACCGGACGGTTCTGGTGCTGCGCGAGGGGCACCGGCTGAACCGTATATGGCGCTGGTCGGCGCTTGACCTGATGCAGACCGCGGGCCGGGTCAGCGAGATCGCGGCACGGGAAAAGCCGCATGCGCTTTTTGTCGACGGTGTCGGCGTTGGCGGCGGGGTGGTCGACCGGTTGCGCCAACTCGGCTTGCGGGTCATCGACGTCAATGGCGGAGCGCGGGCAGGGAACGCCGCGCGCTACCGTAACAAGCGTGCGGAGATGTGGGCGCGCATGCGCGACTGGCTGCGCGATGTCGGCTCCATTCCCGATGACGACGAACTGGCGATCGACCTGCAGGCCCCGAATTACGGCTTCGACGCACAAAACCGCATCCAGATCGAGAAGAAAGAAGAGATGAAAAAGCGCGGCCTGATCTCTCCGGACTGCGCTGACGCGCTTGCATTGACCTTTGCCGAAGCCGTCCATCATGAGCGGATGAACGCGGTCTCCGCGAAGCTGGAGGGTGCAGGCAGCGCCTACAACCCGCTGGAGGGCTGGTGATGGTCGATATCGTGCCCGCAACACTGCGAGATGTGTCCTACATTGCCGCCAATATGCGGCCGTGCGACCGCGAGGAAATTTACTGCCAGCTGCCGCCCGGCACGAAGCCGGCGGAGATCGCCGCCTTCTGCATTGGAGGAGGGCGGAGCTGGGCGGCCTTCGACAGGGGCCAGCCGCGCGGCGCTTTCGGCTTCAGCGAGATCAGTGACGGCGTGCTCAATGGCTGGGCCTTCGGCAGGCCGGGCTTCGAGCGTTGCATCCCGGCGGTCACGCGTTTCGTATTCAGCGAGGTTGTGCCTGGTTGGCTGGAACAGGGCATAAGGCGCATCGAGGTGCGCACGATCGAGACACACACCAGCGCCCATCGCTGGCTGGAGGCAGCCGGGGCGGAGCGGTGCTGCGCGCTTGAGGACTGGGGGCGCAATGGTGAGTGCTTCCGGCTCTATGCCTGGATTTGCAGAACAGTTCCCGAAGATATTTTTACGCGATGGCAGACGACGGACTCGGCACAAAGAGCCAATTCGGCATAAATTAGAACAAAATAAGAACATAATCTATGATTGAAGTGACGCTCCATGTTTCGCGATACGCGCACCCAAAGGGGAATTGAAATGAAGCATCTGGAACTGTGGCTGTTTTTAGGGTTTTTCGGAACGTTCTTTGCCGCATTTGCCGTTTGGCTTTATTTCGAAGTCGCCGACGATCGTCCTTCCCTTTTTGCTGAGGAACATATCGAAATACTCAGTAATGGCGGAACCATCACAAACAACGATCCTCTCTTTGCCGGCTATGAACGTATTTGTCTGTTTGGCCCGAAAAGCTCGGAATTTACGGATAATGGATGCGGCAAATTCAATCTAGCGGCTATCGCTCTGTTTCGCGACGGACAGTGCAACGCATACTCGGACCGCAACATTCCTGCACGCGTCATGGATGAATATGAATGGGAGTGCCGCGATCTTAATCAGCAATTCGAGATAGGCATTTTGGGCGCCGCGGAAGATCCAACTCATTACTTGATATTCGATCCCCGATAAGGAGAGTTTTGATGGATTACGCGCTGTCGCGCTGGACGCAACAAGGAAATCAATAGGGCATGGACTGGAACAAAATAAGAACACAATGTAAGGTAGTATTGCTCGCCGGCGTAGAATATCCGGACCTAAATGGATCGAAGTTTCAGTTACGGGGAAAACGAATGTCGACTGCAAATAAAATCACAATTGTAGTTTTGGTCTTAATTGCGGTCACAGCATTGGCGCTCAGTGTTGGCCCCTTCAGACAGCATATGGCCGGTCCGAAAGCCGATTGCCCACCCTATGCAACGGTATCGACGCCGGAAAGTATGCTGCAGGCGATTCGTGAAAAGGAACTCGTGGCTGTGAACTGCATTCTGGACGCCGGCTATGAAATTGACGCGATCATTGCACACGGAGACACGGCACTGGATGAGGCCGCCTATTTCGGCCGCGTCGAAATCGTTGAGGAGTTGCTCAGACGGGGCGCATCGGTGAACGCGGGAGAGAGTTCTACGATTATTAAATCCTTGTTGTCCTCCTTTGACGAGGATGTGTTTCCGGGTTTGCCCGTTGCAAGCGAAGCGGATCATTTTCGAATTGGCGAGATCCTGCTCAACAATGGCTCCAGAGTAGACGATCCGTTCAACGAGGAGTTCAAGGCCTACGACATCATAATCTCGCAGTACTGCCGCTACGACAACGAAAGTCGAACCACATATGAGGACTTTCTCAGCCGGTTGGAAAGGAGCAATTTGCCGGACATAAGGCCGGACATGTCACGGGCTCCTTATATCGAGGCCCAAGTGTACAGGGCGGAGGCCGGTATAACCATCCCCGAGTGTGTTTATCGCTCCTTCAAGGCGTTTCGCATCAAATTCAACTAGGAGAAAGCATAGATGACAAGAAGGCAACGTGATCGCCAACGACCGAAAACACGTGAGACAATCCTGCAAGAGCGAACAGACGAGCTTCTTCAAACGCTCTACAGGCATGGGCAGATTGCAAGAAAGCATCGCGACGGTGACTTCAGTACAGGCTCGGAATGGTTGGACCGGCTGCGCGCCTTAACTGACCCCGGCCTGCCCTCGAATGGCCTTGGCGGGATAATTGATTACACCGCAACGGATACGGCGCTTCGGAGCTGGAAACGGGAATTCGAGGTGAAAAACAAACTCGATAAAATTGCGGAAATACTCGACAGTCGGGACGAACCACTTCAGCCAGAAGAAGAGGAGCGAATTGCTGGTTTGGCAAGAAGCGCCTTTTGGCGTGGATACGACGGAAAGAAGCTGTTCGAAAAAACCGGGCGTCTGAAACAAATTAAGACCAGTCGTCCGCGCCCAGCTGAATCTGCACGCTTAGATAGTAACAGGCATCAGAACGCCCCACCGAGATCACCGTCAGCGGTGAAGCTTCTTCTCTCAGGTGAAGCGAATCCTGGTGAGCTGCGGGGAGTGAGAATGTCCGAAAACACACTCCGCTGGATGATGCGCGGTAAAGTCCCAGACGTAGAAGGGGCCAACAGACTTCATGACAGTACAGGGCCGAAAACAAGCCGTTTTTGAGGCATGTTGCGGCTTCAGACTGACGTGACCATAATTTATTTCATAAAAACAGGGCACTAGCCCACTTCCCGACTGCGCGGCGCCTGTACAGTCCGGCTATTGGCATGGTTGGCAACGGCGCAATCACCTAATGATAAGAGCAGCCAGCCGCAGCGCAAATGCCGCAATTTTAGGTTGGAACACAACACACACGACGCAAGCAATCGACACGCTGCACGCGTGAGCGATATCGGCTTTTGTCATGACAGGAAAGGCAACATCATGTGCTTTCGCACCAAGGTCGACACGCCGGAACCCGTGGTTCCGCGCCCCGTAACCCGCGACCGTGACGCCAATTTGCGTGTCGAGGCCCGACTGCGGCGCAGGCGCTCGCGCGGCGCGCGCGCTAATATCTTCACATCCGCACTCGGCGACAGCGGCTTTGGCGCGCATGTCGTCTCCGGCGCGACGCGGCTCGGGCAGTCGAACACATGAACGGGGTGATCGACAAACTGCTCGACCGGCTCTCGCAGCTCGAGAACACGCGCCGCCCCTGGGAAAGCCACTGGCGCGAAGTCGCGCGCTACGTCGCGCCGGGCATGGCCTATCATGACATGCTGGAAGCTGTCGGCGGCACCGCCGCACGGCCTTATGGCGCGCTTGAGGCGCCCAACATTTACGACCACACCTCGCTGATGGCGATCGACCGTCTGGCCGCCGGCGAGATCTCGCTTGTCATGCCGGCAAGCGCCACCTGGCACACGCTCAAAAGCAGTGATCCCTTTGCGGGGGATCCGGATGACGAGGAAAAGCGCTGGTTTGATGATCTGACGCGCTATGCGTTCCGCATGCGATACAACCCGGTCTCCGGCTTCACGCTCGCCAGCAAGGCAGCCGTGAAGGGCAGGGCGGCTTTCGGCACCAGCGTGATGTATGTCGAGGAACGCTTCGGGCAGGGGCTCTCATCACCGATCTCCTATCGGCATGTGCCGCTGCTGGAGAACCATCTGGCGACGAATTTCGAAGGGGTAGTGGACACCAATTTCCGTGTCTTCCGCCGCACCGCGCGCCAGTGTGTGGAGCGCTGGGGCGAGAAGTGCTCAGAGAAAGTCAGGCGCGCCGCGGAGGACGCCAAACGGCAGGAAACGCCGGTGACCATCGTCCACGCCGTCATGCCGCATCCGGACGGCGAGCGCGCAACCATGCGCTACGTGTCCTACTATTTCGAGCGGGACGAGAAACACCTGATCGGGCAGGGCGGCTATCGCAGCTTCCCCTATATCGTCTTCCACTGGAACCGCGAGCATCAGGGGCCCTATTGCGAAGGTCCGGTGTCGCTGGCGCTGGCCGAGATCAAATCGGTCAATATGCTGTCGAAACAGGAATATATCGCCACGCAGCAATGGGTGAACCCGCCGACCGCCCAGCGCGACGACGCGCCGAATGCGCCGAACCTCAACCCCGGTGCGCCCAATCCTGGCCTGCTGAGCGAGACTGGCGAGCTTCTGATCCGGCCGATCATCACCCAGCAGCGGCCGGACTTTGCCCGCGCCGTCATTGAGGCCAAGCAGAACCAGCTGCGTGAAAGCCTCTATGTCAATCTGTGGCAGATCCTGATCCAGAACCCGCAGATGACCGCGACGGAAGCCGCGATCCGTGCGCAGGAAAAGGGCGATCTTCTGGGACCGTCCGGGCTGTCTCTTCAGGAGGGGTTGGCGCGCATGGTCGACCGCGAGTTCGCCATTCTGGAAAGCAAGGGCGTGTTCCGGCCGGGCGCGGCGCTCGGCGCACCGCAAAGCCTTGAGGGCCGCGAGATCGGCGTTGCCTTCACCGGGCCGCTCGACAAGATGCGCCGCGCTGGCGAGATTGTCGGCATGCAACGTGTCCTGGAACTCGCCGGCATGATGGCGCAAATGGGCCATCCGGAGGCGCTCGAACGGTTCGACATGAACGAGATGCTTGATATCGCCCAGGATGTGCATGGTGCGCCTCGGTCTATTTTCCGGCCTGCCGCCGAAGTCGAACAGGACCGAGCAAAGGCTACCAATTTACAGCAAATGCTCGGCTCGATGGACATGATACGGGCCGGCGGGGAGGCCGCTAAAGCTGCCGCGGAGGGCGGCAAGGCGCTCGGCGCAACCGGCCCCGACGGCGCTCTCGATCCTGAAAAATTTGCCTTGATGCTGCAAGGAGCCGTGGGAGCAGGTGAAGCGGAAGACCAGATGGAGCAGATCCCATGAACCAGCCATTGCATTCTTTATCGACCGGGAAAGAGGGCGCTCGGCGGCGCGACGCGACGGCGATGTCGGAACTCCAGGGCGCCTATCATCGCGTCTTTTTCGGTCTGGGAGCGACACAGCAGGATCAGTCGACGGTGCTTGCGGACCTGTCGGCCTATACCGGTTATTTCTTTTCGCAGGATGCGGAGGCAACGGGAGAGGCACTGCGTGAGGCAAACGCCATGCGGCGGGTGCTCGCCCGCATCATCCGCCTTGGTCTCGGTGCGGAGGGCGATCTGTCGGCGCTTTACCGGGCCGCTGTTGCCGAAACGCTCGCCACGCGGGAGGAGGGCAGGTCGCTGTGAGGCTGACTGGCGAGGCAATGGGCATTGATGAAAGAACAAAATAGGAACACAATTCGAGGTAGAATGACCTTTTGGTTGTTGAGCCGAGGGTTGAGGGATTTCAATGAGCGTTAGTGATGCCCGTGTGCTGCCAGAGGCGCGGTTACGGGAAAAGAACGCCTATACGATCATGGCCACTGCAGGATGGTTTGTTCCTCTGGTCTTCAGCGCTTTGGTATCTCAGTCCATGAACATCTTTGCGGTGGGCATCTTGTACGTTTTTCCGATGACCATTCCGCTCTTCATACTCTGCCTGATTTCGGTTTTCAGATATGACCGCAGGATGTGGTTGGCCTTCACGCCTTTTGTGACCTATTCGCCATTGACACTCTACTTCTCGGTGTTCGCTCCATGACCCAGATGTCTACAAGCCGCAGTTGGAGGCGCAGGGTTCTGGGCAATCATAAGATGGCGTTCATCGTCCTTGCAGTTTTGACATGCGTCACGCCCTCGGTTGCACTCGCGTTTTTTGGTGAATACTGGACACCGATCAGTCTGATTCTCTTGCCGGTCATGTTTTTCCCACCCTTCGGACTGATGGTGGTCCTTTCGTTCGCTGCGATCCGCCACTACCACCCGCTCATGTGGGTGGCTTTCATCCCCGTCGCCACCACCATGATTGCGCTCTTGTGGCTGGACACGCCGTTTTAGGTCTGCACAGCGGAAGCATCAGAGAATCTCTATCTGCCGTTGTCGATGAACAGGCGCAAAGACGTCAAACCAGCTCAGTTGATTGCGGTTCCACCGTCTCCGTGAAATCGGTGATGACTGGACTGGCTTCAACACCGTGTTTTTTTTGAGCAATTTCCAAGGAGAAGCTATGACCCAGCCCACAACGCCGTATATGGAGACAACCAGAAAATTTGTCGAAAAGACCGGCAAGCTCGCAATGCCGATCGCACGGGAACTGGGTGTTTCACCGACGGCCATTATTGGTGCGGTTGCAAATGAGTACGATACGCGCAAACAGTGGGGGTGGGGTGTCCAAGCTGGTGCCGATGTTTGGGCCCGCATGAGTTCGTTTGGTCCCTATCCACGGATTCCGAAGCAGCGGATCGAGCCGAGCTCTGGAAAACCTGGGGTCTTACGAAAGATCGTGAACCCGTTTACAATCGATATCGGTCCGGGAAACATACGCGTGGATGCGGCCATCTCGATGGTTCAGGATTACGTGGAGCGCCACAAGAAAACGAAGAAGGACCCCCTCGGTCTGCTCAAATATAGAAATGACTATGACAGCTTGGTCAACGATCTACTGAACTTCGAAAATCCGAAGGCAAGCTACGCCATTGCTGGTCTCTTCCTTGCGGAAGGTCAGAAACTGCTCAAACAAAAGTCCCGTCATGCTTGGGATAAACTTTCGCCGGACCAGAAGGATGCGCTTCTTGTCACATATTTCAAGATCGGCAAGGAACAGATTGAGCGCAATATCGACAAGAGGCTCAATGCGCCGAATCGCTCGCCGGGCGATTTCGCTTACAACCCGAGAGGTGACGGCGGCCAACAGCACCTTAATAACGCAGACAACCTGCGCAAATGGCTTCGCATGCCCAGAATGGATTACCCGACCACCCACCTTGATACGGGACCAAAACAACTCACAATCGATCGGTAGACCTCGGTATGATGCACAGGTGTGTCGATCCGTAGCCCTGAATGTTTCTTTAAATACTGATTTTCCACGAGCCCAAGGACTGCATTGGCCTCGCACGCCGCATTGTGATCGCAATTGAGACGGGCCGGTGAGGACTACGCCAAGCGACTGCAATGGATGCCAGGCTTGATGGCACTGTTAGCCCGTTTGGCAGCGAACGAAACAAAACCGCCGGAATCATCGCTTCCGTTAAGAACACTTATTGCTGGCAGTATTGCCTTCAAACAACTACTTTGAGATGCTTGCACATATCTTGCCGGAACGTCGGCTCAACCTTTTTTTAATGTGGGAAACTGTGACGTGGGATCAACCAGAGTAATCGGGTGGTATGGACGCAGGAAGGGCTTTCTGGTTGAGCGCTGGACGGGAAAGGAGCGATTGAATGATTTTCTCGAAGCGGTCCAACCCGTTACCACCCAGCATGACCTGATCCGTGTCGGCGCGGACGGTGATGGCGGTTATCTCGTGCCAAATGATCTTGCCGGCATTGCCGCGTGTTTTTCACCGGGAGTTGGTGGAATAGCCGATTTTGAAGCGGACATGGCCGATCGGGGCATCCCATCATTCATGGCCGATTTCTCTGTGAATGGCCCGCCGGAAGGCAATCCCATGTTCAATTTCGAGAAGAGGTTTGTCGGAACAAAGAACGATAAGTCTACGTTCAGGATGAATGACTGGGTGGCGCAACAAGGGTTGAAAGAAACCGATGATTTGTTGCTGCAGATGGACATAGAGGGCGCGGAATATGATGTTATTCTCGACATGCCGGAAGATCTGCTCGCTCGGTTCCGTATCCTGGCGATTGAATTTCACGACGTCCAGATGCTGCTGAAAGAAACAGGATTCCGCTACGTCAAAGCAGTATTTGACAAGCTCCTCAGGTATTTTTCCGTTGTCCATATTCATCCGAACAACACGATCCCCTTTGTTGAATATCGCGGTTTCACTGTTCCCCCACTGCTGGAATTCACTTTCCTGAGAAAAGACCGGATCGCGCGCAGTAGCCCGGTCCGCTCCTTACCCCATTCATTGGACCGATCCTGTTTCCCGTCAAACGAGGACTGGGCTTTGCCTGATTGCTGGTTCGGGCGTCGTTGACCGATGCCGCCTACCAAGAGGCTTTTGCAGATGCCTATCGAGGTAGGCCTGTCATTTTATAGTGAATTGGATGGGATAGCTGTGAATGGCTGCTGAGGGTGTGCCAGCATATCCCGATCAAGCCGCCGATGACCGACATAAAAAAAGGCCGCCCGAAAGGCGACCTTGTCTTATTGCTTCCAGCGTAATGCGTCCGATCAACCTTCAGGGCAAATCTCTTTTGTATGGCACGCCGGAAACGACCATAGGATAAGGTCTGGGCAACATCGCAGGAGATGCCGCCGAAATCATCTCAAGACTGGCTCGTTTGGTCACTTCGGGTTTTGTGTAAGACTTTTTCATATTGGCTCCCGCCTATTGTCAAAGGCATTCATCCACGCGTACCGGTTTGTCCTGCCGCGCCAATTTCACCCCAGATATTGATGGACAGTTTTCCCAGAGATCCCTCTTGAGAAGATCGCCGGCCTGTACGCCCGATACTGTGTTCGGGCGCTTCTCATGGCGCGACCGCTGTAAAAGACAGGCGCGCGCATCTGTCACAGGATTTTCAGGAGTTTTCTTAGTACCCCTAACGTCCCCAGCTCGGATAAGTCACACCAACAAACTGAGGGTTTTTATCTTCCGTCACGGAATACTTTAACGCCGGAGACCACAAGCGGGCGCTCTATAACAGCTTTCTGGCTGGAAATTTTCTCCAGCTTTTCCCGTGTTACAACGGCTGGTTTTTCATATGTTTTCTTCATGTCATTGCTCCCCTTACGCAACTCTGCTGACTGACACCCGAACTCAGCCCGGCTTTTTGTTGGCCTTGATACCTGAAACCACGTTCAGTTTTTCCAGGCCAGTTGCCGCCAGTTCCAGTCTGACCTGCTTGCCGACACTGGGCTTCTCGCAGATCTTCTTCATGGCGCTCGCCCAACGTTCACTAATTGTTAAATAATCGACTACGAATTATTGTTCTATGAGTCAATTTTTATGCATGGGAAGAATGAAGCTTTTGAATTGAATAGTTAACAGGCGGGCAGAAATACAACAAGGTTTCCAAGTTGAAATTCCTTTTCCTCTCAAAATATCTATTATTAATTTCCGGTTCTGCCGGGCTTTGCTGTTTCTCCGGTTAGTATATTGATGAGGTCATCAATCAGAGCTTGGTTTCCATTGACAAAATCAAGGCCGGCCTGACGGATCCGTTGCCTGTTGTCCGGCGAGAAATCAAAACTGCTGGTACCGGCGGGCACGACTGGCGAGAGGACTGTCAGCGATATATCGACCTCGGATTCGAAAGCCGCATGACGTTCGAGCGCGCCCCGGCTTATGTTCGTCTCGCCGCGGTAAAGAAGCGAAAAGGCAGGCCTGAACCACTGCAGTAGGCCGCCCCTGATACCCGTGTCCTCTGAAATGGAGAAATCCCGGACCGTCCCGAGGGCAACGACGACGAACTCCTCGGCCTTGGGCAGATGCGTACGCGCATGGAGATAGGCAAGATCAGCCGGCTCATTGGAAATCAGTGCCGGGTCGCCGTAGAAATAGGGTTTGGGGCCATCGCCGGCCAGAAACACGGCGGGGAAGACGCTCGGTACACTGGTAACGGCGGTGATCAGCGACCACAGGAAGAGATTGGCCTCAGTCTCGTCCCAGTTGCGGAAGACCTTCAGGCCGCTCGTCTTTTGGGAATAGGCAGGAAACATGACGGGACGCAGCAGATCGCGAAAACGCGCCTCGCCCGTCATATCTCTTGCAATGGCAATCCGCCCGTCATTGGTCAGCGCCGGTCCAAAGACGCCGAAACCGGTCAGGATCTTGTGGTATAGCGGACCATCGAGAATCCGTCCGGATAAACGGTTATAGGCATCGATCGCCTCCGCCGCGCTCATCGGCCGACCGCTTTTGGCCTCGGGATAGAGAAGAAGCGTGGAGATCATGGCGCCTGTCGAAGAGCCGGCGACGAAATCGAACAACTCGTAGATCGGCTTTCCTGATTTTTCCTCGATCGCCTTGAGCACTTCAAGATCGGCCAAACCGAAGAGTGCGCCGCCTTCAATTGCCAGAATCCGGACCCTGCGCGGATCGTCAGTCTTGATCGGTACGGGCGCCTCAAAATCGGCCCGCTCCGGCCAGGCCTGGAGCGTATCCTCGTATTCGGCCACATGGCGGCTGTAGACATATCCCGTCACGCCATAGGCCAACAGGGCAAGAACGAGAATGCCCAGCAGTGTTATGATGAAGCGGAAGAACCTTCTCACACGCGCCCTCCGGACCCGTTTTGGATGTCAATCCTCTTACCATATGTCAGGCCGTTTAAGCTGGGGTAAAGGCACATTATCTCGTGTCGCTTCGATGGGCCAGCAGGCCGGGGAAGGGCAGGCGGTTACGTGTTCCAGCGCATTGTGATTTTCAAGTAGATCCGCTTCGCTATAACTATTGTCGAACCAGCGTCCGGACCGCGCTGAAAGATCCACGGTCAAAGGAGCAGACGTGTTGTTGCGTAAAGGAAGAACGGTACGTTCCGTTGTCGCCGCGTTTTTGATGCAAACCGGCATTGCCGGCCTACCGATCGCAAAGGCCCAGGACGTGGTGATACCGTCTGGAACCACCGTCTTTACGACGCAGACAATCGCGAATCCGGAAGACACCCTGACCGTCGAAGACGGCGGCGCGATCGATACGTCCGGCAGCAGTGGCGACGGCGTCGATGCCAGCGGAGACAATCAGACTGTTAAGAACCAGGGAAAGATCACGGTCATAGAAAACGGGATCTCCAGCACCGCACAGAATGTGGTTATCAGCAACACCGGCACAATCACCACGGAGATTTCGCCGCTCATCAATGACGACATAGGCATCGGCATTTATTCGGATGGGGATGCGGCGCACATAGAGAATACGGGTGCAATCACGGCCGTGAATTACGGCATACGTTCAAAGAAGGGCGACGCAAAAATCATCAACACGGGAAGGATCGATGCGCTGAACCATGGCATACGCTCGGATGGCGAAAATGCGATGGTCATCAACTATGGCACCGTGAACGGAGACTCCCAGGGCGTTGTGGTGGGTATTCACGCGATCCGGTCCGGCGGCGCATCGTCCGTTGTCGCCAATTACGGGACGCTCCTTTCCCAGGATGACGGCATCTTCTACGTCGGCGACAACGCCGTCATCAGCAATTACGGCGTCATAAAACCGGGCGGATGGGGCATCGGTTCCCAGGGAGATAGTTCCAAGATTATCAATGCCGGAACCATCCTGGCAGGCAACGGCGATGGCGCCATCAATCTCGTCGGGATGGAGAGCGAGCTCATCCTGCAGCCGGGTTCGGTGCTTGTCGGTGACATCGCCTTTTTCGGTATCAGCGAAACGCTCACGCTTGATCCGGGTCACAACCTGGTCCTTCGCTACCAGGGCGCTTTCTCGAATCTGAACACATCAATGCCTGTCATACACGACAGCGGCGATATGATGATCTACAGCGTGGACCCGACCGGCTTTGCACTTTCACAGTCTTTCATTCAAACGATGGCGGGCGCAGTACATGAAACCGTGCGTTCGGGTTCTGCCAGTGACAGCTCCACGGGTTCTGCAGTTTTTGGCTTCGACAATGCGGGATCTGATCAGGCTGCAGAAAACCGGAGCGGCTGGGTCGCCGCCTTTGGCGGCTATCAGACACAAAATGGTTTAGGTGCAGTCACCGGCGGCAATCAGGCCTATGGGGGCATCACCACCGGCGGCGGCATTGACGATGGGGAGCGGTCGATTGGTGCCTTCCTCGGGAGTTCCTATTCACAGCTTAAGACGGACGCCGGCAGCCAGGAAATCGATGCCGCATCCTTTCTTGGCGGGCTCTATTTCGCCCATCCGTTTGGAGAGACCTTCCGGATCACCGGGTCGGTCCTCGGAGGCTATACGAGATTCAATTCGGACCGTATCATCGCCAATAATACCATCGCCGGTGGCTTGGAGACGGCCGTTGCCGACTACAGCGGCTATGTCATCTCACCCTCGGTGACGCTCGCACATACACTCACCGAGCGCACGGAGGTGAGCATCGGCGGATACTATGCCGGCCTCTTTATCGACGGCTACAATGAAACCGGATCGTCCACCAACCTGACGGTGTCCAGCCGCGACATTCACATCGCGGCTGTTCGGTTGCAGGCCAGATATCTGGCGTACCAGCAGCAGACGAACAAAGGACATCTCACCGTTGAAACGTGGGCAGGGGTCGACGGCAATTTTCTTCTTGGTGGCGATGCCGTCGGCGTGCAACTGGCAGGGACGCCGCTGAGTTTTCCAGCAACCTTCGCCAAGGCGTCGGCGATAGGTTTTGCCGGTATCGGCTTCAATCACACTCCGAGCATCGGCAACTGGTCAGTCAACACATCGCTTGAGGGGCGATTTGGCACGGAAGGCTATGCGGAAATCACAGCCGCCGCATCCGCATTCTTGCGGTTTTAGTTGGAGCACGTGTTTGGCGCTCTGAAATTCCGCATGCACAAATCGCAATGTTCCGTAGCACTTACAGTCTGGGGTCGATAGGAGGCTGATCGCATAATTGGAAGACGGTGGTTATACAGCCGTGCTGGATCGTAGTTGCTGGTAAGTAGCGGTCTCATGAAGTTGAATTCGGAGATTGAAAGCTCGTAAACTCCGTAGGATATTGCCGGATTTTATGCCATGTTTTCAGGGCATTGTCGGGGTCGGTGCAGCACGAGCCTCCTACAGCCCTTTAATGGGATCGCGGTTTGTCCGCCTATCCCCTATAAACAGCAACAACACAGCTAACATCACTTTACTGCGTCTGCATGACACGAGGCCCGCGCCATTGCGTGAATGGAGCACTGCAGGAACAAAAATAGAACACAATCTGGAGTAGAACATAGCCCGATTCGATAAACAGAGGCCAATCGAGATGCGGCGAGTTTTTGTGATGCGTGTGTTCCTGTTCGCCGGTATTCTATTCTTTTCCGGCTGCTTTACCGTCACCCGATGGCACGTGCTCGAGCGTGTGCGCTCGGCATTGCCCGATGTTAACGTCTATGCGACCAAAGCCTTCTACTCGGATTTCAATTGCGTGGCCGGCGTTTATTCCGTTCAAGATGACATTTTGGCTGAACAAGTCCTGGAGAGCAGTGCTCCGGCGCCTTACCGAGAACTCGGAAAAACCTGGATTGAGGTTTCCTCGTTCAAGCATTTTCTGGAGCAGGAAAAATCAGGTCCGGACCAACTTACCAAGGAAATTCTCGATGTTGTCGGGTATGCCGAAGACTGCCTAGAGAAGATCGACGCGTCCATCGACATGATCTATCGCTCGCTGGTGATCATGACCTTTTCGAAGAACCGAAGCTCAGTTCTGTCTTTCCTGCGGAGCGATATGAGCAAAATTTATTACTTGGCCTGATGAGGATCAAAACCAATGCCTATTCGCAAACTTGTTGCGGGTGTCCTTCTTGTGCATCTGCTGATGCCCTCGCCATCGGCACATGCTGATATCTTTTGCAGGTTGGGAAATCTTTTCGAAGAGGACTTGTCTCATTTGGTTAAAGACAAAATACACTGGGACAAGGCGGCAGGCACGATCGACTTCACGGAACTTGGCGAGGAGTGGCGGGAGGTCTGCCTCACATCAATCTCCTCGGGCGGATACGATGTCATAGATCTCAGCCAGCTGAAATTTATGGAGGGCCTTTTGGGGAAGGAGATTTGCCGTCGGGATGCCCAGGAAATCATCGCTCTGATTTATGACCATTCCGGCAATGCACTGCATCTCCCACTTACCGATGTTCTCAGCGTAAGCGGCCCGCAGATCTCTACAAATTATCAATCAAGCGGCACTCCGGAGGGGTTCGGCCAGTGCAGTTATACGTCGAAGGCAGTCGCCCGATGTCTGCCAATCGAAGCACACAGACATAGCCGCTGTTTGTATTTGTTTGACGAGTGAAATTGATCATGGCTGGGATAGTACCATCCGACGGACGGCAAATCTCTAATGCCAGGGCGCACGGGTATCGGACCGTGGGATGGGCGGGTACTGGATTTCCATAGGACGCAATCGACTCATCGTTTCGATGCTAGTCGCTACAATGCCCAGGAGCCAATGACTTGGACATGCGGGCGATGATCGGGTCAAACGCGGCCTTTTGATCTTCGGGATAAGTGGCGTACAGGTTGTTGGCGATCTCAATGCCACAATCTGTGCTTATCAGGACCTTTATGTAGAAGATCTCGTGATCGGCAACACCGGAATAAATAAACCAGTCTGGGCCTTTGGCAGAATACGTGACATCCGCGCCATCGCTTTCAAGCGCGTTGAGGCGAAAGGCCTTGTATTCATCCCAGGTGCCAATTGAACTCACATAAGAACCATAGACGCCAATTTCACTTTTCCCGTCCATCGAAAGCCATCTTTGGCCGTCTCCATTCGAAGGCGGAGGCAGGGGGGAAAAACCATACAATGGCACGTCCGCGATGGTCCCAAACCGGGAGTTTTCGTATCGCATCCAATCACTGGCGGATGAAACCCCCGCCGTGATGGCAAGGCTCAGCGTCACAAGGAGAGGGCGAGAAAAGATCATGCGCTGAAACTTAAGTACAACCGGAAACAATCACAAGGTTATTCCCGCTGTGGTTGTTGCTCAGCAAAACGTTGAGGATGATTCAACGACCCCGCAAGGCAATTTAGTCAGCATAAGAAGTTCATAATTTCCCAGGCCGGCTTCTAGGCGCCGATCCTATTCGTCAAAGCACTTCGGCCGGTAAACTTCCATGTTGATCAACAGCAAATCGCCGATCATGCGGTGGGGGTATGCAGGACCATTTCCACTGATTGGCATGAGCGCGCGGTAGGGGATGCCGGTGCCGATACTTGCAGAATAGTACTCAATCGTATCACCGTCCCGGTGCCTTATCGTCCAGGTCTCGCCGGAAATCTCGACTGTCTGTTCCTCGCCCCAAACCTCGTGAACGAAGACGTCAGTTTGACAGGCTTTACCGGCATTCACCAGTCGCAATGAAAAGAATAGAAATAGGAACAAACACCGACTGCAGGACATAAAAGACCGTTGATTCATCCAAATGTCTCTTGTTCAGTCCGCAGGATAAAACAGTTTTGTTCCATCCTGAAGAACCATCAACGCGCCATTTGCGTCGCTGGTGACATCTGCCTTCGATTGCAACTCACCGTTTTTGCCAAAGCGAACATTTGCAGTTTGCGCGTCCAGCCATTCAATCTGAAAATCCTCGTGCGCAAAACGCAGCGTTCCGTTCGCTGCGCCGGAACTTCCATAAGCACAAGGTTCTACCTCTCCGTTGATTGAGCAGTTGTCCCACTGCCAGCAGCGATAGGTATTTCCGTCGCAAAGATCCGCTGCCTGTGCGGTTTGAGCTGCGACAACCAGAAACAAGGTCAATAACTTCATCCGCACGAACCGATCGGAAATATGCCATGCCCTTGACATCACTGCTCTATTACTTCCTCCGTGCAACTTCCGAACAGAACAACCTCACCGCGCGCAGGGTCCTGATAGTAAATTTCAGGAGGAATGATGCCGAAATTGAGGAACATTGATTTTGTAGGGGTTTTTACCCCTCCTACTTCGTCATAGGAGCAGTAGTACCCGGTTCCGCATGCGCGCATTTTGTAAATGGTCCCGTTGATCTCGAAGTTCCCTTCATTTGTAGCTGTTGCAACAACTTGACCGTCTTTGCTCGTAAACGGACCGTCACAAGAAATTCCGGCTATAGCGGAACTCTGCACAAGCGTCAGGACCGTTACGAATAGCAAAGCGAATCTCATGTCTTTGTCGCCATTATCAAAGAGCACTAATAGGTAGTATAATATGAAGAAGTTTACCGCAGAAGATGTATCAGCCCTGGCCGCGGCTGTCTACGGAGAGGCGCGCGGAGAAAAGCGAGTTGGACAGGATGCCGTTGCACACAATGTGATTAATAGATCAAAAATCGCAGACGTCTCGATATCAGATGTTGTTTATGGCTCTGCCCATGCAAAGTATGGCCAATACTCGTTTGCAAACCCGGGTCCCTATGCGACGTCTATATCGAAAGCTCCGCAAAACGACAGCAAAGGATGGAAGAATGCGGTCGAAGTTGCGGTTGACGCATTGACTGGCAGGACAATAGACCCAACTGGCGGTTCGACACACTATTTTAACCCCGGAGGGAATAGTGCGGCCTCGGACAAATGGGCTGCTGGGATGACTGATCTCGGCATGGTCGGAAAGCACCATTTCTTCAAAGATACGAATCGGGCTACGCGGGCCATTGTTCGCGCCTCTGCCCGGTCGCAATATAAAAGGAAACCTCTAGTTGACCCAAATCAGGTGGCCTATGCACTTGGTGTGCCCGTTCCGCTGGGAAAAGGCGTCACTGCGCGCGACGTTCTCAACAAAGTTACTCCTGAATATGGCTCGCTATCGGGCGATATGACACTCCTGGAAACGGCGCCAGTGCCAAATCCTGTTGCTGTTGAGCAACCAACAACTATAACGCGACCCGACGGCGATTCTGATGCAATGGAGCCGCCCAAGCCTGAAGATCACGACCCAATCGCGGATATTATTGAGGAAGATGCCGCCCAGCAGCAGTCTCAAGCACAGAACTTGAAGGAGGCACTGGACGCGCAATCAGCGGCCGATGCCAGGTTAAACGTCCTGAAAGTCCGAAAAGCGCCGCTCCCACTCAATCCCACCATACGGCGCCTCATGTCCGGCGATCCTTCAGCGCTTGCACCCGAGAACAGACCATTTTCGCCGAACCTGCTGCGCCTGCTGATGGGCGGGAGGGCGCATCCTGTGAAGGGGGCGGCGCGGCTTCACGACATTGCCCGCCCTCGGCCCAATCGTTTTGAGCCGCGAGAGTAGAAATCTTTACAAATTGCCGATGATGATCGATCGGAAAAACCTCGCATTATCAGCGCATTATCAGTCTTTCGACTGCATAAGCCTCCCGCAGCCCTTTAATGGGATCGCGGTTTGTCCGCCTATCCCCTATAAACAGCAACAACACAGCTAACATCGCTTTACTGCGCCCGCGCCGGCCGTTTCTGCGGCCCGCTGCATGCGCTTCTCTTATTCAACATTTGCCGCCGCGCCACGCGGCGGTTTTGCGATCCGCATGGAACGGCCATGCGGCCTCAGCGTGCCGTCATCTTCTCCCAAGACGATGGCAGCGGTGCGCGCCAACACAAGGAAAACAATGATGACGATGCTTGAAGGGTCCGCCGCAGAGGCGGGCAGCCTGGATGCTGGACATGGCGGGGCGGCTGAAGGGTCGGCTGCCTCGGCTTCGGATCTTCTTTCCGGTCTCGACAGAGACAGCCGGAGCTGGATCGACGCGAACGGGATCGGCGGCGAAAGCACGCAGGAGATACTCTCCGGACTTGTCACCAAATCCCGCGAGATGGAAAGCCTGATCGGCCGTTCCGTCCGCCTGCCGGGCGAGGACGCAACCGATGAGGACGTTGCCGGGTTTTACGACCGGGTAACGGAAAGGCTGCGCCCGCAGGACCCGTCCGGCTACGAATATTCGTTGCCGGAGGGGATGCCAGAGGACATGCCCTACGATGCCGACTTTGTTGACGCGTGGAGGCAGTTCTCCCACGAGATGAAGCTGCCGTCGCAGGTTTCGTCAAAGGCCCATGACTGGTTCATGCAGAATGCCGCAAAGGCCGTAGAGGCCCAGTGGCAGCAGAGCCAGCGGGAGTATGACGACAAGCTGCGCGCGGCGAGCGGTACGCTCGAGGAGAACTGGGGCAGGGCCGGCAGCGAGACGTTCGAGGCCAACCAGGAGTATTTCCACAAGGCCGTGAACGCGCTCGGCGGCGAGGACCTCATGCAGGAACTGCAAGGGGCCGGGCTGGTCGACGAGTTTGACCAGATCGCCGCGCCGCATCTTGTCATGGCTCTCTCCAGGATCGGCCGCGACCACCTGTCGGAAGACCACATGGTGACGGGCGGGGCGGGGGGCAAGAACCCATTCGCCGACGACAGCAAGAACTGGGGCGAGCAGAACGCCATCATTCGCGATGACCCGCAACTGGCGCGCAACCTGATCCGGGCGGCGGGCAAGAGCCCGCAGACCTACAAGCTTTGACGGCAGGCCGCGCGCAACCAGCCATGACGAAAGGGTTTTAAATGGCGACCACAAAACGAACCGATATCATCACGCCGGAGGTCTACCTGGCCTATATGGAAGAGGAGTTTCCGGAACGGAACATCTTCGTGCGCTCCGGCATTCTCGAAAGCCCGCCGAAGGAGGTGCAGTCGCAGCTCAATGCGGGCGGCCGGCTGATCAACATGCCTTACTGGGATTATCTTTCCCGCAGCGCGCCGGACATTGTCTCCGACGACGATACGGTGGAGATCACCCCGCGCAAGATCACCGCGAGCAAGGACCAGGCGGTCAAGCATTATTGGGCAAAAGCCTATTCGCACATGGATATTGCCGGCGTCATGGCGACGGGCAACCGCAAGGATCCGGAAGGCCATGTCCTGAAGCACCTGTCGGAAGACTGGATGGGCGCCGAGCAGACCATGCTGATCGCTGCCTGCCGGGGCGTCTTTGCTGACAATGCGGCAAATGACAGTTCCGATATGATCTATTCTGTCTATCAGGACATTGCCTCGCCGACGGCGGCCAACCGCTTCTCGCGCTCGGCCTTCGACCGGGCCTGCCAGACGATGGGCGACCGGCTCGGCGACGTGGTGGCGATTGCCATGCACTCGTCGGTGTTCCTGGCCGTCCAGGACAATGACGACATCGACTATGTGCAGGATTCGAAGCTGGAAAAGGAAATTCCCTATTACAAGGGACGGCTGGTGATCGTCGACGATCAGATGCCGGTGACGGCCGGCACCAATGCCAGCAAATACACCTGCTTCCTCTTCGGGCGCGGCGCGTTCGGTTATGCCTCGGCGGCGCTCGACGCCGACCAGGCGCTGGAATATGACCGCTCGCCTCTGAAGGGCAATGGCGGCGGACAGACCAATATGGTCACGCGCCGCCACTGCATCCTGCACCCGCGCGGCATCAAGTGGACGGACGCCTCCTGCGCCGGCATCTCGCCGACGGAGGGCGAACTCGCCAACGCGCTCAACTGGGACCGGGTCTATGACCGCAAGAACATCAAGCTCGCGCAGCTTGATGTGAACGCGGGCTGATCCGCCAATCAAACGGGGGCCTCGGCCCCCGCCTTCCTCGGAGAACAATGATGACAAGCAGAAAAGCCATCCTCGATGGCAACGATGTCGTGCGCCGCAACCACCTGAAACGCCTGGCGGACGGACCGGACGGCATCGCCCATCTGGTTCCGGCGGACGACGGCAAGGCCGAACAGCGCCGCAAACTGAATGACGACGTGGCCGAGATCGGCCGCCGGAACCGGGCCGCGGCCATGCGCGCCGCCAAACGACGGACAAAGGCCGGGAGCGCGAAATGACCATCGATCCATTCAAGAGCAAGAGCAGCGATGTGCGCTCACCCTACCGCACGGCCCATGGCGTGACGCTGGATGCCGATTTCGATTTCACCAGCCGGGCTGTCTATGCGGGCGCGGCGGGCAATCTATCCGTCGTGCTGGCCGATGGCGGTACGGCGACCTTTACCGGCCTTGCCGCCGGCACGGCACTGCCCATCGCTGCGACGCGGGTGCTCTCCGCCGGCACCACAATCGCCGCCTCCAACATCCTGGCACTGCTTTAGGAACTGCTCATGACATCCGCGATGACCGAAACCGGCGTCTGCAACATGGCGCTCGATATCCTGCATGAAGGACCGATCAGTTCCATCGAGGACGACGAGCCGAATGCGCGGCGTTTCAAGCGCAATTTCGATGCGTTGCGCGACGCCTTCCTCGCCGCTCATCCCTGGAACTTCGCGGTGAGCCGGGCAAGTCTTGCTGCGAGCGCCGAGACGCCGTTTTTCGGCTGGGATCACAAATATCTGTTGCCGGGCGATTGCCTGAGGCTCCTTCCGCTGAAGGACGGGGGCCGCTTCAACGGTGCGCATATCGCCCATGAGGTCGAGGGCGGCTACATCCTGACGGACGCCAAGGCGCCGCTGAAGATCCGCTATGTGCGGCGGGTGCCAGCACTGGGGCTGTGGTCGCCGTTGGCCGTAAAGGCCTTTGCGTCCTTTCTCGCCGCCAATATGGCCCATGCGGTGACAGGCAAGGCGAGCTATGCGAGCTTCGCCGCAGGGCGTTTCGATGACGAGCTGAAACGCGCCCGCCGGGTCGACGGCATGCAAGGCTCGCTCGAGCGCGCTGACACGAATGACGTGATCGCGGTGAGAGGCTAGGGCGAGATGACCGTCTATCCGATCCAGGCGACTTTCACGCGCGGCGAACTGGCGCCGGAACTGCACGGGCGTGTCGATATCGACCATTACCGTATGGGGTTGGCGAGGTGCGAAAATTTCTATGTTCTCAAACAGGGCGGTATTCGCCGCCGCTCCGGCACCGTCTTCGTCGCGGAAGTTAAAAACAGCAATGATGCCTGCCGGCTCTTCCCCTTTGCCTTCAATGAAAGCCAAGCCTACGCCATTGAACATGGCAATGGCTATTGCCGGTTCTTTGCGCTGGACGGCCAGGTTTTCAACGGCGGTGCGCCCTACGAAATCCCGTCGCCCTTTGCGCTGAATGATCTCGATGCGATAGACTATACGCAAAGCGCCGACGTGCTTTACATGACTCACGGATCCTACGCGCCGCGTGAGTTGCGGCGCGCCAGCGAAACGAGTTGGGCGTTCTCTCAGTATGATTTTCAGGACGGGCCGTATCTTAGCGAGAATACAACCTCCACGACGCTGACACCGGCTGAAACCGGGCACATCACGCCTCAGATGACAGGCGCGGCGACGCCGAGTGGCACCGTGACGAGCGGCGGCGGAACGCAACCTTACCGGATCTTCAACCGGGACAAATCCGAGAACATCACCATTGACGGGGGATCGCATGGATTTGTCCAGTACCAGTTTCCCGGCGGCACGCGGAAGGTCGCAGACGCCTATTGGATCACATCCTCCAGCAACGCCGCCCAACATGGCGATTATTTCACACAGTGGGAGTTCCAGGGCTCGAATGACGGAACCAACTGGGTCACGCTCGACAGCCGGGATGGCGAAACCGGCTGGTCGGGTTCGGAAACCCGCTACTACGAGTTCGACAACGATGTCGCCTATGAGCATTACCGCCTGAATTTCTCGGGCGGCGGCGGGGCAGACGGTGTCAACACCAATGTTGCCGAGCTCGCTATCCACCAGAAGGCCAGCGATCAGACACCATTCGATCTGACGGCATCGTCAACGGCCGGGATCAATGACGGCACCGGATTTCAGACAAGCGATGTCGGCAGGCTTATCCGTCTTCTAGGGGGAGATGGTGTCTGGCGGTGGGCCGAAATCACTGGGCGGACCTCGACAACCATCGTCAAGATACGTCTGCACGGCCAGGCCTTGCCGGATACATCGCCGATCGTGACCTGGGCGCTTGGCGCGTGGTCCCACGAGAGCGGCTGGCCGCACAGTGTCGGTTTCTACCAGGAACGGCTGGCCTTCGGGCGCACCTATGCGCAGCCACGAACGGTCTGGCTGTCAAAATCACTGCAGTTCAACAGCTTTGGAGAAAGTGAGCCGGTGATCGCATCGGACGGTATGTCAATCACCATGACCGGCGGCCATCTCAACGCGATTTCTTTCATCCGCGAAGGCGGTGATCTGGTGATCGGCACGAGCGGCTCCATGCGCACGTTGGGACCGGCATCGACCGCAGAGGCTTTTTCTTCGACGAATATCCAGCAGCGCCAGCAAACGACAACAGGCGCTGCACCCATCCGTCCGGTGACCGTCGGCAATACGATTATCTATGGCGGCTTTCATAAATCGGCCCTGCACGAATTTTCATTCTCGTTCGATGTAAACGGCTATCTGTCGCCGGAACTCACGGTACTGTCCTCCCATGCCTTCAAGGCGGGGATCAGTTTCCTGGCCTATCAGGAGTTTCCGGACGGCATCATCTGGTGCGGGCTTGACGACGGGACACTGACGGCAACGACCTATGACAAGGCGCAAAAGGTTGTCGGCATATCGCGCCACAGGATTGCCGGCGGGCAGGCGGGTAAAACCGGCACCGTCGAAAGCGCCTGCATTGTTCCCGTTGAAAATGGCGACCGGCTCTGGATGATTGTCCGCCGCACGATCAACGGGCAGACCAGACGTTTCGTCGAATATCTTGAAATGCCGTTTGACGGTGCAGACGTGTCTGAAGGTATCTTCCTCGATTGCGCTGTCACCATCGACAGCGGCGGTCCGGTCACCACGGTTAACGGCGCGGGCCATCTTGAAGGATTGACGATCGGCGTTTTCGCCGATGGCGTCGATTTGGGTGATGCCGTCGTGTCCGGCGGCGTTTTTAGTCTGCCGGGCGGCATCGAGGCGTCAAGAATTACCTACGGTCTGCGCTATGAGAGCTACGCCGAAACGCTGCGCATGGCGCAGACCGGCAATCGGGACGGCGCATCCATCGGTCGTCGTGCGCGTCTTGTATCCGTTGCGCTCGATCTTATGGAAACGGGATACATCAAGGCCGGATCGAAGGCCCGCCAGTTCGACTATCTGTTCCGCCGAACGGACGAGAACCTCGGCAGCGAGCGTGAACTCCATACCGGTTTCAAGACCCTGTCGTCGGAAGACCATTGGTCGAATGGTGGCGTTGTTGTGCTGCGGTCGGACAGGGCCTATCCGGCCACCATCAGAAGCATTGTCGCATCAGTTGAAGGAGAACCCTGATATGTGTTCACCCCTTATCGGAGGCATCGTCTCGGGCATTGGAAGCCTGATGAGCTCACGCAGCAATGCGTCGGCTGCGCGCGCGCAGGCGCGTATGCACGACCGCCAGGCGGCGATGGAACGCCAGCGCGGGGCGTTTGAAGGCGCGCGGGCAACGGACAAGGCACGCCGGCTTCAGGGCCAACAGGTGGCGAATTTCGCAGCCTCCGGCGTCCAGCTTGCTGGCAGCCCCGGCTCGGTGATCGATGACAGCGCTGCAGAAGCGGCGCTGGATGTGCAGGCGATCCGCTATGGCGCAGAGGCACGGGCGTCGAACCAGCAATTCAGCGCGCAGCAGAACCGGAGAAAAGCCAAGTCGATCATGTCGGCTGCGCCCATCGGCTTCCTGACACCGGTCATTCAGGGTGCGGCAGAGCTTGCATCGAAGATCCGCTGATCATGGCACGTATACCAATCTATACCGCGCAGCGCTCACTCGATACGGATCGCGGCGGGATGCCGCGCGTCCAGGCCGATGATCATCTTGGCGGCGCTCTTCAAGGGCTGGGACGGTCCATTGCGGCGCTGCCGTTTGGAAGCCGGCGGGAGGCATCGGACGACAACCAACCGCAGCAAAGCGATGACAACCGCCCGCAACAGAGGCAGAAACAAAGGCGGCAGTCGCAGGGCAATTTCGGAAAGTTTCGTGCGGTGGCCGATACGCAAACCGCCTTGAAGCAGGGTTATGTGAAGCACCTGGAATCCATCAGGCCCGACGGCGCGGATTTTTACGATACCTTTAGCAGAGACATCGTGGAACCGGAAATCACCAAGGCCGTGGCGATGTTCCCGCAGGAAGAACAATCGACGATCAGGGACATCATATTGGGGCGGGCCGAGCCGGTGCTGCAAAGGGCGGCGGAAATGGAGCGCGAGCAATCGGCAAGCTTCTATGAAGCCGAAACGGACCGTCTGGCGGCCGGTATTCTGGACGATGTCGATCCGTCCCCGCAGAGCTTCACCGATGCCCGGGAGCGGCTTGGCGAATTGATGAACCTTTCCGTACTGCCGAAAGAGCGTGCGCGGCAAAAGGCGGCCGAGTTTGACAAGGAGCTGGCATGGACCGCCGCATCGCGCATTGCGGGCAATGAGCCGGGACAACTCCTGAACGGGATGCTGGGCTTTCAATCGCCTGCAAGCGGCGGAGAGGGCGGTTCGACGACTCTTATGAACTCCGGCGATGTCGCCAGGTCCTTGACCGGCGGCGATGAAGAGGCCGCCCGGATTGTCGAGCGTTTCATTATGAAGGCGTTCGGACAGTCACGGTCCGCCGGAGAGGCGGGCGAAGCGGCGGTGACGACGGCGGCATTCCTTGCTCCGGGTCGTCCCTATCAATTGGGCGACTGGGCGACGGAAACGACCAAGCCCCGGCGCGGCGATCTGGTTGTACTTCCGAATGGCGGCGTCGGCCTGTTCGACCGGGCCGCTGATGATGGCAACTCGCTTGTCCTGACCGCGAACCGGGACGGCATACCCGTGCTCGAACCCTACGACCGGCAGGCGCTTGATTTTCGCCGCGTGTCCAAAATCCCGCCGGAAGAGTTTGCCCGGATGGCCGAGACAAGCCGCATGGCGTTTGGCCTGACCGAGGCGATGACGGTAACCGAACCCGATCCACGATTTCTTGGCCTGTCGCTTACCGGCCGCCTGGCCCTCATCGCCGATGTGGCCCGGCTTGTGCGTGAGCCGCCTTCCTCCTATCCCGGTTCCGATGCTCCCCAGCAGTCGGAGGACGAGGCAGACGGCGGTTGGGTTGTCCTGGACGACGGCAGACGTATTCGGAGGATCCGCTAGTGCCCACATTCGAAATCGAAACGTCGGGTGGGACATTCGAGGTTGAAGCACCGGATCAGGCAAAGGCTCTCGATGCGCTTCAAAATTATGAGCGATCCTATGATGGCCATACAGCTCATTTCATACCTCTGCACCGGGATAGACAAGGCAACTGGTCTTTGGCTGTGCTCCGTGTGTTGTCCGATATGTGGACCGGGGCCAAGGACGCCATAACCCTTCCCGGCGATGTCGCGCGCGGCCGCTACAACCTGCCCTCTTTGGGGCAACCGGGTGTTAGTGAAGATGATGCCGGAAACGTCTATCAACATGGAAAGCTTGCCGGCAATCGCATCCTGAATCAGCAGAGCTATCTGGACAGGGCTTTTAATCTCAGCGGATTCGCAGTCGGCACCGGCACTGCGTTTACGGCGGTGCGCGACCCTAAACGGGCTTTGGACCCTTCCGTGCTTAGGTCAGGCGGTGGAGTTGGAAAAACGAAGCCCGGTCAGATCGTCAAGATCGGAGGCAGATCATTCCTGACGTCGTCTGACGGTACGATCGACTTTGGAAGGATCAGCAAGGAGATGGCTGAGGCCAGCGGTGGAAGGCTATCAGAAAAACCAATTCGCCTTGAGCTAGGAGAGACTGGAACAGACGGATATGGAGCTTTGCACCTCGGGCCACAAAGGCGCGAGCGCGCTGTGCGTCTGGGCTATCGAGATGAAATAGAAATGATCGAAGACGTGGCCCGACATTTTGACGTTGCGGTTGAACAAACCAATGGGCGTCTCATGTTGGTGAAAAAAAACGGAACCAATAGATATGTAATCGTCGAATTGATTGAGGGAGAGGACGCCTTCTACGGTGTCACAACAACGTTCATTGAGGGTAGCAAAAATGTTGGCAAGGAACGACACACAAATTTACACAAAGAGCTACACAAACGGGGTGGGAAACAAATCTGGCGCAGAAATAAATGAACTCCGGGATGGTCGGCCTGCCCATCAACAGAACCCGGGTGCCTGTCCTTTGCTGCTCCGCTCATACATTTGATCCCGGATATGAGAAGAGCCGTGGCCGAATTAAGCCGGAGCCAAGTGCAATATAGTGCCTTTTGGGCACATATTCCATACCAATAAATCCATGAGATGCGGCTGCATATGAATGAAGAAATCAACCTGTTGGAGAGTGAGCCCTAGGTGCACGCCCGGCACTGACCGAAGTCCCTATCGCGGCGAATTGGCTAAGGTCCATGAAGCTCAGGAGGAGAACTTTTTTCTGCTTGCCTGTTCGTTGGGGTGGGACGGAGGAAGAGCTAGGTTGCGTCGCCGTATGACAGCGCTTCAACGAACGTCCAAACAGATATTACTCCGTTTCCCGCATAGGTACTCACCGTCCCGCACACAAAATATGAATTGCAGGGCAAAACGTCAATGCACTTCAAAGTAGAGTTCGGAAATTGTAACCGGATTGGTTTGGGAAGGTGAGCGCTGGGCGCACGCCCGACACCGACCGAAGTCCCCTTGGCAGCGAATTGGGTAGGGCCAGTAGGTACATAGGAATAAAAGGTAAGCCAATCAAGATTTTAACCCCGGGATGGTCAGCTATCCATCAGCAGAACCCGGGTGCTCTGCCCTCTTTACCAATCCGTACATTGGTCCCGGATACGAAAAGGCGGCGCTGGATTAAGCCGGAGCCAAAGGCAAGACAGTACCTTTTATTCTTATGTTCCATACCAGTTAAAGTAGCCCCGATGCATCACAGGAATAGCCTTTCCCTGTGGGCTACGCACCCTGACCTCCCGGTATAGGATGCCAGAGTGGGAGCGGGGCTTGGTGCAACTTAACAGCGAAACCATCGACAAGAAAGGCAATTTTGGAGAACGGGTGCGCGAAACGATGAGCGAAGTCCCGCCCGTTATATGAGAAAGCGGTCAGGTGAACATCCGGCAGTTCAACCCTTGTTGCCAGCAGCCCCGGTGAACCGCAGGAGTTTTATGCCCCTGCGGCCTACGCACAAAAGCTTCCTTTCTTCAGGAAGGCAGATGTGGGAGCGGGAAACGCCGGGATGGACGACCTACCCATCGACAGAACCCGGGTGCCTGTCCTCTGCTACCCCTCGCGTACATTTGATCCCGGATACGAGAGGAGCCGTGGTCGAATTGAGCCGGCGAATCAGCAATGCGTTCTTGAACGTTGTTTGCAAACCCTTGTGACCTTCGGTGACCCGGCCGGCTTCGTTCCCGCGTCGGGCCTACGCATTCACGCCTCCCGGTACTGCGCGTGAATGGGAGCGAAGGCCGACAGTGACATAGGCCGCATCGTGCGAGAATACAAGTATAGCGGGTATCTTCTCATATCTGAAGAAGGAAGAGAAGGCGAGGGCAGCCGCCACGATCCGGAACAATCCAGCCGGTCTCAATGTCTTGAAGCCGGGTGAATGAAACCGCGGTTCCCTGGAGCCGTATCGTCGATGTAAGGGCCGCACGCCATGGCGGCCCTTGTTTTTTCAACTGAGGTCATCATGACAATTTCAACGACGACGAACCGCGTCCGCGCAGCGGGCGACGGCAGCACGACCGTGTTTGCGTTTCCTTACTTCTTTGAGAAGGAAACGCATCTTTCGGTCACTATCACCGATGCCGGCGGCAGCGAGAGCCAGCAGACCTTGTCCGTGCACTATACCGTTTCGGGCGCGGGAAACGCCGGGGGCGGGACGGTTACCTTTGTGACAGCCCCGTCTGCGGTGCAGACGGTGACGATCATCCGCGACGAGCCGCTGACACAGGAAACCGACGCCGACGATGTCGGCACCTTCCGCGAGCAGGCCTTCGAGGACCAGTTCGACCGGCACGCCCGCCAGGCGCAGCGCCTGCAGGAGCAGGTCGACCGGGCCGTGAAAATGAAGGCATCCTCCGCTCATGTCGGCCCGGATTTCCCCGAGCCGGAGGCGGGCAGGGTGGTTGCCTGGAATACGGCCGGAGACGGACTTGAAAACAGCGTGACGCCCGGCGAGATCGCGGCGGCCAATACGGCTGCGATCAACGCCGCCGCCAGCGAGACGGCGGCAGCCTCAAGCGCTGCGTCCGCCTCCGGCAGTGCGAGTTCGGCCTCGACAAGCGCCGCCAACGCGGCGGCCTCGCAAACGGCGGCGGCGGGGAGCGCGGCGGCAGCCGGGCTTTCGGAAACGGGCGCGGCAGGCTCCGCCACGACGGCCAACACGAAGGCGGGCGAAGCCTCGGCCAGCGCCGCGGGCGCGGCGGCGAGCGCCGGCGATGCCGCGATATCCGAGACAAATGCGGCCGGCAGCGCAGCGGCGGCGGCAACCTCCGCTGCCAATGCGGCAGCATCCGAGACCAGCGTGTCAGGATCCGCAGCGGGCGCTGCGGCTTCCGCGGCGAATGCGGCAACATCCGAAGCGAATGCGGCCGGCAGCGCCTCCGCCGCGGGGGCGAGCGAAACAGCCGCCGCGAACAGTGCGACCGCCGCGCAGGTTGCGGAGATCGACTGGACGGGCGCCTGGGCGACCGCAACGGCCTACAGCGCCGTCAATCCGAGACAGGCGGTCGGCAACAATGGCAGCAGTTATGTGTGCATGCAGGCGCACACCTCCGGTTCGGCCAGCCAGCCGGGCGTCGGCGCAAACTGGACGACCTACTGGGAGGTTCTCGCCCAGCGCGGCACGGACGGCATCGGCGCCGGCGACATGCTTGCGGTCAACAATCTTTCGGATCTGTCAAATGCTGCGACGGCACGCACCAATCTTGGCCTTGCCATCGGAGCCGACGTGCAGGCGCACAAACCGGTTCTCGACAGCACGGATCAAGCTTTCACCACCGCGCTCAAGACCAAGCTCGACAGCGTGGAAGCGGGCGCGGACGTGACCGACACCGCCAACGTGACGGCGGCCGGCGCGCTGATGGACAGCGAGGTGGACGCCGATATCAAGACCCTCAGCCTGCCGGCGAACACGACGATCAGCGCGTTCGGCGCAGCACTGATCGACGATACCGCAGCAAGCAACGCCCGCGCGACGCTGGGGCTGGGCAATGTCAACAACACAGCGGACGCGGCAAAGCCGGTGAGTACAGCACAGCAGGCGGCGTTAAATGCGAAGGTGCCGACAACACGCACGGTGACAGCGGGAACGGGTTTGACGGGTGGTGGTGTATTATCAGCAAATCGTACCATCAGCGCAAACATCGCCAGCCAGGCTGAAGCGGAAG
The DNA here is from genome assembly GCF_027944115.1 of Hoeflea prorocentri. Taxonomy (NCBI): domain Bacteria; kingdom Pseudomonadati; phylum Pseudomonadota; class Alphaproteobacteria; order Hyphomicrobiales; family Rhizobiaceae; genus Hoeflea; species Hoeflea prorocentri. Next base: position 1,984,807 of record NZ_JAPJZI010000001.1, on the reverse strand, counting down.
CAGGTGCGGTGACCAACAAGCTTATGACCCCACAACGAACGGCTCAGGCGATTGGGGCTTTGGGGGGAGGTGGTTGGCCTGACGCCATTCTTGAAGATCAGAAGGCTCCAGGAACAAGCGGTCAGTCCATTGCGGCGGGTGCTTGGCGACATCTGGACCTTAACACCGAGGTGCATGACCCAAAGAACATTGTTTCGATCACATCTAATCAGTTCACTCCAATAGTGGCTTGCCATTGTGAATGGATGACCCCCGTGCGACGTGCAAACAACATGCAAAGTCGGGTTTATAATGTGACTGATGGAGTTGTGGTTGCTTCGTCAACTTCTGGCTTTGCTGGCGGGTCGCATGCGACATTCAACGTGCACGGTATTTGCGATCTTCTTCCGAACAAAACTTATCGCGTTGAGCTTCGATATTGGCATGGCACGCAATCAAATGCTGCGGGTAACCACGGTGAAACGGAACATTATCTCAGAGTAAAGCTTTGGAAACAGTAAGATGAAATATGCAAAAATTATAGACGGTGTTGTTGACGTAATCCGACTGCAGAAACCGTATGGGCGAGGATGGAGTAAAGTCTCGGATGGTGTCTATGCAAACTTTTTGGACAACGGTAACGGGACATTTTCTCCGCCATCGTCTCCGGCATCAACTCAGGCAGTTGACTACCCACTGAGTCCGGCGCAGTTTGATGTGGCTCTTTCATTGATGCGCATAACCGTCGAGCAAATCGATATGGCTATTGATGAGGTAATAAACGATCCGGCCGAAAACGCCTTTGCTAAATCAAAAATACGGAAATCATTGGAATACGAGCGTACGGATAGGCTATTTTCTTCTCTTGCGCCTATTCTTGGTGTCTCCGACGCGCAAATTGACGAAGCATGGATTCATGCTAGGGACTTCCGATAAATATTCGATTGGTGAGTTAGATGCTCTAGCAATAAGTGCACAATATGATTATTCGATGCACAATGTAACCAGAAACGCAGCGCGATGATTTCACAGGCATTAGAAGAAAGAATAAGACGGCTCATTCCGTCAGGGACAGTCATAAAGAAAGCACGTGGCATGGTAAGACACCATCGCCGGTCACGGAAGGAAGATAGATCCTTCGCGGGGGAATATGCCCACCTGAATCAACTAGCCGAAAAGCTCGGTATTGAAGCCGGCTATGTAGTCGATATCGGGGCGAGCGATGGCGTCAATCAGTCCTGCACACTAGGGTTTTTCAAGCGCCCGGACTGGTCGGGACTTGCGGTGGAGGTGAGGCCAGAGCAGTTTGGTCAGATGGCATTCGTTTACACGGAGTTTTCAAACACCCAATTGGCAATGAACCGGGTAACACCTACCAATGTCCGCTCCTTACTGCAGGCACATGAGGTTCCAGAGCGGTTTTCGATCCTGAATATCGATATCGATTCCTATGATTTGCCCGTTGCCGAGGCGTTGCTTAAGGGTGGTTATCGACCGACGATTATCACTTTGGAAATTAATGAAAGCATCCCGCCACCCGTGTTCTTCACTGTGGATTATCATGAGGATGTGGAGTATGGAAATGGTGCATTCAACGGGTGTTCCTTGGTCGCCGCGGCGGAAGTTATCCGACCGTTTGGGTATAAGCTAGAGTCCCTTCAATATAACAACGCAATGTTTGTTCTTACATCGGAGTGCAATGAGGTTATCGAGGACAAGGACATAGTCGCTGCTTATGATGAGGGTTTCAGGGATAAGCCGGATCGGGCCGAACTATTTTCATGGCATGAAGACATTGACCAGATACTCAATGCCGAACCTGAAGAAGTAATCAATATTTTAAGTCAACGCTTTGTAGGCTTTGAAGGTAAGTATACATTGAAAATCACTCGATAGGTAGCACGCCACATAACTACGTGGATGAATGCAAGGGGTCTTAGACAAAATTATTGGCTCTGCGGATTAATGCACGACCGGTTGAACGTATCAATCGGGATACCCGATTTGCGGGTTTATGTCCTTTTCGATATTGTGATAGCGGAAGGTCGATGACTATTGATTGTCGATAGTGAAATAGACATTCGATATCGAATTCGAAGTCCTCAGCACTGCCAAAACAAAGCTCTCCCCAATCTTTCCACTGCACTTTTTCAAACACGTTCTTTCGAACGGTCACATGCCCGGAGTGAATGCCTATGTATTGGTTGCTATACCGGCTTTGAGGAAGACCTGCGCAGTACACTGAACCGGTGCAGTCAGAGATTGATTGTTGTCCATTTGAGAAGTGCAAGCGCAATAAGTCATCAGTTTTTGCACGAATAGGAATTGTGTCTGGCCAGTGACAAAAAAGCGGCGACCCTAGCGATGTACACCCGTGGCTGACGTGAGAAACAGCCTCGTCCTTGAAGACTTCCTCAAGCACCTTGATCCTATTTGGGTAAGGTAAATCGTCACTGTCAAAAAAAGAAATGATGTCGTTTGTGCAGTGAGCCACAGCGGCTTGCCGGTTTGGTCCATGTTTCAATGTTTTTACGTGTCGAAGCAGATGGAATGACGGGAAAAGCTCTTTCCCTAAACGTTCAAGGGCGTTGACTGTGGGGCGCCACACCTGGTCGGCATTGCTCAGTGAGACGATCAACTCGTTGGGGACGGTTTCACCGGATGCAAAAGCCCTTAGCAAGCTTGGCAGATACTGAACATGAAACGGGATAGAGGGGATCACCACGGTAATCGGCATGGTGATATGGGATATACATCTGCAACCACAAGTCAACAGCGTGGCAATAGTGTTTTCGAAATGTCAGCTTTTCTTTTAAGGAGTCATGGTCGGTTGCTTCCTAAGCCCCAGTAGGGTCTGGATGATAGTAGCACGGGGTAAAGATGAACGCGCCTACGTGTCCGAAGGCGATGCAGTTTTGTCTTCTGAAGGCAAGCAACTCTGATGATACCATTTAGCAAACCGCTGACATGGGCATTGTGAATAGGAAGGCCGTTGGGGCAGAATGTTTAACTGGGAACGCAGCCAGTTTGCAAAGTAGGCACTCAGAAAGTTCTATGACCTAAATCGCACCATCGTGGCAGTGCGCGCACTTTCTCCAAAAGCTGCAGCGCAGATTTTAATCGATAATTCTGCGGATATGCATAATCCGACAGATGACGTTGTCTTCGACCCAGACAAGGAAATTGTTACACGACTACGAATCTTTCAAGTCGATCCTGCAGTCGGCATTCAAGCGCGTGAACTGAAGCTAACGAAATACGATACTTCAACATCGTCTCTTGTTCCGCCAAAAAAGGAAGTCGTACCGTTTGGTTGACGCAAGTTGCGAATTGAGGAGGGTCGGTAGCCCAACTAGACAGGATTCTTCAAGAATTTGGCCACATGGACAGTCTACGATGCTGAAGATAGTTTTCCGCGAGGAAGTCGCACAACATATGGTTATGATCGGTGAGTATACGCAAGAAGCCTACTTTAGGGATGAGTTCCGTAAAAGCTATGGCCAGTTTCTAACGTTCATCACCGGCGGTTAGCGGACATTGTTCTCATTTCTGATTTTAAAACCGTCACCGATGGCCATTGGTATTCGTTGCCGCAAGACAAGTGCTAACGTTGGCACTCCTGTTTGACGAATTTTGAAAAGAGGAATTCCCGTGATCCGCACAATATTCTTCGCGGCAAATCGGAGTCGTAGTAGTGGCGTGTTGCGCACGGTCTGTAGACAGGTGGCGTTGGTCGTCAACCTAAATGCAGACAATATCTAGGCGGTACTTGCCTCGGCAGAAACCGGATACGGCACGCAAATAAAATTTCGACAAATTAAGGAATTAAAATCAGTCCACCACCATCGGCAGGTAAAGCGGGTGGGCTGCCGCCGCCCTTGGTACCTGCTCCGGAGACCACCGTCATGGCCGTGTCGTTGCTAGGTCTGGCCGTCTTTTTCATGACAGGACGTTCATAGCTCTTCTTCATGTCATTCCTCGAGGCCATACACCCCCAATCAAAGCGAGTGTAGTTGTTCAGATAGCCGCGACGGCGTGCGGTATCTCAAGAACAAGAGCTTATCCGGTTCTTATTTCTTCTTAAGAGACAGCGGAACGATTGCTGTAGTCTTCTCGAGTCTGCCTTGTGCTCGAGCCTGTGGTTTTTCGTAGCTTTTTTTCATTGCCTAAACCTTGTGATGTTTAGAAACAATAACTTTAACTTGCGGGCTACAGATGTGTCAACTTCACCTCTACGTCTTGAATTGAGGAAACTTCATGAACCGTACAGCATTCTTTACGGCGCTGCGGCGTCGTGGGAGTGGCGTGTTTGGCACGTCCTTATCCCAGCAGCAGGTGAGGGGTATCGAGGGTATTCTTGATGCCTTTGTCTCCCATGGCGATGGGCGGGCGAAGACGCTCGCCTACGCACTTGCCACCGCCTATCACGAGACCGCTCGGCGCATGGTTCCGGTGCGTGAAACGCTCGCGAAGGATGACGCCACGGCTCGCCACCGGTTGCGCCAGGCCAGATATGCCCAACCGGAACCACCTTACGGCCACGCCTATTACGGCCGTGGCCAGGTGCAGCTTACCTGGAAGCGCAATTACGAGCGTTCAAGCGAGGACGCCGGTGTCGACCTCGTCAGATATCCTGACAAGGCGCTCGATCCGGTTATCGGCGCGCGCATTCTCATTCGAGGTTTGCTGGACGGGCGCTGGAACGGCCGTGGTTTCGGAATTGCTCATTACCTGCCCGATGCCCGCAAGGATGATCTCAAGGGCGCCCGGCGGACCGTCAACATTACCGACAAGTGGGAAGTGATTGCCGGCTACTACCGCTCGTTTCTCATGGCGATCCGCAATGCAGGCGGTGTGCCCAGGGACACGGTCAACCCGGCATCGGTATCCCAAGCGGGTTTCACCGAACGAAAGTGCGGTTTGACTTCACCCGGCAGCAAACCCGACGCCGCCCCGCGCGTGGTTTCAGATACAAAGCCCGGTTTCCGTCCGCTGGCCATGCTGCTGTCCATCCTCACCCTGGTATTTGGAGGAAAACGATGACCAGGAAATACTTCAAACCCCGATCACTGACCTGGTGGACTGGCTTCGCTGCCCTGTTGGCCGGCGCGGTTGTTGCCGCCGGGGGAGAAATCCCGAGCCTGAAGCCTGCTGCCAATATTCTCAGCGCTATGACCGATGTGCCGCCTGCCGTCATGATCTCGTTCGGCCTCGGGCTGATCGGACTGCGCGGAAAGGACGGCTGATGGTGACTGTTTTGGTAAAGTTGCTCGGCACAGCGTTTGGGCGGCTCACCGGCGGAACGCTTGATCGCATTCTCGATACCATCGATCACAAAGTGGACGACAAGACGGAACGTGACCGGATCCGGGCAGATGTTCTTGCCGATTACATGCGAGCTCAGGTCACTGTCTTAACCGGGCGCGGGTGGTGGTTCCCTTTGTTTTTTATCGTGCCGCTCGGCCTCTGGTTTGCCGCGGTCTGTCTCTATTCCGTCTTATGGTGCGCGGACTGCGCCTTTCCGCAAGACTGGACCGTCGCAGCCCTGCCGTCACCGCTTGACGAATGGGCCGGAGCGATCATCGGCTCTCTGTTTGTCGCTAAAATCGGCGAAACCATTGCAGGAAGGTTGCGTCGATGATCGGAACACGCTTCGGGCGGTTGCCTTGCCTTGCCGTCATTGCGGCATGTGCGTTTTTCGTTGCGACGGGCAGCGTGCGGTCGGCAAACCCGCTTATGACGAATACCATACCGAGCTGTGGTCTTGCTGATGAGCGATTTGAGGCCCTGCTGGTGTCGCTGCAACTGCGCCGCGTCTGGAAGGGAGCTCATGACCGTCACGCCGGAGAACTGGAGTTGTTGGTTGGGCGGGATGGGACATGGTTCCTGTTCAATATCGCCCGGGACCGCCAGGGCCGCAAGCTTGCCTGCCTCGTAGCCCGAGGCATGCAGAGCCGCGAATGGTTCGGGCGGCCGGTTTGATGTCGGATCCCTGCAAGCCCGCCGGTTTGCCCTGGAGCAGCCTGATTGCCCTTTGTGTGGTTGCCGCCAGCATCATTGCCGCCTTTACCACCTTGCGAAGCAATGTCTCGGCGAACGTTTCGGACGTGGCTGAGATGGAAAGGCGCATGGACCGACTTGAAGAAAGGTCCGGCGATGTTCGAGAAAGGCTGAAGGCTATTGAGGTCATTCAACAGCAGCAAAACCAGACGCTTGAGCGCATACTGGAAGCTGTCGAGCGCTGAACCCGCTGAGGCAGGAGATTACCGGGCTCCGTTTCGGGCAGACACTACAGACCTCTGAAACTCCGGCTTGGTCTGCCCCAAAAGCAACGGGGGTAGAACGGAAAGGTATCGGTGGCAAAGTAGACATATTGACCGTTCAGGGTTCCACCGTTGCACTGGTCGAGTTTGCCGGCTCCGCCAACGAAAACCCAGTCTTCGACATATCTGCCGTCGTAGCGCCCGCCCGGGCCGGAGGGGCGCGTCCCTTTCTTCAGTCTGTAGCCCGATTTGGCTCTTGACCCGACATAATGAATTTCAAAGCCGTCGGCTGCCCATCCGACTTGTGTTCCGCCCTGGGTCCTGACAGCACGAATCGGCGCGCCGTGATAGTGATAGGTGCCGCGATTGTCGACATGGGCATTGGCCGAATCCATTCCCAGCATCTTCGCGGAACCCATTCCTTCCAGGTTCCAGCCCGAACTGCGATTGCGGCTGTGTCCTCGTGGTGAAGTCGGATCCCAGTAATCAGCTGTTCCCGGGCGGATCAGGACGCCGTTCAGAGCTATCCCGATCGCGCCCGGGCCGGTGCCGCGCGCCCGGCTTCCTTTGGTTGGCGATGCAGTGACACACACATTGATGTTTTGCGGACGGATTGTGTGAGGATTGCCGCGATTTGGAAACTGGCCGGTCGCATGGTTCGGAATCGAATTCGAACGGATGCAAATTTGATTGCCCCGCTCACTGATTTCCACCCAGTTGCCGGCTGCCGTTGCGTAACCGGCAATCGCCGCGGCTGCCACACCGCCGGCCAAAACAACAAGTTTCTTGTTCATGTTCCTCTCCCCTGCAGTGCGAGTCCCGCTTGCAATCCATGAGAGAAGTCTACCGGCGCAACATATCGTGTGCCTTACGGGAGCATTACAATCCTGTAATACCCGGATATGGCCGCTCAGCTTTCGGCGATTTTCCAACGGTCAAGACTTGGAATTCCCCGGGTAAAAATCCAGGCCATAAAACGCGGCATCCCGCGCTTCGTAAGCTGTTCGACACAGTAGTCCTGCATGTCCTTGGCACTGAAGTCCGGATGCAGGAATACGCCATTTTGGTAGCATAAAGAGCAATAGAGCGTGCTTGTGGACCCATCCTTGTTGGAACCGCCGCCGTTCTCGTCCTTGGCAAGCGGCATGCCGCAACTCTGGCATTTTCTGCCCATATCGAATTCTCCCCAATCTATTCTCCAAACAAGCCTGACGTTGAAGCCGCTGTCTTTGAGCTTTTCAGATATTCGAGTTGATGTTAACAATGGACCATTGTCAATGGTTTTGTCGAGTATCAGATGAGAATAGGCGAGGTTGCCCGGCGCTCAGGTTTGAGCAGAGACACGATCAGGTTCTATGAACGCAACGGCCTGATTGCCTCCGGCGCGAGCCAGGATTCAACCAACTCTTACCGTGTTTTCGAAGAGGAAATCTTTGAGCGGTTACGTATGATTGATGAAGCGCAAAAGGCAGGTTTTACGATCTCGGAGCTGCGTTTCTTTCTGCGACAGATAGAGCGTCCGGTCGATCAAGAGTTTGATATGGACGAGTTTCTGTCCCGAAAGATCCAAGAGGTTGAAGTCAACATAGAACGGGCGAACAGGTTCCTGGAAACGCTGCGCGCCACCAGAGACGCGCTTGCCGGAAAAACTTAAGGTGCGGCGAAGCGGCAGTCAGCCTTTGCGAAACGGGCCATGATCGTGAAGAAGCTGGCTTATCCGTTCAACATCTGCCCGTTCATGGCCAAGATAATCAGCGACGGCGCGCCTTAGACCAGGATGAGCGATGTAATGCGCGGAATGCGTTGTCACAGGCATATATCCTCGTGAGAGCTTGTGTTCTCCCTGGGCACCGGCTTCAACGGTTTTCAATCCCTTTTCGATCGCGAAGTCGATGGCCTGGTGGTAGCAGACTTCAAAATGCAAAAAACGGTGATCTTCGATGCATCCCCAATGCCGGCCGTAAAGGGTATCTGAACCGATGAAATTGATGGCGCCGGCTATATAACGAGATCCACGGCTCGCCATGATCAGCAAGATGTCGTCGGCCATCGCTTCCGATATCAGCGAAAAGAACTCGCGCGTCAGATAGGGACGTCCCCACTTGCGTGACCCGGTATCCATGTAAAAATCGAAGAATGTGTCCCAGACCGCTTCTGTCAGGTCGCTGCCGCTAAGCCAATCAATGGATATGTCGTTTTCCAAAGCCACGCGGCGCTCTTTTTTGAGCGCTTTGCGTTTGCGCGATGCAAGCGTGCCCAGAAAATCGTCATAGGCGCCATAGCCGTCATTATGAAAATGGAACTGTTGATCGGTGCGGACCAGGTAGCCACAACTGGAAAAGATATCGATCTCGTTATCCGGGACAAAGGTTGCGTGCGCGGAGGATAATCCGTTTTTGTCGGTTAGGGTCGTCAAGCCCTGTGCCAGCGCAGTCCTCGTGGAGGCGGCGATCATATCGTCGGTGAAAAGCAAACGTGGCCCGGTTGCCGGCGTGAACGGCACTGAGGACTGCAGTTTTGGATAATAGTTCCCGCCGGCGCGTTCGAAAGCGTCGGCCCAGGCATGATCGAAGACATATTCGCCCTGGCTGTGACCTTTCAGATAGCAGGGGAGCGCGCCGAGGAGCTCATCGCCGGTCGTCTGCAACAAAAGGTGTTGACCAAGCCAACCCGTTTGGGCTGTGGCGCATCCTGCTGCTTCGAGCGCCGATAAAAAACCGTGCGAGACGAACGGATTGTACGGTGCGTCCTTTTCCGACCCGCGTGTTGTCCCCTTGAGTTTTGCCCATTGATCCGGGTCTATGGCATTGAATGAATTAACGACCCTTATCAGGAACTCACCGTCGTCGTGGCTCTTCGTTTGATCGTCGTCGCTGGCTTTCGCGTCAGGCATGGGCTCTATCTAAGGCCGGCTTTCAGTCTGGCAAGACCAGAGGGTCAAAGCCCTCAAAGGTAATCTGGTCGGTGTGGGCGCGTGCCGTTTCCAGCGTCTCCTGATCCCTGATGGTCCAGGATATGACAGGCAATCCCGCCGCTCGAACCCTGGTGACAAAGCTGCTTGGCAGATGCTTGACGCAAAAAGAAACGAAATCCAGAGGCAGTGAGAGTGCGTCTTCATTCCTGCGTTTGTCGTCTTCATTGAACTCCGCCGCCACAAGGCCGAGAGGCCACGTTGCTTGCTTGTCAAGCAAACAGCCAAGCAGCACTGGATCAAATGACATCAGCGCAAGCTTCCCGTCGTAATCCTGCAAATCGGAAAGGACTGCTGAAGCGAATGCGTCGGCATCCAAAGGCGCCGGTTTTTTCAGTTCAACAACCAGGCCCACCCGCCCGTCCACTTGGTTCAGAAGATCGCGGAAGGTCGGAATTGTGTCTGCTCCGGTTCCGATTGGAAGCTGGACAAGTGCCTCTGTGTCCATGGTCCGAACGGTGCCTTCAACACCACAAAGCCTGTCCGTTTCGTAATCATGGAAGACGATAGCCGAACCGTCTCCAGTCATCTGAAGATCGCACTCGATCGGGATGCTCATATTCATCGCACGGTCGAAGGCAGTCCGGGTATTCTCCCAAACCATCCGATTCAGGTCGTGATAGCCGCGATGGGCGATCGGTTTGTCGATGATCCAGCCAGCCGACATGGCTCGTTATTCCGAACCAATTTCAAAGATTGCGTCGATCTCGACAGAAGCGTTGAACGGCAACGCTGCCATGCCGACGGCTGCGCGGGCATGGGCGCCGCGTTCTCCGAGGATATCCGCCAGCAGGTTGGAGGCGCCGTTGATCACGAGGTGTTGCTTGTGAAAGTCGGGGGTCGAAGCGACAAAGCCCTGCAGCTTGATAAGTCTGGTTATGCGGTCCATGTCGCCGTTCAACGCGGCATTTGCCTGCGCCAGAATATTGATGGCGCACAGTTCAGCGGCCTGTTGCCCGGCTTCGATGTCCTCATCGCCGGCAAGTTGTCCGGTGATGTTCACCTGGCCCTCGCGCATGGGCAATTGGCCGGAAATATAAAGTGTTGCGCCGGATATGACGTACGGGACATAGGCCGCAGCCGGTGCCGGCGCATCCGGCAGCTCAATTCCACGCGCCATCAGGCGTTCATTTATCGTCTCTGACATTTTTCGACTCCGTTAAGGTCTCGGTTGATACCATGCGCTCACTGACACAAAGAGATGAAACTGTGTTTTGCCTCTCTATTTTGTCGCAATACCGTGTTAAACGGCGCGCAAAGAAGGAAGGAATCTCCGTTTGCGACTGATAATCTGTGCGATTGCTGTAATCAATCTGAATGCGGCGCTGGGCGGTGCGGCTTTAGCAGGAGTTGCCGAAACTCTGGTGCCACACAGGGCAGTTTATGATCTGGAGCTTGAGGATGCATCCGAGCGTTCCGGTATCGAATCCATGTTCGGGCGGATGGTGTATGAGTTTAACGGGTCTGAATGTGCCGGATATACCGTCGGGTTTCGATTTGTCACCCAGCTCGACACCGGCAACTCCGTGCGTCTTACCGACCAGCAAACAACGACCTACGAGAACCTGGAGGAGCAGACCTTCCGGTTCATCACAAAGTCCTATGTGAACCAGCGGCTGGACCAGGAGGTTCGCGGCAGCGCAAAGGCGGACGAAGACGGAACCTCCGTTGATCTGACCACCCCCAGGCGGGATAAGCTGACACTGGATCCGGCCCAGTTCCCGACCGCGCAGATGATTGCGCTGATTGAGCGGGCCAAAAACGGCGATCGTTTTTTTCAGTCACATCTTTTTGATGGCTCGGATGAAGGGCGCAAGGTCATGTTGACCACCAGCGTCGTCGGCTCGCCTCGTATTTCGGACATCCAGCAAAAAGAACTTGAAGCAACGGGCAAACTAGCCGAACAGCCAACCTGGCCTGTTACGATTGCCTATTTCGATGAAACGAAAAGCCAAGATGAAACACCTGTTTATCGGGTTTCATTCAAGCTTTATGAGAACGGGATTACCCGTGATTTGATTATGGATTATGGTGAATTCTCTCTCAAAGGGACGCTTTCATCGCTTGAAACCTTTGAAGGGGAAGGTTGCTAGATTTCCCCTGGTAAGCAATTAAAGGCAAAATGGAAATCGAATCACGGTGTTGGGTGAAGAACTCAAATATCGTCTTGGCAGCAATGGTGTATTCCACCGCGTGCCCACCTAGATTAAAGTAAGCGGGAAAAAGAATCCCGATTACACAGGGATATTTATTATGTCTGCGATTAAGCAAAGCTGGACTGCAGCTTCTGAATACTTGAGTCTGATGGTGCGCCGTCCGACTCCCTTGCAGTATGCTGCCCTTTGTTATCGGCGCAGAGCGGATAAGGCCGAGATCCTACTGATAACATCACGAGGCACCGGACGCTGGATTCTTCCCAAAGGATGGGCCATGAAAAAGGAGTCCGAGCCGGGAACCGCTGCCCAGGAGGCGTATGAGGAGGCTGGTGTTGTCGGGAACATCGACCCAACAGCTCTCGGCACCTTTGAGTTCGACAAATGGGTGCACGGCATGCCTGTTCCCTGCACCGTACAGGTTTATCCTCTGGAAGTGGAACGTTTAGAGGACGATTATCCGGAAAAGGATCAGAGACAGCGCAAGTGGTTCAGCGTTGAGGAAGCCGCCGGCAAAGTCGACGAACCTCAACTGCAGGATCTGATAAAATCGTTTTGTCCATAGCTTTCTCGTGCAGAAAGCCCGGGAGAACTTGCTCCAGCCTGCCTGATTGCATAAAGCAATAAAGCCGTTTCATCTCCGCAATCGAGGTGAAGACGTCTTCGCTGGGAACGGTTCGCTTGTCAGAAATCCAAAAGAGCTACAGCAAACATACGCTCGACAAAGACCTGGACAAATTGACCCGGTTCGAACTCGCAACTCAGTTCGTATCCCGTCGGTTGTTGGGGCTTGGCATTGGCGTCGCCTTCCTTGCGTTGGCGCTCGTATTTGCAAGTTTTTTCGTGAGCGGCCTTCCAGGATCAGTGATTGTCATAGCGGCGGCTGTTGTCGGCGCATACATGGCGTTGAACATCGGTGCTAATGATGTTGCGAACAATGTCGGCCCGGCCGTCGGATCGAATGCCATGTCCTTGGGCGTTGCCCTGGTCATTGCGGCCGTATTCGAAAGTGCAGGAGCGTTGATCGCTGGCGGTGATGTGGTCAACACCATATCAAAGGGCATCATCGATCCGGCAAATTTCGCTGACAGCAACAGCTTCGTCTGGGCGATGATGGCAGCGCTGATTTCATCGGCGCTGTGGGTCAACCTGGCAACATGGGTCGGTGCGCCCGTATCGACCACCCACTCCGTTGTGGGCGGGGTTATGGGGGCTGGAATTGCCGCCGCAGGATTCAGCGTTGTCAATTGGCCGACCATGGCAGGAATCGCGGCAAGTTGGGTGATATCGCCGTTGATCGGCGGTATTATAGCCGCTCTATTTCTGGCTTTGATCAAAACGCTTATCGTCTATCAGGAAGACAAGATCGCGGCAGCCCGGCGATGGGTCCCTGTTCTGATTGCCATTATGGCGGGTGCCTTCGCCTGCTATCTGGCTCTCAAAGGTATCAAGAAGGTCATCAGGATCGATATCCAGACGGCACTGCTGATAGGTCTCGTTACCGCGATCGCCGCATGGGCGTTGTTGCGCCCGGTGATTGCCTACCAGTCGGCCAATCTGGAAAACCGCAACCAGTCCCTTCGCAAGCTGTTTTCGATACCTTTGATATGCTCTGCCGCACTTTTGTCCTTCGCGCATGGTGCAAATGATGTGGCCAATGCGGTTGGTCCGTTGGCTGCGATCGTTCATACGGTGAACGCCGGAGAAATCGCAACCAAGGTGACGATACCGCTTTGGGTTATGGTGATTGGCGCCTTGGGAATTTCCTTTGGCCTGCTCTTGTTTGGTCCGAAGCTGATCCGAATGGTCGGCCAACAGATCACGAGGCTCAATCCCATGAGGGCCTATTGTGTTGCTCTGTCAGCGGCTATCACAGTGATAATTGCATCCTGGTTAGGGCTTCCGGTCAGCTCGACGCATATCGCGGTCGGTGCGGTTTTCGGTGTCGGGTTCTTTCGCGAGTGGTATACGGGCAATTCCAAACGACGCCGGCGCTATGTGAGCAAACAAGCTTCGGTTTCCGCTGCCGGTGTACCCAATATCAATCAATCCGAGTTACGCCGACGCAAACTGGTTCGCCGTTCGCATTTTATGACCATTGTTGCCGCCTGGCTCGTCACGGTCCCGGCCGCAGCGCTTCTTTCGGCAACAATCTACGTCGTACTTTCCCTCATCTCCTGAACCGGAACACAGCCGACGGGCTAGGGGCTTGCAAGGCCGTTTGTTGCAAGGCTTTTCGCGAATTCGGATTCTACACTTGAAATATCCGGTGTTCCGCTGTAGGGAAGCGCCCATTCCACACGTGGTGCATGGGACTGCCCGGGAGAAATCCGGTCATTTCCGCCGGTGGCAGAAAATCTGCTGACGCACCACGGAGGTTAAACCGGAAAGGAGACAAGGCATGGCATTGCCTGATTTCAGCATGCGCCAGTTGCTTGAAGCTGGTGTCCACTTTGGTCACCAGACTCACCGCTGGAACCCGAAAATGAAACAATACATTTTCGGCGACCGAAACAACGTACATATTATCGATCTTGGTCAGACCGTCCCGATGCTCGCTCAGGCGCTTCAGGTCGTCAGCGACACCGTGGCCGGAGGCGGACGAGTGCTTTTTGTCGGCACCAAGCGGCAGGCTTCCGAGCTCGTTGCAGATTCTGCGAAACGTTCCGCCCAGTATTATGTCAACGCACGCTGGCTTGGCGGCACATTGACGAACTGGAAGACGATTTCTCACTCCATTCAGCGCCTGCGTAAGCTTGATGAGCTTCTTGCTGCTGAAGCACAGGGTTTTACCAAGAAAGAACGCCTTAACCTGGAGCGTGAACGCGACAAGCTGGAGCGTGCGCTCGGCGGTATTCGCGACATGGGCGGAACACCGGACCTGATGTTCATCATCGACACCAACAAGGAATCGATTGCCATTCAGGAAGCCAAGCGGCTGAATATTCCGGTGGTCGCCATTGTGGATTCGAATTGCGATCCCGATCCGATCGATTTTCCGATCCCGGGCAACGATGACGCCGCGCGCGCAATTTCGCTTTATTGCGATCTCATTGCGAAAGCTGCGCTTGACGGCATTGCGCGCCAGCAAGGAACCGCCGGTGTGGACATTGGAGCGTCGGCAGAGGCGCCGGTCGAACCGGCCCTGGAAGAGGCGGCCGTTGAGGAAAAGCCTGCTGAAGAAGCGGCTTCCACAGAAGCTGCGCCGGAAGAACCCGCTGCTGAACAGCAAGCTGAAGCAGAGCCTGAGAAACCTGAGGCGGCTGCCGAAGAAACGCCGGCTTCCTGATCGTCGGATGCGTGGCGTGTCACGGATACGTCACGCGAATCTGCACAGGGTCAATTACAATCAGACGCTTCCAGAAGGAACGCGTCCTACGCTTGATAAGAGGCGAAAATGAGCATTTCTGCATCTCAAGTTAAAGAGCTGCGCGAGAAGTCCGGCGCAGGTATGATGGACTGCAAGAAGGCGTTGACTGAAACCAATGGCGACATGGAAGCAGCTGTTGACTGGCTTCGCGCCAAGGGTATTGCAAAAGCAGACAAGAAATCCGGCCGTACCGCCGCAGAAGGTCTCGTTGGGGTGGCCTCCGACGGTAACAAGGCTGTCGTTGTAGAGATCAATTCTGAAACCGACTTCGTTGCTCGCAACGATGCATTCCAGGATCTGGTTCGTGGCGTTGCCGAAGTGGCGCTTGGAACGGACGGAACGGTTGAAGCGGTTTCAGCAGCAACTTATCCGCCTACCGGCAAATCGGTTACCGATAGTGTGACCGATGCGGTCGCTACGATCGGTGAGAATATGAATTTGCGCCGTAGCGCTCTTCTGTCCGTCGATGAAGGCGTCGTTGCCAGCTATGTGCACAACGCGGTCGGTGATGGTTTGGGCAAACTTGGAGTTCTGGTGGCTGTGAAGTCTTCCGGCAATGCCGAAGCCCTTGCCGCAATCGGCAAGCAGGTCGCGATGCATGTCGCCGCAACCAATCCTCTGGCGGTCACGTCTGCCGATGTGGACGCGACGGTTGCCGAACGGGAACGGTCGATTTTCATCGAGCAGGCACGTGAGTCCGGCAAGCCGGACAACATCATCGAGAAGATGGTTGAAGGGCGTATGCGCAAATTCTTTGAAGAAGTAGCGCTGATGTCGCAGAGTTTTGTGGTCAATCCGGACCTGACTGTGGAGGCAGCCATCAAGGAAGCCGAAGCCGCAGCCGGAGCGCCAATCACAGTGACCGGTTTCATAAGGTTCCAGCTCGGTGAAGGTGTCGAGAAGGAAGAGAGCGATTTCGCTGCGGAGGTTGCTGCTGCCGCAAACGGTTAAGCATCCGTCATAATTAAGTGAAAATGCTGGGGCATTGCGTGACAACGCGATGCCCTTCGTGTATCCGGCACTAGGCTCTCGCACGGAACAAGTCATGTCACAAAACCCCAAATACAAACGCGTTCTTCTCAAAGCGTCCGGTGAAGCCCTGATGGGCGAGCAGGGATTTGGGATCGACGTGGCTGTTGCAGACCGCATTGCTTCGGACATCGCCAAGGTCAGGACCATGGGCGTGGATGTCGGTGTCGTTGTCGGCGGCGGCAATATTTTTCGCGGTGTTGCGGTTGCTTCCAAAGGCGGCGACCGGGTGACCGGCGACCACATGGGGATGCTCGCAACAGTTATCAATGCATTGGCATTGGCAACGTCGCTGCGAAAGCTCGGTATTGAGACCGAAGTCCTTTCCGCCATCGCGATGCCGGAGATTTGTCAGAGTTTTTCACAGCGCGCAGCTCTTCATCACCTGGACAAGGGACGTGTCGTAATATTTGCCGGCGGAACGGGAAATCCCTTTTTCACCACCGACTCGGCTGCGGCACTGCGGGCTGCTGAGATGGGCGCAGAGGCTATTTTCAAGGGAACGCAGGTCGACGGCATTTACTCCGATGATCCCAAAACCAATCCGGAAGCGAGCCGTTACGACACCTTGACGCATGACGAGGTTCTGGACAAAGGGCTTGCGGTAATGGATGTCGCAGCGGTGGCGCTTGCGAGAGAAAATGCCATACCCATCATTGTGTTCTCGATACATGAAGAAGGTGGATTTGCGGCAATTCTCAATGGTGGTGGTCGTGCGACGGTGGTCACAGACAGCTGATGGAAGGTATAGACCAGCTCATGGCTGATCGGTAGTTTCACGATATGCTGATGTAGACCTCTTAGCGTTTGTAGTTTGGATATCGGGCAATGCGGCAAGTCCGGTATAAATTGGAGATTGGTTGACGATGACTGAGGGTGCAGATTTTGCTGATTTGAGGCGCCGTATGGAAGGTGCGATTTCCGCGTTCAAGACCGATATCGCGGCCTTGCGTACCGGCAGAGCATCGGCCAACGTGCTCGACCCGGTGTCGGTCGATGCTTACGGCTCCAAAATGCCGCTTAATCAGGTGGCGAACATTTCGGTTCCGGAGCCGCGCATGATCCTTGTCTCCGTATGGGACAAGTCGATGGTCGGTTCGGTCGAGAAGGCAATTCGTGAATCCAATCTCGGCCTCAATCCGGTAACGGATGGCGCAACTTTGCGTATTCCGCTTCCGGAGTTGAACGAAGAGCGCCGCAAAGAGCTTGTAAAGGTCGCGCACAATTATGCTGAAAACGGCCGGGTCGCGATAAGGCATGTGCGACGTGACGGGATGGACGCATTGAAGAAGGCCGAGAAGGACAGCGACATCAGCAAGGATGAAAGCCACGATCAGGCTGAGGACGTGCAGAAGCTGACCGACGAGATGATTGCAGAAGTAGACAGGCTGCTGAGTGACAAAGAAGCCGAAATCATGCAGGTTTAATTGTCGCGCGAATCGGCGTCGAATTACCGTTTGAAAGGCTAGAGCAGGGGTCGATCGTTGAATACGCCTCAACACGTGGCCATCATCATGGACGGCAATGGACGATGGGCGCAGCGTCGCGGGCAGATGCGCACAACCGGCCACCGTATGGGCGTTGAGGCTGTCCGTGAAGCTGTCAGGTCCGCCGGCGAACTCGGCATCCGGTATTTGACGCTATTTGCATTTTCATCGGAAAACTGGAGCCGCCCTGAAGACGAGGTGAACGACCTCATGGGGCTTCTCAAGTTTTTTGTGCGCCGCGATTTGGCGGAGTTGCACCGCGAAGGTGTGCGTGTCCGGGTTATCGGCAACCGCAGGGCGTTGAAAGCGGATATTCTTTCGCTTCTGGCGGAAGCAGAGGACCTGACCCGCAACAACAGCGCGCTCGAGCTTATCATCGCTTTCAACTACGGCGGGCGAGATGACATAGCGCGCGCCGCCAGGGGGCTGGTCGATCAGGTTGCGCGCGGAGAGCTCGATCCGCAGTCAATCAATGAAGACGCGATCAGCAATGCGCTGGACACGGCTGGAATCCCGGATCCCGATCTCATTATCCGTACGAGTGGTGAACAGAGGATTTCCAACTTCCTGATCTGGCAGGCAGCCTATGCGGAGTTTGTATTTCTTCCCTGTCTTTGGCCGGATTTCGGGCGTGCCGATTTCGAGGAGGCAATTCGGCAATACAGCTGCCGCGACCGACGTTTCGGCAGTGTCGCGGAACGTGACCTGGCATTGGGTTCTTGATGTCTCGTGAGCTTCTGGTCCGAACGGCTTCCGGCGTTACGCTTGGGCTGGTGGTTCTAGCCTTGACTTGGATTGGCGGTCTTGCCTTCAAGCTGTTGTCGGTAGTTGGAATGGGCCTCGTGTTCTACGAGTGGTTCCGGATTGTTCAGACCAGGCAGCTAAGCAAGACAGTCTGGGCTATCGGGGCCGTATCGCTTCTGTTGGTGGCCATATGTATTTTCGCCAGGTGGGGCGGGCTTGCCATGGCGGTTTCAGCTGCCGGTGCGGGCCTGTGCATGCTTGTCAGGGCGCTGGAAGGGCGGGACGCCTGGCCCGCAATCGGTGTGGTTTATGCGGGATTTGCCGGAGTGGCTTTTGCCGAACTGCGTGACTCAGGACAATACGGTTTTGCTATTCTCATCTTCTTGTTCGCTGTCGTGTGGGCCACCGACATATGTGCCTATTTCGGAGGCCGGCACTTTGGCGGGCCAAAGTTGGCGCCGGTAATCTCGCCGGGCAAGACCTGGTCCGGATTTGCAATCGGCTTGTTCGGCGGTGTTGTTGCCGGCACCATCGCCGCCGTTGTACTGGTCGGCTCAAGCGTTGGCTGGATTATTGTCCTTGCAACTCTAATCTCTGTATCAGGACAAGTCGGCGACCTGTTCGAGTCAGGCTTCAAGCGGCAGTTTGGTGTCAAGGATTCCGGCACCATCATTCCCGGTCATGGTGGTGTGATGGATCGCGTTGACAGCATCATATTTGCCGCATTTTCTGCATATCTTGTCGGGGTCGCGTTGCCAGGACATAGAATGTCGGCTGACGGCGGCAACGGTATCGCACTTCAACTGCTTGGGCCTTGAAAACGAGGGACGACTGAACTCAATGGACTTTCTGTTATCGGTTTACAGCCTCCTTGTCGGATATATCGTTCCTTTTCTCATCGTTCTGACGCTGGTCGTTTTTGTACATGAGATGGGTCACTATCTGGTCGGCCGCTGGTGCGGCATCGGCATAGTCACCTTTTCCGTCGGCTTTGGCCCCGAACTTGTCGGCTTCAATGATCGGCATGGCACACGATGGAAGATTTCCGCAATCCCCTTAGGGGGTTACGTCAAGTTTTTTGGCGATGAAAACGCCGCAAGCGCACCTGATTTCGAGGGCGTTGAAGCCATGAGCGAAGAAGACAGGGCCCGCACGTTCATGGGGTCGAATGTCTGGAAACGCGTTGCAACTGTTGCCGCCGGGCCAATTGCGAATTTCATTCTTGCGATCCTGATATTTGCCGTCATGTTCAGCCTTTACGGTAAGCCCGTCGCTGACCCGGTGATCGCCGATATCCAGACCGGTAGCGCGGCGGAAGAGGCCGGGTTGCTTCCGGGTGATATCATCATTGCGATCGATGGAACGCCGGTCCCAACGTTTGAGGATGTGCGTCGCTACGTTTCGCCGCGGCCAGAGGTGCCTATCGTCGTCACCATAGAGCGCGGTGGAGACAGTTTGGAGATACCCCTCGTGCCACGCCGATCGGAGATCGAGGACCAGTTCGGCAACAAGCTGGAAGTCGGGCTTATCGGCGTGAGTACCAATCCCGATACGGGCAACTTCAGGACACTTGACTTGAACCCTGCCCAAGCGCTTTTGGAGGGTGTCAACTCAAGTTGGTACATCGTATCGCGCACCGTCGGGTATGTCGGAAACATTATTGTGGGGCGCGAAAAGCCGGACCAGCTGGGGGGGCCCATCCGTATCGCCCAAATGTCCGGGCAGGTGGCGACACTTGGGCCCGGCGCGCTTCTGCAATTGGCTGCCGTGCTATCGGTTTCGATTGGATTTCTTAATCTGCTGCCAATTCCGGTCCTTGATGGTGGTCACCTGGTTTTTTACGCTGCCGAGATTGTTCGCGGCCGCCCGGTTGGTGAGCAAACTCAGGAGATCGCGTTCAAGATCGGATTGAGCCTGGTTTTGATGTTGATGCTGTTTGTGACGTGGATTGATATATCGAGATGGATCGGTTGATTGCTATAGACCGGCCGGTTGGGCCGTTCCGGTCTTGCGGGCTCGCGAATTGCTTCAAGGTTTTAACAAATCGTCATAAGTAAAACCCGCTCTAGCGTTGCGATTTCGCCACTTGTTGACAGTTAACAAACAGAAAATAACTCAATGGCTTGCGTGTCGCTCAAAACATAGTAAAACGGCAGCTAAGCAGGATTCGCATGATCGTGCTCTGGGGACATTGGGAAAAGGGTAAAAGACGCCAATGAAGGCCGGTTCAAAGTTACTGGGCGCGCTATCCGCGCTAGCTCTTTCCATGTGTGTTGTTTTGAGCGGTGCCGGTGCGGCCTTTTTGGCCTCTGCCGTGACTGCTCAGGCTGCTGTCGTTAATACGATAGACGTTCGCGGCAATCAGCGTGTCGATGCAGACACCATTCGCGGCAATATGACCATTAAGCCAGGCGTGAATTTCACCAATGTGGATATCGATGAATCCATTAAGCAGCTGTTTGCCACCGGCTTGTTTTCCGATGTGAGAATAGATCAAAGAGGTCGCGTTCTCATTGTTACGGTTGATGAAAACCTGATCATTAACCAGATTGTTTTTAACGGAAACAAGAAGATCAAGGACAAGCAGCTCGAGGCGATTGTCCAATCCAGACCGCTTGGACCCTACAGTGAAACAACAATCGAGTACGATGCGGACGCGATCCGCGAAGCCTATGACAGGATCGGCCGCAGCGATGCCACGGTAACGACACAGGTCGTTAATCTGAACGGTGGACGCGTAAACGTCGCATTTGACATAAGTGAAGGCGGTCGCACAAAGATCACGTCGATCAACTTCGTCGGAAACAAGGCGTACTCCAACGGTCGCCTGGCAGAC